>NZ_JBFAHN010000005.1:0-534747 GCF_040654175.1 Streptomyces sp. NPDC050738 | reverse complement strand
AAACGCCCGGTTACATTCCGAACCCGGAAGCTAAGCCTTTCAGCGCCGATGGTACTGCAGGGGGGACCCTGTGGGAGAGTAGGACGCCGCCGAACAATCTTTCAAGGACCTTTGGTCCCAGCGTTCACGCTGGGACCAAAGGTCCTTTTTTATTTTCCGAAGCGCGTTGGATCGCCGACTGCGCGAGAATGACTTGCAGTACCCGAAGACAGGAGCCCCACCCATGTCCACCAACTCCCCCGACGATCGTCCGGAGCGCGAGCCGCGCGGGCGTGACGACCGCGACCGTGGGCCGCGCAGGGACAGTGACCGTGGTGGCTCCAGCTTCCGCAGGGACGACAACCGCGGTGGCGGTTTCCGTGGCGGCGACAACCGTGGGTCCGGCGGCCCGCGCCGTGATGACCGTGGCGGCCGGCCGGCCGGTGGCAGCGGTGGCGGTGGCGGTTATGGGCGTCGCGATGACCGGCCGAGTGGCCCGCGTCGTGATGATGACCGTGGTGGGCGTCCGAGCACGGGTGGTGGATACCGCGGTGGTCAGCGTGACGACAACCGTGGTGGTCGTCCCTCGGGTGGCGGTTACCAGGGTGGACGCGATGACCGTGGTGGTCGTCCCTCGGGTGGTGGCTACCAGGGCGGACGTGACGACCGTGGTGGTCGTCCTTCGGGTGGTGGCTACCAGGGTGGACGTGACGATCGTGGTGGTCGTCCCTCGGGCGGTTACCAGGGTGGGCGTGATGACCGTGGGCCGCGTCGTGATGACGACCGTGGTGGGCGTCCCTCCGGTGGTGGTTACCAGGGTCGGCGTGATGACCGTGGTGCGCGTCCCAGTGGTGGTGGCTTCGAGCGTCGTGACGACCGGCCGAGCTTCCGTCGTGATGACGACCGCGGTGGCCGTCCCTCCGGCGGTGGTTACCAGGGCGGGCGCGACGACCGTGGTGGGCGTCCTTCGGGTGGTGGCTACCAGGGTGGTGGCCGTCCTTCCGGCGGTGGTTACCAGGGTGGACGTGATGACCGTGGTGGTCGTCCCTCGGGCGGTTACCAGGGCGGGCGTGATGACCGTGGGCCGCGTCGTGATGACGACCGTGGCGGCCGCCCCTCCGGTGGTGGCTACCAGGGCGGGCGCGACGACCGTGGTGGGCGTCCTTCGGGTGGTGGCTACCAGGGTGGTGGCCGCCCCTCCGGCGGTGGTTACCAGGGTGGACGTGACGACCGTGGTGGTCGTCCCTCGGGCGGTTACCAGGGTGGGCGTGATGACCGTGGGCCGCGTCGTGATGACGACCGTGGTGGGCGTCCCTCCGGTGGTGGTTACCAGGGCCGGCGTGATGACCGTGGTGCGCGTCCCAGTGGTGGTGGCTTCGAGCGTCGTGACGACCGGCCGAGCTTCCGTCGTGATGACGACCGCGGTGGCCGTCCCGCCGGCGGTGGCTACCAGGGCGGACGCGACGACCGCGACCGTGGGCCGCGTCGTGATGACGAGCGTGGTGGCGGCTTCCGGCGCGACGACCGGTCCGGCGGTGGCGGTTTCGAGCGTCGTGATGACCGCGGCGGCGACCGTGGTGGGTATCGCGGTGGGCAGCGCGATGACCGCGGTGGCGACCGTGGCGGGTATCAGGGCGACCGGGACCGCGAGCCGATTCGTCGGCTCCCCATCCCCGACGACGTCACCGGGCAGGAGATCGACAAGGACGTGCGGCAGGAGCTGATGAGCCTGCCGAAGACCCTCGCCGACGACGTCGCCAAGAACCTGGTGATGGTCGCCCGGCTGCTCGACGAGGACCCGGAGGAGGCGTACGCCTACTCGCGTATCGCGCTGAAGCTCGCCTCCCGGGTGGCCGCCGTGCGTGAGGCTGCCGGCTTCGCCGCGTACGCCACGCAGAAGTACTCCGAGGCGCTGGCCGAGTTCCGGGCCGCCAAGCGCATGACCGGCAGCGTGGACCTGTGGCCCGTGATGGCCGACTGCGAGCGCGGTCTGGGCCGTCCCGAGCGGGCGATGGCCATGGCCGGCGAGCCGGAGGTCCAGAAGCTGGACAAGGCCGGTCAGGTCGAGATGCGCCTGGTCGCGGCCGGTGCCCGGCGTGACATGGGGCAGATCGACGCGGCGATCGTGACGCTGCAGAGCCCCGAGCTCGCGTCGAACTCCGTACAGCCGTGGACCTCGCGTCTGCGGTACGCCTACGCCGATGCTCTGGTGTCCGCCGGGCGTGAGGACGAGGCCAAGGAGTGGTTCGCCAAGGCGATCGAGGCCGACCGCGACGGCTCCACGGACGCTTCGGACCGGCTCGCCGAGCTGGAAGGCGTTGAGTTCGTCGACGTCGAGGAAGAGGAAGTGGACGAAGAGGAAGAGGCCGCGTCGGAGGCCGTCGAAGACGTCGAGGAGCAGGACGACGTCGAGGCCGGGCTCGATGAGGAGATCGACGAGGAGTCGGACGCGCCGCGTGCGTCGGACGGCGACAAGGACGGCGTCGACAAGGACTGAGTCCATGTGAGGAAGGGCGGCACCCCTGGGGTGCCGCCCTTTTTTGCGTACGGAAGGTCAGCCTGCGGTCAGGCTGCGCAGGACCAGGCCCGAGGCCGGCTTCGGGCCGAAGGATGTCGACTTGCGCGGCATCGTGACGCCTTGGCGGGCGAGGTCACGGACGACCTCTTCGCGTACCGGATGCATCAGGACGGCGGTCGCGTTGTGGCGCTCCGCCTGTTCGACCGCGGCCTCCGTGTCGTGGATGTACGCGATGTGCTCGGGGGTGTCCGGGATCCGCCAGACCTCGTCGAGCAGGGTGGAGTGCAGCACCGTCGCGTCCAGGGTGCGCCAGGCCTCGGGGCGGTCCGTGCGGATCGTGCGGGCGAGCAGGGACTCCGATGGCTGGTCGAGGAGGTGGAAGCGGCCGTCCCCGGCCAGCAGGAAGGCATTGCCTTCGGCTGTCGCCTCGGCGAGCGCGCTGAGGGCCTGGGGGAGCGGGGCCTCGATCGTACGGACACGAAAGGCGCCGGCCAGCCCTGTGAGGGCCTCCGCCACGGGAAGGCGGTGGAGCAGGCGGTGGATCGCGCGGACCTGGAGAGGATGGCGGGCCGTGTCGACGAGGAGCACCAGGCCGTACTCCCAGGGGCTGGGGGGCGCGTGCTCGGTGCGCAGCCGCAGATACGTCGCCCAGCGGTGGTGGCCGTCGGCGATCAGCGCCTGGCGGTGCTCGAGGTCGGTGCGGACCTCCGTCAGGTCGTCGGGGTCGGTCAGCGACCAGAGGCGGTGGCTGAAACCGTCCTCCGTGGTGGTGGAGAGGAGGGGGGCACGGGTCAGCGTGCGGTCGATGACCGCTGCCGCGCCGGTGGCGGAGCCGTCCGAGCGGTAGGTGAGCAGGAGGGGTTCGAGATTCGCCGCTGTCGTACGCATCAGGGCCGCCCGGTCCTCGACGATGTGCGGCATCACGTCCTCGTGGGGCAGGACGATGCCCTCCTCGGGGGCGGAGAGGGCCAGGGCGCCGACCAGGCCGCGCTGGAGGAGATCGCCCTTGCGCTGTTCGTAGACGTAGAGCGCCGGTTCGGGGTCGGGGGCGAGGACGCCCTCCGCGAGCCAGCGGGTGAGCGTGGCCGCCGCCTGTTCATTGCGGGCGGCGGGGGTACTCGCCTGCGGGAGGATCAGCCGGACGATGTTGTGCGGGTCGGCGGACTCCAGGTGATGCAGTCCGTCGGGGCGGACCACGACGTCGTACGGGGGAGAGGTGACGGCCGAGATGCTGCCGACCCGCTCGGGGACGTACCGCAGTCCGCGGAAGGGGAACAGGTGCAGGCCGTCGGCCGCACGCCCAGTTGTGCTCATTGCTGCATCGTAGGTGTGGTGCGGCGATGGGGGATGATCGGGGGAGAACCAGCGAATGAGGAGTGCGATGAGTCAGCAGAGCAGGACCATGCCCGCCGGGAGCGCGAGTGCGCTGAGCGAGGCGTACGACACTGCTCTGCTGGATCTGGACGGGGTGGTCTACGCGGGCGGCGAGGCGATCGCGCACGCCGTCGAGTCGCTGGCGACGGCGCGGGACGGCGGGATGCATCTCGCGTACGTCACCAACAACGCGCTGCGGACCCCGGACGCGGTGGCCGGGCATCTCACGGAGCTGGGGATCCCCACCGAGGAGAGCGATGTCATCACCTCCGCGCAGGCGGTCGCACGGCTGATCTCCGAGCAAGTGCCGGAAGGTGCACGGGTGTTGGTGATCGGCGGCGAGGGGCTGCGGGTCGCGCTGCGTGAGCGCGGGCTGGTCCCGGTCGACTCGGCCGATGACGACCCGGCCGCTGTGGCGCAGGGGTTCGGTGGTCCCGATCTGCCGTGGTCGCGTTTTGCCGAGGCTTCCTACGCGATCAGGCGCGGGGTGCCGTGGTTCGCGTCCAACACCGATCTGACCATTCCCAGTGCGCGGGGGATCGCTCCGGGGAACGGGGCTGCGGTCGAGGTCGTACGCATCGCGACCGGCGCCGAACCGCAGGTGGCCGGGAAGCCGCTGCCGCCGATGCACCGGGAGACCGTGCTGCGCACCGGGGCGAAGCGGCCGCTGGTCGTGGGGGACCGGCTCGACACGGATATCGAGGGGGCGTTCAACGGGGGTGTGGACTCGCTGCTCGTGCTGACCGGGGTGACCGACGGGGCGCAGCTGCTGGCTGCGAAGCCCGAGCACCGGCCGACCTTTGTCGACGCCGACCTGCGGGGGATGCTGGCCGGGCAGCCGGAGGTGACCGAGCGGGACGGCGGGTTCGGGTGCGGGGGCTGGACCGCTTCCGTACGGGACGAGGCGTTTGTGCTGGACGGTGACGGGGAGGCGATGGACGGGCTGCGGGCGCTGTGCGCGGCGGCCTGGACCGCTGCGGGCGACGGTGTGTGCGCGCTGGATGCGGGAAAGGTGCTCGACCGGCTGGGGCTGTAGAGGCCCTGGAGCCCCTGGACAGCACTCGATGAGGTTAGGTTAACCTAACTGGGTGTTGGTAGAGAGTCCTCCTCAGACGGATGCGGCGACCGCTTCCGTGCCCCGCACGCGCCATGCGGTGCGTGCCGCCGGTCTTCTCGCGTCAACGGCCCTGCTGGCGCTGGTCGTTGTGGCGAGCATCGCGATCGGCGCCAAACAGGTGCCGGTCGGCGACGTGTGGCACGGCCTGATGCACAGCTCGGGCGCGGGCACCGACGTCCTCATCCGTGAGGTGCGCGTACCGCGGACCGTGCTCGGCCTGCTCGTCGGATCCGCCCTCGGGGTGGCCGGCGCGGTCATGCAGTCGCTCACCCGCAACCCCATCGCCGAGCCCGGCGTCCTCGGAGTCAATGCGGGGGCGGCGGCCGCCGTGGTCACCGCGATGAGCCTCTTCGGCATCACGTCCTTCACCGGCTATGTGTGGTTCGCGTTCGCCGGCGCGGCCGTCGTCTCGGTCCTCGTGTACGCACTGAGCGGCGGCCGCACCGCCACCCCGGTGCGCCTCGCACTCGCCGGTACGGCGCTCAGCGCCGCGCTGATCGGCTATGTGAACGCCGTAGAGCTCCTGAACTCGGCGGCGCTGGAACAGATGCGCTTCTGGGCGGTGGGCTCACTGGCCTCCGCCGACGGGAAGACCGTCTCCCAGGTGTGGCCGTTCATCACGGTCGGGCTGGTCCTCGCCCTGCTGATCGCGCGGCCGCTCAACGCCATGGCGATGGGCGACGACACCGCCAAGTCACTGGGCGCCCACCTGAACCGGACCCGCGTCCTGGCGATGATCGCCATCACCCTGCTCTGCGGGGCCGCGACCGCCGCCTGCGGACCGATCCTCTTCATCGGGCTCATGGTGCCGCACATCGTGCGGGCCATCACCGGGCCCGACATGCGCTGGGTCCTGCCGTACTCGGCGGTGCTCTCGCCCGTGCTGCTGCTCGGTGCCGATGTGGTGGGACGGGTCGTGACCCGGCCCGCCGAGCTGCAGGTCGGCATCGTGACCGCGCTCATCGGCGGGCCCGTCTTCATCTTTCTCGTACGCCGCCGGAGGATGGCCCAGCTGTGAAAGCGACAGAAGCGATACGTGGGACACGTGCGGTCCGCACCGCGGGCGGGCTCTCGTTCCGGGTCGATGTGCGGGCGGCGCTGGCCATTGGCGCGCTGACCGTCATGGCGGTGGCCGCCGCGGTCGTGCTGATCGGGGTCGGCGACTATCCGATCGCACCGGGCGACGTCGTACGGACCCTCTTCGGAGGCGGCACTGCCGCGCAGGAATTCATCATCAACGACCTGCGGCTGCCGCGCGTGCTCGTCGGGCTGCTCGTCGGGCTCGCTCTCGGGATCTCGGGGGCGGTCTTCCAGTCCATCTCCCGCAATCCGCTGGGCAGTCCGGATGTGATCGGGTTCGGCCAGGGGTCGTCCGTGGGCGCGCTCACGGTGATCGTCCTCTTCCAGGGCGGGGCCGTCGCCGTCGCGGGAGGGGCGATCGTCGGCGGACTGGTGACCGGGGTCGCCATCTACGCACTGGCCTGGAAGCGCGGCGTGCACGGCTACCGGCTGGTCCTCGTGGGGATCGGGGCGGCCGCCATGCTCACCGCCTGCGTCAGCTATCTCCTCACCAAGGCCAATCTGGTCGACGCCACCCGGGCCGTGGTGTGGATGACCGGCTCGCTCGACGGGCGGGACTGGTCGCAGTTCTGGCCGCTGCTCGCGGCCTGTGCGGTCCTTGTGCCGCTGGTGCTCGGCAACGGGCGGAATCTGCGGATGCTGGAGATGGGCGACGACGCCGCATTCGCCTTGGGCGTACGGGTCGAGCGGACCCGCCTCGTCCTGATGCTGGCCGCCGTACTGCTCACCGCGATCGCGACGGCCGCGGCCGGCCCGATCGCGTTCGTGGCACTGACGGCGCCGCAGCTCGCCCGCCGGCTGACCCGCTCGGCCGGGCCCAATCTGCTCGCCGCCGCCGTGATGGGCGCCGTACTGGTCGTCGTCGCCGACTGGATCGCCCAGCAGGCCTTCGGCGACCGGCAACTGCCGGTGGGCGTGGTGACCGGTGTGCTGGGCGGCTGCTATCTGCTGTGGCTGCTGGTCACCGAACGCAAGGCAGGACGGATCTGATGACCTCGTTGAATTCCGGGAGTACGACCATGCAGCGACTGACCGCCGAGGCCGTGACCCTCGGATACGACCAGCGCACCATCGCCGAGAATCTGTCCGTCGAGATCCCGGACAACTCGTTCACGGTCATCGTCGGGCCCAACGCATGCGGCAAATCGACCCTGCTGCGGGCGCTGTCGCGGATGCTGAAGCCGGCCAAGGGGCGGGTGCTTCTCGACGGGCAGACCATCGGGTCGATGCCCGCGAAGAAGGTCGCCAGGACGCTGGGGTTGCTGCCGCAGTCGTCGATCTCCCCGGACGGGATCACCGTCGCCGACCTGGTGGCGCGCGGGCGCTATCCGCACCAGGGGCTGCTGCGCCAGTGGTCGCCCGAGGACGAGCGCGTCGTCGACGAGTCGATGACCTCGACGGGCGTCGCCGATCTGGCCGATCGCTATGTCGACGAATTGTCCGGCGGTCAGCGCCAGCGGGTGTGGATCGCGATGGCGCTGGCCCAGCAGACACCGCTGCTGCTGCTCGACGAGCCGACGACGTTCCTGGACATCCAGCACCAGATCGATGTGCTCGACCTGTGCGCCGAACTGCACGAGACGCAGGGGCGCACGCTCGTCGCCGTACTGCACGACCTGAATCACGCGGCCCGCTACGCCACCCATCTGATCGCCATGCGGGAAGGGGCGATCGTGGCGGAGGGCGCTCCGGAGGACGTCGTCACCGCGGAGCTCGTGGAACGGGTCTTCGGGGTGAAGTGCCAGGTCATCGAGTGTCCGCAGACCGGGACTCCGCTGGTGGTGCCGGCCGGGCGCAAGGCTCGTGTCCGTACGGCTACAGCAGTGTCCTGAGCCGCAGCAGATCGCGGAAGCCCGCCTCCAGGCGCACCCGGCCCGAGGCCCAGGCCTTGGCGAAGTTCAGCTCGCCGTCGACCATCGCCACCAGGTCGTCGCCCTTCATGGCGAGGCGGATCTGCGCCTTTTCGCGGGGCGATCCCTGCTGGGTGTCCCTGACCTCGATACGGCCGTCCACCAGACGGCCGGTGAAGGTGACGTCGAGGTCCGTGATGTGGCAGCTGAGCGAACGGTCGAGCGCTGCTGCGCTGCGGACCTGGCTGTTCGCCTGCACCATGCTGTCCGAAAGCTTGTCGAGCGCGCTGCGGCACTCCTGAGTCGTGGCCATCGTGATCGACGGTACCCCAGCGGATCGCGGTAGCGTCTGGTGCATGAGCGACAGTGACGGCGGCCCCCTCCCGGTCCTGGACCCCGCAGCGCCCCGGCCCCTGGGCGTGATGCGTACACCCACCGGAAACGCGCAGGTCGACGCGGATCTCGAGCGGCTCGGCGATGCGGACCACCTCCCGGCGGACGGACACATCGAGGTGTACGAAGATGTACACCGGGGGCTGCGTGAGGCGCTGGACGCGCTGGACGCACGCCCGGGACCTCCGGCTCCCCCGACTCAGTACGACCGCAGGAGCTGAACGAAACGTGGCAGGAGTGGCACGCCGCCGCCTCGACGCCGAGCTGGTCCGCAGGAAGCTCGCGCGCTCGCGCGAGCACGCCAGTCAGCTGATCGCCGCGAAGCGGGTCACCGTCGGCGGCGCCACCGCGACCAAAGCGGCGACCCAGGTCGAGACGAGCGCGGCCGTGGTCGTGCTCAAAGACGACAGCGACCCCGATTACGTCTCGCGCGGCGGGCACAAACTGGCCGGCGCCTTCGCGGCCTTCATGCCGCAGGGGCTGAAGGTCGAGGGGCGGCGCGCGCTGGACGCGGGCGCCTCCACCGGAGGCTTCACCGATGTGCTGCTGCGGACCGGGGCCGCGCACGTGGTGGCCGTGGACGTGGGGTACGGGCAGCTCGCCTGGTCGCTGCAGAGCGATGAGCGGGTCACCGTGAAGGACCGTACGAACGTACGCGAGTTGACGCTCGACGCGATCGACGGGGTGCCGGCCGATCTGGTGGTGGGGGACCTCTCCTTCATCGCCCTTGGCCTGGTGCTTCCCGCTCTGGCGCGGTGCGTCGCACCCGACGCCGACCTGGTGATGATGGTCAAGCCGCAGTTCGAGATCGGCAAGGACCGGCTCGGCAGCGGAGGCGTCGTACGGAGCCCGGAACTGCGGGCCGAGACGGTACGGACCGTGGCGCGCAGGGCCGCCGAACTCGGCCTCGGCGTACGCGGCGTGACCGCGAGCCCGCTGCCTGGACCTTCCGGAAATGTCGAGTATTTTCTGTGGCTGCGGGCGGATGCGCCCGCGCTCGATCCGGCCGATGTGGACCGTGCAGTGGCAGAGGGGCCGCAGTGACAGACGTAGAAGCAGCAGCGACGCGCACCGTTTTCCTGCTCGCGCACACGGGGCGGCCCGCCGCCATCCGCAGTGCCGAGCTCGTCGTCGAAGGGCTGCTCAAATGCGGCCTGGGCGTCCGGGTCCTGGAGGCGGAGGCGGCCGATCTGCCGCTGCCCGCATCGGTGCAGCTGGTCGCCGAGGCGACGCCCGCGGCCCTGGACGACTGCGAACTGCTGATCGTGCTCGGCGGTGACGGGACGCTGCTGCGCGGCGCCGAGTTCGCGCGCGCCTCCGGGGTGCCGATGCTCGGCGTCAATCTGGGGCGGGTCGGCTTCCTCGCCGAGGCCGAGCGCGACGACCTCGACAAGGTCGTCGACCGGGTCGTCACCCGTGCGTACGAGGTCGAGGAGCGCATGACGCTCGACGTCCTCGTCCACAACAACGGCGACGTCGTGCACCAGGACTGGGCGCTGAACGAGGCCGCCGTACAGAAGACCGAGCCCGAGCGGATGCTGGAGGTCGTCCTGGAGATCGACGGGCGTCCGGTGACCGGCTTCGGCTGCGACGGGATCGTCTGTGCGACACCGACGGGGTCGACCGCGTACGCCTTCTCGGCGGGCGGGCCCGTGGTCTGGCCCGAGGTGGAGGCACTGCTCATGGTGCCCATCGGGGCGCACGCGCTCTTCGCCAAGCCGCTGGTGACGTCGCCGACGTCGGTGCTCGCCGTGGAGGTGCAGCCGCACACCCCGCAGGGCGTGCTCTGGTGCGACGGGCGCAGGTCGGTTCCGCTGCCGGCGGGGGCGCGCGTGGAGGTCCGTCGGGGCGAGGTGCCCGTACGGCTGGCGCGGCTGCACCATGCCTCGTTCACCGACCGTCTGGTCGCCAAGTTCGCGCTGCCGGTGGCCGGTTGGCGCGGGGCGCCGAACTAGCTCGCTCGCCCCGACTGGAGTGCGGGCCTGCGCAGGGCCGCACTCACGGGCACCCCCGTGGCCAGTACCGTGAGCGCCGCTGTGCCCGCCACCACTCCCAGGGCCGCCTGCCAGGGGACGTACGGGAAAGGTGACCCGAAGGCCGTGCTGAGCATCGGTGCCAGGGTGAGCAGGGCGATCGCGGTGCCCAGGGCGAGCGAGGTGGCCGCCACGATCAGCGCCTCCCAGACCGCCATCGCCCGCACCTGCGACGGGCTCGTGCCGACCACCCGCAGCAGGGCGATGTCGCGGCGGCGCTCGAAGGAGATCATGGCGAGGGTGTTGGCCGCGGCGATGGCCGCGAAGCCCGTGTAGAGGGCGGTGCCGAGGTACTCCAGCCAGACGTCGCCGGGGCTGCCCGCGCTGCCCGTACGGTGCTGGGTGGTGGCCAGCAGCATGATCTTGATGAGTCCGAAGCCGGTGGCCAGCACGAGCGGAACCACCGCCGCGGAGAAACGGCGTGGCTGCGAGCGGACGTTGAGCGCCGCCAGCTGTGCGGTCGCTCCGAAGCGTGCGAAGGGCGCGGAGACGAGCCGGGCGGCGGGGCCGACGATCCGCGGGCCGAGCAGTCCCACGCCCACGCAGAACAGGATCAGTACGAAGAAGGCGGCCTGGCCCGCGTCCTCGGCGGACTGCCGCGAGAGCAGTACGGAGAGAAGGAGCCCGCCGCCGACGGCGATCACCCCGAGCGGTGCCCGCATCCACCCCAGACCCGTGCGGCCCGCCAGCGCCTCGTCCAGCGCCCTGGCAGGGCGCAGCAGGGAGAAGCGCAGCGAGGTGAGCATCGCGGCGGCCGTCGAGGTGACCACGGCCACGCCCAGACAGATCGGCAGGACGAGCCAGCTGAAGCCGAAGGGCACACCCCGGGGGATCAGCCCGTGCGTCACCATCGCGTCGAACCAGAACCGGGACACCGCCGAGCCGATCACCGCTCCCGCGAGCGCGGCCGGTACGGATGCGGCCAGGGCCTGGGCCGCCACGGCCCGGCGGACCTGGCGGGGGCGGGCGCCGATCGCCCGCACCAGTGCCAGCTCGCGGTGCTGCTGCACCACCGCTGTCCCCATGGTGGACGCGACGACAAAAATCGACATGTAGATCGAGACCATCAACAGGACGAGAGCCGTGTCGCCCACGCTGTTGGCGGACATGGTCCTGCGCGCCCGGGCGGACACCCCGTCGCCTCCGGTGGCGATCAGAACCGTCGCCGATGCGCTCACGACGATCGCCGCGAACAGCGCTGCCACCACGGTCCCTACGAAGGCGGGGCGGTGCCCGCGCAGTGCTGAAGACGACAGTCCTGTACCCATGCGGTCAAGCGTGACGGGGGAGGCGGAGCGGGCGCCATGAGGTGATCACCCCGTTTGGGGTGGGGTTTTCCCCCGCGCACGGGAGGGTGACGGTACGGGGCCCGTCGCACACCGGGCCCGGGACCTCGTAAGGTCGTGTCCGTGCTGGAGGAGATGAGGATACGGTCGCTCGGGGTCATCGACGACGCTGTCGTGGAGCTGTCACCCGGGTTCACCGCGGTGACCGGCGAGACCGGCGCGGGCAAGACCATGGTGGTGACCAGCCTGGGGCTGCTGCTGGGCGGGCGCGCTGACGCCGCGCTGGTGCGGCTCGGGGCCAAGTCGGCTGTCGTCGAGGGGCGGATCACCGTGCCCGCGGGTGCGCCCGCTGCCGTACGGGCCGAGGAGGCCGGGGCCGAACTCGACGACGGGGCGCTGCTCGTCAGCCGTACGGTCTCCGCCGAAGGGCGCTCACGGGCGTTCCTCGGCGGGCGCTCCGTGCCGGTGGGGCTGCTCGCCGAACTCGCGGACGACCTGGTCGCCGTACACGGGCAGACCGATCAGCAGGGACTGCTGCGGCCCGCCAGGCAACGGCAGGCGCTCGACCGGTACGCGGGCGACGCGGTCGCCGGGCCGCACGCCAAGTACGCGGCGGCCTACCGGCGGCTGCGGGACGTCGTGGTCGAACTGGACGAGCTGACCACGCGGGCGCGCGAGCGGGCCCAGGAAGCGGATCTGCTGCGCTTCGGCCTCGACGAGGTCGCCGGCGTGGAGCCGCTGCCCGGCGAGGACACCGAGCTCGCCGCCGAGGCCGAGCGTCTGGGTCACGCGGAGGCGCTCGCCTCCGCCGCCGCTCTCGCGCACGGCGCGCTGGCCGGCAACCCCGAAGACCCGGAGAGCGTCGACGCGACGACCATGGTCGCCGGGGCGGGCCGGGCGCTGGACGCCGTACGGTCGCACGACCCCGCCCTCGGCGTGCTCGCCGAGCGCATCGGGGAGATCGGGATCCTGCTCACCGACGTGGCGACGGAGCTCGCGGGCTACGCCGACAACCTGGACGCCGACCCGCTGCGGCTGGCCGCGGTGGAGGACCGGCGGGCCGCACTGACCCAGCTCACCCGCAAGTACGGCACGGACATCACCGCCGTGCTCGCCTGGGCCGAGGACGGCGCCGTACGGCTGACCGAGCTGGAGGGCGACGACGACCGGATCGGCGAACTCACCACGGAACGCGACGCATTGCGTGCCGAACTCTCCGGCCTGGCGCAGGCGTTGACCGACGCGCGCACCGAGGCCGCGGAGCGCTTCGCGGCAGCGGTGACCGCCGAACTGGCCTCGCTGGCCATGCCGCATGCCCGGGTCTCCATCGACATCCGCCAGGCCGACGACCCCGAGGGCGTCGAGGTGGGCGGCAGGCTCGTCGCGTACGGGCCGACCGGCGCCGACGAGGTCGAGCTGCTGCTCGCACCGCACCCCGGCGCGCACCCCCGCCCCATCGCCAAGGGGGCGTCGGGCGGCGAGCTTTCGCGGGTCATGCTCGCGGTGGAGGTCGTCTTCGCCGGCTCGGACCCCGTACCGACCTATCTCTTCGACGAGGTGGACGCGGGCGTCGGCGGCAAGGCGGCCGTCGAGGTCGGGCGCCGGCTCGCGCGCCTCGCCAAGTCGGCCCAGGTCGTGGTCGTGACGCACCTGCCGCAGGTCGCGGCCTTCGCGGACCGGCAACTGCTCGTGGAGAAGACGAACGACGGGTCGGTGACCAGGAGCGGCGTGACGGTCCTGGAAGGCGAGGACCGCGTACGGGAACTCTCGCGGATGCTGGCGGGCCAGGAGGACTCCGAGACGGCGCGCGCGCACGCGGAGGAGCTGCTGGCGACGGCGCGGGCGGACGGCTGAGCTGCGGCGCTGGTCAGAGCGTCGGCGTACGGGGGAGAAGGTGCGCCGCGCCCTGGCGGGTTGAGCCGCCTGCTCACCCATGTGGGTGATCCAGGACGCGAGTTGACACGACCGCGTACGGGATCGGCCGCCCGGCAGTGCCGGAACGCGCGTGCCAACTGGCATCCTTGGGCGCAGAACCCCTCCCGCCCGACGCCGACTCAGGAGTCTCCGGCCACGTGAGCAGCACCCCGGCCCCGCTGAACGCCGTCCTCGTCCTCGGAGGCGGCAGTGCGGGCAGCAGTGCGCACGTCCGGTCCCTGGCAGCCGGGCTCGTCGAACGGGGCGTGCGCGTCACGGTGTGCGCCCCCGCCGCGCTGGAACGCGCCTATGACTTCATCGGCGCGGGCGCCCACTTCGTGCCCGTACCGCGCCGCAGCGACCCGGCCGCCGTCGCCGCACTGCGCGCGGCCTGCGCGGGAGCGGGCGTCGTCCACGCGCACGGACTGAACGCGGCCGTACGCACCACCCTCGCCCTCGGCGGGCACCGCAGCACCCCGCTGGTCGTCACCTGGCACACCAGGGCCCACACCGAGGGCGCGCGCGGTCATCTCCTGCGGCTGATGGAGCGAAGGGCCGCCCGTGCGGCGGCCGTTGTCCTCGCCACCTCGTCCGACCTCGTCGACCGCGCCCGCAGCAGGGGCGCGCGCGACGCACGCCTCGCGTCGGTCGCCGTGCCCGCGCCCCGGCCGCCCGCGGACGGCACCGAGAGCAAGGCGCGGGCCGAACTGGGCGCCGTGGACCGCCCGTTGGTGATGGCCGTGGGCAGCCTGGTGGCACACCGGGGATACGGAACCCTCCTCGACGCGGCCGGACTCCTTCGCGGGCTCGACCCGCTGCCGCTGGTCGTGATCGCGGGAGAGGGCCGGGAACGGGGCGCGCTGCAGCGCCGTATCGAAGCCGAATCGCTGCCTGTACGGCTCATCGGCAGCCGGGACGACGTCACCGAGCTGCTCGCCGCCGCGGACGTCGCCGTGCTGCCCAGTCGCTGGGAGGCCAGGTCCCTGCTGGCGCAGGAGGCGCTGCGCCTGGGCGTCCCGCTGGTGGCGACGGCCGTCGGAGGGGTGCCCGAACTCGTGGGCCGGGCAGCCGAACTCGTACCGTACGGAGACGCCGAGGCCCTCGCCGCACGCGTGTCCGCGCTCCTCGCCGACCCCGAGCGACGCAGCCGGCTCGCGGCTGCAGGGCGGGCGCAGGCGGCGGGCTGGCCGACTGAGGACGAGACGGTGGCCCAAGTCCTCAGCGTCTACGACGAGTTGACCCACCCCAGGTGACTCAGGACGTATGACGGCGGGCCCGCAGCGCGAGGCTCAGCGCCAGCACCGTCTGCGGATCGTCCAGGTCCGTGCCGAGCAGATCCGCTATGCGGGCCAGGCGGTTGTAGAGCGTCTGGCGGTTCAGATGGAGCTCGCGCGCCGTCTCCGCCTTGCGGCCCGCATGCGCCAAGTACGTCTGGAGCGTGGGCAGCAGGGGCGGCCGTGAGGTGCGGTCGTGCTCGCGCAGGGGACCGATCGCCCGGTCGACGAAGGCGGCCAGATCGGGGTGGTCCCGCAGCCGCCAGAGCAGCAGATCGATGTCGAGGCGCCGCGCGTCGTACCACGGTCGGTCCGTGAGCCCCTGCGCCGCAGTGGCCGTCTCCGCCGCATGCCGCAGCCCCGCCGAAGCGGCCGCCCAGCCGCCCGCGACCCCGACCACCACCACCGGCGGATGTGCCCCGGCCCGCTCCAGACCGGCGCGCTCGACCCCCGCGCGTAGGGCCACGGCGACCCGGTCGGCGACCGCCGTGCGCTCCGACTCGCCGCGCAGCCCCAGCAGCAGCGGAACCCGCCCCTCCACCGGCCGTACGCCAAGGAGCACCGGCACCCCCACCGACGCCAGCTCCTCGAGGACCGCCCGCGCCAGCACAGCCCAGTTGCCCGTCGGCGACAGCTCAGAGGCGAGCCGCATCACCACCGGCAGCAGCGGCCCCTCGCCCGGCTTGAAGCCCAGCACCCGTGCCTGGGCGGGCGCGTCCTCGGCGCTGATCCGCCCCTCCGCGAGATCGGTGAGGAAATCACCGCGCCCGCGCGCCGCCAGCTCCTCCTCCTGACGCGCCTGCATCAGGACCACGGCGAGGATTCCCGCGGCCCGCTCGGCCGCCATACGGTGCACGGGCGCGAGCGGCCCCACCACCGGAAGCAGCGCGATCCTCGCCCGTACGAAACCCGTCCCCGGACCCCCGCCAGGAACCTCCACCAGCACCGCACCCGCGGGCCGGTGGCCGCGCAGCCCCTCCCACACCTGGAGCGGCTCGCCTTCCCCTGCGGCGTACAGCAGCTGCCCGTCCGCCGTCTCCAGGAAGACCGGATTGCCCGCGAAGTCGGCCAGGATCCGCAGGACTTGAGGCACCCCGCCCCCGCCGAGCAGCGCCTCCGTGCACCGCCGGTGCACCTCCTCGGCGCGCTGCAGCAGCGCGTAGTGACCATTGACGATCTCCGTGTGGACCTCTTCCGTCACCGAGACGAAAGGGACCTCACGGTGCAGCTGTACGAGAGGGAGCCCGGCGGCCCGCGCCGTCTCCACCAGGGTCGCGGGCAGCCTGCTGAAGCGCGGACCGAGCTCCACCACGAGCGCCGCGATGCCCCGGTCGGCGAGCCTGCGGACGAACGCCCGCTGTTCGGCGGGCCGGGTGCCGAGACCGAGCCCTGTGGTGAGAAGCAGCTCGCCGCCCTTGAGCAGCGAGGCGATGTTCGGCACCTCGCCCGCGTGCACCCAGCGCACCGTGCGCTGCAGCCGGTCCGCACCCGCCACGACCTCGGGAAGGCCGCCGCGCAGACCCGGCAGTTCCAGCGCCCGCTGCACAGTGATCCCGCCCTGGTTCTCCATGGCCCGGACGCTACCCGAAGCGTCCGGGGCACAGATCAGCCGCCGTAGGCCCCCGATGCCGTCAGCCGCAGCGCCGTGTCGATCAGCGGCACGTGGCTGAAGGCCTGCGGGAAGTTGCCGACCTGGCGCTGGAGGCGGGAGTCCCACTCCTCGGCGAGGAGACCCAGGTCGTTGCGGAGCGCGAGCAGCTTCTCGAAGAGCTTGCGCGCCTCGTCCACGCGCCCGATCATCGCCAGGTCGTCGGCCAGCCAGAACGAACAGGCGAGGAAGGCTCCCTCGTCGCCCTCCAGGCCGTCGACGCCCGCGTCCCCGCCGGTGGTCGGATAGCGCAGGACGAATCCGTCCTCGGTGGACAGCTCGCGCTGGATCGCCTCGATGGTGCCGATGACCCGCTTGTCGTCCGGGGGCAGGAAGCCCATCTGCGGGATGAGCAGCAGGGAGGCGTCGAGCTCCTTCGACCCGTAGGACTGCGTGAAGGTGTTGCGCTCCTTGTCGTAACCCTTCTCGCAGACGTCCCGGTGGATGTCGTCGCGCAGCTCGCGCCACTTCTCCAGCGGGCCGTCGGCGTCGCCCGACTCGATGAGCTTGATCGTGCGGTCGACGGCGACCCAGGCCATCACCTTGGAGTGCACGAAGTGGCGGCGCGGGCCGCGGACCTCCCAGATGCCCTCGTCGGGCTGGTCCCAGTTGTCCTCGAGGTGACGGATCAGCTTCAGCTGGAGGAGGGCGGCGTGGTCGTTGCGGGCCAGGCCTGTCATGTGCGCCAGGTGCAGGGCCTCGGTGACCTCGCCGTACACATCGAGCTGGAGCTGGCCCGCCGCGCCGTTCCCGACGCGTACGGGGCCCGAGTTCTCGTACCCCGGAAGCCAGTCGAGCTCCGCCTCGCCGAGCTCGCGCTCACCCGCGATCCCGTACATGATCTGCAGGTTCTCCGGGTCGCCGGCGACCGCGCGCAGCAGCCATTCGCGCCAGGCACGGGCCTCCTCGCGGTAGCCGGTGCGCAGCAGCGAGGAGAGGGTGATCGCGGCGTCGCGGAGCCAGGTGTAGCGGTAGTCCCAATTCCGGGAGCCGCCGATGTCCTCGGGCAGCGAGGTCGTGGGGGCCGCCACGATGCCGCCGGTCGGCGCGTACGTCAGGGCCTTGAGCGTGATCAGCGAGCGGACCACGGCCTCGCGGTAGGGGCCGTGGTACGTGCACTGCTCCACCCACTCGCGCCAGAAGTCCTCCGTCAGCGTCAGCGCGCCTTCGGGGTCGGGCAGCGGCGGCGGCTCCTTGTGCGAGGGCTGCCAGCTGATCGTGAACGCGATCCGGTCACCCGGCGCGACGGTGAATTCGGAGTACGTCGTGAGGTTCTTGCCGAAGGTCTCGACCGAGGTGTCCAGCCACACCGAGTCGGGGCCGGCGACGGCGACCGTACGCCCGTCGACCTTGTGGACCCAGGGCGTGATCCGTCCGTAGCTGAAGCGCATACGGAGCGTGGAGCGCATCGGCACGCGCCCGCTCACGCCCTCCACGATGCGGATGAGCTGGGGTGCGCCGTCGCGTGGCGGCATGAAATCCGTCACCCGGACCGTGCCGCGCGGGGTGTCCCACTCCGACTCCAGGATCAGGGAGTCGTCGCGGTAGCGGCGGCGGACGGCAGGGGGCGGTGGGGCGTCCGCGGCATGCGCGGGGCCCAGTCGCCAGAAACCGTGCTCGTCGGTGCCGAGCAGTCCGGCAAAGACGGCGTGCGAGTCGAAGCGGGGCAGGCACAGCCAGTCGGCCGTGCCGTCCCTGCAGACCAGTGCCGCGGTCTGCATGTCTCCGATGAGTGCGTAATCCTCGATGCGCCCGGCCACGTGCAATCTCCAGTCGAACGGCCACGTCCGCCCCCAAAAGGGCGCTTGCAGTCAAGGGATCGTTGACGAGCTTTGTTTCCGGGAGCTGGCGGGGATGTTGCCGTTTGCCGGAGGCTCGGCAGCGAAGTGTCCGAGCAGGATACGACGCACCCTAGTGATCCGCGCGGCCCTCCCTGCAACAGGGCTGGGCCGAACGGGTGAGCGTCGGGTGGGCGAGCGATGACCATCCGGTGAAGCCCCGGTGAGAGGCGGTCCGTGCGTGGCCGGAAGCGACCTCCCGCTGTCGCTGATACCCTGGTACCCCGTGGACCGGTGGTGATTACGCCCCCGACCGCAGCGACGGCACCTCCGGAAGATTTCATTCCGGAAGGCCGGTACGTACCGCAGATCGCGACCACGGGAGCCCCCTCTTGGCCATGCAGACCAAATCCACGACGACCAAGCACCTCTTCGTCACCGGGGGTGTCGCCTCCTCCCTCGGCAAGGGTCTGACTGCCTCCAGCCTCGGCGCGCTCCTCAAGGCGCGGGGCCTCCGTGTCACCATGCAGAAGCTCGACCCGTACCTGAACGTCGACCCGGGCACGATGAACCCCTTCCAGCACGGCGAGGTGTTCGTCACCAACGACGGCGCCGAGACCGACCTGGACATCGGCCACTACGAGCGCTTCCTCGACGTCGACCTCGACGGCTCGGCCAACGTCACCACCGGCCAGGTCTACTCGCAGGTCATCGCCAAGGAGCGGCGCGGCGAGTACCTGGGCGACACGGTCCAGGTCATCCCGCACATCACCAACGAGATCAAGCACCGCATCCGCCGCATGGCCACCGACGACGTCGACGTGGTCATCACGGAGGTCGGCGGCACGGTCGGCGACATCGAGTCGCTGCCGTTCCTGGAGACCGTCCGCCAGGTCCGCCACGAGGTCGGCCGCGACAACGTCTTCGTCGTGCACATCTCGCTGCTGCCCTACATCGGTCCCTCCGGCGAGCTGAAGACCAAGCCCACCCAGCACTCGGTGGCGGCCCTGCGCAACATCGGTATCCAGCCGGATGCGATCGTCCTGCGCGCCGACCGCGACGTGCCGCTCTCCATCAAGCGCAAGATCTCGCTGATGTGCGACGTCGACGAGGACGCCGTGGTGGCCTGCGTGGACGCCAAGTCGATCTACGACATCCCCAAGGTCCTGCACACCGAGGGCCTGGACGCCTACGTCGTCCGCAAGCTGGACCTGCCCTTCCGCGATGTGGACTGGACGACCTGGGACGACCTCCTGGACCGCGTCCACAACCCCGAGCACGAGGTCACCGTCGCGCTGGTCGGCAAGTACATCGACCTGCCCGACGCCTACCTCTCGGTCACCGAGGCCATCCGCGCGGGCGGCTTCGCCAACAAGGCCCGCGTCAAGGTCAAGTGGGTCGCATCGGACGACTGCAGGACCCCGGCCGATGCCGCGAAGAACCTCGGCGACGTCGACGGGATCCTGGTCCCCGGCGGCTTCGGCGACCGCGGCGTCAACGGCAAGATCGGTGCGATCCAGTACGCCCGCGAGAACAAGGTGCCGCTGCTCGGCATCTGCCTGGGCCTCCAGTGCATCGTGATCGAGGCCGCGCGCAACCTGGCCGACATCCCCGACGCCAACTCCACCGAGTTCGACGCCGCCACCGCCCACCCGGTGATCTCCACCATGGAAGAGCAGCTGGCGTACGTCGAAGGCGCGGGCGACCTGGGCGGCACCATGCGCCTGGGCATGTACCCGGCGAAGCTCGCCGAAGGCTCGATCGTCCGTGAGGTCTACGACGACCAGCCGTACGTCGAGGAGCGTCACCGTCACCGCTACGAGGTGAACAACTCCTACCGCGCCGAGCTGGAGAAGAAGACGGGCATCGTCTTCTCCGGCACCTCCCCGGACAACAAGCTCGTCGAGTACGTCGAGTACCCGCGCGAGGTCCACCCCTACCTCGTCGCCACGCAGGCCCACCCGGAGCTGCGCTCCCGCCCGACCCGCCCGCACCCGCTCTTCGCGGGCCTTGTGAAGGCCGCCGTCGCGCGCAAGACAGGCAAGTAGCACCAGGAGTTACGGTTACCGGGGTACGAAATCCTCACGGGGATTCCGTACCCCGGTTTCTGTTTGTCGTGGGAGGACGAGGCTGCATGACCATCAAGGACACCGCCGAGGAGTGGCAGGTCACCGGGACGGTGACCCCGTTCACGGGCAACAAGACCAGCGTCCGCACCGACGAGGTGGTCATGCCCGACGGCGCGGTCGCCCACCGCGACTACCAGGTCCACCCCGGTTCGGTGGCCGTCCTCGCGCTCGACGACTCGGGCCGCGTCCTGGTCCTGCGCCAGTACCGCCACCCCGTACGCCACAAGCTCTGGGAGATCCCGGCCGGACTCCTCGACATCCCCGGCGAGAACCCGCTGCACGCCGCCCAGCGCGAGCTGTACGAGGAGGCGCACGTCAAGGCCGAGGACTGGCGGGTGCTGACCGACATCTACACCTCGCCCGGCGGCTCCGACGAGGCGGTGCGGATCTTCCTCGCCCGGGACATCTCCGAAGCGGACGGCGAGCGCTTCGAAGTCTCCGAGGAGGAGGCCGACATGGAGCTGGCACGCGTTCCGCTTCCCGAGCTCGTACGGGGCGTACTGGCCGGGGAACTGCACAACAGCTGCACGGTCGCGGGCGTCCTCGCGCTCAGCGCCGCACTGGCCGGCGAGGGCATCGACGCCCTTCGCCCGGCCGAGGCGCCCTGGCCCGCCCGGCCGTTCGAGGTCTGACCTTCCCGGTCCGATGATCCGTTGATCCGAACGGGCGATGTGCCCGCCGCGCTCCCCCTGGTCCGTCGCACTGTGTGAACTACGCTCGGCGGCGTGACGGATCAGGCGGTGCACGTGAGCGGCCGGGCCGATGTACGGGAACCCGGACGGACGGACGGTCAGTTCTTCGGCAGACAGCGGGAGTTGAAGTCGCTGCGCGCCGACATCGGACGGGCCGGTCTCGACACCATGGCCGGCCGGAAGGGCAAGCGCCCCCGGGTGCTGCTCATCGCCGGCAGGCCCGGTTCGGGACGCACCGCCCTGGCCGACGAGCTGGCCCGCGGCCTGGCCGGGGAGTACCCGGACGGCGTGCTGCGCGCCCGGCTGACCTCGCCGGGCGGCGAGCGCGTGCCGACCGCGGACACCGCGCGCGCACTGCTCGGTGCGCTGGCCGTCGTGGCGCCGCCGGGGGAGGGCGAGGACGAGCTCACGGAGCGTGTCCGCGAGGCCCTCTCGGTGCGCCGGGTGCTGCTGCTCCTCGACGACGCAGCCGACGCCGAGCAGGTCGATCCGCTGCTGCCGGACGCCGCCGACTGCCTGGTCGTGGCCACCTCCACGGGGCCGCTGACGGGAATCCCCGACGTGCGGCCGTGCACGCTCGGCGGTCTGGACGCCGCTGCGGGCGTCGAACTGCTCGGCCGGTTCACCGGCAAGGTCAGGATCACCGTCGACCCGAGGTCGGCGGAGACGCTCGTGGAGGAGTGCGGCGGCCAGCCGGCCGCGCTCGTCCTGGTGGGCGGCTGGCTCGCCGCCCGCCCCAAGGCGGCCGTCGCGGACGTGGCCAAGAAGCTCCGCGCACTGCCCGACGACGCCGAACAGCCCACCGGCGCCCGGCCGTTGGCGCGGGCATTCCGCTTCGTGTACGAGTCGCTGCCGGCGCCGGCGGCGCGGATACTGCGACTGCTCGCCCTCGCACCCGCCGGACTCGTCGACGCGCACACCGCCTCGGCCCTCGCCGGCTGCTCGGTCTCGGCCGCCCAGTCGACGCTGGACGACTTTGCCGCGCTCGGGTTGCTGCGGCAGGTCGGCCCCCTGTACGAGGTGCCCGGTGCCCTGGCGCCGCTGCTGCGGGCGCTCATGGAGGACCGCGACCGGCCCGCCGAGGTGCAGCTGGCCAGGGCGCGGATGCTGGAGCGGACCGTACGACAGCTGCAGTCCTGCCGTGCGGTCACCGAGCCCGACGGCTCCCCGGCCCGCAAGCGGCTCGCCGGACTGCCGAAGTCGCTGCGTTTCCCGAGCGCCCCGGCCGCGGCCGAGTGGCTGCGGGTGCGGCAGGGCGCCCTGCTGGCCTCGGCGCGGATCGCCGTCGAGGACGGTGACCTCGACACGCTGGCCCGCCGTCTGGTGGCCGCGCTCGTACGGGCACTGATCGCGCACCGGGGTGCGGAGGCGGCGGCCGCCGAGCTGTACGGGCTGCACCAGCTGGTGCTCTCCGTCGCCGAGCGGCGCGATCTGCCGCGGGAGAAGGCCGCCGCGCTGCTGAATCTGGCCGATCTCGACGCACGGACCGGGCGCACCCAGGAGGCGCTCGCGCGCTATCGGGCGGCCCTGGACGCCGGACGGGCCGCGAACGACCCGCTGGCGATCAGCCGCGCGATGGAATCCGTAGGCGGTGCCTACCAGGAGCTGGGGGACTGGCAGCGGGCCTCCGACTGGTACGGCCGGGCGCTGGCCCAGTGGCAGAGCCGGGGGGAGTCGGCCGACGAGGCGCGTCTCTACGGGCGGCTCGGCGCCGTACTGACCTATGCGGGGAACTACGGCGAGGCACTGCGGAACTGGCGTGCGGCGGCCGCCGGACACCGCCGTCTCGGTGATCTGGCGGGCCAGGCACGGGTGTTGAGCGAGGCGGCCCGGGTGCAGGAGTACGCGGGGCGGCCCGAGGAGTCGCTGCGCACCTGCCAGGAGGCGGTGGAGTGGGCGCGCCAGGCCTCCGACGTGCGGCTTCAGGCCGCGCTGGAGATCCGGCTCGCGGACACGCTGGACCGGCTGGGCGACCCGGCGGCGGCCCAGCTGCACAGGGGTTCGGCCGAGAGACTGCTGGTCGATCCGGCTTCTGCCTACGAAATCCGCAGTGGTTCGGCAAAAGATTGATGCATTGAAAGGCTAGACAGGGAGAAGTCCTTCCATAGACTGGGTTCACCGCGCACTTCCGTGGTGTCCCCCGCTGTGCTGTGCGCGGACGGGTATGTATGTCATTGCCCTAGTTGTCCCTCTCTGAGTCAAGGACCGTGATCGACGTGAAGGTCGGCATCCCCCGCGAGGTCAAGAACAACGAGTTCCGGGTGGCCATCACCCCCGCCGGAGTGCACGAGCTCGTGCGCCACGGTCATCAGGTCGTCGTCGAGCAGAACGCCGGTGTCGGTTCCTCGATCACGGACGCCGAGTACGTCGCGGCGGGCGCGCAGATCCTGGACACCGCCGACGAGGTCTGGGCCACCGCCGACCTGCTCCTGAAGGTCAAGGAGCCCGTCGCCGAGGAGTACCACCGCCTCCGCAAGGACCAGACCCTCTTCACCTACCTGCACCTCGCCGCCTCGCGCGAGTGCACGGACGCCCTCCTGGAGTCCGGCACCACCGCCATCGCGTACGAGACCGTGGAGACGGCCGGCCGGCAGCTGCCGCTGCTGGCCCCCATGTCCGAGGTCGCGGGCCGCATCGCCCCGCAGGTCGGCGCGTACCACCTGATGCGCCAGGTCGGCGGCCGCGGTGTGCTCCCCGGCGGTGTCCCCGGCACGGCTGCGGGCAAGGCCGTCGTCATCGGCGGCGGTGTCTCCGGCTGGAATGCCACGCAGATCGCGGTCGGCATGGGCTTCCACGTCACGCTGCTCGACCGGGACATCAACAAGCTGCGCGAAGCGGACAAGATCTTCGGCACGAAGGTGCAGACGATCGTCTCCAACGCCTTCGAACTGGAGAAGGCCGTCGTCGAGGCGGACCTCGTCATCGGCGCCGTTCTGATCCCCGGAGCCAAGGCCCCGAAGCTGGTCACCAACGAGCTCGTCGCCAAGATGAAGCCCGGAAGTGTACTTGTCGACATTGCAATTGATCAGGGTGGTTGCTTCGAGGACTCGCACCCGACGACGCACGCCGAGCCGACCTTCATGGTCCACAACTCGGTCTTCTACTGCGTCGCCAACATGCCGGGCGCGGTGCCCAACACCTCCACCTACGCGCTGACGAACGCCACGCTTCCGTACATCGTGGAGCTCGCGAACCGCGGCTGGACCGAGGCGCTGCGACGCGACCCGGCCCTTGCCCTGGGCCTCAACACCCATGACGGACAGGTGGTTTACGGTTCCGTCGCCGAGGCGCACGGCCTGGAGCACACCGAACTGAGCACGCTGCTCGGCTGACGCGTCAACACGCGTCGTCAACCGCGCGCAACCGGCCGGATCTTGCCCAGGTGAGGTCCGGCCGGTCGCGTGTTCAGCACCCGTGCGGCCCTCATGAGCCCTTGACACAAGGGTGTTGGGTTGCCGACACATCGGGCCCGGTCCGGCGGATTGTGTTGCTGCGGAGTGGTGACACGCCATAGAGTCGCCAACCGTCGGCATGGTTCTACGCTGACGAATCGACAAATTTTCCTGGTCACGTCCAAGGAGGTAAGACGACTTGTGAATGAGTCGACATTTACTCCCGGGGGTGGTCAACCAGGAATGCCTGTGCGGGATCAGGGTCCTGCAGGGCGCGAGGCTGCCGGTTCCGTCGCTGTCCGCACCTTCGCGGCGCGTCAGTACGGCCCGACCTCAGTGCAGACGACAGTCCACCCGAGTGCCCACCAGAGTATGGACGGCCAACACGTGAACGCCAGGGCCGGCGACCGGAGTGGCGATACGACCACCCATGTTCTCGCCGACTACACCGAGGTTCCCCAGGGGCATTTCTACGACCCCGACGCCGAATACGAGCCCGACCCCGAGTACGCGGCCACCCTCGCACCGGACGCTGCCCGTCAGCGCCGCGAGCGGATCGGCCCGACCGGAAGGCCGTTGCCGTACTTCCCGATCCCAGGACCACTGACCGACCACGGCCCCGCGAAGATCATCGCGATGTGCAACCAGAAGGGCGGCGTGGGCAAGACCACGTCGACCATCAATCTGGGTGCCGCGCTCGCGGAGTACGGACGCCGGGTGCTCCTCGTCGACTTCGACCCACAGGGTGCGCTGTCGGTGGGGCTCGGAGTCAATCCGATGGAGCTCGATCTCACCGTCTACAACCTGCTCATGGAGCGGGGCATGGCGGCGGACGAGGTGCTGCTGAAGACCGCGGTCCCCAACATGGACCTGCTGCCCAGCAACATCGACCTCTCCGCCGCGGAAGTGCAGCTGGTGAGCGAGGTCGCCCGTGAGTCCACGCTGCAGCGGGCGCTCAAGCCGCTGATGCAGGACTACGACTACATCGTGATCGACTGCCAGCCCTCGCTGGGTCTGCTCACCGTGAACGCCCTGACGGCGGCTCACAAGGTGATCGTGCCGCTGGAGTGCGAGTTCTTCGCGCTGCGTGGTGTGGCGCTGCTGACGGAGACCATCGAGAAGGTGCAGGAACGTCTCAACCCCGACCTGGAGTTGGACGGCATCCTCGCCACGATGTACGACTCGCGGACCGTGCACAGCCGTGAGGTGCTCGCCCGTGTGGTCGAGGCCTTCGACGAGCACGTCTACCACACGGTGATCGGCCGGACCGTGCGCTTCCCGGAGACCACGGTCGCCGGTGAGCCGATCACCACGTACGCCTCCAACTCCGTTGGTGCCGCCGCCTACCGCCAGCTCGCCAGGGAGGTGCTCGCCCGGTGTCACGCCGAGTGAGTCTGCCGGGGGCCGACGAACTGTTCCGTACGACCGGGGGCATGGCGCTGACGTCCTCGTCCCCGCGCCGGTCCGCCAACGGCGAGGCCAGAGTGCCGGGGCCCGCGGGGGAGAGCGACACCGCCGCTTCGGAGAAGTCCGGTGAGCCCTCGGAGCACTCCGCCGCGGAGGAGGACTCCGCCTCGGGGGAACCGCGGAGCCGCACCGCCGACGGGGAGGCCGCAGGACGGCGTCCCCAGGCGGCTCAGGCGGCTCCTCAGCAGCAGCGGCGCCGTGGGGGTGGGCGCGGGGCCAACAGGCGGCCCACCGGGCGTGAGCGGCACGACGAGAAGATCACGGTCTATGTCTCGGCCGAGGAGCTGATGGACCTCGAGCACGCGCGTCTGGTGCTGCGGGGCGAGCACGGGCTCGCGGTCGACCGCGGGCGGATCGTGCGCGAGGCCGTCGCCGTGGTCCTTGCCGACCTGGAGTCGCGGGGCGACGCGAGCATTCTCGTACGGCGGCTGCGCGGGCGCTGAGGCGTACCTCCGTACCCTGGACCGCGATGCCTCCGACGACCGACGAACCCGCGCAGCCCCGCCGCCGCTCCCTGGGGCGCGGTCCCGGGGCTGCGGCGGGCCCGGAGACGGAGATCTCCGCAGCGCCGCCTCCCGCTGTTCTTGATGCGCCGGAGCCTGGGCCTGGGCCGGAGCCCGAACCCGCCCCTGAGCCCGACGACGGGCGGTTCAAGGTGCGGCTGGCCAACTTCGAGGGCCCCTTCGATCTGCTGCTGCAGCTGATCTCCAAGCACAAGCTCGATGTGACCGAGGTGGCGCTCTCCAAGGTCACCGACGAGTTCATGGTCCACATCAGGGCCATGGGCAGCGACTGGGACCTCGATCAGATGACCGAGTTCCTGGTGGTCGCGGCCACCCTGCTCGATCTCAAGGCCGCCCGGCTGCTGCCGGCAGCCGAGGTCGAGGACGAGGCCGACCTGGCGCTCCTGGAGGCGCGGGACCTGCTCTTCGCGCGGCTGCTGCAGTACCGCGCGTACAAGAAGATCGCGGACATCTTCAGCGGGCGTCTCGAGTCGGAGGCCCGGCGGTATCCGCGGACCGTGGGGCTCGAGGCACATCTGGCGGAGCTGCTGCCCGAGGTCGTCATCAGCATCGGCGCCGAGGGCTTCGCGAAGCTGGCCGTGAAGGCGATGCAGCCCAGGGCCAAGCCTCAGGTGTACATCGACCACATCCATGCGCCGCTGGTGAGTGTGCAGGAGCAGGCCGGGATCGTCATGGCGCGGCTGCGGGAGCTGGGCGAGGCGAGTTTCCAGGATCTGGTGGCCGACACCGACGACACACTCACCGTCGTCGCACGGTTCCTGGCGCTCCTGGAGCTGTACCGCGAGAAGGCCGTCACCCTCGACCAGGAGACGGCACTGGGCGAGCTGCTCGTGCGCTGGACCGGCGGCGACGGTGCGGCGGAGCCGGTGGTGACGGACGAGTTCGACCGGGCCCCCGAGGTGCCCGACCGCAACAGCGAGCGGAAAGAGGGAGCGGTATGAGCACCGAGACGGACAGTGCGGTGAGCGGTGTGGCCGCGCTCGAGCTCAGGCCCGCGCTGGAGGCCGTACTGATGGTCGTGGACGAGCCGGCCACCGAGGAGCACCTCGCGAAGATCCTGCAGCGGCCCCGGCGGGCCGTGGCCGACGCCCTGCGGGCCCTTGCCGACGAGTACACCGTCCAGGGGCGGGGCTTCGAGCTGCGGCTGGTGGCCGGGGGATGGCGGTTCTACAGCCGGGCGCAGTACGCGGAGGCCGTGGAGGGCTTCGTGCTCGACGGTCAGCAGGCCCGTCTCACCCAGGCGGCGCTGGAGACCCTGGCCGTCGTCGCGTACCGCCAGCCGGTCAGCAGGTCGCGGGTCTCGGCGGTACGCGGAGTCAACTGTGACGGGGTCATGCGGACCCTCCTGCAGAGGGGCCTGGTCGAGGAAGTGGGCGCGGAACCCGAAACAGGTGCGATCCTGTACAGGACGACGAACTACTTTCTGGAGCGGATGGGCCTGCGAGGCCTGGACGAGCTCCCGGAGCTCGCACCCTTCCTCCCCGAGGCGGATGCGATCGAGGCCGAGACACAAGAGGGTGTGCCGTCGTTCGATCCGGATGCACCGGACGGTCCGGACACCGACGCAGACGACGACAAGACGGAATTTTGATGCGAAGCAACGACAGGAACAGCGGTAGCGGCAACCGGGACAACCGGGGTGCGGGCGGCAGGTCACAGTCCCCCCGGCCGAAGTCCCAGGGTGCGCGAGGCGACCAGCGCGGAGACCAGCGACCCGGTCCGCGCGGGGACAAGCAGGAGGAGCGCCCGCGCAAGCCCCGCCCCGAGGAGCGCCGCTACGACGTCGGCAACGACGCCCCCGGTGCGGGCCAGGGACGCCAGGGCGGCGCGAAGTCCGGCCGCGGCGCCTCGGCGCGCGGCGGTGCCAAGGGCGGTCCCAAGAGCCCGCAGGGCGGCACTCCCGTGCGCCGTGGTCCGCACGGGCAGCGGATCGGCCAGGCCCAGTCGCGCGAGCTCGACGCCAAGATCGAGCAGCGCAACCGGGACAGGTACGAGAACCGGCCGCCGCAGGTCAAGACCCCCAAGACCCACCCCGGCGCGGAGGAGGAGGGCGAGCGCCTGCAGAAGGTCCTCGCCCGCGCGGGCATGGGTTCGCGGCGTGCCTGCGAGGAGCTCATCGACCAGGCGCGCGTGGAGATCAACGGCGAGATCGTCATGGAGCAGGGCCGCCGTGTCCTGCCCAAGGACGAGATCAAGGTGGACGGCCTGACCGTCGCCACCCAGTCGTACCTCTTCTTCGCACTGAACAAGCCGGCCGGTGTCGTCTCCTCCATGGAGGACCCGGACGGACGCCAGAACCTCGGCGACTACGTCAACAACCGGGAGACCCGCCTCTTCCACGTGGGGCGTCTGGACACCGAGACCGAGGGCATCATCCTCCTCACCAACCACGGCGAGCTGGCCCACCGGCTGACGCACCCGCGGTACGGCGTGAAGAAGGTCTACCTCGCGGCGATCCAGGGACCGCTCCCGCGCGACCTGGGCAAGCGGCTCAAGGACGGCATCGAGCTGGAGGACGGGTACGCCCGCGCCGACCACTTCCGCGTCGTCGAGAACACCGGCAAGAACTACCTGGTCGAGGTGACCCTCCACGAGGGCCGCAAGCACATCGTCCGCCGGATGCTGGCCGAGGCCGGCTTCCCGGTCGAGAAGCTGGTGCGTGTCTCCTTCGGACCGATCGGTCTCGGAGACCAGAAGTCCGGCTGGCTGCGCCGTCTGACGAACACCGAGGTCGGCATGCTGATGAAGGAAGTCGGCATGTAGGCGTCGCCTGTCACGCTTCGTGACCCGGTTCCCGCGTTTTCGCGGGGACCGGGTTTTTTGCTTGTCGGGCTCCGCTTCCCGCTTTATAGTCAGAGTGACCATTAAAGCGGAGGCGTGCAGATGACCAACCCGGCGAAGGACTACGACCCTTATGCCTTCGAACCCTTTGCCGTGACCGTCGACCTTGCCGTCTTCACCGTGCGGGACGGGCAGTTGCATGTGCTGCTGATCCGGCGCGGGCAGGAGCCGTACGCCGGATCCTGGGCGCTGCCCGGGGGATTCGTACTGCCGAGGGAGTCCGCCGAGGAGGCCGCCCGGCGCGAACTGGCCGAAGAGACCGGGCTGTCGGAGGCAGTTGTGGACGCGCTCCACCTGGAGCAGCTGCGCACCTACAGCGGACCCGACCGCGACCCCAGGATGCGGGTCGTGTCGGTGGCGTACACCGCGCTCGTGCCCGATCTTCCGGAACCGCACGGGGGTGGCGACGCGGCGCACGCGGAGTGGGTGGCCGCGGGCGCGCCGGGTGAACTCGCCTTCGACCACGGGCAGATCGTTGCCGACGCGCACGAGCGGATCGGCGCCAAGATCGAGTACAGCTGCCTCGCCACGACCTTCTGCCCGCCCGCTTTCACGCTGGGCGAGCTTCAGCAGGTGTACGAGACCGTCTGGGGCACCGTCCTGGACCGGCCCAACTTCCGGCGCAAGGTCCTGGCCACACCCGGCTTCGTCGAGCCGGTCGCCGGGGCCTCGCGCCTCACCGGGGGACGGGGGAAGCCGGCCTCGCTCTATCGGGCGGGGCCGGCCACCGCCCTCCACCCACCTCTTCTGCGCCCCGAAGGACGGACGGCATGAGCACTGGCATGAGTACGAAATGGGCGGCCACCGGATCGCTGATCGGCCTCGCGCTCGGGGACGCCCTCGGCTTCCCGACCGAGTTCAACACCGTCCCCCAGATCCTCGCCAAGTGCGGGCCGTGGCGCGAGATGGAGCTGATCAAGCCCGCGATCGTCAGCGACGACACCCAGATGACGCTGGCGCTGGGGCGTGGGATGCGCACCGCCATGGACCGGGGGCTGCTGGCGCCGCTGCGGATGGCGCGGCCGGTGCGCGAGGAGTTCGTGAACTGGTACCACTCGCCGGAGAACAACCGGGCGCCGGGGCGGACCTGTCTGAAGGCCTGTGGCCTTCTGGACAGTGACATGCCCTGGCAGGAGGCCAGCCAGATCGGGTCCAAGGGGTGCGGGGCCAATATGCGGGTCGCGCCGGTGGGTCTCGTGCCGGGGCTGAGCGTGGAACAGCGGGCGGGGGCGGCGCAGTTGCAGGCGGCGCTCACGCATGGGCATCCGACGGCGCTGGCCGCGAGTGACCTGACGGCGCGGGCGGTCTATCTGCTGGCGCACGGTGCCGATCCGACGGGGCTGGTCGGCCAGCTCCGCTCGTACGCCTTCGAGAACCGCAGCCACTACAACGCGCGCTGGCTGGGGGAGCTGTGGCGGCACTCCCAGGACCCGTCGCCCGAGGCCTTCATCTCCCGGGGCTGGGACGACTGCCTCACCGCGCTCGACCGGGTCGTCAAGGCGATGCGGTCGCCGTCCCCGGAGACGGATCCGTGCCTGGAGACGGGGGAGGGGTGGATCGCGGAGGAGGCGCTGGCCACCGGGCTGCTGTGCTTCCTGCTCTTTCCCGATGAGCCTGTGCTGGCTTTGCGCCGGGCGGCGTGCACGGAGGGGGACTCCGACTCGATCGCCTGTCTTACGGGGGCCTTTGCGGGGGCGCATCTGGGGGCGCGGGCCTGGCCTCAGGAGTGGGAGGAGCGCATCGAGTACCGGAGCGAGCTGCTGACGCTGGGGGCGCTCTGGGATGCTTGATCCATGATGGACATATCCGGTCTCGACCTGGGCGACGTGGTCACGGAGCAGCCTGATCCGCTGCTCTTCGCGACCGTCTCCGGCGCACACCTGTACGGCTTCCCCTCGCAGGACTCCGACGTGGACCTGCGCGGCGTCCATCTGCTGCCCGTGGAGGCCCTGGTGGGGCTGCGGGAACCGGAGGAGACCCGGTCGCTCATGTGGGACCGCGAGGGTGTCGAAATGGATCTCGTCACGCACGACCTGCGGAAGTTCGTGAGGCTGATGCTCAAGCGCAACGGCTACGTGCTGGAGCAGCTGCTCTCCCCGCTCGTCGTGCACGCGTCGGACGCGCACGCCGAGCTGATCGCCCTCGTGCCCGGGGTGCTGACCAGCAACCACGCTCACCACTACCGGGGCTTCGCCACCACACAGTGGCGGCTCTTCGAGAAGACCGGCGAACTCAAGCCGTTGCTGTACACCTTCCGGGTGCTGCTCACCGGTATCCACCTGATGCGCAGCGGCGAGGTGCAGGCGGATCTGCGCGCGCTGGCGCGGGAGGTGGACGAGGGGCCGGCGTATCTGGCGGAGCTGATCGCGGTGAAGGCCGAGGCCGAGCACGGGAGAGCGCCGGTCGAAACGGGGCGGGTGCGGGCCGACGTCGAGGCACTGCACGGTGTCCTCGACGAGGCGCAGGCCGCGTCCGCGCTGCCGGAAACAGCCTCAGCGCACGACGCCCTGCACGATTTCGTCGTACGGACCCGACTCCAGCGCTGAGGCGCGGCGGACCCGGTACAGGAACTCCTCCACTCGCGCACGGTCCGGGGCCGCCGGGAGCGGGGTCGTGGCCGCCGCGCGGTCGCACTCCTCGGCCAGGCGGGTCATCCGGGTCTCGAACTCCGGCCACGAGACCTCGCCTCGTTTGACCGCCAGCAGGGACTCGCGGTCCTCGCCCACGTCGATCACCAGCTCGCCCGTGCGGAGCAGGTCGCGGCAGGCTGCGAGGAGGCGCAGCAGGTGCATCGCGTGCTTCCAGCGCGGGGCGCCGTGCAGTCGTACGTCCGCGTCCAGCTTCTTGCGCTGGCCGAACGCGTAGTTCGCGAACGTCCGGTGCACTTCGCGGGAGAGGAACGCGCCGCGCAGCGCGAGGAGTTCGCGGCCCGTTGTGGTGATGTGGTCGACGAGCGGGGAATGCAGGCACTCCAGGATGTTGGGGTTGGCGCGCAGGGCGAGTTCGCAGAAGCGCTCCAGCTCCCAGGAGAACTGCTCCTCGGCCGGGCCGTCGACGTGGGTGACCGGCTTGTCGAAGTGCCAGAACAGGGGTGTGGGGGCGAGGAAGACGCCCCGGCGGTCCGTGTCGCTGGTGTCGGTGGCCAGGCCGAAGGCGCGTGAGCCCATCACGCAGGAGTAGACGGTGTGGTCGCGTACCAGCTCTTCGGGAGTGACGTGCATGGACCGGGACGTTACGCCAGGGTGATCGAATCGCCGGTGACTTTTATCGCCTGGGGGGCGAGCGGGCGGGGTGCCGGGCCGCCCGCCACCGACGCGTCCGCGATGCGGTATTTGGAGCCGTGGCAGGGGCAGTTGATGGTGCCGCCCGAGACGCTGCTGACCGTACAGCCCTGGTGGGTGCAGACCGCGGAGAAGGCCTTGAAGTCGCCCGCTTCGGGCTGGGTGACCACGACCTTCTTGTCGGCGAAGATCTTTCCGCCGCCGACCGGGATCGCGGAGGTCTTGGCCAGCTCCGGAGCACCGCCACCGCCACCGCCGCCCCCGGAAGGCTTCGCGCTGCCCGCGTCGGACGTGGGCGGGGCCTCCGGCTGCGGCGACTCGTCCCCGTACTTCGTGCAGCCCGCCAGGGCCGCCAGTGCGGCGCCCGTCGCGAGGACGGTGCGGCGGCTCGTCGGGCTGCTCATGTCGTGACTCCGAACGTACGGAAGAACCAGAGCGCCGAGGTCAGCCAGATGACGGTGAGCACGACGAGGACGAGGCCGCCGACGACCGGGATCAGCCAGCCGGGCAGCCGCTGGGCACGGAGCAGCAGCATTTTGGCGCTGAACGCACCGAAGAAGAAGCAGCCGAGGAGCGAATGCCACATCACGCGGGTGTTGTACGTCTGGTAGCCCAGCGCATAGAGGCAGTGGACCGCGACGGGCACCGCCAGCAGGAAGGCGATCCTGCCCGACCAGCGGTGCAGGGGTGCGGTCCAGGTGGTGCCGCCCAGGCCCGGCAGCCGGCCGTACATCGCCAGTGCCGAGAGGAGCTGGACGAGCGCGAAGGCGACGGCGGTGGTGGCCAGCCAGGACTTGACCGCGCCCGTGCTGTTGAAGCCCGCGATGTTGAAGGCGGTGCCCGCGGGGTCGTGCTCCTTGCCGTACACACCGAGTCCGACGGCGACCGCCGCGGCCACGAGCGCGGGCACCAGGTAGCGGGCGGCGCCAGGGCGGGCGTGGCCGTCCGGCTGGGCGGGGAACGAGGCGGTGGGGGCGTTGGGGTCGACGCTCATGGCGTACTCACTCCCTGCACTCAGGGGACGGCGGGGGCAGCGGTGATCTCGGTGCCGTTCACGGTCACGGCGCCGGTCTGCGGGTCGATCGGGGGTGCGGCAGCGGGCTCGCCGTCGCTGTCGACGATGCCGACCTGACGGCCGTCCTGCAGGACGATCCAGCCGCCGTCGATCTTCGCGCCGCGCACCTCGGTGGTGGCGCGGTAGAGACCGGAGGGCTTGACCGCCTTCGCCGCGGTGAACTGCCAGGCCTGCTTGCGGACGGTGACCGTGCCGTCGACCTTGTTCCCGCGCAGGGTGCCGTCGAGCTTCGCGCCGTCGCTGCCGGTCAGCCGCATGGTGCCGTCATCCTTGACGTCGCCCTTCAGCCAGGCCTCCTTGGTGCGGCCGTCGCAGAAGTACGCGATGGCTTTGCCGCCCTTGAGCGAGATGGCGACGGAGGCCTTGTCGTCCTTGGTGCGGCCCGCGTACGAGGCGTCCGGCGGCGGGGTCGCGGTCCGCGACGGTTTCGGCGCCGCGGTGGTCGCGGCGGGAGAGGGCTTCTCCGTGTTCGGCACGGCGCTGGGCGCTGGGGCCGGGCTGTTTCCGTACGAGGACGTGCCCTTCCCCGTCGCGGCGTTCAGCGACAGCATCACGAGGGCCAGGAGCAGGCCGGCGAGGAGTGTGAACAGGGGTCCTGAACGCTTCATGGAAGGCCTCCCCCGAGGCGCCGAGTGGTGCAGAACCACCATGAGAGCGGACCTGGACCCCCGGCGTCCATAGCGCGAACAGGTCTGTGTCGCCCAAGTGGCGGCATAGGGATGTTTACGCCAGATTGTCTGGTACTGGTGTCGGGCATTCCGCGTACCGCGGACCCGGCTGTCCTTCCTCGAAAGGCAGAACCATGGCGGGAAATGACCTCGGCAGTCTGCTCGGCGGCCTCCTGGGCGGCGGCGGCAAGAGCGCCGAAGGGGGAACCGCGGCCGGCGGCGGAGCCGGAGACATCCTCGGCTCGCTGCTCGGCGCGTTCAGCGGCAAGGGTGGCAGCAGCGGGAGCAACCCCCTCGAAGGTCTGATGGGGATGCTGACTAAGTCCGGGCTGATGGACCAGGCGCAGTCCTGGGTCGGCGGCGGCGACAACAAGCAGGTCAGCGGCGAGCAGATCGCCCAGGCGCTGCCGGACGAGACCCTGCAGAAAGTCGCCGACGAGGCGGGCGTCTCCACGCAGCAGGCGGCCGACCAGATCGCCCAGTCGCTTCCGCAGGCGGTCGACAAGCTGACCCCGGGGGGCGAGGTCCCGCACGGCGGCTCCATGGAGGACCTCATCAAGCAGCAGCAGCTCTGACGCTGCTGCACCACCGCGGCGGCTGCTCCCGGGACGTGTCTCGGAGGGCGGTCGCCGCAGTGGTGTGCCGGTGCGGCTGACTACTCTTGACGGAGCAGCCGAACCTGAGCAGCCGAACCTTTTGCGATCAAGGAGCATCACGTGGCGGTACGAGCGGTCCGCGGAGCCGTCCAGCTGGAGCGGGACGACGCCGGACACATGGACGAGCAGGTCAGCGAGCTGCTCACCGCCGTCCTCGAGCGCAACGGGCTTGTCGCCGACGACCTGATCAGCATCTGGTTCACGGCCACCCCTGACCTGCACAGCGACTTCCCGGCGGCTGCCGCCCGCAAGCTCGGCATCGTGGACGTACCGCTGATCTGCGCCCAGGAGCTCGACATCACGGGCGCCATGCCCAGGGTCGTACGGGTCCTGGCGCACGTGGAGACGTACCTGCCCAGGTCGGAGATCGCCCACGTCTACCTCGGTGCCGCGGGCGCCCTGCGCAAGGACATCGCCCAGTGAGAACCGCCCTCGTCATCGGCACCGGCCTGATCGGCACCTCCGCCGCGCTCGCTCTCGCGAGCCGGGGCGTCACGGTCCACCTCGTCGACCACGATCCCGGGCAGGCGCGTACGGCCGCAGCCCTCGGGGCCGGTACGGACGATCCGCCCGAGGGGCGCGTGGACCTGGCGATCGTCGCCGTACCGCCCGCACACGTGGCCAGGAGCCTGGCCGACGCGATGGGGCGCGGGGCGGCGCGCGCCTACATAGACGTCGCGAGTGTCAAGGGCGGTCCGCGGCGCGAGCTGGAGGCGCTGGGCTGCGACCTCACCGCGTACATCGGCACGCACCCGATGTCGGGCAAGGAGCGCTCGGGTCCGCTGGCCGCGACCGCCGACCTCTTCGAGGGGCGGCCCTGGGTGCTCACGCCGACCAGGGACACCGACACCGAGGTCCTCAACCTGGCCCTGGAGCTGGTCGCGCTCTGCCGTGCCGTGCCGGTCGTCATGGACGCCGACGCGCACGACCGGGCCGTGGCGCTGGTCTCCCACACCCCGCAGCTGATCTCCTCCATGGTCGCGGCCCGTCTCGAGGAGGCGGACGACACCGCGGTACGGCTGTGCGGCCAGGGCATCAGGGACGTGACCCGGATCGCCGCGTCCGACCCGCGGATGTGGGTGGAGATCCTGTCCGCCAACCCGGGGCCCGTGGCCGATGTGCTGGCCGGGGTCGCCGCCGACCTGGACGAGACCGTCCTGGCCCTGCGCGCGCTGCAGTCCTCGGACGAGGAGAAGCGGCGGGGCGGCGCCGAAGGCATCGAGGACGTACTGCGGCGGGGCAACGCGGGGCGGGTGCGGGTGCCGGGCAAACACGGTGCGGCCCCGGCGACGTACGAGATCGTGGCGGTGCTCATCAGCGACCAGCCGGGCGAGCTCGCCCGGATCTTCGCCGATGCGGGCCGGGCCGGGGTCAACATCGAGGACGTACGGATCGAGCACGCGACCGGGCAGCAGGCGGGTCTGGTCCAGCTCATGGTCGAGCCGGGGGCGGTGCCGGGGCTCTCGGCGTCGCTGCGGGAGCGGGGCTGGGCGCTGCGGCAGTAGGGCCGTGGCACGGGCGGCGTAACCAGGGTGCCCGGGCGGCCGGTAACCTGGTGCGGGGCACTTCTGCGCCCTGATGTCTTTTCCCGTGAACCAGGAAGGTGTCCGTCACCGTGGAAACCGCCGCCCGGACCGCTCCGGCAGCAGTGATCGTCGCCATCGACGGCCCCTCCGGCACGGGCAAGTCCAGCACCTCCAAGGCCGTCGCCGCCAAGCTCGGCCTCAGTTACCTGGACACCGGCGCCCAGTACCGCGCCATCACCTGGTGGATGCTGAACAACGGCATCGACGTCGACGACGCCGCCGCCGTGGCCGACGCCTCGGCCAAGCCCTCCATCGAGTCCGGCACCGACCCGTCCGCCCCGACCATCACGGTAGACGGACAGGACGCCTCCGGGCCGATCCGTACGCAGGAGGTCACCTCCAAGGTCAGCGCGGTCAGCGCGGTCCCCGAGGTGCGTGCGCTCATCACCGAGCTGCAGCGGGCCACCGCCGCGGGCGCCGAGCTGGGCATCGTCGTCGAGGGGCGGGACATCGGCACCACGGTGCTGCCCGCAGCCGACCTCAAGATCTTCCTGACGGCCTCGCCCGAGGCACGCGCCGCCCGGCGCAGCGGCGAGGTCAAGGGAGCCGATGTCGCGGCCACCCGGGAGGCGCTCGTCAAGCGGGACGCGGCCGACTCCAGCCGTAAGACCTCGCCGCTCGCCAAGGCGGACGACGCGGTCGAGGTGGACACCACGGATCTGACCCTTGACCAGGTCATCGAGTGTGTCGTCACCCTCATCGAGGAGAAGCGGGCAGCCAAGTGACCGCTGGCGCCCAGCGCGGTGCGGCGGTCGGCCGGTCCATCGGCATCGGGCTCATGTACGGGTTGTGGAAGCCCCGGGTGCTCGGCTCCTGGCGGGTTCCGGCGAGTGGCCCCGTGATTCTCGCCGTCAACCACTCGCACAACATCGACGGTCCCATGGTGATGGGGACCGCTCCGAGGCCGGTGCGCTTCCTGATCAAGAAGGAAGCGTTCGTGGGGCCGCTCGATCCGTTTCTGCGCGGAATCGGTCAGGTCAAGGTGGACCGGACGAGCGTGGACCGCAATGCGATCGGCGATGCGCTCGGAGTGCTGGATGATGGAGGGGTGCTGGGGATTTTCCCCGAGGGCACCAGGGGCGAAGGAGACTTCGCCTCACTGCGCGCCGGGCTCGCGTACTTCGCGGTACGCGGCGGGGCGCCGATCGTGCCGGTGGCGGTGCTGGGAAGTACGGAGCGCCGCGGCCGGTTGATAGGTGGGCTGCCGCCGCTGCGCAGCCGCGTCGATGTCGTCTTCGGTGACGCCTTCGACGCGGGAGACGGAAGCGGACGGCGTACGCGCAAGGCCTTGGACGAGGCCACCGTACGGATCCAGGCGCGGCTGACCGCCCACCTGGACAGCGCCAGGCGCCTCACCGGGCGCTGAGCGAGACTTGAACTTGAGTAGTGGGCTGTGGGATCACGGGCCACCGATGATGAGCAACACAGAGGAACGGACTTCATGAACGACCAGCTGGATCCCGAGTATGCAGAGTTCATGGAGCTCGCCGCGGAAGAGGGCTTCGACGTCTCGGACGTCGAAGGCGCGATCGACGAAGCGGTCGGACCGCCGCTTCCCGTCCTCGCCGTCGTCGGCCGTCCGAACGTGGGCAAGTCGACCCTGGTGAACCGCATCATCGGCCGCCGTGAAGCCGTCGTCCAGGACAAGCCGGGCGTCACCCGCGACCGGGTGCGGTACGAGGCCGAGTGGGCGGGCCGCCGCTTCATGGTCGTCGACACCGGCGGCTGGGAGCAGGACGTGCTGGGGCTCGACGCCTCCGTCGCCGCCCAGGCCGAGTACGCCATCGAGACCGCCGACGCCGTGGTCTTCGTCGTCGACTCCACAGTCGGCGCCACCGACACCGACGAGGCCGTCGTCAGGCTGCTCCGCAAGGCGGGCAAGCCCGTCGTGCTCTGCGCCAACAAGGTCGACGGCCTGAGCGGCGAGGCGGACGCCACCGCCCTGTGGTCGCTCGGTCTCGGCCTGCCGCACCCCGTCTCCTCGCTGCACGGCCGCGGTACGGGCGACATGCTCGACGCCGTCCTCGAAGCGCTGCCGGAGGCACCCGCGCAGACCTTCGGCACCGCGATCGGCGGGCCGCGCCGTATCGCCCTCATCGGGCGCCCCAACGTCGGCAAGTCCTCGCTGCTGAACCAGGTCGCGAAGGAGGACCGTGTCGTCGTCAACGAGCAGGCCGGCACCACCCGCGACCCGGTCGACGAGCTGATCACCCTCGGCGGCATCACCTGGAAGTTCATCGACACCGCGGGCATCCGCCGCAAGGTGCACCTCCAGGAGGGTGCGGACTACTACGCCTCGCTGCGTACCGCCGCCGCCCTGGAGAAGGCCGAGGTCGCGGTCGTACTGATTGACACCAGCGAGTCCATCAGCGTGCAGGACCAGCGCATCGTGACGATGGCCGTGGAGGCGGGGCGCGCGCTCGTCATCGCGTACAACAAGTGGGACACGCTCGACGAGGAGCGCCGCTACTACCTCGAGCGCGAGATCGAGACCGAATTCGGGCAGATCGCCTGGGCGCCGCGGGTGAACGTCTCCGCGCTCACCGGCCGCCACATGGAAAAGCTGGTCCCGGCGATCGAGACGGCCATCGCGGGCTGGGAGACGCGCGTGCCGACCGGCCGGCTCAACGCCTTCCTCGGCGAGATCGTCGCCTCGCACCCGCACCCGGTCCGCGGTGGCAAGCAGCCGCGCATCCTCTTCGGTACGCAGGCGGGCACCAAGCCGCCGCGTTTCGTCCTCTTCGCCTCGGGGTTCCTGGAGGCCGGCTACCGGCGCTTCGTCGAGCGTCGGCTGCGCGAGGAGTTCGGCTTCGAGGGCACCCCGATCCACATTTCCGTGCGGGTGCGCGAGAAGCGCGGGCGGAACAAGTAGGCCCCAGCGGACCTACAGCCCCCTTCGGGGGCCGGGCGGCAGCGCTGCCGGGAGATGGTTCCCGGTGTGCTGCCGCCCTGTTGTGTGTCCGGGTGTGTGACCGGGCGTGTGCCAGGACCCGGTGTGCCCCGGGTAGTGGCCGGTGCGGCCTCCGGGGTGGGCTCCGTTGCCGAAGGCCGTGAACCCCAGGTTCTCCTCACCGCTGCGGTCGCCCGGGAGCGCCCGGAAGGATCTGAGGTACTCGGAGTACAGGGCGTCGTAGATCGGGGTGGGGGACGGGGCGTGCGATGGGTCCTGGGACGGGCGCATCGCTGGGATCTGGTTCTGATACGGCTGGCGGCTGGAGTCGTATGAGTGCACGTATCTGCCAACGACACCATCGCCGGTCGGATGCGGGCTCGGCGAAGAAATCGCTGATCGGCAGGGGTGCGAGCGGGGTGCGCGGGGCGTGAGCGGGGTGCGGATCAGGTGCCGGCCAGCGGGAGCGCCGCCGCGACCAGGTAGCCGCCCGCCGCGGCCTTTTCCAGGGCGCCGCGGAGCAGGTCCTCGCGGGGCTGCTGGCCGATCGATCCTGCGGGGGCCGCGAACAGCAGGACCGTGTGCGACTTGTTCGCCGCCGCGCGCCAGGCGTCGGTGACCTGGAGCGGCTGATGGGCCTGCCACCAGGAGACCGGGCTGCCGCCGCCGGTGCCCGGCTGGAGGATCGCGTGCAGCTGGCCCATGGCGAGGAGTACGGACCAGCCCGCGAGCGGGGCGGGCGGGCGGTTCACGTCGCCCGCCGGCTGGAACCCCTGCTCGATGAGGAGCGGAAGGAATTCGTCGACGCCGGCGATGGAGCCGGGGCGGGCGATCGGGCCGGTCGGCTCGACGACCAGCGCCGGCCGGAGCTCGCCCTCGACGAGGACAAGACCGCTGGTGATGCCGAGGACGGCCTGCTCGGGGGCCGAAGAAGCCGTGTCGCTGTCGCCGGTGATCGACCGTACGGCGCCCTGGAGCTGGTCCTCGGAGACCTGGACCACCTGGGACGGGATGCAGGTCGCGTGGGCGAAGGCGAGCACGGCGGTCTCGTCGCCGACGAACAGCACCGTGCTGGTGCGCTCCTGGTCGGAGTCGCCTGGGGTGCGACAGGAGGTGCAGTCGTAGCTGCCCGCGGCGTTCTCGCCGGCGAGCAGCAGGTCGGCCTCTTCATCGCCGATCTCGGCGCGTACGTCCTGGCTGACGTCGAGCATGCGCGGCACGGGTGGCTCCTCGAACTCGGTTCGTGGGCCGGGCAGTTCCCGGCTCATAAAGAGAACAACGGATGATCTGTGTCCGGGGTCACGCGCAAAGGCGAACGGAATCGAACCATCCTCAGCACACCGTGAGAGGGCCGCCGGAATCTCTCACTCCCTGTCAACTCATGCTGAGTGCATGGAAGTTGAAGGGGTGAGGTGGGTCACAGATCACTTCGTTCGCAGGTCGACAAATGACGAAATCTCCGAATCAAGTGGGCGGCCGAAATTCGCTGATACTCCGGGTAACGGTCAACTGGCCTGGAATGACAAGCAATTGGTTGATACCACCGGCCCGCCCTCCATAGATTCCATCGCCGTGTGCACCGAGCACCCCTGGGGCGACCGCAGCCGGCGGCCGGACCCGGGTCCTGCGAGAGGGAATCCATGTCCGAATGTTCCAGTTCCATACGCAGTCGTGAGAAAGCAGCGCTCGTAGCGGTCACCCTGGTGGCGCCGCTGGCACTGCTCGCCGCCACCGCCGGACAGGCACAGGCGGCGGACACCGGGGTGTGGGACCGCATCGCCAAGTGCGAGAGCGGCGGCAACTGGCACATCAACACCGGCAACGGCTACTACGGCGGACTGCAGTTCTCCGCCGGTACGTGGCGGGCGCACGGCGGCGGGGCGTACGCGTCCACCGCCGACCGGGCCAGCCGTGCCGAGCAGATCGCCGTCGCCACCAAGGTGCAGCGGGCCCAGGGCTGGGGGGCCTGGCCCACCTGTTCCGCGAGGGCGGGGGCGTACGGAAGCGCGCCGGCCTCGGGTACGCCCAAGGCCCACAAGGCCCATAAGGCGGCCAAGGTCCACAAGGCCGCCAAGGCGCCGAAGGTCGTCAAGGCGCCCGAGGCGCCCGTGACCACCAGGTCCGCGCCGTCCACCACCCCGTCCGCCCCGGCAACGACGCCGGACCGCGGAAACGGCACGTACAAGGTCAGGAGCGGCGACACCCTGAGTGCCATCGCCGCCGTCCACGGCACCACCTGGGGTGCGCTCTACGCCGCCAACAAGGCCGTCATCGGCAGTGATCCGGACCTCATCCTGCCCGGCCAGCGGCTCGCACTCTGACACTCCGAGCAAGCGGGGAGGTCCCACCCGGTCACCCGACCGGGTGGGACCTCCCTCCGCACCGCGCGGCATGATCGCCGCAGGCTCCGCCGCTGCTTAGCGTGACCCGATGCATAGCCCCCGTTCCCGTCTGTGGCCCGCCGCACTGCTGGCCCTCCTGCTCGCCCTCGTGCCGATCGGCGCGCAGGCCGCGGCCCCGCCCCCGCCCGCCCCCGGATCGCGCGCCACCGACGCGGGCTTCGGCCCGTACGGCTGCGCAGCCACTCAGTGGCCCTGGAGCTGCCTCGCCGAGTGTGAGAGCAGCGGCCGCTGGGACGTGAACACCGGCAACGCCTACTACGGCGGGCTGCAGTTCTGGCAGCCCACCTGGGAGGAGCACGGCGGCCTCGCGTACGCCCCGCGCGCCGACCTCGCCACCCGCGCCGAACAGATCGCGGTCGCGCAGCGGGTGCTGGCCGACCAGGGCTGGGAGGCCTGGCCCGTCTGCTCCAAGAAGTACCGGCTCGAAGGACGCATCCACACGGTGCGGTCCGGAGAGACGCTCACCTCGATCGCCCGCAAGTACGGGATCAAGGGCGGCTGGCAGGCGCTCTACCGGGCCAACGCCCAGATGATCGGCTCCCACCCGGACCGGCTGAACGTCGGGACGCTGCTGGTCATTCCGCCGGGATCTCAGCAGGCTCGCCGCTGAACACCACGGCTCCGCGCCGGAGTTGATGCACCACCACCGTCACCGCTGCTGCCGTCCGGCCGTCCAGGCCGGGCGGCAGTCTCTGTTCCGCGATCACCACGGCCGCCGAGCGGGCGGCGAGAGCGGTGAGTATCGTGTACGTGGCCGCCGCGACCGGCGGCGACATGCCGAGGGCGGGTTCGTCCACCAGCACGACCCGGGCGTGCGCCAGGACCGCGCGGGAGAGGGCGAGCATGCGCTGCTCGCCTCCGGAGAGGGTGCCGGCGCGGCGGGCGAGAAGCGGGCGCAGGGCCGGATAGACGGTCAGGGCCGGGGTGACATCCCCTTTCGCGGCCGCCAGCCGGAGGTTCTCGGCGACCGTGAGGGTGGGGTGGACCGCCTGCTGGTCCGGTACGGAGCACAGGCCGCGGCGGGCGCGGAGATGGGCGGGGGTGCGGGTGATGTCCTCGCCGCGGCGCAGGACGCGGCCCGAGGTGAGGGGCACGGTTCCGGCGAGGGCGCGCAGGGCGGTCGTACGGCCGGAGCCGTTGCGGCCGAGCAGGACGGTGACGGCGCCTGCCGGGGCGGGGAGGTGCACTCCGTGCAGGGCTTCGAGAGGGCCGTAGTGCACGCGGGCGTCGCGCAGTTCGATCTCGACGTTCATGGGGTGATCCGTCCCGCCTCCATGGTGTGCACCCGGTCGGCGATCCCGGCGACCAGGTCGAGGTCGTGCTCGACGACGAGTACGGCCGTGCCGTGCGCGGCGAGGGCGGCGAGCGTCGCTGCCAGGGCCCGGGCCTCGTCGGCGTCCAGGCCTGCGGCGGGCTCGTCCAGGAGGAGGGCGTAGGGCTGTCCGGCCAGGGCTCTGGCGAGCTCCACGCGGCGCAGGATGCCGGTGGGGAGCCCGGCGGTGTGCCGGTTTCGGACCGGACCGTCCAGGTCGAGGAGGCGCAGTACGGAATCGACCGTGCGGCCGGGGTCGCGGACCCGGCCCTGCTCGGCTCCGATCCGTACCTGCTCGGCGATCGTCAACGAGGAGAAGACGGCGAGCTGTTGGAACGTCCGGGCCACGCCGAGCCGGGTGCGCGCGTGGGCGCTTCTGCGGGTGATGTCGGATCCTGCGAGGGTGACGCGGCCCGATGCGGGGCGGAGCGTGCCGCAGAGGCAGTGGAACAGGGTGCTCTTGCCGGCGCCGTTGGAGCCGATCAGGGCCGTGATGCGGCCGGGCTCGACGGTGATGTCGACGCCGTCGAGGACGGTGAACGCCCCGTAGGAGAGACGGAGTTGGTGGGCGACCAGGGGGCCCGGGGGAGTGACGGCGCGTATCCGGGGGGCCGGGGACCGGGTGGGGGCGGGCGGGGTCGGCTGTGCCGGTTGCGCCGGGGGGCTCAGGCGGGCTCGTGCGCGCTCGCCCAGCGGGGTCAGCGTGCGGCTGCGGCGGGGCGGGCGCAGGGCCGGGCGGAAACGGGTGAGCAGCAGGGCCAGGGCGCCGACCGCGGTGGCCGCCAGGCCGGTGCGGGACCCGGAGTCCAGGGCGGTGAGCAGCGCCGCTGCCGCCGGGGCGGCGAGCAGGATGTCCGCGCCCAGGATCATCAGCGCCGCGAACCACAGGAGGCCGCGCACCGGATCGTACGCCGTCGGGTCGAAGGCGCCCGCCCCCATCGACAGCAGCCCGCCGCCGAGCGCCGCGAGGGCGGCGCCCAGGGTGAAGGCCAGGAGCTTGAGGCGGGGCACGGGGACCCCGGACGCCGCAGCGCCCTGTTCGTGGTCGCGCATCGCTGCGAGCGCGCGTCCCGAGCGGCCGCGGCGCAGCGCCGCTACGGCGAGCAACGCGCCGATGAGGACGGCGAGTTCGAGGGAGTAGAAGGCGCGGTCCGATGTGAATCCGGCCGGCCGGGAAAGCGTCACGCCGGACGTCGCGTACGGCTGGTCGAGGACGAAGCGGCTCACCGCGGTCCCCACGGCGAGTGTGGTGAGGGCCAGCGCGAGACCGCGCCGACGGATCGCCGGCCAGCCGGTGAGGAGGCCGAACGGGGCCACGAGGACGACGGCCGCGGCGAGTGCGGCGAGCTCGGGCAGGCGGACGCCGAGCCGGGCCGTGAAGAGCGCGCCGAGACCCGCGTACGCGGCCTGCCCCAGGGCGAGTTGACCACTGCGGCCCGTCACGACGACGAGGGAGAGCAGGACGACGGCGAGCGCGGGAACGGGGAGGGCGGCGTGCGGTCCGAAGACGAGGGGGAACGACAGGAGCGCCCCGGCGGGCACCCAGAGGGCGTCCCGGATCCGCGGGGACGCAGGTGGCCGGCCGGCGCGGGCGGTGTGGGCGGTCCGGGCTCGGAGGGCCCGAAGGCGCCGGCGAGCGCCCGGCGCGAGGGCGAGGCGTGTCGCTGCGGAGGGTGAGGGCGATGGTTCCGGGGCGCCCGGTGCCGGTGCTTGCGTGGCGCCGTCCGTGGTCGAACAGGGGGTGCCAGGGCCCGCGACGACCGTCGGTTGCGCGGTGTCGGCGGACCGGGCCTGGCCTGTCCTGGTGGCGTGCGGGTTCGGTTCGGCGGTTGTGGTGGGCCGCTCGGCGGCGGTCGGTGGGGAATGGGGGGCCTTCTGCGCAGCGGCAGGGCGCCGGGCCCTGCTCTCGGTCCTTGAGGGCGGCGTGAGGTCGACCATCGGCTCCGGTCCGGACATGGCGGCTCGCCGTTCCGGCTTGGCTATGGAGTCGGGTTCCGGTGGCTGGGGTGTGGTCCGTCGGTCCGTGGCCTCCGGCGCGGGGGCTTGCCCGGTCCGGCCGGTGGCGGCTGTCCGGCGGGCCGGCTCGTCCGTGGTCGGACGTGCGTGGGATGTACGGGTCGCAGGGCCGCCGCTCTCCGCGGCCGGTGGACCAGGGTGCTTCGCCGGAGCCGGTACGGGCGGCCCCTCCCGAGGCCCCGTCGGCGAGAGGCGTGGTGTGCGGACAGTACGGGGGCCTCCGTGCCTCGTCCGGGCGCGGACAATGTGCCATGCACGTAAGGGAGTTGGCTCCCCGGCCCCGCCCCATCGCACCGTCAGCGCCGCGATCAGCAGCGCTACCACGAACAGGTTCGAGCCCACTGCCTGAAGCAGCGGGTCGAGGCGGCCCGGTGGGTGCAGGCGCGTCAGCTGGGCCTGGGCCACTCCCAGTGCGAGCGCCGTGGCCACCGCGACCGGCAGGCTCCGCATCCGGGCCGCCACCGCCACCGCCATCACCTCCATGACCAGCAGCGGGAGACCGTACGGGTCCAGGCGTACGTACGGAGCCAGCAGCACCCCCGTCAGGCCTGCCGTGAACGACCCGAACGCCCACCCCGCCGCCGCCACCCGGCCCGCGTCGATGCCGCCCAGCTCGGCCAGGGCGCGGTTGTCGACCACCGCCCGCAGCTCCTGTCCGAAGCGGGTCCAGCGCGTCACCGCCGTCACCGCGCCCGCCAGCACGCCCACCGCGGCGAGCTGGATCCACGGGTTGTCGGGGAGCAGGGCCGGTGCGTCCGCCCGGGCCCCGGGACCCCAGACCAGACCCGCGACACCGATCAGCAGCACGAAGACCCCGATCGACGCGACCAGCGCGCGCGTGGGGTCGCCGCCCAGGAGCGACATCAGCAGCCCGAGGCCCGGTGCGGCGACCAGCAGGGTCAGACAGGCCGCGAGGGGCAGCGGCCAGCCCCAGCCCACCGCCAGCTGCCGGAGCAGGAAGGCGCAGATCATCGCGATCGCACCGTGCGCGAGGTTGAGCACGCCCGTCGCCCGGTAGGTGACGATCAGGCCGATTCCCGTGAGGGCGGCGGCACTTCCGACGGCCAGTCCCGCCAGGACGAGGTCGTACGTCAGGGAGTCCACGGCGTCAGGGTTCGCACACCGGGCAGGGCGCCAGCTCCCGGCCGTCCACCGGCACCGCATCGGGTTTGCCCGCGACGAGCAGACAGCCCGGCCGGTGGGCCAGGGTCCCGCCCGGCAGGCACAGCAGTACGCCGCCTTCCTCAACCGGCCCCGGGGGCAAGGGAGTCGGGTCATCGGCGACCAGCAGCCCGTACACCTCGGCGAGCGCGAGCAGCACCGCGCCCGCCACGATCAGCGCCGCGCCCGGCACCGTACAGGAGGCGAGGTAGGGGACCTGGCGTGCGGTGAAGCGCTCGCCCGAGACCCCGTACCAGCCGGCCGCGCAGAGCAGCACGCCGCCGCCGAGGGCCGCAAGGCCCGCCCAGAGCAGTCGGGAGGTGCGCATCAGGCCCCCGTAGGTCTGTGCAAGGACGCCAATCCCTTGCACTATGCCCCCTATGGACCTCTTCAGGTACCCACGCGCCGCACTCGGTGTGGCCGTCGCGGCACTCCTGCTCGCCGGGTGCTCGGACAACTCGCCGTCCAAGTCCCCGCCGAGCACCAGCAGTTCGGGCACCGCCACCACAGTTCCCGCCACGAGCGCACCCGCAGGCGGAGCTCCCGCCGACCAGGCCGCCGCCAAGCAGCAGATCGAGAAGAACTGGGCCGTCTTCTTCGATCCCGCGACGTCCACGGAGGACAAGGTCAAGGTCCTCGAGAACGGCAGCACCCTGCGCCCCCTGCTCGCCCTCTTCAGCGGTGACAAGAACGCCTCGCAGGCCAAGGCCAAGGTCACCGCCGTGCAGTTCACCTCGGCGACGTCCGCCGACGTCACGTACAACCTGCTCGTCGGCAACGCGACCGCGCTGCCGGACAGCAAGGGCACCTCGGTCCTCCAGGACCAGACCTGGAAGGTCTCGGTCAAGTCCCTCTGCGCGCTGGTCGCCCTGAGCGGCAATGCGGCGGCACCGGGCTGCTGAGCGGGTTCTCGCGGCGGCGCTCCTCCTGCTGAGCGCCGCCTGCGGCAGCCGCTTGCCCGAGCGCGACTTCGAGCAGGGCCCTTCGCCGACGGCCGCCTCGGCTCCCTTGCGTATCGGCATCATCACCAGCATCACCAGCCCCGTCGGGGGAGCCGCCTTCACCGGCACGAGGGACGGCGCACAGGCCTATTTCCGGCAGGTCGATGCGCAGGGCGGCATCGCGGGCCGCCCGGTCGAGGTCCTCACCTGCGACGACGGCGGCAGCCCTCTCGGCAACACCGAGTGCGTGCACCGACTCGTGGCGGAGAAGAAGGTCTTCGCGCTGGTCGCCACGACCGCGCTGGCCTACGCCGGGGCACCGCAGGTCTCCCGGGCCGGCGTTCCCGACATCGGCGGACAGCCCATCGGCCCCGCGTACGACACCTATCCGCACCTCTACGGGATCTACGGCAGCCAGGCGCCCCGCACCGGCACCCCCGGCTGGGACGGCGAGCTCTACGGCGGCACCGAGATCTACCGCTACTTCAAGCAGACCCAGGGCGCCCGCACCGCGGCTGTCGTCTCCTACAACCAGGCCGCGTCCGCCGCGTACGCCAGGCTCATCACCCAGGGACTGCGCAAGGAGGGGTACGAAGTGGTCCCCGAGCAGGTCGACTTCGCGCTCCCCAACTTCCGCGCGGTCGCCGCCGACCTGCGGGAGCGCGGCGCCGATCTGGTCTTCGACGCCCTGGACACGCACGGCAACGCCCAGCTGTGCGAGGCGATGGACGCGGTCGGGGCCCGCGTCACCGCCAAGGTCACCAACGTCCAGAACTGGACCGACTCCGTCCCCGCGGACTACCGCGACTCCCCGCACTGCCGCAACGCGCTCTGGGTGACCGGCTCCAGCCGCAACTACGACGAGACCACCGACCCCCAGGTCCGCGCCTTCCGCGCCGCCCTGCACGGCAAGCCGCTCTCCCAGTGGCAGCTGGAGGGCTGGGCGGCCGCCATGTGGTTCACGGATGCCGCCCGCTCCTGCGCCGCCGACCTCACCCGCGCCTGCGTCGAGCGCTTCGTCGGGCGCCCTGAGCCGTATACGGCCCGCGGGCTCCTGCTCCCCGTGCGCTACGAACAGCTGGCGCGGCCCCCGGCGACCCGGCGCACCTGTCTGTCGGTGGCCCGCTGGCGGGACGGCACCGGGTGGGTCACCCGGAGTGGCCCCATGGACACGAACTGTTTCACCGTGCCTCAGCTGCCCTATCGTCCGTGAACCGTCGTGAACCGTCCGTGACGACCGCCCGGAGCGGGCCCTAGTAAAGTTCACAGCAGACGCACAAGCAGACCGGCATGCCGACCACATGCAGGCCTGCGGACCAGTGTGGAGACCCAGGGGGATCGGCCGGCTCATGCACATATCGTTTCTGCTGCACAACGGGTACGGGATCGGCGGCACGATCCGTACGACGTTCAATCTCGCCGAGACTCTCGCCGAACAGCACGACGTCGAGATCGTCTCCGTCTTCCGCCACCGCGACCTGCCGGCCCTGGGCGCCCCCGCCGGCGTGACGCTGCGCCATCTCGTCGACATGCGCAAGACGAGCGCGACCTTCGACGGGGACGCTCCCGAGCACGCCCGCCCGGCGACGGTCTTTCCGCGCGGGGACGGGCGCCACACGCAGTACAGCCGCCTCACCGACGCCCGGATCGGCGCCCACCTGAAGGCGCTGCGGGCGGACGTCGTGGTCGGCACCCGGCCCGGGCTCAATGTGCAGATCACCCGGCAGACCCGGCAGGGTCCCGTCCGCGTCGGCCAGGAGCACCTCACCCTGGACAGCCACAGCTACCGGCTGCGCCGCGAGATCGCCCACCGCTACCGGCTCCTCGATGCGGTCACCACCGTCACCGAGGCCGACGCGCGCGCGTATCGCACCCGGCTGAAGCTGCCCGGCGTACGGATCGAGGCCGTCCCCAACAGCGTCCCCGCGCCGGTGCTCCCGCCCGCCGACTCCACCGGCAAGTGGGTCATCGCGGCGGGCCGCCTCACCGACGTCAAGCGCTACGACCTGCTCGTGCGGGCCTTCGCCAAGGTCGTCGCCGCCCGCCCCGACTGGCGCCTTCGTATCTACGGAAGCGGGGACGCCAGCGGGAACGAGAAGGACGCCCTGCGCGCCCTCATCGACGAACTCGGCCTCTACAACCACGTGTTCCTGATGGGCTCGGCCAACCCCATCGAGCCCGAGTGGACCAAGGGCTCCGTCGCCGCGGTCACCTCACGCCTCGAGTCCTTCGGCATGACCATCGTCGAGGCCATGCGCTCCGGGCTCCCCGTCGTCTCCACCGACTGCCCGCACGGCCCCGGCGAGATCATCACCGACGGTGTCGACGGCCTTCTCGTACCGGTCGGCGACGTGGACGCGATCGCCGGCGGGCTGCTCTCCCTGATCGACGACGACGAACTCCGGCGCAGGATGGGGCAGTCGGCACAGGAGAACGCCGCGCGGTTCGACCCGTCCCGTATCGCCGAGCGGCACGAGTCGCTCTTCACCGAGCTCGTCGCCGGAGCGGGTTCGGGGCATTGCCGCGGCGGTCTGCGCGATTCCGTGCACCGCGCCCGCTCGACGGTTCTCGACGGGGCGTACGGGCTCCGCTACAGAGCAAGTGCCGCGCTCCGGAAGGGCAAGTCCTCATGACGATCATTCCCGCGCCGCGCGCCGACTGCACTACTGCCGCAGACGGTTCGATCACCTTCGTGGTCGACGACACCCGCGCCACGGCCCTCGTGCTCCAGAACCGCAGGACCGGCGAGCGTCTCCGTCTCGAACTCGCCCCGCACGCCGTGCTGGCCACGGCGACCGGCCTCGCCCAGGGACGCTGGGACGTCCTCGCCGACTGCGGCGACGACGGCGAACAGAGCGTCGAATCCGGCATCAGGGACCTGCGCACGCTCCTCGACCGCGTCCCCGAGCCGCCGGCCGCGGCCGTCGCGGTCCGTATCCCGTACCAGGCCAAGGGCGGCGCGCTGGCCGTCCGCAGCTGGCTGCGCGCCCCGCACGCCGAGGTCGGCGAGATCGGCTTCGTGCAGGGCGCGATGACGGTCGAGGGCCGGCTGTACGGGGCCGGGCTCGGCCCCGGCGCGGTCGTCGAGGCCCGGCTGCGCGGGACGCCGGGCGAAGTGCACCGCGAGCCCGTCACCGGGGAGTCCGGGGCCTTCGCCTTCACGCTGCCGTACGCCCCGCTGGCCGCCGCGGGCATCGTGAAGGAGACGTTCCGGGACCTGTGGCTGCTGCCCTCGGGCGAGGGCGGCGGGGCGGTACGCATCGCGCGCATCCTCGACGACATCGCGGACCGCAAGGGCATCTACGTCTACCCGGCCCGTCCCGCCGACGCCCAGGGGCGTGCCACGGCGGTCCCGTACTACACCGTCGAGAACGACCTCAGCGTCCGGCTGGACCCGGTGGCGGGCTGAGCGGTGCTGGACACCTCGGCCCGGCTGCTGCGCCTCCTCTCCCTGCTGCAGGCCCACAGGGAGTGGTCGGGGGCGGACCTCGCGGACCGGCTCGGCATCACGCCCCGTACGGTGCGGCGCGACGTCGACCGGCTGCGCGAGCTCGGCTATCCCGTCGACGCCAGCCCGGGCACCGGCGGCGGCTACCGGCTCGGTGCGGGCGCGGAACTGCCGCCGCTGCTCCTGGACGACGACGAGGCGGTGGCCGTCGCCGTAGGCCTGCGCACGGCTGCGGGCAACGGCGTCGAGGGGATCGGCGAGACGTCCGTACGGGCCCTGGCCAAGCTGGAGCAGGTGCTGCCGCACCGGCTGCGCCGCCGCATCGGCGCGCTCAACGCCTTCACCGTCCCGATGCTGCGCGGCAACGGCTCGGCGACCGTCGAGCCGGAGGTCCTCACCGAACTCGCCAATGCCTGCAGGGACATGGAGCGGATGCGGTTCGAGTACCGCGACCACGGCGGGACTTCGAGCAGGCGCACCGTGGAGCCGCACCGGCTGGTCTGCACCGAGCGCCTCTGGTATCTGGTCGCCTGGGACGTGGACAGGGGCGACTGGCGCACCTTCCGGGCCGACCGGATCACCCCGAAGCCGCCGCACGGACCGCGCTTCGAGCCGCGTACGCCCCCGGCCGACGACCTCGCCGCGTACGTCTCCCGTGGCGTGTCCACGACCGCGTACGCCAGCAGCGCCGTGGTGCGGCTGCTGGTGCCGATGGAGGCGGCAGCGGAACGGATCTCGCCCACCGCCGGGGTCCTGGAGGCCGTCGACGCGCAGAGCTGTCTGCTGCGCTGCGGGGCGGCGAGCCTCGATGTGATGGTGATCCATCTGATGCTCCTGGGCGTCGACTTCGAGGTGATCGAGCCGCAGGAGCTGAAGACGCGGATCAGGACGGCTCGGGACCGGCTTTCGAGGGCTCTGGAGCCTCCGGAGTCCCCGTCTCCGCAAGCGCACTGAGCGCCGCGAACTCCGGATGGTGCAGGTCGAAGGCGGGTGACTCGGAGCGGATCCTGGGCAGCGTCAGGAAGTTGTGGCGCGGTGGCGGGCACGAGGTCGCCCACTCCAGTGAACGCCCGTACCCCCAGGGGTCGTCGACGTCGACCTTCTTGCCGTACTTCGTGGTCTTCCAGACGTTGTAGAGGAACGGCAGCGTGGACAGGCCCAGCAGGAAGGCGCCGATCGACGAGATGGTGTTGAGCAGCGTGAAGCCGTCGGCCGCCAGATAGTCCGCGTACCGCCGTGGCATGCCCTCCGCGCCCAGCCAGTGCTGGACCAGGAAGGTGGTGTGGAAGCCGACGAAGAGCGTCCAGAAGTGCAGCTTGCCCAGCTTCTCGTCGAGCATCTTGCCGGTCAGCTTGGGCCACCAGAAGTAGAAGCCGCCGAAGGTGGCGAAGACGACCGTGCCGAAGACGACGTAGTGGAAGTGGGCGACCACGAAGTACGAGTCGGTGACATGGAAGTCCAGCGGTGGCGAGGCCAGGAGCACGCCGGTGAGACCGCCGAAGAGGAAGGAGACCAGGAAGCCCACCGACCAGAGCATCGGTGTCTCGAAGGACAGCGAGCCCTTGAGCATCGTGCCCGTCCAGTTGAAGAACTTCACCCCGGTCGGGATCGCGATCAGGAAGGACATGAAGGAGAAGAAGGGCAGCAGCACCCCGCCGGTGGCGAACATGTGGTGTGCCCAGACGACCACGGAGAGCCCGGTGATGGACATCGTCGCGGCGACCAGCGTGGTGTAGCCGAAGATCGGCTTGCGCGAGAAGACCGGGATGATCTCGCTGATGATGCCGAAGAACGGCAGCGCGATGATGTAGACCTCGGGATGGCCGAAGAACCAGAAGAGGTGCTGCCAGAGCAGCGCACCGCCCGACTGGGGCTCGAAGACGACCGAGCCGAACCGCCGGTCGGCCTCCAGGACCAGGAGCGCCGCGGCCAGCACGGGGAAGGCGATCAGCACCAGGATCGAGGTGAAGAGCACGTTCCAGGTGAAGATCGGCATACGGAACATGGTCATGCCGGGGGCGCGCATCCCGATGATGGTGGTGATGAAGTTGACCGCGCCCAGGATGGTGCCGAAGCCCGCCAGCGCCAGGCCCATGATCCACAGGTCCGCGCCGATGCCGGGGGAGTGGTTGAGCGAGTTGAGCGGGGCGTAGGCGAACCAGCCGAAGTCGGCAGGGCCCTCCGGAGTGATCTCCGAGCCGAGGACGATCAGTCCGCCGAAGAGGAACAGCCAGTACGAGAACATGTTCAGCCGCGGGAAGGCGACGTCGGGCGAACCGATCTGCAGCGGCATGATCTCGTTGGCGAATCCCGCGAAGGTCGGGGTCGCGAAGAGCAGCAGCATGATCGTGCCGTGCATCGTGAACATCTGGTTGTACTCGGTGTTCGACATGATCTGCAGGCCCGGTCGGGCCAGCTCGGCCCGCATGAGCATGGCCATGAGCCCGGCGATCAGGAAGAAGACGAACGACGTGATCAGGTAGAGATGCCCGATCTTCTTGTGGTCCGTGGTCGTCAGCCAGTCCACGAGCACCCGGCCCGGCCGGCGCACCCGTGCCGGGCCGTCGGCCGTCGCCTCCGCGGTCGTCGTACCCATCACGTGCCCCCTCGATGGCCGGGTGTCGGGCAGGAGACATGATGCGCGCGTTGGGGCCCACTCCAACAGGGGGCGTACGCAACGGGATCAGCGCGCGGGGCCGTGGAACCGGTCGGCCAGGGGTGCGAATGATGTAAGGAATCCGTGAATCCCCTATGCGCCGTCAACTCATGTGCGGCGGCCTGGACGTGTGAATTCAAACGCCGCTCGGAGGGCGTTGTCCCGGAATTCACCGTGGATATGGATGACGTCCCCGGGGGCGGCGGAATTCCTGGGCGAAGAACGCCTTGACTCCACGAACGGGTGAAGGAGTTCGATACAAACACTCGTCGTGATCTTGTGACACAAGTGTGACCGATGGGGTACGGAACCCGGCCTTCCCTCTGAGTGGCCCGCCGCCTACGGTGACTGTCATGGCACCTGTACCGACCCCTCCCGCACAGCCCGACGACGCCCCCGCCTCCTATGTGGGCCTCGATGCCGCAGGCGCGGAGCAGCTGGCCCGTGAGCGCGGCTGGTCCACCGTGAGGTCGCTGCCGCCGGGCGCGATCATCACCATGGAGTACCGCCAGGGACGGCTCAACTTCGAGGTCGAGGACGGCAGGGTCAACCGCTGCTGGCAGGGCTGACGGCGCGCGTCCGCGCCGGCGGCACGGCAAAGGCCCCGACCACAGGGTGGTCGGGGCCTTCTGGCGTACTAGTTGACCGGGCGCGCCTGCGGATTGCGCGGCGCGCGGTCCGCGTGGGGCGGTCGCCGGCTGCCCACCGGGGTGACCGGCGTACGTTCCGAACGGGCCCCGTGCGGGCGCTGCACGGTGGTCCTGAGGGCCGTCGCGGTGCGCCCCGAAACAGCGCCCACCGGCTCACGCAGCGGGTCCGTGTCCGCTGCCGGACGGCGCGGCGGGAACAGTGCGGGACTGGTGGGAACGGGCGAGGGCAGTACGGGTGCGAGCCTGCGCCGGGCGCGCCAGCGTTCCCGTACGGCGAAGATCATCGCTTCGGCACGGGCGATCAGCGGCTCGAACCAGGGCAGGGCCAGCAGGATGAGCAGGCCCGCTGCCCAGCCGAGCAGAACATCGCTCAGCCAGTGCGTACCGAGGTAGACCGTGGTCGCACCCACACCGAGCGCGATGACCGACGACACCACTGACAGATAACGCCTGGTCAGCGGCGTGGAGGCGAGGTAGGCGAGGATTCCCCAGGTCACGACCGCGTTCGCGGTGTGCCCGGACGGAAATATGTCCCCGCCCTGGTAGAGCTCGGCGGAGCCGATGCTCGTGGCGTAGTGCGGGCCGAGCCGGCCGAGGCCGATCTTGACCGCGCCGACCGTGACGTTCAACAGCAGCAGTGAGGCGCCGAGCGTGAGCAGCGGGCGCAGTGTGTGCTGGCGCCAGGAGCGCCAGCCGAGCCAGGCGGCGACCATCACGGCGGTGGGGCCGCGCTGGCCGAGCACCACGAAGTAGTCCAGGAAAGCGTGCAGTTCCGGCCACTGCTGGAAGGGCCGGAACATGAAGACCTTCCAGTCCAGATCCACCAGCCAGGACGTGGACAGTACGGCGACGACGATGGCCACGTAGAAGGCCAGCGTCGCGCTGAAGAGGACCGCGCGGGTACGGGTCATCCGCGGGGTCTCTATCTTCGGCGGCTCCGGTTCCCGGTCCAGACGGGCGAAGAGCCGCTCCAGTCGGGTGATGGATCGGTCGGTACGCACCCAATCGACGTTACAGCGGGTGAGATGCGGACTAGGCCGATCCGGTGTCTTTGTGATGACGATGTGATGTGGAGTATGTCTCACACGAGAGTTTGTTCCCGCTTATTCGCACGTCATGTAGGACTTTTGGCACTGGTGGTGTTGATCGTTTTTATCGGAGCCTTACGGTCATTGAATTCATTCACCAAAAGGAAGTGTTGAATTCTCGGCCCCTTCATGGGGGACCCGATCCGTTCAGCCAGAACGCCCCGTACGCAGCCGAGGCCAGCGCCACCGAACCGAGCACCAGCACCGCCCGCGACCTGCGCAGACGCGCCAGGGCCAGGGCGATGGGGAACAGCAGCGGGAAGGCGGGGAGCAGCAGGCGCGGCTTGGAGCCGAAGTAGCCGGAGGCGCAGAGGGCCAGCGCGACGACGATGCCGCAGTAGACGAGCAGGGGCGGCGGCTGGCGCTGTCGTACGCACTTCACGTACAGCCAGATCACCAGGGCCACCCCGACGATCAGCCCGATCCCGGCCAGGATGCCCGGGCCGCCGTCGCCCAGCTTGTCCCCGACGAAGCGGGCGAAGGCCAGGCCGCCGTCGAAGCCGTTGCCCCAGCCGGCCTGGACGTCGAGATAGCCGAGCAGCCCGCCCCCCGTGCGTCCGCCCACCCAGAGCACGTACGCCGCCGCACCGAGCGGTGCGAGCACCGCGCCGGCCACCATCCGGGCGCGCGGCCCGTCGCCCCGGCGCAGTGCCAGGGCCGCCGCGACCCAGACCGCCGCGACGACCGCGGCCCCCACCGGGCGGGTCAGTCCCGCCAGCGACGCCAGCAGACCGGCCGCGATCCAGCGCTCGCCGAGCACCGCGTACAGCGCCCAGGCGGCCAGCGCCGTGAACAGCGATTCGCTGTACGCCATCGACTCCACGATGCCCACCGGCAGCACCGCCCAGAGCACGGCCGCCGCCGTGCCCGCCGCCCGTCCGTAGAGCCGGTCGGCGACCGCGAAGATGCCCCAGGCCGCGAAGAGCGAGGCGATCCAGCTCACGGCGAGCCCGGCGTCCGCGTACCCGAGCGGGGTCACGGCCGACACCAGCCGCTCCAGCCAGGGCAGCAGCGGGAAGAACGCCAGGTTGGAGTGGAGGTCGCCATTGGGCAGGTGGACCTCGTAGCCATAGCCGAGGTCTGCGACGCGGGTGTACCAGAGCGAGTCCCAGCGGGCCGAGAGCAGCGTGTGCCAGCTCTTGTCGTTCGCCGCCGACCAGATGGCCAGCACGGCGATTCCGGTCAGCCGCACCGCCGTGAAGGCGAGCAGCGCGGGCCCCGCGCGGCGCAGCGCGGACCGGGCCGGAGCGGGGGGTCGTGCAAGATCAGTCACGGCCACGATTATCGGGGTGCGGAGCGCAGGAGGGCGGACAGGGTGTGGCGTACGACACGACACCACCTGACGCCTACATGAACTCGCGTACGCTGGCTGCTCACTCGCCCATCGATGCCGGGCCCAGGGGTACTGCCCCTCAGACCTGCCGAACGCGAGGGATTTCCACCGGGAGGTAGTTGCATGTCCAGGACGTCCATGGCCGGTGCGCGCCTTCGCGCCGCCTCCAGCGGTGGAAACCGCTGGGTCGTCCTGATCGTCCTGTGCATCAGCCTCCTGCTCGTCGCGCTGGACGCGACCGTGCTGCACGTGGCCGTGCCCTCCGTCACCCAGGACCTGAACCCCGGTGCCGTCCAACTGCTCTGGATCGTCGACGCCTATCCGCTGGTCTGCGCCTCGCTCCTGATCCTCTTCGGCACGCTCGGGGACCGCGTCGGCCGCCGCCGCGTCCTGCTGTTCGGCTACGCGCTCTTCGGCCTGGCCTCCGCCGTCGCGGCCCTGGCGACCACCCCGGAGATACTGATCGGGGCCCGCGCCCTGCTCGGCGTCGGCGGCGCGATGATCATGCCCGCGACGCTCTCGCTGCTGCGCGCGGTCTTCCCCGACCGGCGTGAGCGGGCCGTCGCGATAGGGATCTGGACGGCGGTCGCTGCCGTCGGCGCGGCCGTGGGCCCTGTGCTCGGCGGTTTCCTGGTCGAGCACTTCTGGTGGGGCTCGGTCTTCCTGATCAACATCCCGCTGATGGCGGTGATACTCCCGCTCGGCCGCTGGCTGCTGCCCGAGTCCAAGGGGAGCGCCGAAGGGCCCTGGGACGTGCTCGGTGCGCTGATGGCCGCGGCCGGCGTGCTCGGTGTCGTCCTCGGAGTCAAGCGGCTGGGCGCCGGCGAAGGTGTGGTCGGACCGGGAACGCTGGGTCCGCTGTGCATCGGCGCCGCGCTGCTGGTCGTCTTCGTACGGCGGCAGAAGCGGCGCGAACACCCCCTCATCGACATGCGGATGTTCTCCCGCCCCACCTTCACCACTGCCGTCGGGTGCATCGTCCTGGCCATGCTGGCCCTGGTCGGTCTCGAGCTGATCGCCGTGCAGTACCTGCAGCTGGTGCTCGGCCTGAGCCCGCTCGAAACCGGCCTGCGGCTGCTGCCGCTCACCTTCGCCGCCATGGCGGCGGGCGCGACGGGGTCGTACACCCTGCGCCGGATCGGGCCGCGCCGGATGGTGAGTTACGGCTTCGTGCTGACGGCTGCCGCCGTGCTGTGCCTGGTCGCGATGGGCCAGCACGACAAGCCGTGGCTGCTGACGGGCGCCTTCGTCCTGCTCGGCCTCGGGCTGCAGACCACGCTCTTCGGGGCGTACGAATCGATGCTCAGCGAGGCCCCGGCCGAAAGCGCCGGCGGGGCGGCGGCTATCGGCGAGACCTCGTACCAGCTGGGTGCGGGGATGGGGATCGCGCTGCTCGGCAGCGTCATGAACGCGGCGTACGCGCCCGCGCTCGCTTCGGTGCAGGGGGTTCCCTCGGGGGCCAGCGCCCATGCGGCGAACTCGCTCGGCGAGGCGTACGAGGTGGCCGCCGGTCTGGGCGGGCCCGCCGGTGCGGCGCTGCGCAGTGCGGCGCGGCACGCGTTTGTGCACGGGCTGCATGTGACGCTGGTCGTCAGTGCGGGTTTGCTGCTGCTGGGGGCTCTGGCCGCGCTGCGGCTGCCACGGGTGATGGAGTGCGGGGCGCCTGCGGCGTGCGCCGCGGAGGTGCCGGCGCCTCGGGACCGGACGCGGGTCGAGGCGGAGTCGCCGGCCTGACCCCCGCCCCGGGCGTTCCTGGTGGACTCTTGGGCGGGCTCGGTCGTACGCTCGGCCCAGCTATTAATTAGCAGCGCTAGTTTTGCTTGAGCCGCCGGAGGTCCTGCCATGTCCGCTTCCTCGAAACTGCCGCCTTTCGACCCCGCCGACCCCATCGGCATCGACGATCTCCTCAGCCCTGAAGACCTTGCGATCCGGGCCACCGTGCGTGCCTGGGCCGATGACCGTGTCGTGCCGTACGTCGCCGAGTGGTACGAGAAGGGCGAGCTGCCCGGCATCCGTGAACTGGCCCGTGAGCTCGGCTCCATCGGGGCGCTCGGGATGTCCCTGGAGGGCTATGGCTGCGCCGGCGCGAGCGCCGTGCAGTACGGGCTGGCCTGCCTGGAGCTGGAGGCCGCCGACTCGGGAATCAGGTCGCTCGTCTCGGTGCAGGGGTCGCTCGCCATGTACGCGATCCACCGCTTCGGCTCCGAGGAGCAGAAGCAGCAGTGGCTGCCCGGCATGGCGGCCGGCGAGATCATCGGGTGCTTCGGGCTGACCGAGCCCGACCGCGGCTCCGACCCCGGCGACATGCAGACCCGCGCCAAGCGGGACGGCGGCGACTGGGTGCTCAACGGGCGCAAGATGTGGATCACCAACGGCTCGGTGGCGGGCGTGGCCGTGGTCTGGGCGCAGACCGACGAGGGGATCCGGGGCTTTGTCGTACCGACCGATGCACCCGGCTTCTCGGCTCCAGAGATCAAGCACAAGTGGTCCTTGCGCGCCTCCGTCACCAGTGAGCTCGTTCTGGATGACGTGCGGCTGCCCGCCGACGCCGTACTGCCGGAGGTCGTCGGGCTGAAGGGGCCGCTCGGCTGCCTCAGCCATGCCCGGTACGGCATCGTGTGGGGCGCGATGGGCGCCGCCCGCTCCAGCTTCGAGACAGCGGTGGCGTACGCGAAAACCCGCGAGCAGTTCGGGAAGCCCATCGGCGGCTTCCAGCTCACCCAGGCCAAGCTCGCCGACATGGCCGTCGAACTGCACAAGGGGATCCTGCTCGCCCATCACCTGGGCATGCGCCTCGACGCGGGCAAGCTCCGTCCCGAGCAGGTCAGCTTCGGCAAGCTCAACAATGTGCGCGAGGCGATCGAGATCTGCCGCACGTCGCGGACGATCCTCGGCGCCAACGGGATCTCGCTGGAGTACCCGATCATGCGGCACGCCACGAACCTCGAGTCGGTGCTCACCTACGAGGGCACCGTCGAGATGCACCAGCTGGTGCTGGGCAAGGCGCTCACCGGTCTGGATGCCTTCCGGTAAGCCGCCTTGCCCAGATCAGCTCTGGTTGAAGAAGCCGCTGTTGGCCCGGCCCGCGGACTCCCCGCTGACGATTCGAGTGTCGGCGGGGGTCAGCAGGAAGACCCTCGTCGCCACGCGCTCGATGGAACCGCGCAGACCGAAGGTCAGACCCGCGGCGAAGTCCACCACGCGCTTGGCGTCGGCGGCGTCCATGGTCGTGAGGTTCATGATCACCGGGACGCCGTCCCGGAACATCTCACCGATGCCGCGCGCATCCCGGAAACCGTCCGGGGTGATCGTGGCGATCCTGCGCCCCTTCTCCTCGGCCGCCTCGGCGACGACCCGTACGCGCGGGTCGGTCACCCACGCCTCGCCACCGGAGGTCTCGGTCCCCTCCGGGTATTCGTCGTCGTAGTAGCGGTCGTCACTGTCCTCGACGAGCCCCAGCCAAGCACTCGCCTTGCGCACCGAACCCATGGACGCCTCCTTTCACCGCGGTCTGTCTGCGTTCCGCACCCCTATGGTCGTCCATGATGCGGATACCGCGCCAAGTGGATAGTCGCCGCGCAGGTGATTCGTGACGGTACTGGTGCAGAACTTGTGGTGGTTCGTCAGGGATCTTCCTGAGTACGGCTGGTGTGAGGATGAAAATAAGATTCTCGGGCCAAGTGGGTGACGTGGGGGACGTACGGGTGAACGGGTCACTCGATACGATGCGTGCCGCACTGTTGAACGAGGCTCGGGGGAGCGCTGTGTTCGGAATCGTCAGGCCCTGTACGCACCGGCTCGGTGAAGGTCTCAAGGCCGAGTGGATGGCCCATCTCTGCGGACTCTGTCTGGCACTTCGCGGAGACCACGGGCAGTTCGCCCGCATCGTCACCAACTACGACGGCCTGATCGTCTCGGTTCTGACGGAGGCTCAGGCCGAGCGGTCGACGGGATGGCGCAGGACCGCGGGCCCTTGTCCGCTGCGCGGAATGCGCACCGCACCGGTGGCCCAGGGCGAGGGGGCGCGGCTCGCGGCCGCCGTCTCCCTGGTGCTGGCCTCGGCGAAGGTACGGGACCACGTGGCCGACCGGGACGGCCTGTTGGCCCGCCGGCCGGTGGCCGCCGCCGCCCGCCGGGTCGCCGCCGGCTGGGATCGCGCCGGTGCCCGTACCGGCGCCGCACTCGGCTTCGACACGTCGGTGCTCGTCGACGCCGTCGACCGGCAGACCGGCATCGAGGAGCTCGCGGGCCCCGGCACCTCGCTGCTGTACGTCACCGAGCCGACCGAGACGGCCACCGCGGCCGCCTTCGCGCACACCGCCGTTCTCGCCGGGCGGCCCGGCAACGCGGCGCCCCTCGCCGAGGCGGGGCGGCTCTTCGGGCGGCTCGCGCATCTGCTGGATGCCGTGGAGGACCGGGAAACCGACGCCTTGTCGGGTGCCTGGAACCCGCTGGCGGTCACCGGTACCGATCTGGCGGAAGCGCGGCGGCTCTGCGACGACGCGCTGCACGGGATCCGTCTTGCGCTGCGCGAGGTGGAGTTCACCGAAGGACGGCTGGCGCATGTGCTGCTCTCGCATGAGTTGCGGCGCTCCGTCGACCGGGCGTTCGGCGCGAGCTGCGCGCACCAGACGCCGACGCCCAGTCCGTTCGGACCGCCTCCGCCCCCGTTCGGCGGAGAGCCGCCGGAGCCCACCAAGGGGAAGCGCGGGCTGCTGGCCGGATGTGCGGTGGCCCTCGGGCTGTGCTGCACCTGCAAGGTGTGCTGTGCCGACGAGTTCGAAGGGCCCTGGTCGCGCAAGAAGCGCAAGGGCTGCTGCGACGACTGCGGCAACTGCGACTGCGGCGGCTGTGACTGCGACGGGTGCGACTGCTGCTGCCCCTGCGACGGATGCTGACCGGAGGCCTCGGCCATCGGTCGTATGCAATGCGGTCCGCGTCCGCGGTCCGCAGCGCACGGACCTGGGGCGGCCGGGGGAGTGTGTTTCGGCGCGGTAAAACAATTCGATGATCGGGTGACCCCTGGATCGTGAACCTCGTTGGCCTGGACGCAGAACCATTTCTGCCCAACCATCACTTGGCTCCCTCCTAAGGGTTATCAGTGGAAGCAGACACCTCGACGGCGGTCCTCCGCCGTCTCCCAGGCATGCGCCGCGCGACGCTCTCCGGTCCCCGGACCATTCGCGCCAGGCTCGTCCGGATCCTCGTACTCTCCCTCGTCCTGCTGCTGACGCTGCTCGGCATCTCGGCGGGGCAGCAGATCGGCGGGTACCGGAACGCCGCAGCCACCGCGCAGAACGCACGGCTCGAAGTGACCCTGCAGGGTCTGATCCACGAGCTGCAGAAGGAACGTGGACTGACCACCGGTTACGTCGGCGGGGTCGACCAGTTCCGGGTGAAGTTCCCTGCCCAGCGGGCGGCCACCGACACCGCGCGCACCGTGCTGGAGCAGGCACTCGCCGGACGGGACGATCCAGCCGCTCGTTCCGTACGCGACGAGATGAGCCGGCTCGACGGACTCGCCGGCATCCGCAGCGCCGCCGACAACGGCAGCGGCAAGGTCACCGAGACCTTCGACTACTTCACCTCCACCATCACCGTGCTCAACCGGCTCGGCCTCGGGCTCGACGACGTACGCGACGGGCGGCTCCGCAAGGACTATCAGGCGCTCCAAGTGCTCGGTAATTCAAAGGAGTTCATGGGAGAGGAGCGCGCCATCGTCCTCGGCTCCGTGCGCGCGGGGCGGTTCCGCGGTGACGACTACAGCCGCTTCATGGAGATCCGTTCCGGACGGCTCGCCGCCCTGGAGGCCTTCCCGCAGTCGGCGACAGGGGCTCAGCAGCACCGGCTCACCGGGGCGCTCTCCACTCCCGACGCCGTACGCGCGCTGGGCTACGAGTCGGCCGCCGTGCGCGGCGGCGGCAAGCTCGCGCAGCGCGACATCGCGGCCATGGGCTGGTGGGACGCGATGACCTCGACCATCAACGGGCTGCGTACGGTGCAGATCTCGATCGGCACCGACATCAAGAACCGTGCGGACGAGCTGGAGAGCGATGCCCTCCGGCAGCTGCTGATCTTCGCGCTGGTCGCGATCGGTGCCGTCGTGGCACTCGGCGGGCTCGCGCTCGGTTGCGTACGGTCCGTGTCCGGGCCGCTCGACAGCCTGGCCAGGCAGGCGCGCGAAGTGGCGGGCAGCCGTCTTCCCCAGGCCGTCGCACAGGTGCAGTCGGCGGGTGGCAAGCAGCCGAAGCCGCCCGCACCGCTGGCCCTTCCCGTCCACACGGGCGAGGAGGTCAAGCTTGTCGCCGACGCCTTCGACCAGGTCCAGCGGGCCGCCTTCGACCTCGCCACCGAGCAGGCCGTACTGCGCCGCAACGCCACCGACTCGCTCGTGAGTCTCGGTCGGCGCAACCAGAACCTGGTGCGCCGTCAGATCAGCTTCATCAACAAGCTGGAGCACGAGGACGCCGACCCGGCGACGCTGGCCAACCTCTTCGAGCTGGACCACCTCGCGACCCGTATGCGACGCAACGCGGAGAGCCTGCTGGTCCTCGCCGGGGAGTCCTCGCCGCGCACCTGGGCCACTCCGCTCTCGGTCACCGACGTCCTGCGCGCCTCGCTCTCCGAGGTGGAGGAGTACCGGCGCGTCACGCTGCGCCGGGTCGAGCCCGCTCACCTCAGCGGGTCCGTCGTCTCCGAGATCGCGCACCTCCTCGCCGAACTGGTGGAGAACGCGCTGAGCTTCTCGCCGCCCGACTCGGAGGTCGAGATCGAGGGGCGCCGTACGAGCGCCGGATACCTCATCGCGATCGTCGACCACGGCTTCGGTATGGACGCCCAGCAGATCGCCGAAGCGAACGTACGGCTCTCGGGCACGGCCAGTTTCATGGCCGAACCCACCCGATTCCTCGGCCACTTCGTGGTCGGCGCGCTCGCCAGGAAGTGCGGGATCGAAGTCCGGCTGGGCGAGGCGCCCGCCGCCGGGGTCGTCGCCCGCGTACTGATCCCGGCCGCCCTCCTGACGGAGGAAGCGATCGCGGCGGTGCCGGGGCCGCGCACCGGGGACTCGGTGGATCCGGCGGCAGCCCCCGTGGCCGTGACCGGCGCAACCGAAAAGGCGGTGAAGCCGGTGAAGCCGGCCAAGGAGGAGCGGACCGGGGCATCCAACGGTGCGGCCCGTACCCGCAACGGGCTCGTCAAGCGGCCCCAGCGCAGCGGCATTCCGTCGGCGGTCAGCGAGGGCGGCGCACCGCGCTGGCAGCAGGAGGCCGAGCCGACGCCGGACCGCAGTCCGGAGGAGATCTCCGGGATGCTCTCGACGCTCCGCAGCTCGCATCTGCGCGGCGGCATCAGCGTCGAGAAGGAGAAAGAGAAAGCGGAGAAGGCGGAGCAGGCGGAGAACGCCGTGAAGGCCGACCTGGCCGAGAAGGACAGTGCCAAGTGACCGTCGACCTGCACAACGACTCGCAGACCTTCAACTGGCTGCTCGCCCAGTTCGTACGGCACACCGACGGTGTGCGCGACGCGGTCGCGGTCTCCTCCGACGGGCTGCTGATCGCGGTCTCCGAAGGACTCGGACGCACGGACGCCGACCATCTCTCGGCGATCGTCTCCGGACTCTCCAGCCTGGCGCGCAGTGCGTCGCGGCGCTACGAGTTCGACGGCGTGAAGCTCATCATGATCGAGATGGGGCGGGGCTTCCTCCTCGTCTCGGCGATCCGGGACGGCAGCTGTCTGGGCGTACTGGCCGACAGCAGCGGTGAACTCGGTCTGGTCGGCTACGAGATGGCCGTCCTCTCCGAGCGTGCCGGGGACCTGCTCAACCCGACGCTCATCGCCGATCTGCGGACGGCGCTGCCACGATGAGCGAAGGTTCCGCCGAGGATGCGCTGTTCGTACGGCCGTTCATCATGACCGGCGGCCGGTCGGAGCCCGTACAGACGGGGCTACGGCTCGAGACGCTGGTTGTCGCGGTCGACGATGCTCAAGTGCGGGGCGCGGGCCTGGAGTTCGAGCGACAGCGGATCGTGGCGCTGTGCGCACAGCCGAAGACGGTCGCCGAGGTCGCCGACGGCATCGGAGTGCCGCTCGGTGTCGCCAAGGTACTCATCGCCGACCTGATGGTCGGCGGACTGCTGGCCGGCCGGCAGCCGACGGAGCTTCCGCTCCATATGCTCGAGAGGATCAGGGACCATGTCCGGGCGCTCTGACAAGTCCGTGCCCTTCGCCGTCAAAATCGTGGTCAGCGGCGGTCTGGGAGTCGGCAAGACGACATTCATCGGTGCGGTCTCGGAGATCGAGCCGCTGGACACCGAGGCGGCGATCACCCAGGTTTCGGTGGGAGTCGACTCCCTCGCGGGAGTGGAGGGCAAGACGACGACCACCGTCGCCCTCGACTTCGGGCGGATCTCGCTCGATTCGTCGATCGTGCTCTATCTCTTCGGCACCCCGGGGCAGGACCGGTTCTCCTTCCTCTGGGACGACCTGGTGGAGGGCGCGCTCGGCACGGTGATCCTCGCGGACACCCGGCGGATCGAGGACTCGTTCCCCGCGCTGGACTTCTTCGAGGAGCGCGACGAGCCGTTCGTCCTGGCCATCAACCGCTTCGACGGAGCCCAGCACTTCGACCTCGAAGAGGTGCGCGAAGCCCTCGGCCTCGGTGACCGGGTCCCGGTCGTCGCCTGCGACGCCCGGGACCGCAACTCCGTACGCGATGTGCTCGCCGCCCTGATGGATCAGGTCATCGGCAAGCACCTCGCGGCACGGTCCGGCGGGGGGCGGGCCAGGGCGCTGGCCCGCTGACCTCGTCGTCGGGGAGGGAGGCCGGTCCGTCAGTGGGTGCGGACCGGCCTCCCTGCACGTCCCTTACTTGGCCTCGGGCGGCGAGATCTGCGACTCCTTGATCGCCGACTCGCTGGTGCGCCACTTCTTCAGGATGCGGTCGTACGTGCCGTCCTTGATGAGCTGGTTCACCGCGGCCTGGAACGCCGGGGCCAGCTTGCTGCCCTTCTTGAGCGCGAAGCCCACGTCGAGCCGGTGGAACTCATTGAGGAACTTCAGTCCCTGCTGCTGCTCCACCGCGAACCGCAGCCCGTTGATGGTCGACATCACCACATCGCTGCGGCCCTGCTGGAGCGAGATCCACAGGGCCCCCGAGTCGGAGTACGTCTGGACCTTGTACGCCTTCTTGCCGGAGGTCGCGCATACCTTCTTGTTCTTCTCCAGCGTCGCCTCGAAGGTGGTCCCCGCGCCGGTCGCCACATTCAGCCCGCACAGCTGCGACAGCTCTGTGATCTTGTCGAGCTTGCTGTCCTTGCGGGTGGCGAAGCCCTGGCCGTCGTTGATGTACGTCACGAAGTCGATCACCTTGCGGCGCTCGTCCGTCACACCGAAGTTGCCGGTGCCCAGGTCGTACTTGCCGCTGCCGAGCGCCGGGAGGATCACCTCGAAGGCCGCCGCCTCACGCTTGAGCTTCAGGCCGAGCACCTTGGCCGCCGCGTCGGCGAAGTCGATGTCCTGGCCGACGATCGTCTTCCCGTCGGGAAGATAGAGGGCGCCGGGAGGGGTGCCCCCGACGGCCGAGGCGATCCGGAGCGTGCCGTCCTTGCGTACGTCCGCAGGCAGCAGGGCCGCCGCGGCCTCGTTCTTCTTGACCGACGAGACCACATCGGTGGTGGGGATCTTGGCTGTGTTCGCCGCCGGTGCGGCGTCGGTTCCGGTGGTCGCGGGATCGCCCGAGCCGCAGGCCGTCAGGGTGAGGGCGGCCGCAGTGATCAGGGCGAAGGCTGCGCCGATTCGGGTGGTGCTCATGGCTGCGGGGTCTCCAGGTGTTTCTCGAACGGCAGAGGGCCGATCGACTCCGGATCTGCGGACAGATCGAAGAGCGGACGGTAACCGGCAGCCAGATAGAGGCCCTTGGCCTCGGGCTGTCGCGGGCCGGTGGTCAGATAGATGCGCCCGTAGCCGCGGTCCGCCGCATCTCTTTCGAGTACGTGCAGAACACGCCGGGCCAGTCCCCGGCGCCGGTGGGCGGAGTGCGTCCAGATCCGCTTCAGCTCGGCGGTCGAGGCGTCGTACTGGCGGTACGCGCCTCCGGCGATCGCTTCCCCGCGCTCCAGGAGCAGCAGGAACGCGCCGCCGGGCGGGGCGAATTCGACCGGTGGATACCGCTCCAGGTCGAAGGCGGATCCGTAACGGCTGATGTATTCACGGGCCAGCTCCTCCAGGAGCGGGCGGGCCAGGGGGTCTTCGACCGTGGTCCGGTGCACGGACAGCGCGGATCCACGGCTCGGGGTGAGCGTCATGTGCGCCCTTCTTCGGGCAGGCGGAAGGAAGGCAGGTCAGGGCAGAGCGAGGGGAGGGCGGAGCTCAGGCGTGTGAAGGCAGGGGAAATCGGCGCGAATGCGCGGAAAAGAGGCGGAGCAGGGAGTCAGCTCAACAGGAAGAGGACCACACTCGACCGAAGTCGATGTGGGAGCGCGTGACCAGCCACTGCTGCGAATGCATGGGCTCAGTGGAACAGGCGATCCGCTCCCCGTCAACTGTGCTGAGACGCGGTGCTCACCATCCGGACGCCCTTGACAGCGGCCCGAAGTGGGGACGTACTCTCGGATCCGGATCGTGCTGAGGGGCTCGGTCCACGTTGCGTTTCGTGTGTGTGAAGGCATCACCGTGTTCGATCTCAGCATCCACGGAGCCTTCCTATGTCCGCGTCGCCGGATACCCTCGCCAAACCTTCCCCCGCACCGCCGCCCGACGCGCTCGACGCGGGCCGGCTGCGCATCGTCCCCGTACGCCGAACAGGCCAGTGGGCGGCGGCAGTCGTCGTCCTTGCGCTGCTCGCGCTGGCAGCCAATTCGGTCGTACGCAACGACGCCTTCCAGTGGGGAGTCGTCGGCGACTACTTCGCCACCACCGCCGTCCTGCGCGGCCTCGGCCTCACCCTGTGGCTCACCGCACTCGTCATGGCGCTCGGCTTCGCGCTCGGCACTCTGCTCGCGATCATGCGGCTCTCCGACAACCCCGTGCTGCGCAGCGTGAGTTGGGGCTATGTCTGGCTCTTCAGGTCCACGCCGATCCTCGTCCAGCTGCTCTTCTGGTTCAACATCGGGGCGCTCTACCCGCAGATCCTGGGCGTGAAGACGGTCAATCTGCTCTCCCCGGTCGCCGTGGCCGTGATCGGACTCACCCTGCACGAAGCCGCGTACGCCGCCGAGGTGGTGCGCGGCGGCATCCTCTCCGTCGAGCGCGGGCAGATCGAGGCCGCACAGTCGCTGGGGCTCGGCCGATGGCGCCGGCTGCGCAGGATCGTGCTGCCGCAGGCCATGCGCTCCATCGTGCCGCCGGCCGGAAACATGCTGATCGGCACCCTCAAGGGCACCTCGATCGTCTCCATCATCGCCGTCCAGGACCTGCTCTACTCCGTGCAGCTCGTCTATCACCGCACGTACCAGGTCGTCCCGTTGCTGCTCGTCGCCACCCTCTGGTACGTCGTGGTGACCTCGCTGCTCTCCGTCGGCCAGTACTACCTGGAGCGGCACTACGGGCGCGGTGCCCGATGAAGCCCTCCATAGTCGTCATCGGAGCCGGTCCGCGGGGGACCGGCTTCCTGGAGCGGCTCGCCGCCAACGCGCCCGAGCTGTACGGGGACCGCGAACTCGACATCCATCTGGTGGACCCCTTTCCGCCGGGCGGCGGCCGGATCTGGCGCGAAGAGCAGTCGCCGCTGCTCTGGATGAACTCCATGGCCGAGGACGTCACGATGTTCACCGACGCCTCGGTGACCCCCCTCGAAGGGCCGGTGCGCCCCGGTCCGACGCTCGCCGAATGGGCGGGGCTCGACGGCCAGCACTTTCCCGGACGACGGGCCCAGGGCGCCTATCTGCGCTGGGTCTTCGAGCAGGCGGTCGCCGCGCTCCCGCCCACCGTGACCGTGCACGAACACCGGACCAGGGCGCTGCGGATCGACGGCGGGCGTGACGGCGGCCAGCAGGTCCGGCTGGAAGGGCGCCCCGAACCGCTCGATGCCGACCTGGTGCTGGTGACCATCGGGCACCTGGACGCCGAACTCGACGACGAGCAGGCCGAGTTGGAGCGTTTCGCCGACCGGCACGGCCTCGTTCATCTGCCACCCGACTTCACGGCGGACTCCGACCTCTCCGCCCTCCCGGCCGGTGAGCCGGTCCTCGTACGCGGCTTCGGGCTCGCTTTCATCGACCTGATGGTCCTGCTCACCGAGGGGCGCGGGGGAAGCCACGGCGAGGACGGCGAGTACCGCCCGTCCGGACAGGAGCCGGTCCTGTACGTCGGCTCACGGCGCGGCGTCCCCTACCACTCCAAGATCGGCTACACCTGGCAGGGCGAACGCCCGCCGCTGCCACGCCACTTCGGGCTCCAGCAGATCGACGCACTCCTCGCCGGCCCTGTCCCGCCCGACTTCCGCCGCGACATCTGGCCCCTCATCGAGAAGGAGCTGGGCTTCGCCCACTACCACCGGCTGTTCACCGCACACGCGGACCGCACCACCGTCGGCTGGCCGGATTTCGAGGAGAAGTACGCCGCCGCCGAACCCGGCAGTGCCGCCCTCGACGCCCTCGTATCCGCCTCCGTCCCCGACCCCGCGGACCGCCTCGACCTGGACGCCTTCGACCACCCCCTGCAGGGGGTGCGCTTCGACTCGTACGACGCACTCCAGGACGGTCTGCGCAGCTACATCACCGCCGATCTCGACCGCCGCCACGACCCCGCGCACAGCCAGGACCTCGCCGTCTTCCTCGGCGCGCTCTCGGTCTACGGCCAGGTGTCGCGGCTCGGCGACATCGGCACCTGGTGGCACGGCTTCTTCAGCTATCTGGCCTCGGGCCCGCCGGGACCGCGACTGCGCCAACTCCTCGCGCTCTCCCGGGCCGGAGTCGTCCGCTTCCTCGGTGCGGAGATGGCCGTGGAGGCCGACGAGACGGCAGGAGTGTTCCGGGCCTCGGGCGCCAGTGTGCCCGGGGAGCGGATCGAGGCCCGCGCCCTCGTCGAGGCGAGGCTGCCCGATCCGACCCTGGAACGCACCCGCAGCCCCCTGCTGCTCGCCCTCCACCGGGACGGAGCCGAGGCCACCGCGGCCGGACTCCTGGTCGTCGACCCCGCCGACGGACGCATCGTCGAACACGGCCGGGGCCCGCACCCGCGCCGTTTCGCGCTCGGCCCGCACACCATCGCCCGGGCCGGCGGAGCCTTCGCCCGCCCCGGCACCAACGCCCCCGCCTTCCGGCAGAACGACGCCACCGCGCGCGCCGCGCTCACCTTCCTGCGCGACCTCTCTCTCGTACGTACCTGACTGCCGCGCACCTGATCCCCGAGGACCCCCATGACGCTCACCAGCGCCACCGATCCACCCATCGACACAACGACCTCGCCACCACCGGAGCCCCTCGACTACAGCACCCTCAAAGTCGTCCCGCTGCGCCATCCCTGGCGCTGGGCGGCCGTCGTCGTCACCGCGGTCCTGCTCGCCCAGTTCACCCACGGACTCATCACCAACCCCGGCTGGGACTGGGAGGTCTTCGCCCGCTTCTTCACCGCGGAGACCATCCTCAAGGCGGTCTGGGTCACCCTCCAACTGACCTTCTACGGCACGGCATTGGGCTTTGCGCTCGGCATCGTGCTGGCCTTCATGCGGCTCTCCGCCAGCCCCTTCCTGAAGTCCGTCGCCTTCGCCTACATCTGGGCCTTCCGCTCCATCCCGCTCATCGTGCAGCTGCTCTTCTGGTTCAACCTCGCCTACCTCTACAAGGAGCTGCAGTTCGGGATCCCCTTCGGTCCCGGCTTCTTCACCTTCGACACGATGGGCCTGGTCGGCGCGATGAGCGCGGCCGTCCTCGGGCTCGCACTGCACCAGGCGGCGTACGCGGCGGAGATCGTGCGCGGCGGTGTACTGGCCGTGGACAGCGGCCAGCTGGAGGCCGCGGCCGCCCTCGGCATCCCCCGGCTGCGCCAGCTGAGGCGGATCGTGCTGCCGCAGGCGATGCGCTCGATCCTCCCGAATGCGGCCAACGAGATCATCTCGCTCTTCAAGGGCACCTCGATCGTCTCCGTGATGGCGATCGGCGAGCTCTTCTACCAGGTCCAGGTCGTCTACGGACGCAACGGCCGGGTCGTCCCGCTGCTGATGGTCGCCACGGTCTGGTACATCCTCCTGACCACCGCGCTCTCCGTCCTCCAGCACTACGTCGAACGTCACTACGCCAAGGGGGCCGCGCGATGAGCGCCATGGTCGAAGTCAGGTCCGTACACAAGAGCTTCGGCTCGCTCGAAGTCCTGCGCGGCATCGATCTGGAAGTCCGTACGGGCGAGGTCACCGTGATCCTCGGCCCCTCCGGATCCGGCAAGTCCACACTCCTGCGCACCATCAACCACCTGGAGAAGGTCGACCAGGGCTGGATCAGCGTCGACGGCACACTGGTCGGCTACCGGCGCTCCGGCGACAAGCTCTACGAACTGCGCGAGCGCGACGTCCTCAAGCAGCGCACCCACATCGGCTTCGTCTTCCAGAACTTCAACCTCTTTCCGCACCTGACCGTGCTGGAGAACGTCGTCGAGGCGCCCGTCGCCGCCCTCGGCCGGCCGAAGAAGGAGGCCGTCGCCGCGGCCGGGGACCTCCTGGCGCGGGTCGGTCTCGCCGACAAGGCCGCCTCGTACCCCAAGCAGCTCTCCGGCGGCCAGCAGCAGCGCGTGGCCATCGCCAGGGCGCTCGCCCTGCAGCCCAAGCTGCTCCTCTTCGACGAGCCGACCTCGGCGCTCGACCCCGAGCTCGTCGGTGAAGTCCTCGATGTCATCAAGGACTTGGCGCTCCAGGGCACCACCATGATCGTCGTCACCCATGAGATCGGCTTCGCCCGTGAGGTCGCCGACACCGTCGTCTTCATGGACGAGGGCCGGATCGTCGAGCAGGGCCCGCCCGCCGACGTACTCGACGCCCCGCAGCACGAGCGCACCCGCGCCTTCCTCTCCAAAGTCCTCTGAAGGAGTCCGTACGTGAAGACAGTCCGCCCCCTCGCCGCCACCGCCCTCGCCGCAGTCCTGCTCAGCGGCTGCTCCACCGCCGACGCCACCACCGACACGGTGAAGCCCGCGGGGAACAAGGGCGCCGGTGTGAACATCGGTCCCGACCAGCACCGCATCCGAGAGAAGAAGGTCGACGCGATCGCCGCCCAGGTCCCTGAGGCGATCCGCAAACGCGGCACGCTGCGCCTCGGTGCCAGCGCGGGTGCTTCGCCGCCGCTCGGTTTCTACGCCACCGACGACAAGACCCGTATCGGCTCCGAGATCGACCTGGCGACCCTGATCGCGGACACGCTCGGGCTCGAGCCGGACTTCGACGAGGTCTCCTGGGAGAACCTCTTCGTCGGCCTGGACAGCTCGAAGTTCGACGGCGTCCTCTCCAACGTCACCGTCACCGAGGAGCGCAAGGAGAAGTACGACTTCGCCACCTACCGCCTCGACAACATCGCCTTCGAGGCCAAGAAGGGCAGCGGCTGGAAGGTGAAGAGCGCGGCCGACGTGGCGGGCCGAACGATCGCGGTCTCCTCCGGAACCAACCAGGAGAAGATCCTGGTCGACTGGAGCGAACAGAACGAGCGGGCCGGCCGCAAGCCCGTGAACATCAAGTACTTCCAGAAGGACACCGACTACTACCTGGCCCTGCAGTCCGGCCGGATCGACGCCTACCTCGGCCCGAACCCCTCGGTCGCCTACCACGTCGCCTCCGCGGGCCAGAGCGAGGTCATCGGCACGCTGTCGGGGGCCGGTGCCGGGATCCAGGGCAAGATCGCCGCCACGACCAAGAAGGACAGCGGCCTGGTGGACGCGTACGCGGCCGCGATCGACCACATCATCGAGGACGGCTCCTACGCCAAGGTCCTCAAGCGGTGGGGCCTGTCCGGTGAGGCAGTGACGAAGTCGGAGGTCAACCCGCCGGGTCTGCCCAAGGTGTGACGACCCGTCAAACCGCTCTCCCTGACCACCGAAAGGCCGCAGGCCTCATGTCAGCCACCCGATCGCTCCATCTCTCCGCCGAGATCGGCGGACCGGCCCACTACGACGCCGACCATTACGTCACCCTCGCCCGGCTCGCCGAGCGCGGCACCCTGGACTTCGTCACGCTCTCCGACACCTTCGCCCGCCCCGGACCCGACGCGCTCGCCGTGCTCTCCCGGGTCGCTCCCGCCACCGAGCGGATCGGGCTCGTGCCGACCGTCACCACCACCCACACCGAGCCGTTCCATGTCTCGGCCGCCGTGGCCACCCTGGACTGGGTGAGCCGCGGACGCGCCGGGTGGGCCGTCGACGTGTCGTCCACCGAGGCCGAGGCCCGGCTCTTCGGGCGCAGGCCCGCCGCCCACGACGCGGAGCTGTGGCACGAGGCCCGTGAAGTCGCCGATGTGGCCGTCAAGTTGTGGGACAGCTGGGAGGACGACGCCGAGATACGCGACTCCTCGACAGGTCGCTTCATCGACCGCGACAAGCTGCACTACGTCGACTTCGAGGGGCGCACCTTCTCCGTACGCGGCCCCTCCATCGTCCCCAGGCCCCCGCAGGGCCACCCCGTCACGGTGATCGACGCGACCGCGGACGCGGCACGCGCGGCAGCGGTCCGCCGCGCCGACGTCGCGCTCGTACGCACCGGGGACCAGGCCGTCGCGCGCGCGGCCCGCGAGGAGATACGCGACCGGGCGCGCGCCCACGGCCGCGACCCCGACCGGGTGCGCGTCCTGGCCGCACTCCCCGTCGAACTCCACACCACAGCAGATGCGGTGGACCTCGCCGGGCTCATCGGGGACTGGTACGAGCAGGGGTCCGTCGACGGACTCCACCTCCTGCCGGGCGACGTGGAACGTGACCTGGCGTACGTCGTCGACGGGACGGTCCCGCTGCTGCAGCACCGAGGTCTGCTGCGGCGCTTCTATCCGGGCGCGACGCTCCGCGAACACCTGGGGTTCGCCCGGCCCGCCAACCAGTACGCACGCGCAGGGGACCTCTCATGACCGGAGCCAGAAGGCAGATGCATCTCGCCGCCCACTTCCCCGGCGTCAACAGCACCACCGTCTGGACCGATCCCCGATCCCGCAGCCAGATCGACTTCTCCTCCTTCGAACAGCTCGCCCGCACCGCCGAGCGGGGCAAGTTCGACTTCTTCTTCCTCGCCGAGGGGCTGCGGCTGCGCGAGCACAAGGGGCGGATCCATGACCTCGACGTGGTCGGCAGGCCCGAATCGATCACCGTGCTCAACGCCCTGGCCGCCGTCACCGACCGTCTCGGCCTGGCCGCCACGGTGAACGCGACCTTCAACGAGCCCTTCGAGCTGGCGCGCAGGCTCGCCACCCTCGATCACCTCAGCGCCGGCCGCGCCGCCTGGAACGTCGTCACCTCGTCCGACGCCTTCACGGGCGAGAACTTCCGTCGCGGCGGCTATCTCGACCGGGCCGACCGCTACACGCGTGCGGCCGAATTCGTCGCCACAGCAAGGGAGTTGTGGGACTCCTGGACCCCTGACGGCGCCCCGCGCCCCTTCTCCCACCACGGCCGGCACTTCGCGATCGAGGGCGAGTTCACCGTCCCGCGCTCCCCGCAGGGCCACCCCGTCGTCATCCAGGCCGGGGACTCCGACGAAGGCCGCGAGTTCGCGGCCGCCTCCGCCGACGTCATCTTCACCCGCCACGGCACCCTGGAGGCGGGCCGCACCTTCTACGCCGACGTCAAGGCGCGGCTCGCCGCGTACGGCCGCGAGCCCTCGGACCTGAAGATCATGCCCGGCGTCACGTTCGTCCTGGGCGACACCGCGGCCGACGCCCAGGAACGGGCAGCCGAGATCCGCAAGCAGCAGGTCTCCCCGCAGAACGCGATCCTCGCCCTGGAACAGGTCTGGGGCCGCGACCTCTCCGCGTACGACCCGGAAGGACCCCTCCCCGACATCGACCCCGACCCGGACTCCGGGCTGGTCCAGGGCCGGGTGAAGATCGCCGACCCCCTTGCCGTCGCCGCGAAATGGCGGGCGCTCTCCGAGGAGAAGGGCCTCTCCATCCGGCAGACGGTCATCGAGACGACGACCAGGCAGTCCTTCGTGGGGACCCCTCAATCGGTCGCGGACGAGCTGGACATCTTCGTCCGGGCCGGGGCGGCCGACGGCTTCATCCTCGTCCCCCACCTCACACCCGGCGGCCTCGACGACTTCGTCGACCAGGTCGTCCCGCTCCTCCAGGAACGCGGCGCGTTCCGCAGCGAATACACCGGCTCGACGCTGCGTTCCCACCTCGGGCTGCCCGAGACCGTATGGAAAGGCTGACCGACATGAGCACCACCACCGACGCAGTGCAGGACTGGAAGATCTGGCACGAGCACCGCACCGAAACGGTCTCCGCCCCCTACGGACCCCTCGCTCTCACCGGTACGCACTGGCTCGACGACGCGGTGGAAGGGCGAATTCCGGACGTCCCCGGGCAGTGGACCGCGGACGGCGACGAGATCGTCCTGACCGCCGTCGCCGAGGACGCACTCAGCCTCGACGGCGCGCCCTTCACCGGCAGGACCCGCCTCGCCGCGGACGGCGGCCCGGTCGCCACCGCACGCCTCTCACAAGGGGAAACGCGTCTGGTCGTCCTGCGCCGCGAGGGGCTGTGGGCGGTCCGTGTCTGGGACCCCCGGTCGGAGGCGCGCCGCTCCTTCGCGGGCATCGAGGCCACGCCGTACGACGAGAGGTGGGTGCTGCCGGGCCTCTTCCGGCCGTACGCGCAAAGCCGCACGGTCCAGGTCCCCAACGCGGACGGCCGCGACCGGGGCCTGGCCCTCGGCGGTGAACTCGCCTTCCACCGGGACGGGGATGAGCACACCCTCCAGGTGGCCGTCGAGGAGGACGGTTCGCTCTGGGCCGTCTTCGCCGATGCCACCAGCGGAAGCACCAGTTTTCGCTTCCGTTTCCTGCGGCCCTCCGCTCCGGCCCCCGACGGGCGGGTCCAGGTCGACTTCAACCGGTCCCTGCTGCCGCCCTGCGCGTTCGCCGCGCACTTCATCTGCCCCTTCCCTCCCCCCGGCAACACCCTTCCGTTCGACATCGCCGCGGGCGAGCGAGCGGTCCGTACGCGCTGAGCAGCAGTTCAGTACAGAGTGATCGGCGGCCCGGCCGAAAGGCGCCCTTGCGCCCCACGGCCGGGCCGCGCTTGACTCCCGAACAGCGCTTGTCAGGGGCACGGAGGATGCGGAATCCTCCTTGCCCTTTGGCTGCGCCTCACGGGTCCCCCCACCTTGCGGACCCTCGATTCCTTTCGGGAGGAACTGAAGTGAGGATCAAGCGCACCACCCCCCGCAGCGGTCTTGCGAGACGTGCACGGCTGATCGCCGTGACTTCCGGCATGGCAGCGGCAGTTGCCCTCACCGTGCCGAACGCGAACGCTGACCAGAACCACGCGTACAGCGCCAACCAGCTCTCCGCGGCGAGCGAAGCCGTGCAGGGCGCAGATGTGGCAGGCACCGCCTGGTACGTCGACCCGGCGACCAAGAAGCTGGTCGTCACCGCCGACTCCACGGTCTCCCAGGCGGAGATATCCCAGATCAAGCAGGAGGCAGGGGCCAACTCGGGCGCCATACGCGTCGAGCGCACCTCGGGCCGGATCAACAAGCTCATCGCCGGCGGAGACGCCATCTACACCTCCCAGTGGCGCTGCTCGGCAGGCTTCAACGTCCGCAGCGGCTCCACCTACTACTTCGTGACCGCCGGCCACTGCACCGAGGGGCGTCCGGCCTGGTACACGAGCTCCTCGCGCACCACGAGCATCGGTCCGACCACCGGCACCAGCTTCCCGGGCAACGACTACGGCATCGTGCAGTACACGAACACCTCGCTCGCCCACCCGGGCACCGTGGGCAGCCAGGACATCACCAGCGCGGCCAACCCCACCGTGGGCCAGACCGTCACCCGGCGCGGCTCCACCACCGGCATCCACAGCGGCCGGGTCACCGCGCTCAACGCGACCGTCAACTACGGCGGCGGTGACATCGTCTACGGCCTGATCCAGACCACCGTGTGCGCCGAACCCGGCGACAGCGGCGGCCCGCTCTACGCCGGCAGCACCGCACTCGGACTCACCTCGGGCGGCAGCGGCAACTGCTCGTCCGGTGGCACGACCTTCTTCCAGCCCGTGGTCGAGGCGCTCAACGCCTATGGCGTGAGCGTCTACTGACCGACCCTGCGGCCCAGAAGTGAGGAGCCCTCGCCCGGAACGCCGGGCGAGGGCTCTTGCGTCCTTTGAGAAGATGGCAGGGGAGCTGTGCCCGCACGGAGGCAGGAGGCGTATGAAGCGCATCGGAGTGACCGGTCACCGCAGCATTCCGTACGAGGCACTTCCCCATGTCCGCGACCGCATGCGCGAGGTGCTGCGCGGCAACGGCGGTTCCATGCAGGCGCTCTCCAGCCTGGCGACCGGCGCGGACCAGATGTTCGCCGACATCGCCCTCGAGTGCGGCGCCGAACTCATCGCGGTCATCCCCAGCGACGACTACGAACTGGGCTTCGACACCCCCGACGAGCTGGACAGCTACCACCGGCTCAAGGCCCGTGCCTCCCAGGAGATCTGGCTGGACCACGCGCACGCCACCGACGAGGCGTACTACGCGGCGGGCGCGTACATCGCCGACAACTGCGACCGTCTCCTCGCCGTCTGGGACGGCCTGCCCGCCCGCGGCCTGGGCGGCACGGGAGACATCGTCAACTACGCGCTCGACGTAGGCAAACCCGTAACGGTGATCTGGCGCGAGGGCGTCCACCGTACGTAATCGGACCGCTCAACCCCCGTGCCGGGCAAGCCAGTCGGTGTGCTGGGGCGAGACGATCCGCTCGGTTTCGTAGACCGCCGACGACCATTGCGCCTCGGTGATCCTGCTCTCCAGCGCGGTGTGCATGGCCTTCAGCTCCTCCTCCACCAGTGCGTGGGCGGAGATCAGGGGCTGGTGGCGGCGGAACTCGGTCCAGGCGACACACGCGGCGGCCGCGGCCGAGAACACCCCGGCGATTCCGGCGCTCTCCGCGACCGAGAAGGCCCGCAGTGTCCCGAAGACCAGGGCGGTCAGCGTCAGGAGCGTGAAGGTGGCCGACCAGAGCAGCGTGCCGCGCCGGGAGGCCTCCTGTTTGCGCCGGTACCAGTTGCGCTGCTCGATGAGACGGTCCCGTACGTACGTCTCCCTGCGGACGCCGAAGGACTTGGCCCGCAGGGCGCGCATGGCCGGCGTGATGAGGCCGTCGGGCGGCGTCCTGGGCTCCCAGCCCACCTTGCGCAGCTCGTGCAGCCCCTCCTCCAGACGCGTGGTGAACTCCTCGTCCACGTCGGGGGATTGGGCGTCGAAGGGGGCGCCGTGCACGGCGTAGCGCCAGCACATCGACTTGATGAAGTCCGCTGCGGAGCGGTTCAGTTGCCAGTGCGACTTCGCTTTGCGGCGCGAAGCGAGAAAGGTGAGAAGGAGCACACCGGCGTACGCCAACACGCTGAGCGCGCCGATGACTTGGAGCGAGCCCCCGACCTTCCCGTGCCAGGGCAGCGCGGCCACCGCCGCACCCGCCACCAGCAGCAGAAGCTGGGCACGGGTGGCGGTGACGGCTTCGCGCTGCCGGGAGATGGCGACGGTGTCCGCGCGGTGGAACAGTTCGGGCAGATCGGCATTCCGGAAGACCATGCTCCGCACCGGGCCGGGAATCGCCGCCACGTGTACCCCCGTCTGCGATTTTGACGTTCACTCTTTCGATGGAACGCGTCACTCCGAATTTCCCGAGCACACCCCGTGCAACGCTCGTGTTTCATGCGACCGAGTTCAGTTGCCATCAGTGTGCATGAGAGTAAAGTCGACCCGCCGACACTGCAACGGTGCAAGTGTCTGCTTTCCTGACCATGTCCAGAAAACACCCATCAAGGACTCAAGGACGGCCGTGAAGACCTCCGTAAATTCCGCCTCCTTCGCGATTGCGAAGAAGAGCCGTGTGCCGCTGACCGAGATCGACGTACGCGGTGCCGAGGCCGCACAACAGCTCGGCCGCATTCTCCCCGCGTCAACCGGCCGCTCCCTGCGTGCCTCGACCTTCAACTCGGCGCTCTAGACTGGCGGAATGACTGGACCCCTGGTCCCATTCCGCGAGATCGTTCTGAAAGTTCACAGCAGATGCGATCTTGCCTGCGATCATTGCTATATCTACGAATCCGCAGATCAGAGTTGGAGCACCCGCCCCAAAACGATCTCTGATGAAGCGATTCGCCAGACTGCTCTGCGACTGGCGGAGCATGCCAGGACCCATGCACTGCCCTCCGTGTCAGTGATCCTGCACGGAGGGGAGCCTCTTCTTGCCGGCCCCGCGCGTCTGCGCCGCGTCTGCGAAGAGCTCACCGAGGCGCTGGGTCCCGTGGCCGAACTGGATCTGCGCATCCACACCAACGGCCTGCAGCTGAGCCCCCGCTATCTCGACCTCTTCGACGAGTTCAACGTGCGGGTCGGTATCTCCCTCGACGGCGATCAGGCCTCCAACGACCGCCACCGCCGCTTCGCCGACGGCCGCAGCAGCCACCCGCTGGTGCTCAGAGCCGTCGACCTGCTGCGCCAGGACCGGTACGCGCATCTCAATCTCGGGCTGCTCTGCACCATCGACGTGGAGAACGATCCGGTCGCGGTCTACGACGCCCTGCTCGAACTCGACCCGCCGCGCATCGACTTCCTGCTGCCGCACGCCACCTGGGACGAGCCTCCGCACCGCCCGACGGGATCGCCCACCGCGTACGCCGACTGGATCCTGGCGGCGTACGACCGCTGGGACGGCCAGGGCCGCCCGGTGCCTGTGCGGCTCTTCGAATCGGTGATCTCCACCCTCAACGGCGGCCCCAGCCTGACCGAATCGCTCGGTCTGGCCCCCACCGATCTGGTGGTCGTGGAGACCGACGGAACCCTGGAGCAGGTCGACTCGCTGAAGACCGCCTATGAGGGCGCCGCCGCCACCGGATTCGACGTGTTCCGCAACGCCTTCGACGAGGTCGCCGCCCACCCCGGCGTCCAGGCCAGGCAGCTGGGGCTCGACGGGGTGAGCGAGACCTGCCGTGCGTGCCCGGTCGTGCGCTCCTGCGGCGGAGGTCTGTACACCCACCGCTACCGCGACGGCTCTTTTGATCATGAATCGGTCTACTGCACCGATCTGGAAGCTCTGGTACGCGGCATCGAGGAGCGCACCCCGTCGGCCCTCCCGGACAACGAGGAGCTCGCCGCGGCTCAGCTGGAGCTGACCCGCACCCTGCTCGCCCGGCTGAACGCCGATCTCGCCGGACGCGGAGGCGCACGCTGGGACGAGGCGTGGGCGCTCGCCTGCCTCGTCGAGGAGCGCTCGCCGGAGGGGCTCGACCCGGTCCTCTCCCGCCCGTACGCGCGCAGCTGGCTGCTCGGCGCCCTGGACGCCCTGCGCGAGGGACGCGCCCCGGAGCTGGACGCGCTGGACGGCCTCGTCGCGGCGGCGCGCGGAGACGGCGGCCTGCCGCCCCTGCGCACCATCGGCCGCGACGGCGCGCCCGCTCTCGTCATCGACGACCTCGATCCGTACCGCGACTGCTTCGGTACGCCGCCGGCCGGGCGGCTGGGCGAGGCCGCGTCCGAGGAGTGGGGCCGCGCCTTCGCCGGAGTCTGGGCCGCGCTGCGCCGGGAACTGCCCGCGGTCGCGGAGGACGCCGAGCAGTGGCTGACCACGCTCACGCCGCTGGCCGCGGGGGAGCCCGCGGCCGGGCGGCACGCTCTCGGCGCCCTCGGTCTCGCGGTCGAGGGTCTGAGCGTGGACGGGCTGGCACGGGGCCTGCGGCGGGCGAAGCTGCGGGCGCTGGTGGAGGTGGCCGATCTCTATGCGCAGGACGGGGCCTGGTTGTACGCGGCGGGCTGGGCGACGGAGCCGCTCACCGTTTCGGAGTTGCTGGCCGGGGCGTACGAAAGGGTGGTGCTCGGTGCGTACAGCGGCGAAATCCGGCAGGCTCTCGAGCTGCTCGACCGGGCTCCCGAGCTGACCGTCGACGGCAAGAGCCTGGTCGCGGACCTCTGGAAGGAATGGGGAGCCGCTTCGAGGTTGACCGAAAAGCGGCGCTGATTGACCGAACGTCTAGGGGATGGAGCAGGGTCTGCTCCGGAATGATGTCTTCATTGGAGGACGGGGGGCGTGTGGCAGGAACAGCGCAACCGCGATCAGCGGATCATCGGCCGTACTTCTTTCTCAGTTATGCGCACACACCGAAGCACGGAGCCGGTGGTCCCGACCCGGATATGTGGGTCGAGAGGCTCTTCCGCGATCTCTGTGGCCATGTGATGGCCATGACCGACCTCCCGGCCGGAGCCCCCGCGGGCTTCATGGACCGGGAGATACGCTCCGGCGAGGGCTGGTCGGAGCGGCTCGGGGACGTTCTGGCCAATTGCCGCGTTTTCGTCCCGCTCTTCTCGCCGCGCTATTTCGCCAGCGAAATGTGCGGCAAGGAGTGGTATGCCTTCGCCCAGCGGGCCATTCAGCACCAGGCCCGCTCCAACCGGCCCACCGAGGCGATCGTCCCCGCACTCTGGGTCCCGGTGCCGCCACACCAACTCCCCGGCCCTGCCGAGCGGTTGCAGTTCAACCACGGTGACTTCGGGGAGCGGTACGTCACCGACGGGCTCTACGGGCTGATCAAGCTCAAGATATTCAACGAGCAGTACGAGCACGCCGTCTACGAACTGGCCAAGCGGATCGTGAGCGTCGCCGACGACACGGCGGTCCGCCCGGGGCGCCCCGTCGACTACCGCGTGGCCCCCAGCGCCTTCGGCCCGCCCAGCGCGGGACCGCGCCCCATGCAGCTGACCGTCGCGGCCCCCACCCGGCACGAACTGCCCGAGGGCAGGATCGCCGACTACTACGGAGACAGCCCGCTGGACTGGAACCCGTACCACCCGATAGCCGTCCGGCCGCTGGTCAACATGGCCGAGGACCTGGTACGCGCCCTCAACTACCAGGCGAGCACCGTCTCCTTCGACGAGGCCGTGCTCCATCTCGACGGGAAACAGCCCCCGTCCCACCCCGAGGTCCTGATCGTGGACCGCTGGGCCCTGCACGACGAGGACCGGCGCGCCCGGCTCGCCGCCTTCGACTCCGAACAGCGGCCCTGGGTCAGCGTGATCGTCCCGTGGAACCGCGAGGACCACCAGTCCAGAGCCGCCGAGAACGACCTGGCGGCCAAGCTCGAGGACACCATGCCCGCCAAGCTCCGTGAGGGCCGGGCCACTTCGCGGGCCGCGGCCAAGGGCGTACCGAGCATGGAGGCCTTCGGGCAGATCCTGCCGCAGGTCGTCGAGGCCGCCGCCCAGCAGTACCTGAGACACGCCGCGGTCTACCCGCCCGCACCACCCGCCGGAGGCGGACGATCCGAACGGCCCCGGCTCGAAGGGCCGATGGCGGGCGGCTACGGCACCACGCATTACAGCCCCGGCATGCACGATTTCGCTCCCGACACGGAGGACACGGATGACAGCCAGTCGTGACGCAGCCGCTCCTGAGGGCCGCATCATCACCTTCTACTCGTACAAGGGCGGTACGGGACGGACGATGGCCCTGGCCAACACCGCCTGGATCCTCGCCGCCAACGGCAAGCGGGTGCTCGCCGTCGACTGGGACCTGGAAGCGCCCGGCCTGCACCGCTTCTTCCACCCCTTTCTGGATCCCTCGACCCTCGGCGCCACGACCGGCGTCATCGATCTGATCACCGAGTACGCCTGGGCCGCGACCAGCCCCGTGCCCCGCCCCGACGACTGGCACCGCGACTACGCGCGCATCCAGCAGCACGCCGTCTCGCTCACCCCCGAAGCCCTCGGCTGGGAGTTCCCCGACGGCGGCACCCTCGACTTCGTCTCGGCGGGACGGCAGAACCGTGAATACTCCGCCACCGTCTCCACCTTCGACTGGGACAACTTCTACGACCGGCTCGGCGGCGGCCACTTCTTCGACGCCCTGCGCGACGACATGAAGGCCAACTACGACTACGTCCTCATCGACAGCCGCACCGGCCTCAGCGACATCGCCGACATCTGCACCGTCCACCTCCCCGACGTCCTGGTCGACTGCTTCACCCTCTCCGACCAGTCCATCGACGGCGCGGCCTCCGTCGCCCGCCAGATCGACGAGCGCTACAGCTCCATCCGCTCCATCCAGATCCTCCCCGTCCCCATGCGCATCGACGAGGGCGAGAAGGAGAAGGCCGACGCCGGACGGGCCCTGGCGCGGCTGAAGTTCGACCGGCTGCCCCGCGGCCTGTCCGCCGAGGAATCGACGGCCTACTGGGGTGCGGTGGAAATCCCTTATCGCCCGTATTACGCCTATGAGGAAACCCTGGCCACCTTCGGCGACGAGGCAGGGCTCACCAACTCGCTCCTCTCCGCCTTCGAACGGCTCGTGGCCGAGGTCACCGGCCGGGCGATCACCTCCATGCCCGCGATACCCGAAGAGGCCAGGCTGCGCATCAGGGACGCCTTCACCCGGCGCAGGCCCGCGCTCCCCGCCGATCTGCTGCTCAGTTACGTGGCCGAGAACCGGATGTGGGCCGACTGGGTCGAGTCGGTCCTCAGCCGTGCCGGCTTCCGCGTCGTATCGCGCGACGTCTCGGTCGAAGAAGGAGCCGCCGACGCCGAGCCGGCGTCCCACGAGGCCGCGGCCCGTACCGTCGTCATCCTCTCCAGCGCCTACCTCAAGTCGGCGCGCGCCATGGAGTTCTGGGAGCGTACGGCCGCCGAGGACCCCACCGGGGCCCGCCGGCAGCTGCTGCCGCTGCGCGTCGGTGACGTACGGCTGACGACGCCCTACATCGACCGCAACCCCGTCGACCTCTTCCGGCTCGACGAAGTGCACGCCACCAATGCGCTCCTGCGTGCGCTGGAGAGGCCCGCACAGCTCGCCGACCCGGTCGCGCCCGGCCCGCGCTTCCCCGGCACCGTGCCGAAGATCTGGAACGCGCCCGCCCGCAACTCCGGCTTCACCGGACGCTCCATGGTCCTGGAGAAGATGCGCGACCAGCTGGGCGGCGGCATGGCCGTCGTGCTGCCCCAGCCGCAGACCCTCTACGGCCTCGGCGGCGTCGGCAAGACGCAGGTGGCGCTCGAGTACGTACACCGCTTCATGGCCGACTACGACCTGGTCTGGTGGATCTCCTCCGAGCAGACCGACGACGTGGTCGCGGGCCTCGCCGAACTCGCCACCCGCATCGGTGCGCAGGGCGGCGAGGATATGGCCGCCGCCTCGCAGGAAGCCGTCGATCTGCTGCGGCGCGGGGTGCCCACCTCGCGCTGGCTGCTCGTCTTCGACAATGCGGACGACCCCGAAATGCTCAAGCGGTTCTTCCCGCCGGGCGGCCCGGGACACATCCTGGTGACCTCCAGGAACCAGAGCTGGTCGCAGTACGGCGACGCGCTGCCCGTCGACGTCTTCCTGCGCGAGGAGTCCATCGAGCACCTGCGGCGCAGGGCGCCGGGACTCACCGTCGAGGACGCCGACCAGGTGGCCACGGCGGTCGGCGACCTGCCGCTCGCCGTCGAACAGGCGGCGGCGTGGATCGCCGAGACCGCGACGCCCGTCGGCGCCTATCTGGAGCAGCTCAGCGAGCAGGCGACGGGCGTCCTGGCACTCAACCAGCCCGCGGGCTACCCCGAGCCGGTCGCCGCCACCTGGAACGTCTCGATCCGGCGCCTCAAGGAGCGCTCACCCGCCGCGGTGCGCCTCCTGCAGCTCTGCGCCTTCTTCGCACCCGAGCCGATCCACGCCAATCTCCTCTACAGCAAGGAGATGATCGAGGCGCTCAAGCCGTACGACGCCACCCTCCAGGAGAAGCTGGTGCTCGGCCGCGTCATCCGGGAGATCGGCCGCTTCGCGCTCGCCAAGGTGGACCCCGTCGGCGGTTCCATCCAGGTGCACCGCCTCGTGCAGGCCGTCATCCGCGCCCAGCTGACCGAGGAGGAACAGCGCGACGCCCGACACGCCGTGCACCGCATCCTCGCCGGCGCCAGGCCCGATGCGGACGAGCCGATAGACAACCCCGAGACCTGGCCCAGGTTCGCCACCATCTGGCCGCACCTGGGCCCCTCGGAGGCCAGGCTCTGCAGGGAGCCCGAGACCCGCCGGCTGATGATCGACCGGGTGCGCTACCTCTGGAAGCGCGGCGACTTCGTGGCGGCCTCGACCCTGGCGGGCGAGCTGCGCGACACCTGGCGCGAGACGCTGGGCGACGACGACCTCCAGTACCTCTATCTGCGCTTCCATCTCTCCAACATCCTTCGCTCGCGCGGGCGTTACGTGGAGGCGAGGGATCTGGACGAGGAGACGCTGCGCAGGCAGCAGGAGGTCCTGGGGGAGTCCCACCCGCACACGTACATGACGACGAGCTCCCTCGCGATGGACCTCGGGGCACTCGGCTTCTACGGCCGGGCGATGGAGCTCGCCACCGAGGCGCACGAAGGGTTCCGGCAGATCTTCGACGAGTCGCACCCGAGGACGCTGGCCGCGGCCAACAACCTGGCCCTCAACCTGCGGATGGCCGGGCAGTACGCACGGGCCCGCGAGATCGACCAGGACGTGTACGACCGGCGCACCGAAGTCCTCGGCCCGGAGCACCCGTACACCCTGTCCTCCGCCCAGAACCTGGCGCGCGACCTGCGCGAGGTCGGACGGTACGAGGACTCCGTCGCCCTGCTCAGCCGGACCTACGACATCTTCAAGGACCAGCTGGGCCGCGCCTTCCCGGGCACGCTCGCCGCCGCCAAGTCCCTTGCCGTGTCGCTGCGCAGGGCCGGCAGGCTGGAGGACGCACGGCGCCTGACCATCGCCACCCGGGGCCGCTACCGCGCCAAGTACACGACGGCCAACCCCGACTGGATCGCCTGCGACCTGAACCTGGCGGCGGACCTCTTCGCCGCCGGGGACGCGGTCGGGGCGCGGGACACCGCCCAGGAGGTCGTCGACCAGTACATGAAGGTGCCGGGCGAACACCACCCGTACACCCTCGCCGCCATCAACAACCTCGGTATCTACCAGTGGGGTTGCGGGTCGCTGGACACCGCGGAGACGCTCCTGCGCGGCACCATCCTCGGCATGGAGGACGTCCTGGGGGAGACCCATCCGCACACGGTCTTCGCCACCGTCAACCTCGCCAACGTCACGGCGGACCTGGGCGATCTGGACGGCGCCCTGGAGATCGAACGCCGGGCCGTCGCCACCCTGCGCACCGTGCTCGGCGCGCACCATCCCGAGACGCTGGCCTGCGCCTCCAACCTGTCGGTGACGCTGGACGCGATCGGCCGCAAGGAGGAGGCACAGCAGATCCGTTACGAGGTCGTCGACGAGCTGCAGAGACTGCTCGGCGACGACCACGCGTACGTACGGATCGCCCGCGACGAGCGGCGGGTCAACCGCGACCTGGAGCCGCTCGCCGTGTGAGGATCCACCCGCTCACGCCGCCAGCCAGGTGAGGACCCCGGGCAGCGCGTGCAGCGCGTCGAAGTGCGCGGCGGCCGGTTCCAGAACGGCCGTCGCGCCAGGGATCCGCCGCGCCAGCCAGCGTGAGTGGCCCACCGGCGAGAAGACGTCCTGCACCCCGTGCCAGAGCATCACAGGGCCCGGGATGTCCGCCGGGTCGAAGCCCCAGGGCGAGGAGAGCGCCAGGGCGTCGTCGATCCAGCCGTATGCCGAAGTACGCAACGCCTCCTGGTAGTTGCGCAGCAGCATGGACCGCACCCCGGCATCGGAGACGATCCGCCGGTCGGAGACGGTGAGGTCCCTGCGCAGCTGGTCCAGCAGCCGGATCGGATCCTTGCGGATCTCGTCCGAGCGCGGGATCAGCCGTGCGGCGAGCTCTTTCGGGTCGTCGGTGGCGATGGTGTACTCCGTGACGTTGTACTCCGCCATCCCCTCGAACCAGTCGAGCCCCTCCGCGTCCCGTGGCGCGAGCGCCACCAGCGCGGCCGCCTTGGTGACACGCCCGGGCAACAGCGCCGCGCAGGCCAGCGCGTGCGGCGCACCGCCCGAGCGGCCCACCACCGCGAACTTCTCCAGCCCCATGGCATCCGCGATGGCCGCCACGTCCGCCGCCGCATCGGCGACGGTGCGGCCCTCCATCCGGTCGCTCCGGCCGTAGCCGGGACGGTCGTACGCGATGACCTGCATCCCCCGCTGATAGAGGACCATCCCGCGCGGAGCAGGACCCAGCCTGCTGCCGGGCGTCCCGTGCAGCAGGAAGACCGGCGCTCCTTGCGGATCACCGAGCCGCTCCACCATCAGAATGCGTCCGTCCGGGGTGCGGACACTGCCGCGGATCCCCGATATCCCCTTGTCGTGCGCCTGCATGGTCTGCACCGGCACTCCCCCTTCGGCTCGATGATTGCTCATCGCGGCTCCCAGGCCCATAGGGCCACGACCGGTACTCCCCACGGCGGGGCGAGCGGGGTTACGGTCAATGGGCACGTCCAATTCGGACCCTGGGGGGCCGTGATGGTCGAGGAACTGGTGTCGGCGGGGGCGGCCGTGGTGGCCGTGGGCGCTGTCTATGTGATGGCTGGGGCCCGTGTCATCAAACAGTACGAGCGCGGTGTGGTCTTCCGGTTGGGACGGCTCAAAGATTCCGTGCGGGGTCCCGGATTCACGATGGTCGTCCCCTTCGTGGACCGCCTGCGCAAGGTCAACATGCAGATCGTGACCATGCCCGTGCCGGCGCAGGACGGCATCACCCGCGACAACGTCACCGTCCGGGTGGACGCCGTCATCTATTTCAAGGTGGTGGACGCGGCGGAGGCGCTGGTGGCCGTGGAGGACTACCGCTTCGCGGTGTCGCAGATGGCGCAGACCTCGCTCCGCTCCATCATCGGCAAGAGCGACCTCGACGATCTGCTGTCGAATCGCGAAAAGCTGAACCAGGGGCTGGAGTTGATGATCGACAGCCCGTCGATCGGCTGGGGCGTTCAGATCGACCGGGTGGAGATCAAGGACGTGTCGCTGCCCGAGACCATGAAGCGGTCGATGGCACGCCAGGCCGAGGCGGACCGCGAGCGGCGCGCGCGGGTCATCAACGCGGACGGCGAACTCCAGGCCTCGAAGAAGCTGGCCGAGGCGGCGGAGGTCATGTCCGACCAGCCCGCGGCACTCCAACTGCGACTGCTGCAGACGGTGGTGGCGGTGGCGGCGGAGAAGAACTCCACCCTCGTGCTGCCCTTCCCGGTGGAGCTGCTGCGCTTCCTGGAGCGTGCGGCACCGCAGCCGACCGTTCAGGCCGCACCCGCGAAAGAACAACTCCCGCCGGAATCCGGTCGGGGAGAGTCGATATCCGGACAGGACTAGTCCTCACCCGCTGCCCGCACACGGACGCGGTCAGTGTTCGCAGAGGTAACCGACAAGGTCCGAGCCGCGTTCGTGAACGCGCTGAGGTTGCTTTGGTGTTGTCGTGTGCGCGTCCGGAAGTCGGTCTTGTGTGTTCCCTGTGCGTGTCGGAATAGTGGGCGGCCCATCCTCCGTGTCCGGACACCCCACTTGCCCGGATACGGCCCCCACAGGAAGGCGACGAGTTGAAGCACCGACGCATACCCAAGCGCCGTGCGGCCCTGGCGGCTGCCGGCGTGACCGCACTGATAGCCGCGGGAGTGACGTTCCAGACTGCGAACGCCAGCGAGTCCCCCGCCGCTCCCACGCTCAAAATCCTGTCCGCGACGGCGGCCGGAAACCTGGCCTCGACGCTGGAGGGGAAGCTGGGCGGAGACGCGGCAGGTTCGTACTACGACGCGAAGTCCCGTGCCCTGGTGGTCAATGTCCTCGACGAGGCCGCGGCCGACGGGGTCCGTGCGGCGGGCGGCCGGGCGAGAGTCGTCCAGAACTCCCTGACGGAGCTCAAGAGCGCCCGGCAGACCCTCACCGACAAGGCATCCATCGGCGGTACGTCGTGGGCGCTCGACCCGGTGAGCAACAAGATGGTCGTCACCGCGGACCGCACCGTCTCCGGCGCCGAGTGGACCAAGCTCGGCTCCATCGTGAAGGGCCTCGGCTCCACGGCCGAACTCCACAAGAGCGCGGGGGAGTTCAAGCCGCTGATCGCGGGCGGCGACGCCATCTGGGGCTCGGGCGGGCGCTGCTCGCTCGGCTTCAACGTGGTCAAGGACGGTGCGCCGTACTTCATCACGGCGGGCCACTGCACCGAGGCCATCACCAGCTGGTCCGACTCCCAGGGCGGCGCGGAGATCGGCGCCAACGCCGCCTCCGACTTCCCCGGGCACGACTACGGCCTGGTGAAGTACACCTCGGACACGGCACACCCGAGCGAGGTGGACCTCTACAACGGCTCCACGCAGAAGATCACCAAGGCGGGCGAGGCCACGGTCGGCATGGCGGTGCAGCGCAGCGGCTCCACCACCCAGGTGCACGGCGGTACGGTCACCGGGCTCGACGCCACCGTGAACTACGGCAACGGTGACGTCGTCAACGGGCTCATCCAGACCGATGTCTGCGCCGAGCCCGGCGACAGCGGTGGCTCGCTCTTCGCGGGCGACACCGCGATCGGGCTGACCTCGGGCGGCAGCGGCGACTGCACCTCGGGCGGGGAGACCTTCTTCCAGCCGGTGCCGGCGGCACTGGCGGCCTTCGGGGCGACGATCGGCTGAAATCAAGGGGTCCGGAGCGCCTTTCCAGGCGGTCCGGACCCCTTTTTTCGCATTTCTTGTGAAAGTTTTCACAAGCGCGCACAGGTCTTTGGTCCTCTCATATCCGTGCAGGTCGAAGCGGCTTTTGGTGAGGGGCTGCGATGCGTCGAAGGACCTTCGGCCCTGCTATTGGGGCCCTTTTCGTCCGTATCGGCCGGGCGATCAGGTGTCGAATTGAGGCATCAGCGAACAGGTCGTACCGAAGGAGAACCTGCCATGGAGGCCAACGCGATGGTGGACGGACTGGTCGAGGGGGCGCTGGAGGCGCTCGACCGGTTCGAGTCGTTCACCCAGGAGCAGGTCGACCACATCGTCAAGAAGGCCTCGCTGGCCGCGCTCAGCCACCACGGGGAGCTCGCCAAGCTCGCCGTCGAGGAGACCGGCCGCGGCATCTTCGAGGACAAGGCGGTCAAGAACCTCTTCGCCTGCGAGCACGTCACCAACTCCATGGCCGGGCTGAAGACCGTCGGCGTCATCAACCGCGACGAGCTCAACGGCATCACCGAGATCGCCGAGCCGGTCGGCGTCATCTGCGCCATGACCCCGGTGACCAACCCGACGTCGACCACCGTCTTCAAGGCGCTGATCGCGCTGAAGACCCGTAACCCGATCGTCTTCGCCTTCCACCCCTCCGCGCAGAAGTGCTCCTCCGAAGCCGCCCGCATCGTCCGCGACGCCGCGATCGCCGCCGGTGCCCCGGCCGGCTGTGTGCAGTGGGTCGAGGAGCCCTCGATGGAGGCGACCGGGCTGCTGATGAACCACGAGGGCGTCTCCACCATCCTCGCCACCGGCGGCAACGCCATGGTCAAGGCCGCCTACTCGTGCGGAAAGCCGGCCCTCGGCGTAGGCGCGGGAAATGTCCCCGCTTACGTCACCAAGAGCGGCAAGCTGCAGCGCGCCGTCCACGACATCGTGCTCTCCAAGGCCTTCGACAACGGCATGATCTGCGCCTCCGAGCAGGCCGTCATCTTCGACACCGAGGTCTACGAGCAGGGCATCGCGGAGCTGCGGCGGCTCGGCGCACATGTCGTCACCGCCGCCGAGAAGACCAAGCTGGAGGAGTTCGTCTTCGGTACGACGGCCTTCGCCGCGGACTGTGCGGGCGGCAAGCTGAACGCCGCCGTCGTCGGCAAGTCCCCCCAGTGGATTGCCGAGCAGGCCGGATTCGAGGTCCCCTCGGACACCGCGATCCTCGTCGCCGAATGCGCGGAGGTCGGCACCGGTGAGCCGCTGACCCGCGAAAAGCTCTCCCCGATCCTCGCCGCCCTGCGCGCGGGCTCCACCGAGCACGGGATCGAACTGTCCGCGCAGATGGTCGAGTTCAACGGGCTCGGGCACAGCGCGGCCATCCACACCGAGGACGAGGAGCTGGCCGAGGAGTTCGGCAAGCGCGTCAAGGCGATCCGCGTCATCGTCAACGCCCCCTCCACCTTCGGCGGCATCGGCGACGTCTACAACTCCTTCCTCCCCTCGCTGACCCTCGGCTGCGGCTCCTACGGCCACAACTCGGTCTCCAACAACGTCACCGCGGTCAACCTGGTCAACATCAAGCGGATCGGACGGCGCAACACGAACATGCAGTGGTTCAAGGTCCCGCCGAAGATCTACTTCGAGCGCAACTCCATCCGCTACCTCGGCGAGATGGACGGCCTCAAGCGCGTCACGCTGGTCACCGACAAGACCATGGGCAGGCTCGGCTTCGTCCAGAAGGTCACCGACATCCTCAACTCCCGCGAGAGCAAGGTCGTCCTGCAGGTCATCGACAATGTCGAGCCCAACCCGGAGCTGTCGACCGTGCAGAGCGGCGCCGCGATGATGCGGGACTTCGAGCCCGACACGATCATCGCGCTCGGCGGCGGCTCGGCGATGGACGCGGCCAAGATCATGTGGCTGATGTACGAGCACCCCGAGATCGAGTTCGCGGACACCAAGGAGAAGTTCTTCGACATCCGCAAGCGCGCCTACAAGTTCCCCTCGCTGGGCGCGAAGGCACAGCTGGTGGCCATCCCGACCACCTCGGGCACCGGCTCGGAAGTCACCCCCTTCGCGGTCATCTCCGACCCGGCGGCCGCCCAGAAGTACCCCCTCGCGGACTACGCGCTGACCCCGAACGTCGCGATCGTCGACCCGGTCCTCCCGATGGGGCTGCCGGCCACCGTCACCGCCGACTCCGGCTTCGACGCCCTGACGCACGCCACCGAGGCGTATGTCTCGGTCTACGCCAACGACTACACCGACGGCCTCTGCCTCCAGGCCATCAAGCTCATCTTCGAGAACCTGGAGCGCTGCGTCGTCGACGGCGCCCACGACGCCGAGGCCCGCGAGAAGATGCACAACGCCTCGACCGTGGCCGGCATGGCCTTCGCCAACGCCTTCCTCGGCCTGGTGCACGCCATGGCGCACACCCTCGGCAACACCTTCCACGTCGCCCACGGCCGCACGAACGCGCTGCTCCTGCCGCACGTCGTACGCCACAACGGCCAGGTCAGCGGCAAGGCCACCCCGTGGCCGAAGGCCGAGGTCTACCGGGCCCCGGAGCGCTTCCAGGAGATCGCCAAGATGCTCGGCCTGCCGGCGTCGACCCCCGAGGAGGGCGTCGAGTCCTACGCCCGCGCCATCGAGGAACTGCGCGTCAAGTGCGGCATCCCCGCCTCCTTCCAGGAGGAGGGCGTCGACGAGGCGGCCTTCATCGAGGCCCTCCCGCAGCAGGCGATGAACGCCTACGCCGACCAGTGCGCGCCCGCCAACCCGCGGATGCCGATGATCGACGACATGACGCGGCTGATGACGCAGGCCTACTACGGCAAGTAGGCCCGAAGCCGACCAGCGACAAGGGCCGCCCGGCACTCCGGGCGGCCCTTTCGCGTACGTACCGGCTTCTAGGTCTCCGGCAACTCCGGTGCCACGAACCGGCCCATCGGCAGCACCGGCCGGCCCCACGTCGACGCCATGATCTGACCCGCGAGCAGATACAGCGCACCGGCCGCCGCACACAGGCCCGCCCAGCCCGCGATCCGGTTCCAGATCACCTCACCGGTGAAGCCGTTGCAGGTCATCGCGATGAACACCACCAGCACACACGTGAAGGTGGACAACAGCGCCAGATGGATCCGCAGACTGCCCAGCCACAGGACGAACACCACGAACACCCAGGGCAGCGTGAACAGCCCCATCGTGTCGCCGCGCAGCGCGGGGTCGACCGTCGGCAGTACGAACTGGATCATCAGCCCCTTCGCCATCCAGAAGAGCCCGAACCCGCCGAAGACCGTGGCGTGCCAGGTGTCACCGCGCTGTGCCTGGAAGAGCCCGGCGAGCAGCTGCGCGAGACCGCCGATGAAGAAGCCCACCATCGGGAGCTCCGAGCCCGCCAGTTTCTCGGGGAAGATGCCCGCGTCGATGCCGGTCGCGATGGTGGTCACCACGATGAAGCCGGTCAGTCCGAGCGGCCCCAGCTGGGCCTGCGCGGTGGGCTCCATCCGCTTGACGGAGACCGCCTGTTCGGCGGGTCCCCAACGGTGCAGGATGTTCATTCGGCGACCTCGGCAGGCGTCCTGTCCTTACGGAGCGAGGACATGACCAGCGTGATGACGGTACCCACCACCGCCCACGCGGAGAGCACGAGCAGCGGCCCGGTGACCGCATTGCCCTTGAAGTACGCGATGGAGCGCGCGACCCAGGTGCCCGCCCCCGGTGGCAGCGCGGGCCCGATCGCCTGCCAGAACGGCGGGAGCATCGGCAGCGGGAAGGCGCCGCCCGCGCTCGGGTTGCCCGCGACCACGATGATCAGCACGGCGAGTCCGATGCCCACGATTCCGGTGAGCGCCTGCAGGGCGAGCGTGATGGCGCCGACCGCGAAGACCACCAGCGCCCCGAGCCCCCACAGCGCCAGGATGGAGCCGGGCAGCGCGCCCAGGACCGGGCCGACGATCACGGCGCCGCCCAGACCGCTGACGATCGAGTAGAGCGCCATCGAGCCGAGCCGGATCGCCGCACGATCGCGGTTGGCGGCACGCGAACCCGCGCTGATCGCGAGGATCGAGGCGCAGAGATAGCCGCCGACGCACCAGCCGACGACCAGGTAGAAGGCGGAGAGGCCGTCGAAGTCCTGGCCGGAGGCCGGAGCGACGTCCACGGTCTTCACGGTGCGGTGCTGGGCCGCGTCGACCGTGGTGGCGATCTTGGTGAGCGTCGTCGCGAGCACGGTGCCGCCGCCGGACGCGACGAGCAGGGTGTCGGTCGTCGAGGCGGGGTCGACGACGAGCGCGCCGTCGATGTCGCGGTTCATGATCTGCTTGCGGGCCTCCGCCTCGCTGCCGACCGCGCGCGGGTCGAGCGGCTTGCCGGGGAGCTGCCCCAGTTCGGCGACGAGCTTCGGTGCGGCCTGTGCGGGCGCGACCACACCGAAGGCGACGTCCTTCGGCTTGGGATTGTGCAGCGCGCCCACGTAGGACGTGATGAACAACAGCTGCAGTACGAGCACACCGATCACGAGCAGCGCGGCTCGCGGGGTGACGGCGCTCTTCATCTCGTCGACGAAAGTCATGCCCCCACGCTCAAGGGCTCCCGGTGATCGTGCAGGCCGGGTGGACCGAATGGCTGATCCTCCATCAGTTCTTTACCGACGCGTAGCTTCCCCCGCCGCGTTACCGGCGCGTAATTTAGCGTGTGCACATCAATCTTGTGGTCCGGGCCGCAGGTCGTACAGACATCGCAACTCCCTTGAGCCGCAAGGAGATCACTCGATGCTGGCCTGGAAACGTGCCCTGAGACCGCTGTCCGCACTGCTGCTGGGCGTGGCGGCCGCCGCTCTGCCCGCCGCCCCCGCGACCGCTGCCACCGCCCCGTCCGCGGGGTGGAACAACTACTCCTGCCGTCCGTCCGCCGCCCATCCGCGTCCCGTCGTCCTCGTCCACGGCACCTTCGGGAACAGCGTCGACAACTGGGTCGCCCTCGCCCCGTACCTGGTCAACCGCGGGTACTGCGTCTTCTCTCTCGACTACGGCCAGCTCCCCGGCGTACCGCTCTTCAACGGTCTGGGTCCCATCGACCGGTCGGCCGGGCAGCTGAGCACCTTCGTCGACACGGTCCTGGCCGCGACCGGCACCGCCAAGGCCGACCTGGTCGGCCACTCGCAGGGCGGCATGATGCCCCGCTACTACCTCAAATTCCTCGGCGGCGCCGCCAAGGTGAACTCCCTGACGGGCCTGGCCCCCGACAATCACGGCACCACCCTGGACGGCCTCGCCAATCTGCTGCCCTACTTCCCCGGGGCGGCCGACATCCTGCGCAAGGGTGCGCCGGGTCTCTCCGACCAGGTGGCGGGCTCCCCGTTCGTCACCAAGCTCAACGCGGGCGGCGACACCGTCCCCGGGGTGCGCTACACGGTCATCGCCACGCGCTACGACGAGGTGGTCACCCCGTACCGCAGCCAGTTCCTGTCGGGCCCTGACGTCACCAACGTCCTGCTCCAGGACAAGTGCGGGGCCGATGTCTCCGAGCACGTGACCATCGGGACCGTCGACCGGATCGCCTTCCACGAGGTGGCGAACTCTCTCGACCCGGCGCACTCGTCCCCGACGACCTGCGCTTCGGTCGTCGGCTGAGCCGCGGGTCAGCGGCTGTGACGGCCGCCCGAAGGAACCGCCCTGCGGCGCAGGGTGGAGAAGAGCACGGCCGCACCGATCGCGAGGGCGGCAGAACCGCCGATCGTGAGATATGAGGTCGCGGAACTGCCGCCGGTCTCGGCGAGGTTCTCGGCGCCGGCGGTGCCCGCACCCGGGGCCGCCGCCGTCGGGGACGAAGCGCCGTTCGCCTCGGGCTGGTTGGCCGCCTCGGTGGGCGTCGCGGTGGGCGCCGCCGAGTGGTTGTGGTGCACGGTGGACTTGCCCGCACCCGCCGCGATCTCCTTCTCGGAGGGGGCGGAGGCCGAAGGCTCGGCGGTGCCGGCGCCGGCACCGCCCGCGGAGCCGGTGTCCTGGCCGAAGACCACGTCGGAGCAGGTGTAGAAGGCCTCCGGGGAGTCCGAGCGCTGCCAGACCGAGTAGATGAGGTGGCGGCCCGACTTCTTCGGAACGGTGCCGTTGAAGACGTAGTCGCCGTTCTCCATCTTCGGGTCGGTGACCTTGAGGAAGGGGGAGGCCTCCAGGTCCGACCACTTGAGCGGCTTCGAGGGGTCGTAGCCGTCCTTGGTGACGTACAGCTCGAAGGACCCCTTGTGCGGGGCGGTGCCCTTGTAGCGGAAGGTGTGGCTGCCCGAGGAGAGCTTGCTGGCCGGCCAGTCCGCGCGGGCCAGGTCCAGGCCCTTGTACTTGTCGTTGCCGGCGCTGCACAGCTTGCCGTCGGGGATGAGCTGCTTCGAATTGCCCGCGGCGTTGGCGATGTTGACCGCGTTCCAGTCGTAGAAGGCCTGGACGCCGCTGGCGGCGACCGCTGCCTTGCAGGCCGCCGACTTCGGGCTCTCGGGGCCCTCCGCGTAGCAGCCCGCGACCCGGCTGACCGGGTCCGTCATCGACCCGTGGGCGGCGGCCGGGGACGCGACCAGGGCGGTCAGCGCGAGCGGCGCGACACCGAGAGCTGTGAATGCGGCGGCCTTGCGACGAACGGTCATCGTGTCGATCTCCTCGAGAGGGTGTGGGGGGATACGAGGCAGGGTTCGATCCGGCGGCGCGGCCCCCCGAGCCATGCGGCGCCGACAGGCTGAACCCCGCCCCGGCGATGAGCACGCTAGCCGCCCGGAATGGCGAAATCGGCTGCTGGGACGGGGTGATGGAGATCCTTACGGTCCGCTTAAGGAAGCACTCAGCGATCGTTAATGTGGGCGCATGAATGACGACATCCGTCCCGCCGTGGACAGCGACACGGCAGCGGTGAAGGCAGTGACCGACGCGGCCTACCACCACTACATCGCGCGCATCGGCGTCGTCCCCGCGCCCATGCAGGCCGACCACGCGGCGAACGTGGCGGCGGGGCGGGTCTTCGTCACCGGCGATCCGGTGCACGGTGTCCTGGTGCTCGTCCCCGAGGCCGACCACCTCTACCTGGACTCGATCTCGGTGAGCCCGGAGGCGAAGGGCACCGGTGTGGGGCGGCGGCTCCTGGAATTCGTCGAGGAGCGTGCGCGGGAGCTGGGGCTGCCGGAGGTGCGGCTGCTCACGAACGCGATGATGTGGGAGAACCAGAAGCTGTACGTCCACTTCGGCTACGAGCTCGTCGAGCGGACCGTGACCGGTGTCTATGACCGGTTCCACTACCGCAAGCGGGTCTGAGGGCAGGACGTGCGTTATGCGGTGGTGCGGAGCGACTGGGTCAACGTGCCTTTCTCGGCGAGGAGTTCGAGCTCGTCGAGGGCCTGGACCGCGCGCGCCGCCGACTGCGGGTCGCGCTCGGTCAGACCGCTGTCGGCGAACTCGTCCTCGTCGAGACGGATGATCTCGGAGTGGTCGGCCGACACCCAGAGGTCGAGATCCAGGTCCTCTACGGTGAGTTGATCGCCGTCGAGTACGGCCGGGCGCGTCACGTCGCAGTACCAGCCCTTGAGCACCCCGGTGGCGGTGCGGACCTCCTTGACCGAATACCAGCGGTCGCGCCAGTAGTGCTCGGTGAAGACGTCGCCCGGCTCGAAGCGTACGAAACCGAAGTCGCGGACCCCGGTGCCCGCCCACGCGGCGCGGACCGCGAGATGGGTGCCGTCGTCGGTGAGCAGCTCTGCCGGGTAACCGACCTTGATACGACCGGCCTTGGTGAGGGTGACCTCAACCGAGCTCGCGGACATGGCGTACCTCCGTTGCGCAGATCTGGTATCCGAACCACGTGTTGATCGCCAGCATCGGGCCGTTGCCGGCGTCGTTGCCGGTGTACGCGTCCGTGTAACCGGCCGCCCGGGCGCGGTGCAGGGAGTCGTTCTTGACCAGCTTCGCCAGCCCTCTGCCGCGGTGCGCACGACGGGTGCCGGTCATGCCAGACCAGTAGCGGGTCAGGCCGTCGGTCTGCGCGGCGCTGAACGCGGCCACTTCGCCGCCCACCACTGCGACCGAGGTCAGGTCGTGGTCCAGGGCCGGATTGCGCCAGGTGTGGTCGAGCCAGTCGTCGTAGTCGGAGAGGACCGTGGAGACGTCGCTCGGCTCGTCGGCGGTGACCTCCGCGTCCGCCTCGAAGAGGGGGCGCGGGTCGTCGGCGAAGTCCGCCGCGGTGCACAACTCGACGCCCTCGGGCGCACGTCGGGGTGTGGGCAGCGGAGTACCGGCCAGGTCGAAATGGAGGAAATGGGCCGCCCTGCTCGGGCGGTAACCCCTGCGCTCGGCGAAGGTGCGGTTGGCCGGCTCGTCCAGGACCCAGGTGTAGACGGCCGTGGCGCCCGCCTCGGCGAGATGGGCCTCGCCCGCCTGGGTGATGAGCGTTCCCACGCCCCGGCCCTGATGGCCGGGATGCACATACGGGTTGAGGAACCCCTGGCCCGGTTCGTCAGCGTCGTAGGCGATGCCGACCTGGGCCGTGCCGATCACCTCGCCGTCCTCCTCGGCGACGAGCAGGCGAAAGCGCTTGTCGGGGTGGGCGTGGGCCAGGTCGAAGGCGACCTGTTCGGGGGTGGTCACCATGAAGGGGAGCGCGGCCCGTCGGACCCGTACCCACCCCTCGCCGTCGGCCGGGCGGAAGTCGCGGACGATCACAGTCATGGGCGGGAACGTTACGCAGGGGGCGGCCGGGTCGCCTCTCATTTTCCGGTGGAGGAGAATCGGGACGTGACCTTGAGGATCGTTGTGGATACGAATGCCGGAGACGCCCCCTTCGAGCAGGTGCGGGCCCAGATCTCGGAACAGGCCCGCTCGGGCCGGCTCCCGGTGGGCTACCGGCTGCCGACCGTACGAGGGCTGGCCGAGGAACTGGGGCTCGCCGCGAACACGGTGGCGAAGGCGTACCGGGCGCTGGAGGGCGACGGGGTGATCGAGACGCGGGGCCGCAACGGCACGTTCGTGGCGGCGGCGGGCGATGCGGCCGAGCGGGCGGCGGCGTCCGCCGCCCAGGTCTTCGCGGAACAGGCGGTCCGGCTCGGCCTGAGCCGGAGCGCGGCGGCCGCGGCGGCGGAGCATGCGATTCGCGCGGTGTACGCGAAGTAGGGCGTCCGGGGCGGAGCCCCCCCGGGCGGGGCTAGAGGTACATGCCCTCGTTCGTGCCCAGGGGCTGTGACGGCACCGAGCGCGGCGTCGTGCCGCGGCGCAGTGCGTACAGCTCCGCCAGCGTCGCGCCCTCGCGGCCGATCCCGTCCTCCGTACCCAGCCAGGCCACCGACTCCTTGCGGGTCAGTGAGCCGACCTCGATGCGCGCCAGGCAGCGGCCAGGGCGGACCACCGCGGGGTGGAGGCGTTCCAGGTCCTCGTTGGTGGTGACGCCCACGAGGACGTTGCGGCCCTGGCCGAGGAGGCCGTCCGTGAGGTTCAGGAGGCGGGAGAGCGCCTGGCCCGCCGTGTGCTTCGCCTCGCCGCGGATCAGTTCGTCGCAGTCCTCCAGGAGCAGCAGACGCCAGCGGCCCTTCGCCGTGCCGTCGTCCTCGCCGATCGCGATGTCCATGAGGTAGCCGACATCGTTGAAGAGACGCTCGGGGTCCAGTACGCAGTCGACCTGGCACCAGTCGCGCCACGACCGGGCCAGGGTGCGCAGCGCGGACGTCTTGCCGGTGCCCGGCGGCCCGTGCAGGAGGAGCAGCCGGCCCGAGATGTCGTCGGGCGTCACCTTCATCAGGCTGTCCATCGCCCCGGCCACCGGCTCCGTGTAGTTGGAGCGCACCTCGTCCCACGTGCCGGCGGCGATCTGCCGGCTGGTGCGGTGCGGGCCGCGGCGCGGGGAGACGTACCAGAAGCCCATGGCGACGTTCTCCGGCTGCGGTTCGGGCTCGTCCTGGGCGCCCTCGGTGACCTCCTTGAGCACGGAGGCGGCCAGGTCCTCGGAGACCGCGGTGACCGTCACGTCCGCGCCCCGGTTCCAGCGGGAGATCAGCATCGTCCAGCCTTCGCCCTCGGCGAGCGTCGCGCTGCGGTCGTCGTCGCGGGCGGCCCGCAGCACCTTCGCGCCGGACGGCAGCAGGGTGAGGCCCTTCTTCACCCGGTCGATGGACGAACTGTGCGAGTACGGCTGTTCACCCGTCGCGAAGCGGCCGAGGAACAGCGCGTCGACGACATCGGACGGCGAGTCGCTGTCGTCGACGTTGAGCCGGATCGGCAGGGCGTCCTCAGGGGTGGCTGACATGGCGCCCATGATCCGCCAACGGGCCCTCCCGTGCACCCGCTTTGTGCGTCGCGGCGCTGCGTACCTTTTCCGGAGAACCTGTCGCCATCGCTACGAGGTGAAGTGGATGACGCGCTGAACGAGCGCGCCCAGCAGGACCAGCACCAGCGGCAGCGAGATCCGGTGGAGGGTACGCATCCGGTACAGGGCCCGCGGCCCTGGCACCGCGTACACGCGCAGCAGCTCCCGGGCAAGGAGCAGGGCGATCAGGGCGAGTGCCGACTCGGCGCCCATGAGGGGCCAGCCGCTCCAGGTGAAGTGCGGCCAGCCGGGCCCCGGCGAAGCCGACGCGGCAGCCGCCAACGGCGCGGGCCGCCCGGTCAGTTCGTAGAGCGTCACATCGTCGTTGGTCAGGGCGCGCCGCAGTTCGGGGCGCGCGTCCAGGGTGCGCTGCAGTCGTGGCTGCCAGGTCGACGAGTAGCCGTCGGCGACCCGGAGATACTCCACCTGGCTGCGGTTGACGACGAGGTACGCGCGGGGGCCCGCACCGCGCAGCGCCCCGATCAGGCCGTCGACGAGGACCGGATCGTGCGGTGCGCGCGTCGGTACGTAGCTCACCTTCTCCAGGTCCTTCGCGCCGCCGGGCAGCGTCGGCCTGGAATCCCCGGGCGTGTCGACGAGCAGGATCAGCCGGACCGAAGGCGTGTCGTGGGCGTAGACGTACTCCATCGCGGCGACCTCGCCGGGCGGCACGCGCTCGTACGACTCGCCGCCCCAGCGCGCCACCAGGAAACCGCCGACCAGGAGCAGCCCGGCCAGCAGAGCGGCGAGCGGTGCCAGGCTGGCCCGGTCGCGTTCCCGTTCGTCTGCGGTGATCCCGGCGCGCGGGAAGAGGGCGAGCGCGGCGAGTATCGCGAGGCCGGGCAGGGCGAACGTCCAGATGCGCAGGTCCAGTTGACCGCCGTACGACTGGAGCAGGAGCCCCGGCAGCGGTACGAAGGCCAGCACGAGGAGCGACCGCTCGGCGTACCCGGCGAAGCGCCGCCGCCACCAGCCCCAGACGGCGAGTGCCAGAATCCCGCCGGCGAGGAACAGGCGGGCTCCGAGCACCAGTTGGTGGCCCGAATCGCCGGCCGAACCCCAGAGGGAGTCCGGCACGGGTGAGCCCGGGCCCGCGAAGAGCTTCGCGGGGGCGCCGGACCAGTACGGCTCGGAGAGCAGGACGGTCCAGGCGGCGGCCAGGACGCCGATGAGCAGCGGCAGTCCGCGCAGCTCGCAGCGGCGTACCAGGACCAGGCCGGTCACCACGGCGCACAGCACCACCGGCGCCAGCGGATGGACGGTGACGAGCGCCAGCAGGACGGCGAGCAGCACGCCGAGCAGCACGGTCTTCTCGCGTCGGCCCGCCGGCAGCGCCTCACTCTCGCCGGAGCCGCGCCGCAGGGCCCAGGTGCGCGGTGAGCGGAACCAGGTCAAGAGCACGGCCAGGAAGGCCGGATACAGCAGCAGGGACAGGCTCAGCGGCGAGAAGTAGTCCTGGCCCGCCCAGCCGCTCAGGGCGAAGAACCAGGCCCCGGTCCACTTCGCCTTCCAGCCCGCGCGCACCATGCGGAGCAGCAGGAACAGCGGTATCAGGCACAGGAGTTGGAAGACGGTGGGCCACCAGCGCAGCACGGCCGACAGGTCGGAGACGCCGCAGGCCTCGGCGAGGAAAGCGGCAGCGGAGTAGAAGCCCGGCCAGCTGCTGTGGGTGTCCAGGTGGGGCGAGACGGAGCCGGTCCTGCCGATGTGATCGAGGAGGCCGAGGTGCTGCCAGGCGCCCCCGAGGCGCGGCTGCGACTCCAGTACCGCGGGGAGTGCGTGCAGCGACACCACCGTGGCCAGCAGCGACGAGGTCAGCAGTGCGGTGCGCGGCCGGTCGAGCCACAGCAGCGAGGCGAAGGAGAGGACGAGCAGACCGGCGCCGATGAGGGTCGCGGCCGGGAGTACGGAGATCAGCCCGAGGCCGGTCATCCGGTCGAGGTCACTCGCGCCGACGGTCGTCGCGGGCACCCAGTAGAGCGCGAGTGCGGCGAGCAGCAGCAGCCCCACGCCGAGTTCGGGGATGTGCTCGGTGAGGGCGAACGGGCGCGCGGGAGGTCTGCTGTTGCTCGCCGGTCTCTCCGGTTCGGGCGGCTCCGCAGGCCCGTCCGTTCCCGTGTGCCGGCGGCTGCGGGGGTACGGCGAGGAGACCCGCGGGCCGTCCCCGGGTGCGGGGCGGGAGCCCCGTCCGGTGGGCAGTTCGCGCTGGGCCCAGGTGGGCCGCCGGTCGTCGACGTCCGGGCGCCGCTCGAGGTGGTCGAAGTCGAGTCGTACGCCGCCCGCAGGCGTGCCGTTGACCAGCACCTCGGAGCGCACGGATGCCTGCTCGCCGCTCTCCTTCCCCGGCTCCGGCTCCGGCTGCCCGTCGGCCGCCTCACCGGCCGGCGCGAGCCTCAGCACCCCGTACAGCCGGAAGGCCGCGATCGAGGTGATCACCGCCAGGCTGGCCACCTCGGCGACCCCCACGCCCGTGAGTCCCATCGGTCCGAGAAGTGCCAGCGTCGAGCCGAGCACCAGCACGCAGAGCCCGCCCTGCAGATAGGCGAGCGGAGCGGTACGGCTCTGGGCGCGCAGCACCGCGAAGTACAGCTCGATGACGACCCGCAGCAGCGCACCGACCACCAGCCAGCGCAGCAGCGGCGTCGCGCGGCTGGAGTACCCCTCGCCGAAGACATGCAGGATGTGCGGGGCCAGCACGAAGAGGAACAGGACGATCGGCACCACGATCTTGACCATCCGCAGCAGTGCAGCGCGCGCGTTGCGCCCCAGCCGTGCCGGGTCGTGCGCGCCCTCGACGGTCAGCGACGCGCCCATGTTGATCGCGAGGAGTTCGACCGTCCCGCCGATGGTCGCGGCGATGTAGAAGTACGCGTTGTCGGCGGAGCTGATCTGCGATGCGACGATCACCGGGATCAGATAGACGACCGCGAGAGCGAAGAGCGACCCCGTGTAGTCCCCGGCCAGGAAGCGCCCCAACTCCCGGTAGGACGGCGGGTCGGCGGTCTCCGCGGTCAGTTCCACATGGCGTGGCACCAGCCTGCGGAAGACCAGCCAGCCGAGCGGCAGCACCGAGGCCGCGATGGCCGCCACCCAGGAGACGAAGACGCCCGTGGTCGGGAGCGCCACGGCGATCGCGACCAGCAGGAGGAGCTTCACCGCGGAGAAGACCGTGTTGCCGACCGGCACCCAGAAGGCGCTGCGCAGCCCGGTCAGCACGCCGTCCTGGAGGGTGAGCAGCGACCAGGCGACGACCGCCACGACGAAGCCGAGCTTGTTCACCGGTTCGTGCAGGAAGCGGTACGAGGGACCCCATACGTCCAGCGTCAGCAGGAAGATCACCGCGGCGACCCCGACGACCGCCGAACTCCCGGCATACGTACGGAAGATGAGCGCGCCCGTGCTCTTCCCCGCCACCGGGATGAACCGGGCGAGCGCCCCCGTCAGCGTCACGGCCGTGATGCCCGCCAGGAACTTCATCGCGGCGATGGCGGCCGAGCCCTGGCCGACGGCGGACGCGGAGTAGTAATGGGCGGCGGCCAGCCAGAAGCCGAGTCCCAGTACCGCGCTGACGCCCGTATTGATCATCAGGGCGTAGGCGTTGCGGAAGAGCGGGAGCCCGCCGCGTTTCTCCTTCACCTCCGCCTGAGGTGGCTGGGGAGGGGCCTCTACCTGGGTGGCTCGCGTGTCAGACACGACTCCTGGTGACCTTCCGGCTGGCCGACGTGGCTCTGCGGACCAGGGCGTACCCCTTGGTCAGGGCACGGTCCCTGGCGAAGTTGCGGGCGATCGAGCGGCCTTCGACCAGCCGCTCGAACTCCTCGATACCGGTGCTGCGCCGTACGGTGACCCGCTCCAGGGCGTACGGTCCCTGCCCGCGCACGGCGAGCGAGTTGCCCACGGCGAGGGCCTGGGCGAAGCCCGCCTCGCGGACCGTGCGGCGCACGCCGCGGCTGGAGTAGCCGTACGGGTAAGCGAACGAAGCGGGCTCCGTGCCGAGTTCGTCGGTGATCAGCTGCCGGCAGCGCAGCGTCTCGAACCACACCTGCTCGCCGCTGAGCTGGTCCATCTGCGGATGGCTGTGGGTGTGCCCGCCGATCTCCGTTCCTGCCGCGGCGAGGTCGCGCACCTGGTCCCAGTCGAGCATGGTGTCCAGGGCGCCGCCGCTCTCGTACGGTCCGCGCAGCCAACCGGTCGAGACGAACAGCGTGGAGGCGAAGCCGTGTTCGGCGAGAGCGGGAAGGGCGTGGCGGTGCACGCCTTCGTAGCCGTCGTCGAAGGTGATGAGGACCGGGCGCTGGGGGAGCGCTCCCCCCGAGCGCCAGGCCGCGGCCAGCTCCGCCGTGGTGAGCGGGGTGAAGCCGCGTTCGGCGAGCAGGTCGAGCTGCTCGCCGAACGCCTCGGGGGAGACCGAGAGCCCGTGCACCGCCTTGGCCGGGCGGTGACCGACCGCGTGGTACATCAGGATCGGGACGGGCCCGCTCACGCGGCCTCCTCCCGCGCCGCGTCCTCCTCGGCCGCCGCGGACCCGGGCGCGCCGGCGATCGGCGCGACCTGGAAGACGGCGGCACCCCGGCGGGCGCGCAGCGACCCCAGGACGTAACCGCCCGCGGCCACCGCGACCCCCGTCACGATGGCGCCCGCCCGGCCCGCGCCCCCCGGGCGTCCGAGCGTGAAGTCGCGCAGCCCGCGCACCACTCCGCCCGGCAGGACCCGGGTGGTGTAGCGGCGCTCGGACTCAAGTCCCTTGTCCGCGCCGACACTTCGCGCGACGAGCGCCTTGGAGAGACCCTCCGCATAGGCCCGGGTCCTGAAGTACCCGAACCGCATCCGTGCGTGCGGCACCTTGTGGTGGATGACCGCGCGGTCGTCGATCAGGAGGACCGCGTCGGGCAGCGCCCTGGCGAGCCGGATGCAGAGTTCGGTCTCCTCGCAGCCCAGCGGCCGCTTGTCGCCGTCCCGGCCGATGCCGGTGGCGAAACCGCCCGCGGCGTCGAAGGCCTCCCTGCGGAAGGAGGCGTTCCCGCCGAGGACGTTGCGCACCCGCACCTTGCCCGGGGGCAGTCCTCGGTACGTACACCCCACGACCCAGTCGAACTCCTCGGGGAACCAGGCCGGCCTGCGCCCTGATGCCCAGGCCGGCACGGTCCTTCCCCCGACGGCCATCACCCGCGGATCGTCGTACCCCGCCGCGAAGTACAGCAGCCAGTCGCGCTCGGCCACCGCGTCGTCGTCGAGGAAGGCGATGATTCCGCCGCGGGCGGCGGCGATGCCGGTGTTGCGGCCCGCGGAGAGGCCACGGGGGCCCGCGTTGGCGAGCACCCGCACCTCTCCCTCTCCCGCATGCTCCTTGTACTCCTGGCCGAGTCTGACCAGGAGCGCCGGATTGTGGTCCACGACCAGCAGCGTCTCGGCAGCCGGCAGCGACTGGTGTGCCACCGATTCGACGGCCGCCAGGATGTCCTCCCAGCGGTCCTCGGTGTACACGCAGATCACCACGGAGATGTTCTTCGTGCTCAAGACACCTCTCCCCGCCCGGAGTTGAGACCGATCGCCTGCGGGCGGCTCTTCGGGCGACGGCTCGCCTTCTCCGAGAGGATCACCTTCAGCACGCGGATGCCGTCGCGCACGGCGCTGAGGTTGGAGACGCCGTGGATGCGGTTGTACTCGTAGCTCGGCACCTCCTGTACGCGCAGCCCGGCCTTGACCACCCGGATGTTGAAGAGGGTCTCGATCTCGAAGCCGGTGCAGTCCAGGACGACGTCGTCCAGGACGTGCTTCCAGAAGGCGTTGTAGCCGTAGCAGAGGTCGGTGTAGCGGGCGCCGAACTTGCGGTTGACGATGGTGCAGAGCGCCCAGTTGCCGAGCTTGCGGATCGGCGTCATGTCGTCCGTGCCGCCGCCGTTGGCGAAGCGCGAGCCCTTGGCGAAGTCCGCGCCGCCGACGAGCGCCGAGACGTAGCTGACGATCTCCTGGCCGTCCGCCGAGCCGTCGGCATCGACCATCACGATGATCTCGCCGGAGCAGGCGGCGAATCCGCTGGTGAGTGCGTCCCCCTTGCCCTTGCCGACCTGTTTGACGACCACCACGTCGGGCCATAGTTCGCGGGCGACTCTGACGGTGTCGTCCGTGGAGTTGCCGTCGACCAGGACCACTTCGTGGATCCAGTCGGGAAGTGACTTGAAGACGTAGGGAAGATTCTCCGCCTCATTCATGGCGGGAATCACGACGCTCACCAGAGGCGCAATGGCCAGGTGCGAGGAGACCGGCTTGTACTGTGCGGGTATTCGAACTACCGCGGTCTCGATCGAATTTCCGTTCGCCGACGGCGTGGATAACGGATCTTGTCCCGGAACTGCCGGGCGCAGAAATGAACTCATGGTTCTTTTCCCTCTCCACCGGTGGACCGCCCGCCCCCGGGCGGTCCGGATGAATGTCCGGTTCGAAAGGGGGGTTTCCCCCCGGGCATGACGAAAAAGCGCTCCGTGCATGCTGGGTGAGCTGGCATTACTGCTTGCGCGGCCCGTATCTCGGCAGTACTTCGGTCACCGAGTACGGCACCCCCCTACCGCGCTCCCTCACCGGCTTCCATCGCGACGCTTGAGCCCTCCCCTAGAGCCGCTTTGCATGATGGACCGATGCGGGTGGATGTACGACGGTATTGACAATTGGGACTGTATGGCAAGACCTGGAACGCAGCCTCACCTTTTTGTGATTTGGACCGTACTTTCACGGTCGCTTACGGAGTTCACTGTTCCTTTTTTGCGCCGTACCAGAGCCGGCAGGAAGAGGAGCGAACTGATCACGGCCACGGCCGCGACTCCGCCCCGGACCGACCACATGTGCGCGGCCAGCATGGTTTCCGCGATGAGCAGATTCAGTGCGACTGCCCCTCCTGAAGACGCCACCAGGCGTCCGAATGGTTCCAGTCCGCGCAGATTCGTGGAGAGTGCGGCGGCGGGAGCCGTCAGAAGGAAGAAGAGCGCAAAGGGCGCACGCAGCGGAGAGGCCAGATCGGCGAGCGCCAGGACGGCGCCGACCGCCGAGACGGCCAGTGCCGCACCCGCGAGCGCGGGCAACGATTCACTTGATCTACTACCAAGGGTCTGCATAGGCGACGATTCCCCCCGAAGCGTCGGATGCCGGGATTCAATGTGGCGCAGTCCGCCGGTTGCCGTCAAGGATGCAGCCGATACGCACAGTCACCCCGGAGGTGTGGGCCGCCTCGTGGGTCACAGCGCTCCCGTGCGTGCAACTCCGTTTCATCACAAGGGTGTTAAGCGTCGGAAGGTTGAGCAAGTCATGAAGTTATTGACATGAACACTTCCGGGATCTGGTGGGGCCTGGTACGACAGATGAGGCAGAGATCCTGCTAAGGGAGGTTCCATGAAACTGTCCCGAATCGCGGCATACGTCTCCTCGCTCGTCCTCGCCGTCGTCTTCGCCCTCACCGGGGCGGGCACGGCACACGCCGCCCAACAGGCCGACTCCACCGACTATGTGGCGCTCGGGGACTCGTACTCCTCGGGTGTCGGCGCCGGCAGCTACGACAGTGCCAGCGGTTCCTGCAAGCGCTCCACCGTGGCCTACCCGGCCCTCTGGGCCGCCGCCCATTCACCCTCCACGTTCGCGTTCGCCGCTTGCTCGGGCGCTCGTACGGGTGATGTTCTCTCCGGCCAGCTCGGCTCCCTCAACTCCTCGACCGACCTCGTCTCGATCACCATCGGCGGCAACGACGCCGGCTTCTCGGACGTCATGACCACCTGTGTGACCTCATCGGACGCCACCTGCCTCAACCGGGTCGCCACGGCCCGCGGTTACGTCGACACGACCCTCCCGGGCAAGCTCGACCAGGTGTACTCGGCGATCAGCGCCAAGGCCCCCGCGGCGCACGTCGCCGTCCTCGGATATCCGCGCTTCTACAAGATCGGCGGCAGCTGCGTCGCCGGTCTGAGCGACACCAAGCGCGCCGCCATCAACGGCGCGGCCGACTACCTCAACGCGGCGACCGCGAAGCGGGCGGCCGACCACGGCTTCTCCTTCGGCAGCGTCACCGGGACCTTCACCGGCCATGAGATCTGCTCGTCGAACTCCTGGCTGCACAGCCTCAACTGGCTCGACATCGGCATCTCCTACCACCCGACCGCCGCAGGGCAGTCGGGCGGCTACCTGCCCGTGCTCAACTCGACGGACTGACGCTTCCGTCCGGGGAGGAGGCCCCGCCCGTCGGGGTCTCCTCCTCGCACGTCACCGAGAAGTGCACCGGGTTGGACGTCACCTGTTTCGGACTGCGGACCTCCAGCCTGATCTGGTCCTCGTACGCCGCGTTCGCCTGGTAGGCCAGCTCCGTGTGGTTGACCTGCTGGGTCGTGGAGCCGCCTGCGGGGAAGTCCAGGGTCTTCCAGTCGGGATCCGAGCTCCGCCCGTTGGCGAGCAGCCAGCGGTACTCCACCGTGACCGGCGCACGGCCGACGGTGAAGACCGCCGTGAAGGCCGGAGCTCGGCCGTCGGGCGGCGGGCAGGTCCCCTTGTAACTCCCGCGCACCGTCTGCAGATACACCTTGACCGACTGAGCGGGCTGGTGACTCTTCGTGGGGCCCCCTCCGCCGCCGGCCGGGGTGCTCGCGCCGCTGCTCGCCGTGGGCTCGCTGCTCTGTGACGGGGTGGTGCTTCCGGCCGAGGGCGACGAGGCCGAGGGTCCGCCCGCGGACGAGGGTCTGTCGTTGTTCGAGTCACCGCCCTTGTCGTGCAGCAGGGACCAGGCGATCCCGCCACCGGCCAGCAGCAGTACGGCGATTCCTGCCGTCAGCACCAGCCCGGCCCGGCGTGACCGTGCCTGCGTCATCGGCGTGGTCGGACCCGTGGAAGCCGCGGCGGGATACGCGGCCGTCGGACGGGGCGGGATCGGCGCGGGCCGGTACGGCGGGGGAGTGTTCGACGTCATCGTCGGGCCGAACGGCCCCGCGGCGGCCACCGTCGGCGCCGCCGTCGTACCGCCCGCGGCGACCAGACGCAGCATCTGCGCCGCCTGCGCCCCGCCGATCCGGTCAGCCGGACTCTTGCGCAGCAACCCTTCGATCACCGGTGCCAGCGCGCCCGCCCGGTGCGGGGGCGGCAGCTCTTCGTCGACCACCGCACGGAGCGTGGAGAGCGGGGTGTCCTGGCGGAACGGCGGGCTTCCCTCCACCGACACGTACAGCAGCACGCCCAGAGCCCAGAGGTCGGACGCGGGCCCCGCCGCCTGCCCCAGCGCCCGCTCGGGGGCCAGGTAGTCGGGGGAGCCGATGAGTTCGCCCGTCATCGTGAGCGCCGAGGTGCCCTCGACCATGGCGATGCCGAAGTCGGTCAGCACCACCCGCCCGTCATTGCCGATCAGCACGTTGCCCGGCTTCACGTCGCGGTGCAGGACGCCCGCCGCGTGCGCACTCTGCAGAGCGGCGAGGACCTCCGCCCCGACGTGCGCGGCGCGCTGCGGCGCGAGCGGCCCGTCCGCGTCCAGTACGTCGGAGAGCGAGAGCCCGCGCACCAGCTCCATCACGATCCACGGGCGGCCGTCGTGTGCGGCCACGTCGTACACCGTCACCACATTGCGATGGGTGATCCGGGCCGCGGCCCAGGCCTCGCGTTCCAGGCGGTCGTAGAGCCTGCGCACGTCGCCGGAGGGCAGACCGCCGGGCGCGCGCACCTCCTTGACCGCGACCTCACGGCCCAGGACCTCGTCGCGGGCGCGCCAGACGACGCCCATACCGCCTTGGCCCAGTTGGCCCAGTAGTCGGTAGCGGCCTGCCACCACCCGTTGGTCGTCCGGTACTTCGGTCACGGGTGAGCCCCCATTCCCCCAAGGAAATCACTCAAAGTTAGCTCAACTCGGGGTTGTCGAAGCCACTTTGGGTACAAGGCCCGTGTCAACCGGATACCGGTGAGGTGAATCCTGTGCCCGGGATACACGAGTGTCTCGAGGGGGCGATAGGGTTACCCTGCCCGGGCCGGGTGCCCTCGAACGGGTGGGGAGTGACATGGAACAGATAACGGTGCGCAGCAGGCCGCGAGTGCCTGCGATCACGTGCGGGAGCAACGCGACCAGCTCGCGCCTCGACCGCCATCTCTCGGTGCTCGGCGGCCCTGCCGTCCCGCAGCGCGAGACGGCGGAGGCGACGCTGCTGATGCGTGAGCTCACCTCGCGTGATGTCGCGCACTCGCGCACTGCCAAGGGAGCGCGGGTCAAGCTCTTCGCGCCGCTGCGGCGGCTGCGCCGCACGCTGTTCGGCAGCCGCGGCTGACCTTTCGCATTCGTCGGTAGCAGACGCTCAGGCGATCACACCGTCCCGGCGCAACGCTGTTCGCTGCCCTAGTGCCCACCCAGGTGAGCCGGCCCCAGGGCGCTCAACAGTGTGTCGGTGTGCTCGCCCGGAGTGGGAACCACCCCCGTCGAGGAGTTCTTCGCCTCCTCCACCCTCCAGCTTCCCCCAGCTGTCCCGTGCCGCCCGCTCACAGGAGCGCGAACTGGCCCTCGGGGCCCTCCTCGTGATGGTCGAGCACCGACGCGGGGCGACGGGCGGACGCGGGCGCCGGCAGCACTCCCGCTGCCCTCAGCTCGGCGCGTGTCAGCTGTGGCCCCTTCAACTCCGGTCGGGAAGCGTTCAGTTCGGCGATGAGGGTCAGTACGGTGATCAGCTCCAGGAGCTCCGACGTCCACTCCTGCGGCCAGTCGGGCAGGTCGGCCACCGTCGTACGGCGGTGGAACCAGAGCTCCAGCATCCGGATGTCGCCGACATGGAAGTCCCACGCCTCGGGCGGTACGGGCGAGATGCGGCCCTCGCCGACCAGGAGCGACTCCTCCTCGGCGTCGTAGCCGACTTCGGCGGGACGGGCGGGGAGCGGAGCGCGCACATAGGGGCGCCGCCCGCCCGGCAGCCGGGGCCGCCCGCCGCCGTGTGCGCCGCGCAGCTGGATGCGGAGCATCTCCCGGCCCCACCGCACGCCTTCGGCCCAGGGACCGGGATCCGCGGGCAGGGCAACCGTCGCCGTACCCGACGCCAGGCACCAGGCCAGCACATCCTCGGGGGCCACCTCATGGCCGTACCGCGCGCTCAGCAGCGGCAGCAGACCCGGCGCCAGATTCGGCTCCCGCCCGCCCGGCCGCCGGTACAGCGGCCTGATGCGGCCGGGGGATCCGGCCGGCAGCAGCCCGGTGACGGTGAAGTCGTCCACCAGGAAGAGCTGCCGGGCGTCGGCCACCCGCCACAGCTCGGGGCGGGCGGAGTCGATCAGCCGGTGGTCCGGTATCAGCCACTGCTCGTCGTAGGGGCCGTACGCGACCCGGACCGGCGCGGGACAGGGGCCCGACTCGCGGGCGAGGCGGCCCGTACCCGTGGACCGGCCCGGCAGCGCGGCCACCGAACTCGCCGTCGTACGCGACCGGGTGGGCCCGAAGAGCCGCTCGCGCTCCGGTCCCGTCGCGGCCATCAGCGCACCCCACCGCGCCCTGAGCACCCGCGCATCGGGCGCCACCACCCAGCCGCGCCCCAGCCGCAGGGGCGTCACCGACCAGGGCATCAGCTCGTCGAGCAGGGGCGCGTCATCGGTCACCGAATCATGCTACTGACGGAAGCCGGGGGGCGTCAGGGGGCTTCCACCGTGACGGAGAAGGAGAAGCGGTCGCCGCGGTAGCGGATGCGGGCCACGTCCGCCACCAGGCCGTCCTCGTCGTACGTCACCCCGGTGTAGTGCAGGATCGGCGACAGCAGCGGGACGTTGAGCAGCTCGGCCGTCACCGGGTCGGCGAGCCGGGCCTCCACGGTGTCGGTGACCCGGCTGATCTTCACGCCCACCATGTCCCGCAGCACCTTGGTCATCGGCCAGCGCTCCAGATCGGCGAGGTCGAGCGCGGCGGCCAGCTCCGGACGCAGCGCGTTCTCCGCCCAGTTGGTGGGCTCGCCGCTCTCGCCGTCGCAGCGCAGCCGCTTGTACGTGACGACCTCGTCGAGGCCGGGGAAGTGGTCGGCGATCTCGCCGGGGACCGGGCCGAGCCCATGGTCCAGGATCGTCGTCAGCTCGCCCGACTGCTGCGCCACGATCGCGTCGATCGAGCCGAGCAGCCGGCGCGGGGCGCTGCGGCGCGCTCCGGGTTCGATGAAGGTGCCGCGCCGCCGGTGCCTGCTGATCAGCCGCTCCTCCTCCAGCTCCTTGAGCGCCTGGCGCATGGTGAGCACGCTCACGCCGTAGTGCGCGGCCAGCTGCTCCTCGGTGGGCAGCCGGAGCGGGTCGTCGGGGCGGCGGCCCAGTATCGAGGCGCGCAGCGACTGCGACACCTGGTACCAGAGCGGCAGTTTGCGGTTGAGGACCAACGAGTCGGGCGCAAATGAGGACACAGGCCTCTCCCCTCCCAGCGGCTACGACCCGAAATGACGTGGGAGACCCTGCCACACATCGTCGTACCCCGGCTGCAGGTGGGAGGCGTTCGCCGCCTGCGAGGTGGCCGTCACCGGCCAGCGCGTCTCGAACATGAAGGCCAGACCGTCGTCGATCTTCTGCGGCTTCAGCTCGGCGGCGCTCGCGCGCTCGAAGGTCTCACGGTCGGGGCCGTGCGCGGACATCATGTTGTGGAGCGAGCCGCCGCCGGGTACGAAGCCGTCGGCCTTCGCGTCGTAGGCGCCGTCGATGAGGCCCATGTACTCGCTCATCACGTTGCGGTGGAAGTACGGCGGCCTGAACGTGTCCTCGCCGACCAGCCAGCGCGGCGCGAAGACCACGAAGTCGACGCCCGCCAGACCGGGGGTGTCGGACGGGGAGGTGAGGACCGTGAAGACCGACGGGTCGGGGTGGTCGTAGCTGATGGTGCCCATCACGTTGAAGCGGTGCAGGTCGTAGACGTACGGAACGTGATTGCCGTGCCAGGCGACGACGTCCAGCGGGGAGTGGTCGTAGGTCGCGGTCCAGAGGTTTCCGCAGTACTTGTTGACCACTTCGACGGGGCCTTCGACGTCCTCGTACGCAGCGGTGGGAGTCAGGAAGTCCCGTGCGTTCGCCAGTCCGTTGGCGCCGATCGGGCCGAGCTCGGGGAGCTCGAAGGGCTGCCCGTAGTTCTCGCAGACGTATCCGCGGGCGCTCGCGTCCAGGAGCTCGACGCGGAAGCGGACGCCGCGCGGGATCAGCGCGATGTGGCCGGGCTCCGCGTGCAGCAGCCCGAACTCGGTGCGGATCAGCAGGCCGCCGTGCTCGGGGACGATCAGCAGCTCGCCGTCGGCGTCGCTGAACACGCGGCCGGCCATGGCGACATTGGCGTGGTAGAGGTGAACGGCCATGCCAGTGCGCTGTGTTGCGTCGCCGTTGCCGCCCAGCGTCCACAGCCCGGCCAGGAAGTCGGTGCCCGGCGCGGGTTCGGGGAGCGGGTTCCAGCGGAGCCGGTTGGGGTCGGGGACCGACTCGGTGAAGGGGGCCGTGCGCAGCGTTCCGTTGTCGGTCCGTACGAAGGGGGGATGCGCGGCCGAGGGGCGGATCCGGTACAGCCAAGAGCGCCGGTTGCTTGCCCGCGGCTCCGTGAAGGCGCTTCCGCTGAGCTGCTCCGCGTACAGGCCGAGCGGGGCGCGCTGCGGGGAGTTGCGGCCGTGCGGCAGGGCGCCGGGGACGGCCTCCGAGCTGTGTTCGTTGCCGAAGCCCGAGGAGTACGTGAGGGACTCCGCGGTCTTCCGCGCCTGCTCGCTGCCGTTCATGGTCCGCTCCCACTCGCCGCATCCGTAATCCTATGCTCAACAGTAGGATTACGGATGCGGCCCGTCAACGGGAGGGCCCGGGCCGCGGTGCATGATGGGGGCTGTGCCTGACGATCACGAGAACAGCCTCCGCCGTGCCCCCGTGCAGCAGCGCAGCGCCGAGCGGCTCGACCGGATACTGGAAGCCTGTGCCGTACTGCTCGACGAGACGGGGTACGAGCAGCTCTCCACCCGTGCCGTCGCCGCCCGCGCCGGGGTGCCCATCGGCTCCGTCTACCGCTTCTTCGGCAACAAGCGCGCCATGGCCGACGCCCTCGCCCGGCGCAATCTGGACGTGTACGCGGAGCGGGTCACCGCCCGTCTCGGCGGACTTCCCGCCGCCGACTGGCGTGCGGCGATCGATGCCGTACTGGACGAGTATCTGGAGATGAAGCGGACCGTCCCCGGATTCGCGCTGGTCGAGTTCGCCTCCCAGGGCACGCCGAACGAGGGGAACCCCCTGGTGGCGGACCGGCTCACGACCCTGCTCGCCTCGCATCTGGGCCGCGCCGCCGACGAGGCGCTGCACCGTACGTTCCTGGTCGCGGTCGAGGCCGCCGACGCCGTGCTCCAACTCGCTTTCCGTACGCGCCCCGAGGGCGACCCGGGCTTGGTGGCGGAGGTGCGGGTCCTGCTGCGCGCGTATCTGGCAAAGACTCTCGACTGACTCTCGCCGACGAGCATACCGGTCGGTATGCTCGGGGCCGACTGCGCGTCACGCCGCCGCCCCGGGAGAAACGATGTCTCGTACCGCCCTGCGCATCTGCCCGCTCTGCGAAGCCACCTGCGGACTCACCCTCACCATCGAGGGCACCCGCGTCACCGGAGCCCGCGGCGACCGCGACGACATCTTCAGCCAGGGCTTCATCTGCCCCAAGGGCGCCTCCTTCCCCGAGCTCGACGCCGACCCCGACCGGCTGCGCACCCCGCTGGTCCGCAGGGACGGCGAGCTACAGGAGGCGAGCTGGGACGAGGCGTTCGACCTGATCGCCGCCCGGATCAGGCCGCTGATCGAGACGTACGGACCGAACGCGGTCGGCGTCGTCCTCGGCAACCCGAACGTCCACACCATGGCCGGCGCCCTCTACCCGCCGGTCCTCCTCGCCGCACTGGGCACCCGCAGTCTCTTCACCGCGAGCACCCTCGACCAGATGCCCAAGCACGTCTCCAGCGGGCTGCTCTTCGGCGACGCCCTCGCCATCCCGGTCCCCGACCTGGACCGCACCGACCACCTCCTGATGCTCGGCGCCAACCCCCTCGATTCCAACGGCAGTCTCTGCACGGCGGGCGACTTCCCAGGCCGGCTGAAGGCGCTGCGCAAGCGCGGCGGCACACTCACCGTCGTCGACCCGCGCCGCACCCGTACGGCCAGGACCGCCGACCGGCACCTGGCGATCCGCCCCGGCACGGACGCCCTGCTGCTCGCCGCGATCGCCCACACCCTCTTCGACGAGAAGCTCACCGACCTGGGCGCACTCGAAGGCCAGGTCGAGGGCGTCGAGGAAGTCCGCGACGCCGTAAGCGAGTTCACTCCCGAAGCCGTCGCGGACGCCTGCGACCTCACCGCCGACGACATCCGCTCGCTGGCCCGCGAACTCGCCGCCGCACCGACGGCAGCCGTCTATGGGCGCGTCGGCAGTTCCACCGTCCGGTACGGCACCCTCACCAACTGGCTGGTCGACGTACTGAACATCCTCACCGGCAACCTCGACCGTCCCGGCGGCGCACTCTTCCCGCTCTCCGCCACCGACCGTGCCCCCCGCCCCGCAGGCCCAGGACGCGGCTTCGCGCTCGGCCGCTGGAAGAGCCGGGTGAGCGGCCACCCCGAAGCCAAGGGCGAACTCCCCACCGCCGCCCTCGCCGAAGAGATCGAGATGCCGGGCGAGGGCCAGATCCGCGCCCTGATCTCCATCGCCGCCAACCCCGTCCTGTCCGCCCCGGACGGCGACCGCCTCGACCGGGCGCTGGCCGGACTCGACCTCATGGTCAGCGTCGACCCGTATCTCAACGAGACCTCGCGCCACGCGGACGTCGTCCTGCCCCCGCCGCCGCCCTCGCAGAGCGCCCACTTCGACTTCGCGTTCAACACCTTCGCCGTACGCAACCAGGTCCGCTACTCCCGCCCCGCCGTCCCCCTCGAAGCCGGCCGCATGGACGAGAGCGAGATCCTGGCCCGGCTCGTCCTCGCGGTCAGCGGGATGCACGGCGCCGACCCGGACTCCGTCGACACGATGGTCATCGAACAGACCCTCGCCAAGGCCGGAGCGCCCAAGGAGCTGGCCGCGCAGCTCACCGGCCGCACCGGACCCGAGCGGCGCCTCGACCTGATGTTGCGCCTGGGCCCCTACGACCTCACCCTCGACCAGCTCATCGACCACCCGCACGGCATCGACCTCGGTCCGCTGCAGCCCCGCATCCCGCAGATCCTCAAGACCCGCAGCGGCCGCATCGAGCTGTTCCCGGCGCCCATCGCCGCCGATCTGCCGCGCCTGCGCGGCGCCCTTGCCGGACGGCCCGCCTCCTCGCTGGTCCTGGTCGGCCGCCGCCATCTGCGCTCCAACAACAGCTGGATGCACAACGTCCCGGCCCTGAACGGCGGCTCCAACACCTGCACCCTCCAGGTCCACCCCGATGACGCCGCACGTCTGGGCCTCGCCGACGGAGTTCCCGCCCGTATCAAGGGAGAAGGAGGGGCGCTGGAGGTCCCGGTGGAGGTGACCGACGCCGTACGCACGGGAGTCGTGAGCCTCCCGCACGGCTGGGGCCACGACCGCCCGGGGACCAGGTCCGCGGTCGCCGCCGCACGCCCCGGAGTCAACGTCAACCAGCTGCTCGACGGCTCGCTCCTCGATCCGCTGTCGGGCACCTCCGTGCTCAACGGCTTCCCCGTCGAGGTGAGCCCGCTCTCGTGACACCGCTGTGACCTGGTGTTTTGCTCGTATTGCTCACGCGTCAACATCTTGTTAACGCTTCTGGACGCGCCCTAACGTCATCCGGACCGCCGCCCCGGTGGGAGTTCAACGGTGAACGTTAGGTAGCCCCCATGCTGACCATCCTCGGCTTCGCCATGATCGCGACCTTCCTGGTCCTGATCATGCTGAAGAAGATGTCGCCGATCGCGGCGCTCGTTCTGATCCCCGCCCTCTTCTGCGTCTTCGTAGGAAAGGGCGCGCACCTCGGCGACTACGTCATCGAGGGGGTCGGGAGCCTGGCGCCCACCGCCGCGATGCTGATGTTCGCGATCGTCTACTTCGGCGTGATGATCGACGTCGGCCTCTTCGACCCGATCGTCCGGGCGATCCTGCGCTTCTGCAAGGCGGATCCGCTGCGCATCGTCGTCGGTACGGCGCTCCTCGCGGCGATCGTCTCCCTCGACGGCGACGGCTCCACCACCTTCATGATCACCGTCTCGGCGATGTATCCGCTCTACAAGCGCCTCAAGATGAGCCTGGTCGTGATGACCGGTGTGGCCGCCATGGCCAACGGCGTGATGAACACCCTTCCCTGGGGCGGCCCGACGGCCCGAGCGGCGACCGCGCTCAAGGTCGACGCCTCCGACATCTTCGTGCCGATGATCCCGGCGCTCGCCGTCGGCCTGCTGGGCGTCGTCGTCCTCTCGTACGTACTCGGCCGCCGCGAGCGCAAGCGCCTGGGCGTGCTCACCCTGGACGAGGCGCTGGTGGTGGAGCCGGAGACCGTCCTGGTCGGCGGCGGTTCGGTGACGAAGCCGGGTGCGGGAAGTGCCGGTACGGGCACCACATCCGCGGGGGACGACGGCGACGACGAGGGCTTCCAGGGGCTGGACCCCGACCGCCCCACCCTGCGCCCCAGGCTCTACTGGTTCAACGCCGCGCTCACCGTCACACTGCTCACCGCCATGATCATGGAGTGGCTGCCGATCCCGGTGCTCTTCCTGCTCGGCGCGGCCCTCGCCCTGACCGTCAACTTCCCCCACATGCCCGACCAGAAGGCCCGCCTCGGCGCCCACGCCGAGAACGTGCTCAACGTGGCGGGCATGGTCTTCGCCGCAGCAGTCTTCACCGGGGTGCTCACCGGCACCGGCATGGTCAAGCACATGGCGGACTGGCTGGTCGGCGCGATCCCCGACTCCATGGGCTCACAGATGGGCCTGGTCACCGGCCTGCTCTCCATCCCGCTCACCTACTTCATGTCCAACGACGGCTTCTACTTCGGCGTCGTCCCCGTCCTCGCCGAGGCCGGCGCCGCGCACGGCGTCTCCTCGCTGGAGATCGCCCGTGCCTCGCTCGTCGGCCAGGCGCTGCACATGTCGAGCCCGCTGGTCCCGGCCGTGTACGTCCTGGTCGGCATGGCCAAGGTCGAGTTCGGTGACCACACCCGCTTCACCGTGAAGTGGGCCGTGCTCGTCTCGCTCCTCGTCCTCGTCTCCGGCATCCTCTTCGGCATCATCTGATGCTCTCCCGGGCCTGGTTGCTGCGCCTCGTCATCGCCTTCGGCTTCGCGCAGGCGGCGGTGTCGATGGCGCGGCCCGCCGTGTCCTACCGGGCCCTGGCGCTGGGTGCGGACGAGCGCGCGATCGGTGTGATCGCGGGGGTGTACGCGCTGCTGCCGCTCTTCGCCGCCGTACCGCTGGGGCGCCGTACGGACCACGGAAGGTGCGCGCCCCTCCTGCCCGCCGGAGTCGCGCTGATCGCCGTCGGATGTGCGCTCAGCGGCCGGGCGGACTCGCTCGGTGCGATCGCCGCGTGGAGCGGGGTGATGGGCCTGGGCCACCTCTGCTTCGTGATCGGCGCCCAGTCGATCGTGGCCCGGCAGTCCGCACCGCATGAACAGGACCGCAACTTCGGGCACTTCACCATCGGCGCCTCGCTCGGCCAGCTGATCGGACCGGTCGCCGCCGGCCTCGTCATCTCCGAACACGACGGAGCCATGGGGCGTACGAGCGCCACCGCGCTGCTCGTCTCGGCGGCCGTCGCGGCCTTCTCCCTCACCTCCCTGTGGCGGATCGAGCACCGCAAGGGGCCGGACTCCCGCCGCCCGCAGGCCTCCAAGGTCCCCGTCGCCCGGATCCTCCGTACCCGGGGAGTGCCCGCGGGGATCTTCATCAGCCTCGCCGTGCTGTCCGCGACCGACATCCTGACCGCCTACCTCCCGGTCGTCGGCGAACACCGGGGGATCGCACCGGCCACGATCGGTGTGCTGCTGAGCGTGCGGGCCGCCGCGACCATCGCGTGCCGTCTGGTGATGACCCCGCTGCTGCGGCTGCTCGGCCGCACCGTACTGATCACGGCCACCTGTCTGCTGGCCGCCCTGCTCTGCACCGGCATCGCACTTCCCGTCCCGGTGTGGGGACTTGGCGTCATGCTGGCTCTGCTCGGATTCTGTCTCGGGGTCGGCCAGCCGCTCTCCATGACCACGGTCGTCCAGGCCGCCCCCGACGACGCCCGCTCCACCGCGCTGGCCCTGCGGCTGACCGGCAACCGGCTGGGACAGGTGGCGGCGCCGGCATCGGCCGGACTCGTCGCCGGGACGGCGGGAGCGGCGGCCCCGTTCGTCATGCTCGGCGGACTGCTGCTGATCGCGGGGGTGTTGGGGCTGCGCGACGGCCATGGGCGGGCGGGGGCGCGTCAGGTCCCCGTACGGAAAAGGCCGGTTCAGGCCATTCCCGACCCGCCGGTAACCCGCTAACTTGCGGCGCAGCCGCCACTTCAGGCCGGTGCCGTCGCTCGATTCCCACGGGTGGAACCATCATGTCGCGCGCCATCTCTCTGCAGAACGTGACCAAGCGGTACGGCCGGGGCGCTCCCGCCGTCGACCGCCTCTCCCTCGACGTCGAACCGGGGGAGTTCCTGGTCCTCCTGGGACCTTCGGGCTGCGGCAAGTCCACAGTGCTGCGCATGATCGCCGGTCTGGAGGAGATCACCGAGGGCGAACTCCAGCTGGACGGCGAGTACTCCAACCATCTGCCGCCCGGCGGACGCGGCATGGCGATGGTCTTCCAGAACTTCGCGCTCTACCCGAGCATGACCAGCCGCGACAATATCGGCTTCCCGCTCCGCTTCGAGGCGCCGGGCGAGGACCCCTCGCCCCGCGTCGAGGCCACCGCCCGCCTCCTCGGCATCGCCGACCTGCTCGACCGCTACCCCGGCCAGCTCTCCGGCGGCGAACGTCAGCGCGTCGCCATGGGGCGGGCCATCTCGCGGCGCCCCTCGGTCTTCCTGATGGACGAACCGCTCTCCAACCTCGACGCCAAGCTCCGCAACCACCTCCGCGCCGAAATAGCCCAGCTCACCCGGGAGTTGGGGGTGACCACGATCTACGTCACCCACGACCAGTCCGAGGCGATGTCGCTCGGCGACCGGGTGGCCGTGATGCGCGGCGGGGTCCTGCAGCAGATCAGCCGCCCCCGCGAGGCCTACGGACTGCCCGAGAACGTCTTCGTCGCCGCCTTTATCGGCACCCCGCGGATCAATCTCCTGCAGGCCGTCGTCCATGCCCCGCTGGAGGGCCGGATGTCGATCGACCTCGGCCGCCAGCGCCTCGCCCTGCCCGAACCGCTCAGCGCCGACCACCAGTTGCTCCGGATCCAGCAGGGCCGCAGGCTCATCGTGGGCCTGCGCTCGGAGGCCGTACGGATCGCACCGCCGAGCCAGGCCCGCGCCGGCGAGGTGGCCATCAGCGGCATCGTCGAGCATGTGGAGTTCCAGGGCCACGAGGCGCTGGTCCACCTCAACACCGGCTCGCAGCCCGCCCTCGTACCGGACCTGGAGTCGCCGCGCCCCCAGCCCGCCCCGCGCCGCCGCCAACTGCAGGGTGTCGGTGTGCTGTCGCGGCTGCGAGAGCGCACCGGCATGGGACCCGTGGTGGTCCTGGACGAGCCGGAGGCCCCGGGCGCCACCCCGGACCGGCCCGCGCTGTCCTCCGGGGATCTGGTCGTACGCACCGGGCCCGATCTGCGGCTGCGCACCGGTGCGCAGGTGCCGCTGCTCGTCGATCTCGCCCATCTCTACGTCTTCGACCACTACGGGCGACGGATCTGTCCCACTCCAGCGGAGCTGCCCGGGTTCGAGATCTGAGCCCGGACGCTCAGAGCAGCGCGCGCACTTCGCAGACGCGGCGCAGTCCCGCCGGGTAGGGGAGCGTGCGGGCCAGGTCCTCGGCGAGGGCGAGGGCGGCAGCCGACTCCGCCGCTCTCCCCAGCCGGGACAGGGCCAGTGCGTGCACCGCCCGTACCTCGGTCTCGGTGATGCGCTCCCCGGTCCGCGCGGCCCGTTCGGCCTCGGCGGCCGCGATCCGCCCGGACTCCTCGTGGCGCCCCGCGGCCGCGTGCGCCCACGCGGTCAGGAGCGGCGACTGGGCCGCGTCCATGCCGCCGAGCAGCCTCAGCGCTTCCGCTGACTGCCCTTCGCGCAGGGCGAGTTCGATGCGGGCGGTACGCGCCTCGTGATGGGCCTGGCGGTCGTTGCGGTCGGTGGCGGCCTTCTCGGCGCGCTCCAGGAGCTCGGCGGCCTCGGCCTCGCCGCCCGTACGCATCCGTACCCGGGCCAGGGCCGCCAGCGCGTACGCCAGACACCACTCACCGTTCGACTCCGCGCCCCGTACCGCCTCCTCGGCGTGGGTCAGCGCCTCGTCGAACTCCTCGCAGAGCAGATGGAGTTCGGCCAGATTGGCTCGCTCGAAGGCTTTCGCGGTGGGGTCGCCGGAGCGCTCGGCCAGTTCCAGGGCGCGCTGCCCGGTGGAGATCGCCTCGCGCAGCCTGCCGCCCCGGCGGGCGTTCTCGCGCAGGATCGACAGCACGCTGGTGAGAAGGGTCGGGTCGCCGTACGCCTCGGCCGGGGCCAGTGCCCGGTCGGCGGCCGCCCGCGCCTCTGCGAGCCGCCCGGCCAGACCGAGGTTGCTGGCCTGTATCGCGAGCGCCCTCGCCGCAAGATGCTGTCCGGCCGGACCTGCCACGCCCCGCGCCGAGTCCAGTGCCTGTCCGGCGGCGGTGTACCCCTCCTCGTACCGGCCTTGCACGAAGTAGACCACCGAACGGGACGTGTGGTGTGTGGCGGCGGGTTCGGCGGCGGTCCCGGGGCCCGGTGGGTAGCTGCGCAGGATTTCCATGCCCGCCCGCGGAGTCCTGGCCTTGACCAGGGTCTCGGCGAGATGCGCTGCGGCCAGCACCTCGTCGTCGTGCTCACCGCGTCGTCCGAACTCGGCGAGGGCCTCCCGCAGCGCCTCGGCGGCCTCCGCGAAGTGGCCCATACGGCGCAGCACATGGCTGTGCGCGAGCCGGGCGCGGGCGGCGTCGACGTCGAGGCGGGCGACCAGGTCGCGGTAGTAGCGGTCGGCGGTGTCGTTGGCGTACAGGGCCGCCGCGCGCTCGGCGGCCCGGCGCAGATACTCGGCTGCCCGCGGGTCGTCGGCGCGGGCGAAGTGCGAGGCGAGTGCGTCCACGGCGTCGGGCCGGTGGCGCAGCACGGCCTCGGCGAAGGCGGAGTGGAGCTGTCTGCGGCGGACGGTGCTCAGCTGCTCGTAACAGGTCAGCCGGACGATCGGATGGCGGAAGGCGAGCCCGGCCTCCGGCCGTCCGGCGACCACGACCTGCCGCTCGACGACCAGCGAGGCGCCAATGGCGGCGTCCAGGGCGTCGGCCGCCTCCGCGCCCGAGAGCCGCAGCCCGCGCCCGGCCACGTCGAGGACCTCGGAGAGCGAGGTCTCTCCGCCGGAGGCCGACAGGGCCTCGACCATCCGGCGTGCCGCAGGGGCGATGCGGCCCAGCCGTTCGGCGACCAGCTGGCGCACGGTGTCGGGGGCGGTCGACGCGCCGGAGGAGCGGGCCAGCTCGACCGCGAACAGCGGATTGCCCAGCGAGAGTTCCCAGACCCGGTCGGTGGCGGTGCCGACATCGGCGGCCACGGCAAGACAGGCGTCCCGGTCGAGACGGGTCAGTGCCACGCGCCGGGCGAGCCCCTGGCGCACCAGGGCGGCCAGCCCCGTCCTGCGCGGATCGGTCTCCGCCAGCTCCTCCTCCCGGCAGGTGACCGCGAAGCGCCAGGGCGCACCGGAGTCGGCCGCGCGGCGGGCCAGGTGGCTCAGCAACTGGAAGGAACCGGCGTCCGCGGCGTGCAGATCGTCCAGGACCACCAGGACCGGGCGTACGGCGGCCAGTTCGCCCAGGAGACCCGCCGTCGCCCGGAAGAGCCGGTCGCGCTCCTCCTCGGGGCTGCGGTCGGCGAGGCTGCGGACCTGCCCCAGCGAGGGGAGCAGGGAGGCGAGCTCGGGGTATTCCGCGCCCGCCCTGGCGCGTTCGGCGGCCGGCCGGTCGGCCAGCCAGCCGTCCAGGGCCTCGGCGAAGGCGCCGTACGGAGTGTGCCCCTCGGCGTCGTGACCGGCGCCCCACAGCACCGCCGTCCCCTCGGCCGCGGCGCGCCGTGCCGCCTCGCCGACGAGCCGGGTCTTGCCGAGGCCGGCCTCCCCGGTGAGGAGGTGGACCGGCGGTGTGTCGGGGGAGAGCAGGGCGCGCAGAAGGTCGTCGCGGCCGCGCAGGGGAGCGGGCGCCGGGTTGCGTATCGCGGCAGGAAGCACCGGTGCGGAAGGCCGGGGCACGGGCGCCGACGCCGACAGTGCCGACTGGTGCAACTGCTCGGTCTCGGGTCCTGGCCGTACGCCGAGCTCCGCGTCCAGCGCCTCCCGGCACAGGTGGTACTGGCGCACCGCCTTGCGGCGCAGCCCCTGGCGGGCATAGGCGTCGATGAGCACCTGGTGCGCCTGCTCCTCGGCGGGGCTGGTCACCAGGACCTGCTCGGCGGCGGCGGCCGCCTCCTCCGGTGCGCCTTCCGACAGATGCGCCTCGGCCAGCCCCAGGAGCACCCGCTCGCGCAAGGACCTGAGCCGTTCGCGCCGGGCCTCGGCCCAGACCGCATACCGGTCCTCGGGGAGCAGCTCGCCCGCGAAAGCGGCGAGCGCCGAGGCCAGCGCCTTCGACCCGCCGTCGCCGAGCGCGCTCCCGGCCAGGGATTCGGCGTGGTCGGCGTCGATCCACACCGTCCGTGGATCCAGCCGCAGCAGCGCGCCGTCGCCCAGGAGGTACGAGGAGGCGGCGCGTGGCGCGAGTTCGGGTTCCATGGCCCGCCGGGCGGCGTGCAGGGCGACCCGCAGACTGCCGGTGGCGGAGTGCGGGTCGGCGTCCGGCCAGCAGATGTCCATGGCCTGCTCGCGGTGGAGGCTGTGGCCAGGGGAGACGGCGAGCAGTTTGACCAGGGCGCGGGCGCTGGGGCGGGGCCACCGTTCGGCGAGCGGAGGACCGCTGTCCCGATCCACCCGGAATCCGTCGAAAAGGTACAGACGAAGGAGCGGAGGAGCGGAGCCTGTGGTTCCGTCCGATATTTCCGCGCCCATAAGGGCGTCACTTTAACCCGGTCCGCCGGTGTATTGGCGAGTCCTGGAGTGACGAGGGCGACCCCCGGGTGACCCTGGCGCCGAAAAACTAACAGCGCTAGTTTGGGCGTGGACGACACCCGCAGTCTCTGGAGGAGTGCCATGAAGGCCCACGACGGCATGTACATCGGCGGCGCCTGGCGCCCCGCCGCCACCGCGGACACGATTGTGGTGGTGAACCCCGCGGACGAGCAGGTCATCGGCCACGTGCCGGCCGGCACGGCGCAGGACGTCGACGCCGCGGTACGCGCCGCCCGCGAGGCCTTCCCCGCCTGGGCCGCCACCGCGCCCGCCGAGCGCGCCGCGCTGATCACCGCGCTGCGCGACCAACTGGCCGCCCGCAAGGACGAGATCGCCGAGACGGTCACCGCCGAGCTGGGCGCACCGCTGCAGTTCTCGCAGATGGTGCACGCGGGGGTGCCGGTCCTCGTCGCGGGCTCGTACGCCGAACTGGCCGCCACGTACGCCTTCGAGGAGAAGGTCGGCAATTCCACGGTCTACGCGGAGCCGCTCGGCGTGGTCGGTGCGATCACCCCCTGGAACTACCCGCTGCACCAGGTCGTCGCCAAGGTCGCCCCGGCGCTCGCGGCAGGCTGCACGGTCGTACTGAAGCCCGCCGAGGACACCCCCCTCACGGCGCAGCTCTTCGCCGAGGCCGTCGACGCGGCAGGCATCCCGGCCGGTGTCTTCAACCTGGTGACGGGCATCGGCGCAGTCGCGGGCCAGGCCCTGGCCGAGCACGAGGGCGTGGACCTGGTCTCCTTCACCGGCTCCACGGCCGTCGGCCGGCAGATCGGTGCCACGGCGGGCGCGGCCGTCAAGAAGGTCGCCCTCGAACTCGGCGGCAAGTCCGCCAACGTCATCCTGCCTTCCGCCGACCTGGCCAAGGCCGTCAACGTCGGCGTCGCCAACGTCATGGGCAACTCCGGCCAGACGTGCAGCGCCTGGACCCGCATGCTGGTCCACGCCGATCAGTACGAGGAGGCCGTCGAGCTGGCGAAGACGGCCGTCGCCAAGTACACGCCCGGCGAGCGCGTCGGCCCGCTGGTCAACGCCAAGCAGCAGGCGCGGGTCCGCGGTTACATCGAGAAGGGCATCGAGGAGGGCGCGCGCCTGGTCGCGGGCGGCCCCGAAGCCCCCCTGGCGATTGGCTACTACGTCAGCCCCACCGTCTTCGCGGACGTCACGCCCGAGATGACGATCGCCCAGGAGGAGATCTTCGGCCCGGTCGTCTCGATCCTCAAGTACGAGGACGAGGACGACGCCCTGCGCATCGCCAACGGCACCGTCTACGGTCTCGCGGGCGCGGTCTGGGCGGCCGAGCCCGCGGAGGCCGTGGCCTTCGCCCGCCGCATGGACACCGGCCAGGTCGACATCAACGGCGGCCGCTTCAACCCCCTTGCCCCCTTCGGCGGTTACAAGCAGTCGGGCGTGGGCCGCGAGCTCGGCTCGCACGGCCTCGCCGAGTACCTCCAGACCAAGTCCCTCCAGTTCTGAGCCAGGAGACCCCCTTTCATGGTCCGCGCCGCCATCCTGCCCGCCGTCGGCTCCCCGCTGGAGATCGCCGACATCGACCTCCCCGAGCCCGGACCCGGCCAGGTCAGGGTCCGCCTCGCCGCCGCCGGCGTCTGCCACTCCGACCTCTCCCTCACCAACGGCACCATGCGGGTACCGGTCCCCGCAGTCCTGGGCCATGAGGGCGCCGGTACGGTCGTCTCCGTCGGCGAGGGCGTCACCCACGTCGCCCCCGGCGACGGTGTGATCCTCAACTGGGCCCCGTCCTGCGGGAGTTGCCACCCCTGCACCCTCGGCGAGGTCTGGCTCTGCGCCAACGCGCTCTCCGGCGCGGCCAACGTCTACGCCCGTACGGCGGACGGCACGGACCTCCACCCCGGCCTGAACGTGGCCGCGTTCGCCGAAGAGACGGTCGTCGCGGCCAACTGCGCCATCCCCGCCCCCGAAGGCATCCCGCTCACCGATGCCGCGCTGCTCGGCTGCGCGGTCCTCACCGGTTACGGCGCGATCCACCACTCCGCGCAGGTCCGCGAGGGCGAGACGGTGGCGGTGTACGGAGTCGGCGGCGTAGGCCTGGCCACCCTCCAGTCCGCCCGCATCGCCGGCGCCTCGAAGATCATCGCGGTCGATGTCTCCCCGGAGAAGGAGGAGTTGGCCCGGGCCGCGGGCGCCACGGAGTACGTCATCGCTTCCGAGACGACCGCCAAGGACATCCGCAAGCTCACCGGCGGCCAGGGCGTGGACGTGGCGGTCGAGTGCGTGGGCCGCGCGATCACGATCCGCACCGCCTGGGAGTCGACCCGCCGAGGCGGCCGCACGACGGTGGTGGGCATCGGCGGCAAGGACCAGCAGGTCACCTTCAACGCCCTGGAGCTCTTCCACTGGGGCCGCACCCTGGCGGGCTGCGTGTACGGCAACTCCAACCCGGCGGCGGACCTCCCGGTCATCGCGGACCACGTACGGGCAGGCCGCTTCGACCTGAGCGCGCTGGTGACGGAACACATCGCCCTGGACGGCATCCCCGCGGCCTTCGACAACATGACCGCGGGCAAGGGCGGCCGCGCACTGGTGGTTTTCTAGTGCGCCCAGGGGGCGGAGGGAGCTGTCACCGCAGCGACTCCGCCCCCACCCCCAGCGCCGCACCCAGCGCCCGCTCCCCGGCCCCGGTCACCCGCACGGCCCGCCCGCTCCCCACCCGCTCGCACCACCCCGCGTCCAGTGCGTGCCGGCACAGCGCCGCCCCGGCGACCCCCGCCAGATGCGGCTTCCGCTCGGTCCAGTCCAGACAGGTCCGTACGAGCGGCCGCCGCCCCGGCGCCTCGAGCGCGATCCCCAACTCCGCGAACCAGTCCAGCCCTTCACCGCTGAGCGCGACCCCCGCATCCGTCACGAGCAGCCCCCGCCCCGCCATCGCCTCGGTGATCGCGATGCCCAGGCGTCCCGCGAGATGGTCGTAACAGGTCCGCCCCCGCGCCAGCGCGGCCTCCACGTTCACCGCCCGCAGCCCGCGCGGCGACGCGGTCTCGCCGTCGCCCGCGTACGAGGTCAGCTCCTCCACCAGGTGCGCGATCCGCTCGTCCGCCAGGCGTACGTACCGATGCCGCCCCTGCCGCTCCTCGGCCAGCAGCCCGCCCGCGACGAGCTTGCCGAGATGCTCGCTGGCGGTCGAGGCGGCCACCCCGGCGGAACGGGCCAGCTCACCCGCCGTCCAGGCCCGCCCGTCGAGCAGCGCGAGGCAGAACCCGGCGCGGGTCTCGTCGGCGAGCAGTGCGGCGAACGAAGCAAGTTCCCTGGCAGCCATGGCCCCAGTCTGCGTCAGCGACTCTTCGGCGCGGACCGAACTGTCTCGTACTGCAGGGCAAGCCCGTCCAGAAGCGCCCGCAGCCCCGTCTCGAAGGCCCCTTCGTCGACCTTCTCCTGCCGCTCGGCCAGCAGATGCGCCTGCCCGAGGTGGGGATAGTCGGCCGGATCGTAGGCGTCGCGGTCGTCGACGAACCCGCGCGCGAAGGACCCCAGCGCGGAGCCGGTGATGAAGTACCGCATCAGTGCGCCGATGTACGTGGCCTGGGCGGGCGGCCATCCGGCCCGCACCATCGCCCCGAAGACCGCGTCGGCCACCCGCAGCCCCGCGGGCCGCCGCCCGGGACCGCGGGCCAGCACCGGGACCACATGCGGATGGTCGGTGAGCACTGCCCGGTAGGAGACGGCCCAGTCGTGCAGGGCGCCGCGCCAGTCCCGGGCGTCGCCCTCCTCGAACATCGACAGGTCGATCCGGGCGGACAGCGCGTCGGCGACCGCGTCCAGGATCTCGTCCTTGTTGCGGAAGTGGTTGTAGAGCGAGGGTCCGCTGACCCCGAGCTCGGCGGCGAGCCGGCGCGTGGAGACGGCGTCGAGCCCTTCGGCGTCCACCAGGGCGCCTGCTGTCTCGACGATGCGCTCCCGGCTGAGCAGGGGCTTGCGTGGGCGGGCCATGGCGCACATAGTAGGCCCTGAAGCCAAGAAACTAGCAGTGCTAATTAAAAGAGGTGTCCGAGGATGAACCTGGAGCTCAGCGAGGAGCAGTCCGCAGTCCGGCAGCTGGCCAAGGACTTCGTCGACCGCGAGATCACCCCGCACGTCGTCGAGTGGGACCGCGCCGAGAACGTGGACCGCTCCATCGTCAAGAAGCTCGGTGCACTCGGCTTCCTCGGCCTCACGATCCCCGAGGAGTACGGCGGCTCCGAAGGCGACCACCTCGCGTACTGCCTCGTCACCGAAGAGCTCGGCCGCGGCGACTCCTCGGTCCGCGGCATCGTCTCGGTCTCGCTCGGCCTGGTCGCGAAGACGATCGCCCACTGGGGCACCGAGGCCCAGAAGCAGCAGTACCTCCCCGGCCTCACCTCAGGCGAACTGATCGGCTGCTTCGGCCTCACCGAACCGGGCACGGGGTCCGACGCGGGCAACCTCACCACCCGCGCGGTCCGTGACGGCGACGACTACGTGATCAACGGCTCCAAGATGTTCATCACCAACGGCACCTGGGCCGACGTCGTCCTCCTCTTCGCCCGCTCCACCGACGCCCCCGGCCACAAGGGCGTCTCCGCGTTCCTGGTCCCCACGGACACCCCGGGCCTCACCCGCACCACCATCCACGGCAAGCTGGGCCTGCGCGGCCAGGCCACCGCCGAGCTGAACTTCGAGGACGTCCGCGTCCCCGCCTCCGCGATGATGGCCCCCGAGGGCAAGGGCTTCTCGGTCGCCATGTCGGCCCTGGCCAAGGGCCGGATGTCGGTCGCGGCCGGCTGCGTCGGCATAGCCCAGGCGGCGCTGGACTGCGCACTCAAGTACTCCACGCAACGCGAGCAGTTCGGCAGGACCATCGCCCACCACCAACTGGTCCAGGAGATGCTCTCCGACATCGCGGTGGACGTGGATGCGGCCCGCCTTCTCACCTGGCGCGTCGCCGACCTGATCGACCGGGGCAAGCCCTTCGTCACCGAGGCCTCCACGGCGAAGCTCTTCGCCTCCGAGGCGGCGGTACGGGCCGCCAACAACGCCCTCCAGGTCTTCGGCGGCTACGGCTTCATCGACGAGTACCCGGCGGGCAAGCTGGTGCGCGACGCCCGTGTGATGACCCTGTACGAGGGCACCAGCCAGATCCAGAAGCTGGTCATCGGCCGCGCCCTGACGGGGGTCTCCGCCTTCTGAGGCCCCAACTCCCCAGGTACGTAAGTGAGTACGAGAGCGGATGCGGCCCGGGCCGCATCCGCCTCGTGCTGTCGGACATGAGTGAGACACCGGTCAAACAGCAGACCACCGGGGCGTACTACGGCCAGGCCGTCGCCTCCTTCGGCATCGCCATGGCCGCCACGGCCATCGGCATCTTCCAGCTGGAAGCCAGCGCCTGGGTGCGCGCCTTCCTCGCCATCGCCGTCCTCTACCTCACCACCTCCGCCTTCACCCTCGCCAAGGTGATCAGGGACCGGCAGGAGGCCGGACAGATCGTGAACCGCGTCGACCAGGCACGCCTGGAGGAACTGCTCACGGCGCACGACCCCCTGCGGAAGCTGTGACCCGCCCCGCGGGAAACTGCGCCTAAGCGCTTGCTCACCCTCCGGGGTAAGGTGTTCCTCCTGGACAGACGCCGGAAGGGGCGAGCAATGGGCACGGCGGAGGAGACAGTCGGCGGCGAGGACGTGCCGTGGGCCGAGGTCGGTCCCGAGGCTGCCCGGAGGCTGCTCGTCGCCGCCGTGGAGGCCTTCGCCGAACGCGGCTACCACGCGACGACCACCCGTGACATCGCGGGCCGCGCCGGCATGAGCCCCGCCGCGCTCTACATCCACTACAAGACCAAGGAAGAGCTGCTCCACCGGATCAGCCGGATCGGCCACGAAAAGGCCCTGGAGATCCTGGAGACGGCGGCGGACGCCGAGGGCACGGCCGCCGAGCGGCTCGCCTCGGCCGTGCGGCAGTTCGTACGCTGGCACGCCGGACACCACATGACGGCGCGCGTCGTCCAGTACGAACTCGACGCGCTCGCCCCCGAGCACCGCACCGAGATCATCGAACTGCGCCGGCGCAGCGACGCGGCCGTACGCCGCATCATCGACGACGGTGTGGAAGCAGGGGAGTTCGACGTCCCCTACGTCCCCGGGACCACTCTCGCCGTGCTCTCGCTGTGCATCGACGTCGCCCGCTGGTTCAAGACGGAGGGCCGCAGAACGCCCGACGAGGTCGGCGCGTTCTACGCCGACCTCGTCCTGCGGATGGTCTCGGCCCCGACCGCTCAGAAGTAGTAGCGCGACACCGACTCGGCGACACAGACCGGCTTGTCCGCGCCCTCGCGCTCGATGGTCACCGTCGCCGTCACCTGGACGCCGCCCCCGCCGACCTCGGTGGCGTCGGTCAGCACGGCCGTCGCGCGCAGCCGCGAGCCGACCGGCACGGTGGCGGGGAAACGGACCTTGTTGGTGCCGTAGTTGATGCCCATCTTCATGTTCTCGACGCGCATGACCTGCGGGACGAGCGCGGGCAGCAGCGACAGGGTGAGATAGCCGTGCGCGATCGTCGTCCCGAAGGGACCCGCGGCGGCCTTCTCGGCGTCCACGTGAATCCACTGGTGGTCACCGGTGGCCTCGGCGAACAGATCGATCCGCTTCTGCTCGATCTCCAGCCAGTCGCTGTAACCCAGCTGCTCGCCGACCCCGGCCCGCAGCTCCTCCGCCGACGCGAAGATCTTCGGCTCTGCCATGTCCCAGTCCCTGCCTTTCCCGTGTCCATCACCATGTCTAAGCGCTTGCTCAGCATCGTCGGACCCGGCCGTATCTGTCAACGACGGGCAGTAGGGTTCCAGGGGTGCCGCAGATTCCAGAGAAGATCCACGAGCTCACGGTCGGCCAGCTGTCCGCACGCAGCGGCGCCGCCGTCTCCGCCCTCCACTTCTACGAGGCCAAGGGCCTGATCAGCAGCCGTAGGACCTCGGGCAACCAGCGCCGGTACAGCCGCGACGCGCTGCGTCGCGTCGCCTTCGTCCGCGCGGCGCAGCGCGTCGGCATCCCGCTGGCCACCATCAGGGACGCCCTCGCCGAACTCCCCGAGGGGCGTACCCCCAACAAGGAGGACTGGTCGCGGCTCTCGGCGGCCTGGCGCTCCGAGCTCGACGAGCGCATCACCCGGCTCGGCCGCCTCCGCGACCACCTCACCGACTGCATCGGCTGCGGCTGCCTCTCCCTGGAGACCTGCGTCCTGTCCAACCCGGACGACGTCGTCGGCGAGCGCATCGCCGGCTCGCGGCTCCTCCCGGAACGCCCGGCCGCCCGGTCCTAGGAACGGGCCCTGGGTACGGGCCCTGGGTACGGGCCCTGGGTACGGCCATGGGCACAGGCGTCCCAGGAGTTCAGGCCACCGACGCCAGTTCCCTGCGCTGTACGTCCCTGCGGCGCTTCGAGCGGAGAAGAGCCTCGGAGGTCAGAACGGGCTGCGGCACCAGAATTCCGCAGCCGGTGCAGCCGGGACCCGACCACGGTTCGTGGGCCAGATCCTGGACCCAGATCACGGCGTTCCCGTCACAGACGGGGCAGCTTGCGCCCGGATCGGCCCGAAGGGCGGAAATCAGCCGTCGCAGAACCTCGGCCAGGGGCGCCGAAGGGTGCACGGCGGGGTCGGCGCACCACGCCACCCCGCACCCTCCCCAGGTGCGCCGGTGCCAGTCGTCGAAGGATCCTGGCCGCCGCAGACCGTCGTGCTTCTCGCGCTTGCGGCGCTCCGCGAACTCCGCCTCGTAGGCGAGCCAGACGGCTCGCGCCTCTTCCAGTTCGTCGAGCGCGGCCACCAGCCGCGCCGGATCCGGATCTCGGTCCTCGGGTTCGATGTGATGCCTGGAACACAGATGGTCCCAGGTGGCGCGGTGCCCGTAGGGGGCAAACCTCTCCAGGCACTTGCGCAGCGAATACCTCCGCAGCGCAAGGTCGTTGCGCGGATCGCGCACCTGTCTCGCGAGACTCCGGAATCCGGCCATCGCACGTCCACCTCCGTCGCTTGTACTTCGGCGTTGAGGGATAGACGTACGACTGCCCGTTTTGGCTCCATCCAATTTCGGATGGCTGCCATCACCGATGCGCCCTTCCGGGTGGCAGTGTGGCGATTCCGAAAAGGTGACGCATGTTCACCTTACTGACGGGTCACCTCGCCAGTAACCTCCCGCGCATCGGCCCTCACAAGGAGCACGCATGCGACCACGCACCGCAAAGCTCAGAACTGCCGTCGCGGCAACGGTGTTTGCCCTCGGTACGGCGCTTCTCGCTCCCCTGCCCCAGGCGACAGCGGCGGATCCCGCCCCGGTCACCGACTACTGCACGGGTCAGTGCAACGACATCCTGCCGCCCGGCGAGAACGGCAACGCCACCCTCGCCGCGATCCTGGCCCACCGCGCACTCGGCACCCGCCCGGCCCACAGCGCCGACCAGATGGGTCCCTACGACGCCCTGGCGGCAGGAGCGGGATCCCTCACCGACGCGAAGCTGAGCGACTTCTTCAACGACGCCTCCTTCGGCGTCCCCGGCGACCAGGTCGAGTCCGTCACCAGGCCCCGCGACGATGTCTCGATCACACGCGACAAGAAGACCGGCGTCCCGCACATCAAGGGCACGACGCGCTACGGAACCGAGTTCGGCGCCGGTTACGCGGCAGGCCAGGACCGTCTCTGGCTCATGGACCTCTTCCGCCACATCGGCCGCGGCGAGCTGACCTCCTTCGCGGGCGGCGCCCTCGCCAACCAGGGCCTGGAGCAGGAGTTCTGGCCGCAGGCCCCGTACACGGAAGCGGACCTCCAGGCGCAGGTCGACTCCATCTCCACCACCCAGGGCGAGCGCGGCAAGCAGGCCATGGCCGACGCGCAGGCGTACGTCGACGGCATCAACTCCTACCGCCAGAAGTCCAAGGACGGCCGCTACTTCCCCGGCGAGTACGTCCTGACGGGCAAGATCAACGCGATCACCAACTCCGGTGAGATCCAGCCCTTCAAGGTCACCGACATGATCGCGCTCGCCTCGGTCGTCGGCGGCCTCTTCGGCGGCGGCGGGGGCGGCGAGGTCCAGTCCGCCATCTCGCTGCTCGCCGCGCAGCAGAAGTACGGCGTCGCGGAGGGCACCAAGGTCTGGGAGACCTTCCGGATGCGCAACGACCCGGAGGCCACCCTCACCGTCCACGACGGCACGAGCTTCCCGTACGCGGGCAAGCCCGCCGACCCGCGCGGCGCCGCGCTGCCCGACCCCGGCTCGGTGAAATCCGAACCGCTGGTCTACGACCGCACAGGCGGCGCGAAGACCGCGGCCCGGACCCCGGTGAAGGCCCCCGCGAAGCTCAAGCCGCTGCAGGGCATGTACGACAAGGGGGTGCTGCCCGCCGACCTGTTCAGCCAGAAGAAGGGCATGTCCAATGCCCTGGTCGTCTCCGGGCAGCACACCGCGAGCGGAAACCCGGTCGCCGTCTTCGGCCCGCAGACCGGCTACTTCCTGCCCCAGCTCCTGATGCTCCAGGAGCTCCAGGGTCCGGGCATCAGCGCACGCGGCGTCTCCTTCGCGGGCGTCGGCATGTACATCCAGCTGGGCCGCGGCCAGGACTACGCCTGGTCCGCCACCTCCGCGGGCCAGGACATCACCGACACCTATGCCGTCGAGCTCTGCCAGGACGACACCCACTACCTCTACCGGGGCGTCTGCACCCCGATGGAGAAGATGGAGAAGACCAACTCCTGGACGCCCACGGTCGCCGACTCGAGTGCCGCGGGCTCCTACCGCATGCAGGTCTGGCGCACGAACTACGGCATCGTCACCCACCGCGCCACGGTCGGCGGCAAGCCCGTCGCGTACACCTCACTGCGCTCCACCTACCGCCACGAGGCCGACTCCATCGTCGGCTTCCAGATGCTCAACGACCCCTCGTACGTGAAGGACGCCAAGACCTTCCAGCAGGCGGCCGACCACATCGGCTACGCCTTCAACTGGTTCTACGCGGACTCCCGTGAGGCGGCGTACTTCAACAGCGGGATGAATCCGGTGCGCGCCGCCGGAGTCGACGCCTCGTTCCCCGTCAAGGCCGAGCAGGCGTACGAGTGGAAGAACTTCGACCCCGCCCGCAACACCATGGACCTCACCCCGGCCGCCCAGCACCCTCAGTCCGTGGGCCAGGACTACTACGTTTCCTGGAACAACAAGCAGGCCAAGGAGTTCACTTCGGCCGGCTTCGGCAACGGCCCCGTCCACCGCGTCGATCTCCTGGAGGACCGCGTCGCGGCCCTGGTGAAGCAGGGCGGCGTCACCCGCGCCTCGCTGACCCGGGCGATGGCGCAGGCCGCCGTCACGGATCTGCGCGGCGAGGACGTCCTGCCCGAACTGCTCAAGATGCTGCGCTCCAAGCCGGTCACCGACCCGGCCGCAGCCCAGGCGGTCCAGCAGCTGGAGTCCTGGTCGGCCGCCGGCACTCAGCGCAAGGAGAACGCACAGAGCTCCCACGTCTACAGTCACCCGGACGCGGTACGGATCATGGACGCCTGGTGGCCGCTGCTCGTGGAGTCGGAGTTCAAGCCGGCCCTGGGCGACGACCTCTACGCCAAACTCACCGCGAACCTCTCCGTCGACCAGTCGCCGTCCGCGAGCCAGGGGCCGACCGGCGGGCACGCCGGGTCGGCGTTCCAGTACGGCTGGTGGAGCTATGTCGACAAGGACATCCGTACGGTGCTCGGGCAGCCGGTGAAGGGCTGGCTCCCCAAGTCCCTCTGCGGCAGCGGCGATCCGGGCGCCTGCCGCGATGCCCTGCTCGCCACACTCGCCCAGGCGGCGGCGAAGACCCCGGCCCAGGTCTACCCGGGGGACGACAGTTGCTCCGCCGGTGACCAGTGGTGCGCGGACGCGATCATCCACCGTCCGCTGGGTGGCCTGAAGTTCTGGCCGATGCAGTGGCAGAACCGCCCGACGTACCAGCAGGTCGTCGAATTCCCCTCCCACCGCTAGGAGGCGCGGCGGCGGGCCGGCGGATCAGGCAGTGCCGATCCGGCCCGCCGCCAGCACCACCTTCGCCAGCTCCTCGTGCAGGATGTCGCCGTGCGCCCCGCCGGGCGGGTCGCCGTTGCGTACGACGGCGGCCGCATCGATGTTCACGCACCCCGACTTCGGGAACTCCCCGCCCAGCGCGTCGGCGAGGGTGAGCTGCGCGATGTGTTCCACGGCCTGGATCCCGTCGTGTCCGAGCGCCCCCCACCGCTGGTCGTCGGCGGCCAGGCTCGCCGAGTCGCCGGTGAGCTTCGAGGCCAGCGGATAGATCACCCCGAGCGCCGTGTCGAAGTGTGAGTAGCAGCAGACCACGGGCCCGTCGACGCGCTCCTGCATCCCGCCCAGCGCGCCGCCCGTGCCGACGGTGTGCGGCAGATGGCCGGTGAACGCGTAGTGCGAGAAGGCCCCTTGGAGCATCGTCAGCGACTTCACGTTGCGGACCCCGTCCGGCAGCCCGCGCAGCGAGAAGCCGACGAGCCGCGCCCCGAAGCTGTGCCCGACCAGATGGACCCGCATATCGGGCCTGGTCTGCGCCAGGTGCCCGAGCAGCGGCCCGAGCCCCAGCTGGCCGATGGTCCCGGCCCGTCGCTTCATCGCGTAGTACGTCGCCTGCCGCAGCAGCTCCTTCGCCCCGGCCCAGACCCGCTTCAGCCCGCCCTCGCCGAGGAACATCTCCTGCGCCGAGGCCGTCTCCTGCTCGACCCCGGTCTCCTCCAGTGCCTCGGTGAAGGCCGTGCATGTGGCGAGGGTGTCCTCGTAGAGCATCGCCGGATCGCTCTGCGGCATGTCGTCGGGCCCCATGTCTGGGGCGAAGCGCGAGTCCAGGCTGCCGAACGGCACATCGACCAACTGCCGGACGAGCAGCCCGAATTCGTCGAAGGCGCCACGCTCCTGTGGCTGCTCGTCCAGCAGTTGCGCGAGCCGCTCGACGGTGCTGTCCCGGCCGGGGAACACCCGGCGCAGCGCCTGCACCGTGTCCGGGTCGAGGGCCGGTCCCTGGGAGAGGATCGACCGGTGCGGGAAGTTCGGGATCGGCTGGTCCGCGAAGGCCATGGACGGCCAGATGACACCCGCGAAGCCGATGCGGACGGAGCGGGCGCCCGAGAGCAGCCCCGGGATGGGCGCGAAGAAATGCTCGTAGAGAGCGGTCGCGACCGGCCTGCTGTTGTTCCAGCCGTGCGTGAACATCACCAGATCGGTGACGTCCAGCTCGGCCAGCCTGTCGCGTTCACGGGGGTCCACGTCCCCGTCCGCGTCAAAGGTGATCTCCCGGTACGGTTCCACGCCCGCGTCTGTCATAGACCTCAGCATCCTGCGGAAGACGGCTCAGTGATAGGCCAGATACCGCTTCCGTACGGCACGGAACGCGGCCAGTTCGTCCTGCCAGGCCGCGACCGCCTCGTCGGTGGAGGCCCCCGCGTCGATCATGGTGCGGAGCGTGGTCGAACCCGTCAGCTTGTCGATCCAGTTGTCGGGTCTCCAGGCGAAGCCGTTCCACACCTGCTTGGCGGTCACCAGCAGTCCCACGGCGGTGCGCACCGGGTCGAAGGACTCCCGGTCCTGGACGTGCAGTTGGACCCCGCCGACCGTCTTGCCCTGGAATTTGGAGAAGGTCGGAGCGAAGTACGCCTCCCGGAAGCGCACCCCGTCGAGCCCCAGCTCATTGGCCGCCGCGGCCCACTTCCCGTCGATCCCCTCGGCGCCGAGCAGCTCGAACGGCCGTGTGGTGCCCCGTCCTTCGGAGAGGTTCGTCCCCTCGAAGAGGCAGGTGCCCGAGTAGACGAGCGCCGTGTCGGGTGTCGGCATGTTGGGGCTCGGCGGCACCCACGGCAGCCCGGTCGCGTCGAAGAAGTCGCGCCGCCGCCAGCCGGACATCGCCACGGTCTCCAGCTCGACCGGCTGCGCCAGGTACTCGCCGTTGAAGAGCCGGGCCAGTTCGGTCACCGTCATCCCGTGAGCCTGGGAGATCGGCTTGCGCCCCACGAACGTCGCGAACTCCGGGTGCAGCACGGGCCCCAGAGCGGCGCGCCCGGTGACGGGGTTGGGCCGGTCGAGGACCACGAAACGCTTGCCGGCGAGGGCTGCCGCCTCCATGCAGTCGTAGAGCGTCCAGATGTACGTGTAGAAGCGCGCGCCCGCGTCCTGGATGTCGAAGACGACGGTGTCGACGCCGGACGCGGTGAAGATGTCCGCGAGGGGCTGCCCGCTCTTGGTGTACGTGTCGTAGACCGGAAGCCCGGTCGCCGGGTCGTCGTAGCGCCCCTCGGAGCCGCCCGCCTGGGCCGTGCCCCTGAACCCGTGCTCGGGCCCGAAGACCGCGGTCAGCTCGATGCGGGGGTCGGGGTGCATGACGTCCACGATGTGCCGTACATCCTGGGTGATACCGGTGGGATTCGTGACGATCCCGACCTTCTGTCCGGCGAGCAGCCGGTACCCGTCACCGGCCAGCCGGTCGAATCCGGTCCGCACCCGGCCGTGCGCGGCGGCCGTACCCGCACCGGAAGTCGCCACGCCGGCGGCTCCGAGCGCCCCGCTCGCGGCCAGCAATCCCCTTCTGGACAGGCTCACTTGACTACCTCCTTGATCGCACCGACTGTCATGGCCACGCAGGGTAGTCCGCGAACCCCTTCCATCGGCACATACCGACTGGTTAGTCTGCTGAGGCACTCAAGGGAGAGGCAGGTCCAGATGAGTACCGTCCAGGGCGCGGGCGTCGTGGTCACAGGAGCAGGCGGCGGGATCGGGGCCGCGCTGGCCCGCAGGTTCGCCGCCGAGGGGGCCAGAGTCGTGGTCAACGACCTGGACCCGGTCAAGACCAAGGCGACAGCCGAGGCCATCGGCGCGATCCCGCTCCCGGGCGACGCCTCGGGAATCGTCGCCGAGGCCCGTGAGGCGCTCGGCGGGACCATCGACATCTACTGCGCGAACGCGGGCCTCGGCTCGGGCGGCGACGCCTTCGCCGACGAGGACGTCTGGGCCTCCGCCTGGGACGTGAACGTCATGGCCCACGTCCGGGCGGCCCGCGCACTGCTCCCCGACTGGCTGGAGCGCGGCGAGGGCCGCTTCGTCTCCACCGTCTCGGCCGCCGGACTGCTCACCATGATCGGCGCGGCTCCGTACAGCGTCACCAAGCACGGCGCGCTCGCCTTCGCCGAGTGGCTCGCCCTCACCTACCGCCACCGCGGCATCAAGGTCCACGCGATCTGCCCGCAGGGCGTACGCACCGACATGCTGACGGCATCGGGCACCGCGGGCGACCTCGTCCTGGCACCGACCGCCATCGAGCCCGAGGACGTGGCCGAAGCGCTCTTCGCGGCGATCGCCGACGACCGCTTCCTGGTGCTGCCGCACCCCGAGGTCGCGGACTACTACCAGGCGCGCGCCGCCGACCCCGACCGCTGGATCGGCAACATGAACCACCTCCAGCAGAAGTGGGAAGGGACCGCCAAGTGACCGAGCAGGCAACCACGTCGATCTACGCCGCCAAGCCCTGGCTCGGCCGGCTCACCGAGGCGCAGCGCGCCCCGCTCGACCCCCGCGCGACCGTCCTGCACGCCTTCCGCGACAGCGTGGCCCGCACCCCCGACCACCCCGCCGTCGCGTACTTCGACGGCCGGCTCAGCTACCGCGAGACCGACGCGCTCTCCGACTCGGTGGCCGGACACCTCGCCGCCGAGGGCATCCGGCAGGGCGACCGCGTGGCGATCATGCTGCAGAACAGCCCGCACTTCGTGCTCGCGCTGCTCGGCGCCTGGAAGGCCGGGGCGGTCGTGGTCCCGCTCAACCCGATGTACAAGTCGGGCGAGGTCGGCCATGTCCTGCGCGACGCCGAGGTCTCGGCCCTCATCTGCTCGGACCGCGCCTGGGAGTCGTATCTGCGCGAAACAGCGGCCGGCTCCCCGGTCCGTACGGCCCTCACCGCCTGCGAGCGCGACCTCCAGACCCGCAACGACGAGCGCGTCCTGAACTTCGAGCGCCTGGAGCAGGCGGCCGACGCGGCAGATCTCCTGTCCGTCGCCCGCCAGGGCCACACCGCGCCCGCCGACCGCGAACCGGCCGCCAGCGACGTCGCGTTGATCAGCTACACCTCGGGCACCAGCGGCACCCCCAAGGGCGCCATGAACGCCCACGGCAACATCATGGTCAACGCCGAGCGCCAGCGCACCGGCCACCCCATAGCCGAGGGCTCGGCCTACTTCGCCCTGGCGCCCCTCTTCCACATCACCGGCATGGTCTGCGAACTCGCCACCTCCATCGCCAACGCGGGCACCCTGGTCCTCGCCTACCGCTTCCACCCGGGCGTCGTGCTCGACGCGTTCCTCGAACACCGCCCCGCGTACACGGTGGGCCCCTCGACCGCCTTCATGGCGCTCGCCGCGACCCCGGGCGCCACGCCCGACCACTTCGCCTCCTTCCAGGTGATCTCCTCGGGCGGAGCGCCGGTCCCGCCGGCCCTGGTGGAGAAGTTCCGGGCGGGCTTCGGCCCGTACATCCGCAACGGCTACGGACTCACCGAGTGCACCGCGCCCTGCGCCTCGGTCCCGCCCGAGCATGAGGCCCCGGTCGACCCGGTCTCGGGCACGCTCTCGGTCGGCGTCCCGGGACCCGACACGGTCGTCCGTATCGTCGACGAGAAGGGCGAAGACGTCCCCTTCGGCGAACAGGGCGAGATCGCGGTGAGGGGACCGCAGGTCGTCTCGGGCTACTGGCGCCTGCCGGAAGCCACCGAAGCGGCTTTCCCCGACGGCGAGTTGCGTACGGGCGACATCGGCTTCATGGACGCCGACGGCTGGCTCTATGTCGTCGACCGCAAGAAGGACATGATCAACGCATCGGGCTTCAAGGTCTGGCCGCGCGAGGTCGAGGACGTCCTGTACACGCACCCGGCGGTGCGCGAGGCGGCGGTCGTCGGCATCCCCGACGCGTACCGGGGCGAATCGGTGAAGGCGTACGTCAGCCTGCGGCCGGGCACCTCGCTGGAGCCCGGCGAGCTCAGTACGTACTGCAAGGAACGCCTCGCCGCGTACAAATACCCGCGCGAGGTGGAGATCCTGCCGGAACTCCCGAAGACGGCGAGTGGGAAGATCCTCAGGCGGGAACTGCGTTCCCCGCACTGAGACGTACACGCGACGAGAGGAAGGTGGCGGCCCCATGGCAGCCAGGACGACCGACGGGAACGGCACGCCCGTCCCCCAGAGGCTGCTGGCCGCCGCCACCCGCCTCTTCGCCGAGCGCGGCTACGACCGCACCTCGGTCCAGGAGATCGTGGAGGCGGCCGGAGTCACCAAGGGCGCGCTCTACCACTACTTCGGCTCGAAGGAGGACCTCCTCCACGAGATCTACGCCCGGGTGCTGCGCCTCCAGCAGGAACGCCTGGACGCGTTCGCCGAGGCGGACGGTCCCGTGGAGCAGAGGCTGCGGGACGCGGCGGCGGACGTGGTCGTGACGACCATCGACAACCTGGACGACGCGTCGATCTTCTTCCGCTCGATGCACCATCTGAGCCCGGAGAAGAACAAGCAGGTCCGGGCCGAACGCCGCCGCTACCACGAACGCTTCCGCGCGCTGATCGAGGAGGGCCAGAAGCAGGGGGTCTTCTCGGCGGCGACCCCCGCGGACCTGGTGGTGGACTACCACTTCGGCTCGATCCACCACCTGTCGACGTGGTACCGCCCGGCGGGCTCCATGACCCAGACCGAGGTGGCGGCCCACCTCGCGGATCTCCTGCTGAGAGCTTTGCGCCCGTAGGCGACCTCCGGTCGCTCTGTCCTCAATCGCCGGACGGGCTTGATGTGGCCGACCCGCGCGTGTGAGCCGATACCGGCAAAATCTCGGCCCGCGCGTGCGAGCCGAGATCAGCAAGAACTAGCGCCTCCGGCGATGAGGAGCGGGGGTCCGGGGGCGGAGCCCCCGAAACGCCCCTGGCCGCGCCTACATGTACCGCTTCAGCTCCCGCCGGGCCAGCGACCGCTGATGCACCTCGTCCGGCCCATCCGCAAGCTTCAGCGTTCGCGCCCCCGCCCAGAGCTCCGCCAGCGGGAAGTCCTGGCTGACCCCGCCCGCCCCGTGCAACTGCACCGCGTTGTCGATGATGTCGACAACCGCCCGCGGCGTAGCGATCTTGATCGCCTGGATCTCCGCGTGCGCCCCCCGGTTGCCCACCGTGTCCATCAGCCAGGCCGTCTTCAGCACCAGCAGCCGCAGCTGCTCCACCGTGACCCGCGCGTCCGCGATCCAGTTCTGTACGACGCCCTGCGCGGCGAGCGGCTTCCCGAAGGCCTCCCGGGACACGGCCCGCCGGCACATCAGCTCGATCGCCCGCTCGGCCATGCCGATGAGCCGCATGCAGTGGTGGATACGCCCAGGGCCCAACCGCGCCTGGGCGATGGCGAACCCGCCGCCTTCCTCGCCCACCACATTCCCCACCGGCACCCGCGCGCCGTCGAAGACGACCTCCGCGTGGCCACCGTGGTAGTGGTCCTCGTAGCCGTACACCGTCATGGCGCGCCGTACTTCGACACCAGGCGTGTCGCGCGGCACCAGGATCATCGACTGCTGACGCCGGACGTCCGCACCCTCCGGATCCGTCTTCCCCATCACGATGAAGATCTTGCAATCGGGGTTCATGGCCCCGGAGATGTACCACTTCCGGCCGGTCACGACGTACTCGTCGCCGTCCCGCTCGATCCGCGTCTCGATGTTGGTCGCGTCCGACGAGGCGACCTCGGGCTCGGTCATCGCGAAGGCGGAGCGGATCTCCCCGGCGAGCAGCGGCTCCAGCCACTGCTTCTTCTGCTGCTCGGTGGCGAACTGGAACAGAAGCTCCATGTTGCCCGTGTCGGGGGCCGCGCAGTTCAGCGCGGTGGGGCCCAACTGCGGTGAGCGGCCGGTGATTTCGGCGAGCGGGGCGTACTGGAGATTGGTCAGCCCGGCGCCGTACTCCGCGTCGGGCAGAAACAGATTCCACAGCCCCTGCCGACGCGCCTCCGCCTTGAGCTCCTCGACCACGGCAGGCGTGTCCCACGGGGAGTCGAGCAGCGCGCGCTGCTCGTGCGCGACGGCTTCCGCCGGGTAGACGTGCTCGTCCATGAAGGCCAGCAGCTTGGTGCGCAGCTCTTCGGTCTGTGCGTCGTATGCGAAGTCCATGGCGGGTGTTCAGCCTTCCTGGAGGGTGGTGAGGCCGTGTTCGATGAAGACGGGGACGAGCCCGCCGATCTGGTCGAAGCCGGCGCCGACGGTCTGGCCGAGGGTGTAGCGGTAGTGGATGCCTTCGAGGATCACGGCGAGCTTGAACCAGGCGAAGGCCGTGTACCAGGCGATGGCGGAGGTGTCCCGGCCGGAGCGCTCCGCGTAGCGCGCGATCAGCTCGGCGGGGGAGGGGTGGCCCGCGGCGCCGCTCGTCGTGGAGACCGGTGATTCGGGAAGCCCCAGGTCGGAGCTGTACATCACCAGCAGGCCGAGGTCGGTGAGCGGATCGCCCAGGGTCGACATCTCCCAGTCCAGGACGGCCTTGATGCGGTCGTCGTCGCCGAGAAGGACGTTGTCCAGGCGGTAGTCGCCGTGTACGACGGTCGGCGCGGGGGAGTCGGGCAGCGCGCGGCCGAGCGCGGCGTGCAGCTCGTCGATGCCCGCCAGCTCCCGGTTGCGCGAGGCGTCCAACTGCTTGCCCCAGCGCCGCAGTTGCCGGTCCAGGAAGCCCTCGGGCCGCCCGAAGTCGGCCAGTCCGACTGCCGCGGGGTCGACGGCATGCAGGTCGACGAGCGTGTCGACCAGTTCGAGGATCGCGCCGCGGGTGCGCTCGGCGCCGAGCGGCGCGAGCTGCGGAGCCGTGCGGTACGGCGTCCCCTCGACGAACTCCATGACGTAGAACGGCGATCCGATCACCGCATCGTCCTCGCAGAGCAGCACCGGCTCGGGGACCGGCACGGCGGTCGGGTGCAGCGCGCTGATCACCCGGAACTCGCGCTTCATGTCATGAGCCGTGGCCAGTACGTGCCCGAGCGGCGGCCTGCGCACGACCCACCGGCCGGTGCCGTCCGTGACGACGTAGGTGAGATTGGAGCGGCCGCCCTCGATCAGCCGGGCGCTGAGCGGTCCGCTCACCAGTCCGGGGCGCGCGCGGTCCAGATACCCGCGGAGCGTCTCCGGGTCGATACCTGGGGGGTGGACTGCGCTCATGAGAGGCACCTCCGGCAACTAGGGGTGAACGTGGTACGGACACATCATGCCGACCAGTCGGTATGCAGTCCACCCCCGGGGTGCCCGCAGCTATGCGTGACAGGCCACAGGAACCCCGCCGTTCATCGCCGCCATGTCCCCGAACACGGCCACCGCATCGAGCGGGGACCCCTCGGGCAGACCGTCCAGCTCAGCGTAGGCGCGGTGCAGATTGGCCACCAGGCGCTCGCTCTCGCGCAGCGCCGCGAACTTCCCGAGCTCCGCCTCGCGCGCGGCCTCCAGAGGCGTGAGGCCCTTGGCGTACGCGGCACCGGCGACCTCGGCGACGTACAGCAGATAGCGCTCGGTGTCGTCGTACGCCGACGGATCGGTGACCGGACCGTGGCCGGGCACCACGACCGTCGCGTCCAGCCCCCGCAACAGCTCCAGCGCCCGCAGCGAGCCGCTCAGCGATCCCATCGGGAGGAAGGGGGTGCCGCCCCGGAAGACCAGATCGCCGGTGAAGACGATCCGCTGCTCGGGGAGGTGCACGACGGTGTCGCCGGTGGTGTGGGCCACGCCGGGGTGGATCAGCCGTACCTCGGTCGTCCCGACATGGACCGTGAGGCGCTCGCTGTACGTGAGCGTGGGCGCCGTGATGCTGATGTCGCCGAAGTCCGTCTGCGGCCACACGAGATGGAGCTGGCGCCCGGCGGCCAGCAGCTCGCGGCGGCAGGATTCGTGGCCGACGACGGTGGCCCGCGGGATGAAGAGGCTGTTGCCGTAGGTGTGGTCGCCGTGGTGGTGCGTATTGACGACGATCCCCGGCGGCGGCGCCCCGACCGCGGCGATCGCCTCGCGTAACGCCCGCGCGCGGCTCAGGGTGGCGGTGGTGTCGACGAGCACCGTCGAGGTGCCGTCGCTGACGATCCCGGCGTTGTTGAGGCACCAGCCACCGTCCGGCTGTACATAGGCGTGGACCTGCGGTGCGAGTCCGACGGTGTACGGAACTGCGGCGGCCATCGGTGTCCCCCGGAGATGTGGTCCAGCTGATCCGCACACCTTAGATGCGACCGGCCCCCGTCCCCGGTTGCGCAGTGACGTCGCAGGTCAGAGGCTCGTCACTATGAAGGCGATCAGCTACAGCAGCTACGGCGGGCCCGACGTCCTGGAGTACGGCGACCTCCCCGACCCCAAGGTGGGCCCCGACCAGGTCCTGGTCAAGGTGCGGGCCGCGTCCGTGAACCCGGTCGACTGGAAGTGCCGCGAGGGCTACCTCGACGGGATCCTCGACGCGGTCTTCCCGGTGATCCCGGGCTGGGACGTCTCCGGCGTGGTCGTCCAGCCCGGCGCATCCGTCACCGAATTCGCCGTCGGCGACGAGGTCATGGGCTACGTCCGCGAGGACTTCCTCTCCCGCGGGACCTTCGCCGAGTACGTCGCCGCGCCGGTCCGCACCCTGGCCCGCAAACCGCTGCGCCTCAGCTTCGAGGAGGCCGCGGGACTGCCGCTGGCCGGACTCACCGCGTACCAGGTCCTGCGCGCCCTGGAGATCGGCCCGGGTGACACGGTCCTGGTGAACGCGGCGGCGGGCGGGGTGGGTTCCCTCGCCGTACAGCTGGCGAAGAACGTCGGCGCCCGGGTCATCGGCACCGCCAGCGAGCGCAACCACGAGCATGTGCGCGCGCTGGGCGCGGAGCCGGTCACGTACGGGGAGGGACTCGCGGACCGCATCCGCGCCATGGCACCCGACGGTGTCGACGCGGCCTTCGACACGGTCGGCGGCGAGACCCTGAAGGTCTCCGCCGACGTGCTGGGCCCGGGCGGCCGGCTGGCCTCCGTCGCGGACGGAGAGGTGACGAATCTCGGCGGACGCTATGTGTTCGTACGGCCCGACGCGACAGATCTGCACACGCTCGGAGTCCTGGCCGACGAAGGCGTCGTCACGGTCCACGTGGACCGCACCTTCCCGCTGGAGCAGGCGGCCGAGGCACACCGGCTGAACGCGGAGGGCCGCACCCGCGGGAAGATCGTCGTCACGGTGGACTGGGACAAGTCCTAGTCCGCGGAGGTCTACGCAGGCGAGACCGCGAACGCGACCACCAGGCCGGCCAGTGCGAGGAACGCGCCGCCCAGAGCCATCGCGACCGCGGTCACCTCCTCGGCGGGCGCGCCACCGATCTGGCGGCTGCACTTCAGATCCCAGACGGCCTGAATCATCAGCGACGCCCCGACGACCCCGAAAAGAATAAGAATGAAATCGGACATATCCCTACTGTGCGGGTGTCCGGGTTCAGCGGATGATCGCCACGCCGAACACGGCCAGCGCAAGAGTGCAGGCGGCGGCGGTCAGGGCGCCGCGCGGCGACATCACCGAGGGCCGCGACGAAGCCCCGACATCGACCAGCCGCCGGTGGGCGACCCGCAGGAACACCACCCAGAGCAGCAGGCCGGAAGCGGCCGCCACGAGATCGGCGGCGGTCGCCCCGTTCATCGCCTGCTTTCCCGCGAGGACGGCCGCGACCGTGAAGCTCAGCGTCGTACGCCGCCAGGCCAGCCGGGTCCGCTCCGGCTGCAGGCCCGGGTCCCGGTCGGTCACTTGCCCGCCAGGCCGAGTGCCACGACCACGACCATCGCCACGGCGACGACCGCGACCGCGAGACTGAGCAGGGTCGGGAAGGCGGTCACGGGCAGATCCTCGCCGCGCCGCATGGCGCGCTCGCACCGCACCCAGTGATTGACCGCGCGCACCGCGCACAGCGCGCCGGCGCCGAGCAGTGCCAGCGACATCCCGACGCGGACGCCCCAGCGCAGGTCGGGCAGGAACTGGTCCACGGCGAACCCGCCGCCGATCAGGGCCAGGGCGGTTCTGATCCAGGCGAGGAAGGTGCGTTCATTGGCGAGCGAGAAGCGGTAGTCGGGGGTCTCGCCCTCGTCCCGGATCCGCTGAGGTGCGAACCAGAGCCTCAGGCTCTGCACAAAGTCGATCACCTGGCCGAGACTAGCCGCCTCCACGCGGCCAGCCCGTCCGGCACCCACTCCCACTCGCCGAGGCGCTGCGTCAGCTCCTCCTCGGTGAGGAAGCCGTGCCAGGCGACCTCCTCGACCTGGGGGTGCACGGGCAGGTCGCAGCGGACCTCGTACACCCAGGCCCACCAGCTGTGGCCGTCGTCGCCCTCGTAAAGGAACTTGAAGAGCGGGACGGGCCTGGCCAGTCCGTGGACGCCCAGTTCCTCCTCCGCCTCGCGCAGGGCGGCCTCCTCGTAGGACTCGCCCGCCCCGACGACGCCGCCCACGAACATGTCGTGCAAGGAGGGGAAGATCAGCTTCGTGGGTGTGCGCCGGTGGACGAAGATCCGGCCCTCGCCGTCCCGCACCAGTACGGCCACGCACCGGTGCATGAGCTTCTTCGCGTAGACCTCGCCGCGTGGATGCTGTCCGGTGACCTGGTCGGACGCGTCGACGACATCGAGTATTTCATCGGCAGGGTTCATGCGGCGATCTTCTCGCGCGTCCGCACCGCCGTCCCCGCGGGCATCGCCGGATGCAGACCGAGGGCCACGATCCCGGCCACGATCGCGGCCAGTCCCGCCGCCTCCCAGGCCAGTGCGCCCACGTCCGTACGCAGCCGGTCGCCGAGGAAACCGACGCCGCAGACGATGCCCGCAAGGGGCTGCGCGGCCGTCAGGGCCGGCAGGGACATCCGCAGCGGCGCCGTCTCGAACGCGCTCTGCACCAGCACCAGGCCGGTGATCCCGAGCACCACCACCGCGTACGGCTGCCACGTCGTCACCAGGTCGAAGAGGCCGCCCCGGGAGAACCGCTGCCCGCTGACCCGGGTCAGCGCGTCCTGCAGTCCGTACAGCAGCCCCGCCGCGAGGGAGAGCAGCGTGGCTCCTGCGCCGAGCCGCGATCTCTTCGCGTACACCGTCAGCAGCAGGGCGACGCCCGCCACCACGCCGATGATCAGCCAGTGCCGCGTCGGCCCGGCCACCGCGACGCTGCCGTGCGGCTGACCGGCCACGATGAACGCCGTCACCCCGCCCGCGAGCAGGGCGAGTCCGCCCCAGCCCTGGCGGCCCAGCGACTGCCCCGTCTGCCACCGGCTCAGCGCCATCGCGAAGAGCAGATTGGTGGCGAGCAGCGGCTCGACGAGCGAGACCTCGCCCCAGCCCAGCGCCAGCGCGCCGAGCACCATGCCGCAGATCATCAGTCCGATCCCGGCGAGCCAGCGCGGCACGCGTACGAGATCGAGGAGCAGGCGCCACGACAGGAAGTCGCTGAGCGGGGCGCGCGCAGCGGCGTTCTGTTGCAGTACGAAGCCGAAGCCGAGGCAACAGGCCGCGCTCACGGCGAGTGCAAGGACCAGGACCGACACGTGTCTTCCACCTCAAGACCGGTCAGGGGGCGGGTACTTGGCGACGATAGCGCCCCCTGGAGCGGATTCCCCCATCGAGTGCCCCGAACGTGACGGTTGACTCGGTCACGTTCCGTACAGAAGATTCTGACCGGACAGTAACTTCTCCTGGCAGGGATGGGCCCATGGCGTACGACGCTGATGTCATCGTGATCGGGGCCGGGCTCGCGGGCCTGGTGGCGACCGCCGAGCTGGTCGACGCCGGCAAGAAGGTCATCCTGCTCGACCAGGAGCCCGAACAGTCGATCGGCGGACAGGCGCACTGGTCCTTCGGCGGACTGTTCTTCGTCGACTCGCCCGAGCAGCGCCGCTTCCGGATCAAGGACAGCCGGGCGCTCGCCATGCAGGACTGGCTCGGCACGGCCGGCTTCGACCGCGACGAGGACCACTGGCCGCGGAAGTGGGCCGAGGCGTACGTGAACTTCGCGTCGGGGGAGAAGCGGGCCTGGCTGCACGCCCAGGGCATGCGGTTCTTCCCCGTGGTGGGCTGGGCGGAGCGCGGTGGGTACGACGCCACCGGGCACGGCAACTCCGTGCCGCGCTTCCACATCACCTGGGGCACGGGCCCCGGCGTCGTGGCGCCCTTCGTGCGGCGGGTGCGCGAGGGAGTGGCGCGCGGGCTGGTCGAGTTCAGGTTCCGCCACCGGGTGACGGGGCTCTCCCGTACGGGCGGATCGGTGGACACCGTCACGGGCGAGATCCTCGAGGCGAGCGGCGCCGAGCGCGGCACGGCGAGCACGCGTGAGGTGACGGGGGAGTTCGAGCTGACGGCCCAGGCGGTGATCGTCACCTCCGGCGGCATCGGCGGCAACCACGACCTCGTACGCGCGAGCTGGCCCGAACGCCTCGGCACCCCGCCGGAGTTCATGCTCTCCGGGGTGCCCGCACATGTGGACGGCCTGATGCTCGGCATCACGGAAGCGGCGGGTGCGCACCACATCAACCGCGACCGTATGTGGCACTACACCGAGGGCATCCAGAACTGGAACCCGATCTGGGCCAAGCACGGCATCCGGATCCTGCCCGGCCCCTCCTCGCTCTGGTTCGACGCCCGGGGCAAGCGCCTGCCGGTGCCGCTCTTCCCCGGCTTCGACACGCTCGGCACCCTGGAGCACATCCAGAAGTCCGGTCACGAGTACACCTGGTTCATCCTCGACCAGAAGATCATCGGCAAGGAGTTCGCGCTCTCGGGCTCCGAGCAGAACCCCGACCTGACGGGCAAGTCGATCCGCGACGTCATCGGCAGGGCGCGCGCCGACGTGCCCGCTCCGGTGAAGGCGTTCATGGACAACGGCGCGGACTTCGTGGTCGAGAACGACCTGTCCGCCCTGGTCCGCGGGATGAACGCGCTCACCAAGGAGCCGCTCATCGACGAGGCGGACCTGCGGCGCGAAATCGAGGCCAGGGACCGGGAGATCGCCAACCCCTTCACCAAGGACCTCCAGGTGATGTCGATCCGCGGGGCCCGCAACTACCTGGGCGACAAGCTGATCCGCACCGCGTCCCCGCACCGCATCCTGGACCCCAAGGCGGGCCCGCTGATCGCGGTGAAGCTGCACATCCTGACGCGCAAGTCGCTGGGCGGCCTGGAGACGGACCTCTCGTCGAGGGTCCTCACGGAGAACGGCGAACCCCTGCCGGGTGTCTACGCGGCGGGCGAGGCGGCGGGCTTCGGTGGCGGCGGCGTACACGGATACCGGTCCCTGGAGGGCACGTTCCTCGGGGGCTGCATCTTCTCGGGCCGTACGGCGGGCCGGGCGGCGGCGAAGGCGGTCGGCTAGCCGCGGGCTGCGGCGGACGTCCGGGGGCGGCGCCCCCGGACCGGCGCCGGCTCGCCACGGTTCCTACAGCCGCTCCACGACCCGGAACCGCTCGGCCACGATCATCGTGTCGTCGTCCACGGTGAACCCCGGGTCCCCCAGGGCCTCCCTCATGTCCTCGCCGTGCCAGAACCCCTCATGATCGGTCCGCCATCGGGCGACCGACGTATGGCCCTCGCCCTCGTCGATCGCATGCTGCAGATCGACGTCCCCCAGCCGCAGCACCCGTACCTCGGTGACCTCCACCACCGCGATCTCGACACCCGCGGAGTCGATCAGCGCCGACCGTTCCCCCACCGGCGGCAGCTCCTCGCGTTCCACCTCGTACTCGGCGAGCAGCCCGGTCGTGGAGACCTTCTCCCCGCTGAGCACGGCATTGACGAGCCGGTCTCTGAGCGGTCCGGGGAAGGCGAGCAGGAACGGCTTGAGCGGTTCGGAGTTCGGCATGACGCCAAGGGTACGTAAATCCTCCCCCCGGAAAGGGAGTTGAGGAGTCCGCGACTCCAGATCGCCCTTGACGTGGACCTGCCCGGACCGCTTTGCTGTGCGTGATCATTCACTCACCGCAGCCGGGAAGGGCTTCAGCGGATGTCTCCGCCTCCCCTCGGCCGCTCCCGAAGACGGGGCGGCCAGCACGTGGACCCGGCGCTCGACGACTCCGAACTCATCGACGCCCGCGCCCAGTTGACGCAGGGCCGATGGACCCGTGTCCGCTCCCTCCTCGCCGGTACGGGTGAGGACTGGGACCGCCGCGGCCACCGTCTCGTCGTCCTCGCGGCGGGTTCCGCGTCCGCCGCCTGGGCGCGTGACTGGCAGCTCGCGGAGCCGGAAAGCCCCGACGCCGCCACGCTCCTCGCCTGCGCCACCGTCATCCGTACGCTCCGCGGCAAGGACTCCGAAGCCGCCGCGCACGATGCCTGCCGCTCCGCAGCACGCCTCGCCCCCGCCGATCCGACCCCCTGGCTGGCGCTGCTGATCCTGGCCCGTGCCCGCTCCACCGAGGACGAGGTCAGCCGGCTTTTCGAAGAGGTACGGGCCCGCCACCCCGACCATCACCACGCGCACCACCTGATGGCGGCACGCCTGGCCGAGCGCCACCCCGACGCCGGTCAGGACCCGCTCCACGAGGTGTACGACTTCGCCGCCTGGGCGGCCGAACAGGCCCCTGCCGACTCGCCGTTGGCCGTGCTGCCCGTCGTCGCCCACGCCGAGCGCTACCGGGTGCTCGCCGCCGCCGGCAGCGAACCGAGCGACCCCGCACGCTCCTCCCACTGGACGGGGCGCCGGGCCAGCCAGGTGATGAAGGCCGCCTTCGACTGGTGGCTGGAGTGGGAGCGCGAGGACCACCCCCGCAACCGTATCGACCTCAACTTCCTTGCCCACGCGAAGTACTGCGAGGGCCGCCCCGCCGAGGCCGCGGCCCTCTTCCACCGGATCGGCGAGCACGCCACCGGAGCCCCCTGGTCCTACCCGGACCGGGATCCGTACGAGGCCTTCAGTGCCGCGCGCGACGCAGCGCTCGGCTCCGTGTAAGCAATCCCGACCTCTCACGAAGGGACCGACCCGCCATGGCGCCGGGCAGTACGAGCACGAGCACGACCGAGACCAGTGGGATCAGCACGTTCAAGGGGCAGGAACAGGCCCTGCGTGCAGGCAGGCTGGGCACGGCGGGGCTGCTTCTCTCCGTGCTCGCCGCGAGCGCGCCCCTGATGGTGGTGGCCGGGGTGATGCCCACCATCTTCGGCCCGATGGGCATCGTCGGCCAGCCGCTCCTCTACGTCATCCTCGGCGTGGTCCTGGTCCTCTTCAGCGTCGGCTACGCGGAGATGAGCCGCCACGTCCACAACGCGGGCGCGTTCTACGCGTACATCGCCCGCGGCCTGGGCGCCACCGCGGGCGCGGGTGCCTCCTTCGTCGCGCTGGTCGCCTACAGCGCCATGCAGGTCGGCATCTACGGCATGTTCGGCTTCGAGGTCTCCGGCCTCTTCCAGACGTACCTGGACACCGAAATAGCCTGGTGGATACCGGCGTTGGCGGCCGTACTCGTCGTCGCCGCACTGGCCTGGCTGAAGATCGACCTCAACGCCAAGGTCCTCGGCGTCCTCCTCCTCATCGAAGTCGCCCTGGTCGTCATCTTCGACTTCTCGGCCTTCGCGTCCCCGGCCAAGGAGGGCATCTCCCTCCACGCGTTCAACCCCGACACCCTCACCGGCGCGGGCCTCGGCACCGCGCTGTGCTTCTGCATCGCCGCCTTCGTCGGTTTCGAGCAGGCGCCGGTGTACGCGGAGGAGACCAGCCGCCCCCAGGTCGTCGTCCGCCGCGTGATGTTCCTCGCCGTCGGCTTCGTCGCGCTCTTCTTCGCCCTCAGCTCCTGGGCGCTGACGGTCGCGGCCGGCCCCTCCGCGGTCAGTGAGCAGTCGGGGAAGCTCGGCCCCGGACTCCTCTTCGCCCTCAGCGAGTCGACGCTGGGCAAGACCTTCACCGACGTACTCCACATCCTGTTCGTCACGGGCATGTTCGCGGCGATGCTCAGCTTCCACAACGTGGTCGCCCGCTACGCCTTCGCCATGGGCCGCGAGGGCCTGCTCCCCGCGGCCTTCGGCCGTACGAACAGGGCCAGCGGCGCCCCCGGCACCGGGTCCGTGCTCCAGAGCGTCATCTCGGTGATCGTGGTCGTCGCCTTCGCCGTCGTGGACGACAAGCCGGCCGGCGACCCGACCGTCCCCGTCCTGCACCTCTTCACCTGGATGGGGAACATCGGCGCGCTCGGCATCATCGTGCTGATGGCGGGCGCCTCGATCGCGGTCATCGCCTTCTTCGTACGGCGCGGAGCGGCCGCCGCCCAGGCCTGGCGGCTGATCGCGGCTGCCCTCGCCTGCGTCGCACTGATCGTGATCGCCGTCTACACGGTCAAGGACTTCGACGTCCTGGTCGGCGCGGGCCCCGGATCGGCGCTGAGCTGGATGCTCCCCGCGATCGTGGGCGTCGCCCTGGTGGTCGGTCTCGTCTACGGAGCCGTACTGCGCGCGACCAGGCCTGCGGTCCACGCCCGGATCGGCCTCGGCAACGAAGCCTTCCAGCTGGACAAAGCCGCCGAACAGATGTGACGAAACACTGACGAGCACCCGCGAGGCCTGTCCTTCGGCGCCCGCGGGTGCTCGAATCGTCTTGTGAACGCAGCAGAACAGCCAGTGGAGCCCGACGAGGCCGGCGGAAAGCCCATCGGCCGCCGCCTGCTGCTCTCCATGCTCGGACTCGGTGCCGCGGGAGTCGTGGCCGCGCCGTACCTCCAGGACGGCCTCGAATCCGTCCTCTCCACCGCATCGGGCAAGGACCCCACCGGTCTGACCGGACTGCTGCCCAACGGAGGCGGCTTCCGCTACTACTCGGTGACCTCCTCCGTCCCGCACAAGTCGGCGGCCGACTACCGCCTGACGGTGGACGGCCTGGTCGACCGCCCCGCCACGTACACACTCGACTCGCTGCGCGCACTGCCCCAGACCCGACTGGTCCGCGACGTCCAGTGCGTCACCGGCTGGAGGGTCCCCGGCACGCCCTTCGAGGGCGTCCAGCTCTCCCGGATCCTGGACGCCGCCGGGGTGCGCCCAGGAGCCCGGGCCATCCGCTTCACCTGTTTCGACGGTGCGTACAGCGAGAGTCTGACCCTCGAACAGGCCCGCAGGGCCGACGTGTTGGTGGCCCTGCGCATGCAGGACAAACCGGTGGCCCACTCGCACGGTGGCCCGGTCCGTCTCTACGTAGCACCCATGTACTTCTACAAATCGGCGAAATGGCTGTCCGGCATCACGGTGACCTCCGATGTCCAGCGCGGCTACTGGGAGGAACGCGGCTATGACACCGATGCCTGGGTCGGCAAGTCCAACGGACGAGGCGACACCCCGACCGCCTGAGCACGTACGCCGCTTCGCGCGCCCGGTGCGCTGGGTCCACCGCTCGACGGCCGGCCTGATGCTGCTGTGCATCGCCACCGCGGCCTGCCTCTACGTTCCCCAGCTGGCCGAACTCGTGGGCCGCCGCTACCTGGTGGTCACGCTCCACGAATGGTCGGGCCTGCTGCTGCCCGTCCCGGTCCTGATCGGCCTGGTCTCCCGCGCGCTGCGCGCCGATCTGGGGCGCCTCAACCGCTTCGCCCCGTACGACATGCGCTGGCTGCGCTCCGTGCTGCGCCGCGACGGGGCGCTCCGGGAGGCGGCCAAGTTCAACGCGGGCCAGAAGGTCTACGCGGCCTGGATCGCGGGCGCGAGCCTGGTGATGCTGGGCACGGGCCTGCTGATGTGGTTCACGCACCTCACGCCGCTGGTGTGGCGTACGAGCGCGACGTTCGTCCACGACTGGCTGGCGCTGACGGCGGGCATCGTGATCGCGGGCCATGTGGGAATGGCGCTGGCGGATCCGGAGGCGCGGCGGGGGATGCGTACGGGATCGGTGAGCAGGGAGTGGGCGGAGCGCGAACACCCGCGGTGGAAGGACTGAGCCGCGACTCCGCCCCACTCCGGGCTAGATGACCAGTGACAGCAGCAGGACGAAGACGAGCGCGACCACCGAGATGATCGTCTCCATCACCGACCAGGTCTTGAGCGTCTGGCCGACGTTCATCCCGAAGTACTCCTTCACCAGCCAGAATCCGGCGTCGTTCACATGGCTGAAGAAGAGCGAACCGGCGCCGATCGCGAGCACCAGCAGCGCGGTGTGCGGGGTGGACATGTCGGCGGCGAGCGGCGCCACGAGACCGGCGGCGGAGACGGTCGCCACGGTCGCGGAACCTGTCGCGAGCCGGATCACCACCGCGATCAGCCAGGCCAGGAGCAGCGCGGGGATCGACCAGTCCTTGGAGATGTCCATGACCATCTGACCCACACCGCAGTCGATCAGCGTCTGCTTGAAGCCGCCGCCCGCACCGACGATCAGCAGCACACCGGCGATCGGCGCGAGGGACTTCTCGACGGTCGTCGACAGCCGGTCCTTGGTGAATCCGGCGGCGCGGCCCAGCGTGAACATTCCGACGATCACCGCGGCCAGCAGCGCGATCAGCGGGGAGCCGATCACGTCGAAGACACGCTGGATCATGTGGGTCGGGTCGTCCACGACGATGTCGACCAGGGCCTTGGCCAGCATCAGCACCACGGGCAGCAGCACGGTGGCGACCGTGGCCCGGAAGCTCGGCCGCGTCTCCAGGTCCTCCGAGGGACGGGACGGAACCATGCGCTCCGGCGCCTGGATGTCCACCCAGCGCGCGGCCACCTTCGAGAACAGCGGACCGGCGATGATCACGGTCGGAATGGCGACCAGGACACCGAGGGCGAGGGTGACGCCCAGGTTCGCACCGACCGCGTCGATCGCGACGAGCGGTCCGGGGTGCGGCGGGATCAGCCCGTGCATCACGGAGAGTCCGGCCAGCGCCGGGATGCCGATGCGCATCAGCGAGTAGTTGCCGCGCTTGGCGACCAGGAGCACGACCGGGATCAGCAGCACGATGCCGACCTCGAAGAAGAGCGGCAGCCCGATGATCGACGCGATGAGGACCATCGCCCACGGCATCAGCCGCCCACCGGACTTGCCGGCCTTCGCCAGGATCGTGTCGACGATCTGGTCGGCGCCGCCCGAGTCGGCGAGGAGCTTGCCGAGGATCGCGCCGAGCGCGATGAGGACGCCGACGCCCGCGACGGTCGAGCCGAGCCCGGCGGTGAAGCTGAGGATCACCTTGTCGAGCGGTGCACCCGCGAAGGCGCCGAGCGCCAGGGACCCGATGGTCAGGGCGAGGAAGGCGTGGAGCTTGAACTTCGTGATGAGCAGGACGATGACGGCGATGCCCGCGAGGACCGCGATCCCCAGGTGGGCGTTGCCCGCCGAGGTGATCGGCGCGACGGCGTCCGCTGCCAGGGTCTCGACGCTGAGACTGGACACGGTGGGATTCCTTTACTGGTCGAACCGGCGCAGTGCTGCGACGGCCCGCTCGGTGATGGCTTCAGGGGTTCCGGTGATGTCGACGTCCAGGCCGGCCTCGTCCTCGCCCAGCGGCTGCAGGGCGGCGAACTGCGAGTCGAGGAGCGCGGTGGGCATGAAGTGGCCCTTGCGCTCGGACATCCGCTGCTCGATCAGAGCGCGGTCCCCGGTGAGGTGGAGGAAGAGCACGCCGGGCGCCTCGGAGCGGAGCCGGTCGCGGTAGACGCGCTTGAGCGCGGAGCTGGAGACCACCCCGCCGAGCCCCTCGCGGCCGTGCGCCCACCGGCCGATGGCATCGAGCCAGGGCCAGCGGTCCTCGTCGTCGAGCGGGGTCCCCGCCGACATCTTGGCGATGTTCGCCGGCGGGTGGAAATCGTCGCCCTCGGCGTACGGAACGCCCAGACCGGCGGCGAGCAGCGGACCGATCGTGGTCTTGCCTGTCCCCGCCACGCCCATCAGGACGACGACTCGGGTGGTGCTCATGGGTGGTGCCTCGCTGTCTTCATCGACATCGGTCCGTTGCCAGTCGCTACTGAAACCCATTAGGTACGACGTATTCAAGAGTCTGTGACTTAAACGTCATACATATTCGCTACGGGGGTCGCCCCGTACCCTGAACCCATGACCACTGAGGGCCGGGGGCTGCACGCCCATGTGCTGGAGAATCTCGGCCCCGCGATCACGGCGGGCGAGTACCCGCCGGGCAGCGTCCTGCGCACCGACGAGCTCGCCCAGCGCTTCGAGGTGTCGCGCACGGTCATCCGCGAGGCGGTCCGGGTCCTGGAGTCGATGCACCTGGTGGAGTCCAGGCGCCGGGTCGGCGTGACCGTACGGCCGGCCGAGCAGTGGAACGTCTACGACCCGCAGGTCATCAGGTGGCGCCTCGCCGGTGCCGACCGCCCCCGCCAGCTCCGCTCCCTGACCGTGCTGCGCTCGGCGCTCGAACCCGTCGCCGCGGGCCTCGCCGCCCGGTACGCCACCCCCGAACAGTGCGCCGACCTCACCGGGCAGGCGCTCGGCATGGTCGCCTCGTCCCGGGGCCAGCAGCTGGAGCAGTACCTCGTCCACGACATCGCCTTCCACCGCATCGTGCTCTGCGCGTCGGGCAATGAGATGTTCGCGCGCCTCGGCGATGTGGTCGCCGAGGTTCTTTCCGGACGCACCCATCACCAGGTGATGTTCGAGGACCCCGACCCGGCCGCCGTGACCTTGCATGTGCAGGTGGCGGAGGCTGTACGGGAAGGCAATGCGGCCCGTGCCGAGGAGCTCACCCGCGAGATCGCTGTCGGCGCGCTGAAGGAGCTCGACGTCCTCGCCCCCTGATCTGTGCCGTCGCAAACCTTTTGTGACAAAGAAATCATTGGGGCGCCGGGCGGTATGCGTGCCGTCCGCGCCCCTCTACGCTGTCGCCTTGATCGTGACCCCCCACGTAAGGCAACGCACCCGCATGAGTGACCTCACCACCGCTCCGGCCGAGACCGCCCCACACGTCGACGCCGGGGACGAGGGGTACAGCAAGGACCTCAAGTCGCGTCACATCAACATGATCGCGATAGGCGGCGCGATAGGCACCGGCCTCTTCCTCGGCGCCGGCGGCCGGATGGCCGGTGCGGGCCCCTCCCTCGCGATCGCCTACGCGGTCTGCGGAGTCTTCGCCTTCTTCGTCGTACGGGCACTCGGCGAGCTCGTCCTCTACCGCCCCTCCTCCGGCGCATTCGTCTCCTACGCCCGGGAGTTCATGGGCGAGAAGGGCGCGTACAGCGCGGGCTGGCTCTACTTCCTCAACTGGTCCACCACCGCGGTCGCCGACATCACGGCCGCCGCCACCTACGCCCACTTCTGGGCGGTGTTCAGCTCGGTCCCGCAGTGGGTCTGCGCGCTCGTGGCCCTCGCCGTGGTCCTCACCGCCAACCTGATCTCGGTGAAGTACTTCGGCGAAATGGAGTTCTGGTTCTCCATCATCAAGGTCGCAGCGCTGGTCGCCTTCATGTGCGTCGGCATCTATCTGGTCGTCACCCAGCACTCGGTCGACGGCCACACCCCCGGCTTCTCCACCATCGGTGACAACGGCGGCATCTTCCCCAGCGGCATGATGCCGATGCTGCTCGTCATCCAGGGCGTCGTCTTCGCGTACGCCTCCGTGGAACTGTGCGGCGTCGCCGCGGGCGAGACCGAGCACCCCGAGAAGATCATGCCCAAGGCGATCAACTCGATCATGTGGCGCGTGGGCATCTTCTACGTCGGCTCGGTGGTCCTGCTCGCGCTGCTGCTCCCGTACACCTCGTACTCCGACGGCGAGAGCCCCTTCGTCACCGTCCTGGACAAGCTCGGTGTCCCGGGCGCGGCCGGCGTGATGAATCTGGTGGTCCTCACCGCCGCCCTCTCCAGCCTCAACTCCGGTCTGTACTCCACCGGCCGCATCCTGCGCTCGATGTCCCTCTCCGGCTCCGCGCCCCGGTTCACCGGCCTGATGAACAAGGGCAAGGTCCCCTACGGCGGCATCCTGCTGACCGCGGGCTTCGGCGTCCTGGGCGTCGCGCTGAACTACCGGTTCCCGGGCGAGGCCTTCGAGATCGTGCTCAACTTCGCCTCGATCGGCATCCTCGGCACCTGGGGCATGATCATGCTCTGCTCGCTGCTGTTCTGGCGCCGCGCGCAGGACGGCAGGGTCACCCGCCCCGGCTACCGGCTGCCGTGGGCCCCGTACACCCAGATCGTCACGCTCGCCTTCCTGGCCGCCGTCGTCTTCCTGATGTGGTGGGGCGGCGGAATCGGCCGCACCACCGTCTACTGCCTGCCGCTGATCGCCGCGGCACTGGTCGGCGGCTGGTTCCTCGTACGCGGAAGGGTCCAGGAGGTCGCCGCCGAGCGCCAGGGCCTGGGAGAATAGCCCCGAGCGACCACTCGGCGAGACGGAAGGCTGCAGACGGTATGGCACAGCAGGTCCAGGGGGTCATCGCCCCCGGCAAGAACGAGCCGGTCCGCGTGGAGACGATCATCGTCCCCGATCCCGGCCCCGGTGAAGCAGTGGTCAAGATCCAGGCCTGCGGGGTCTGTCACACCGATCTGCACTACAAGCAGGGCGGGATCAACGACGACTTCCCCTTCCTCCTCGGCCATGAGGCGGCAGGCATCGTCGAGTCGGTCGGGGACGGCGTCACCGACGTCGCCCCCGGCGACTTCGTGATCCTCAACTGGCGTGCGGTGTGCGGCAATTGCCGGGCCTGCCTGCGCGGCCGCCCGCAGTACTGCTTCGACACCCACAACGCCACGCAGAAGATGACCCTCCTCGACGGGACCGAACTCTCCCCGGCGCTGGGCATCGGCGCCTTCGCCGAGAAGACCCTGGTCGCCGCGGGCCAGTGCACCAAGGTCGACCCGTCCGTCTCCCCGGCCGTCGCGGGCCTCCTCGGCTGCGGCGTGATGGCGGGCATCGGCGCCGCGATCAACACCGGCCAGGTCGGCCGCGGCGACACCGTCGCGGTCATCGGCTGCGGCGGCGTCGGGGATGCGGCCGTGGTCGGTGCGCGCCTCGCGGGCGCGTCGAAGATCATCGCGGTCGACATCGACGACCGCAAGCTCGCCACCGCGCAGTCGATGGGTGCCACGCACACCGTCAACTCCCGCTCCACGGACCCGGTCGAGGCGATCCGCGAGCTCACCGGGGGCTTCGGCGCCGACGTCGTCATCGAGGCGGTCGGCCGCCCCGAGACGTACCAACAGGCCTTCTACGCACGCGACCTGGCCGGGACCGTCGTCCTGGTCGGCGTCCCGACGCCCGACATGAAGCTGGAACTGCCGCTCATCGACGTCTTCGGGCGCGGCGGTGCGCTCAAGTCGTCCTGGTACGGGGACTGCCTGCCCTCCCGGGACTTCCCGATGCTCATCGACCTGCACCAGCAGGGCCGGATCGACCTCGGCGCGTTCGTCACCGAGACGATCGCGCTGGGCGAGGTCGAGAAGGCCTTCGAGCGGATGCACGAAGGCGATGTCCTGCGCTCGGTGGTGGTCTTCTGATGGCGGCCCGCATCGACCACCTCGTCACCTCGGGCACTTTTTCGCTCGACGGCGGCACCTGGGACGTCGACAACAACGTCTGGATCGTCGGCGACGACACGGAAGCCGTCGTCATCGACGCGGCGCACGACGCCGAGGCGATCCTGGCCGCACTCGGCGGCCGTACCCTGCGCGCGATCATCTGCACGCACGCGCACAACGACCACATCGACGCGGCCCCGGCCCTCGCGGCCGCCACGGGCGCCCCGGTCCTGCTCCACCCGGACGACCTCGAACTGTGGAAGCAGACCCACCCGGACCGCGCCCCCGACGCCGAACTGGCCGACGGCCAGCGGCTGCCGGTGGCCGGCACGGAGCTCACGGTCCTGCACACACCCGGCCACGCACCGGGCGCGGTCTGCCTGTACGCACCCGGGCTCGCCACCGTCTTCACCGGTGACACGCTCTTCCAGGGCGGTCCGGGCGCGACCGGCCGCTCGTACTCGCACTTCCCGACGATCGTCGACTCGATCCGCGAACGGCTGCTGACGCTGCCGCCCGAGACCGAGGTCCGTACCGGCCACGGCGATGCGACCACCATCGGCGCAGAGGCCCCGCACCTGGAGGACTGGCTCCGGCGGGGCCACTGAACTCTTGCGTCAGGCCTTGCGGGCGACGCCCACCCACCCCGGGATCGGGGCGTCGCCCGCGACGGGCACCCGCTCACCGAGTTCGCTCTTCCACTCGGCGGCCAGCTCCACTCCGCTGCCGACGAGCTCCAACCCGTCGAAGAACGCGGTGACTTCGTCCCGCGTACGCAGCCGCAGGGTCATCCCGCGCTCCCGGTACATGGCGGCGGCCTTCGCCGCGCCCTCGAGGTCGAAGTCCCCTGTGACATGGGAGATGACCACGAAACTCCCGGACGGCAACTGCTCCACCAGCCGGTTCACCAGCGTGTGGGCGTCGCCGTCCTCGATGAAGTGCAGCAGCGCCACGAGCGACAGCGCGACCGGCTTCTCGAAGTCCAGGGTCTTCTTCGCCTGCTCCAGGATGGTCTGCGGATCCCGGGCATCGGCCTGTACGTACTCGGTCACGCCCTCGGGAGTGGACCGCAGGAGCGCCTCGGCATGCGCCAGCACGATCGGGTCGTTGTCGCAGTACACGATCCGCGCGTCAGGGGCGGACCGCTGCGCGATCTGGTGGAGATTGGGCTCGGTCGGTATGCCCGTACCGATGTCCAGGAACTGGCGCACCCCGGCCGACTCGGCGAGCCACCGGGTCGCCCGGTGCATGAAGGCCCGGTTGGTCAGGGCCATCTCCCGTCCCCGGGGGTCGAGTTGGAGCAGCTGCTCCGCCATGGCCTGGTCGACCGGGTAGTTGTCCTTGCCACCGAGGAACCAGTCGTACATCCGGGCCGGGTGCGGCTTGGTGGTGTCGATCTCCGTCATCAAAAGCTCCTATGCGGGGGGTGTCAGTTGACGAGGAAGTCGGCGTTGCCGGCCTTTGCGCCCAGGATGAACGCGCTGATCTCGCCGTGGGTGTAGATGAGAGCGGGGCCGTCAGGGTCGGCGGACTGGCGCAGGGCGATTCTGCCGTCGGCCAGCTTCATGGCCTCCACGCAGTTGCCTCCGTTGCCACCGCTCCACGGCTTGCGCCAGCCTTCGGCACCGAGATCCGCGGCGGGCATGCCGTTGTAGATGCGATCCATTCACAGCTCCTTGCGGAGATCCCTCAGGAGCTCCTTCGTGCGTTGTGCAGTCGCCGCCTGGGCCGCCATGCGGTCCATCACCTCGAGGTGGGCGGCCACCTCGGTCCGTCCGTCGAGATAGACGGCGCCGGTCAGATACTCGCTGTAGACCATGTCGGGCAGCTCGGGGATCGCGAACCGGAAGAGCACGAAGGGTCCGTACGTACCCGGGTGATGCCCTGTCGCGAACTCGGCGATCTGCAGCGTGACATGAGGCAGTTCGGCGGCCTCGATCAGCCGGTCGATCTGGGCCCGCATGATGGCCGGTGTGCCCACAGGCCGGCGAAAAACCGTTTCGTCCATGACGACCCACAGCTTGGGGGAGTCGTGCCTGGCAAGCAGTGACTGCCGCTCCATCCGCAGCGCCACATGGCGCTCGATGTCTTCGGGTCGGGTCTGGCCGACTGCTCCGCCGCGCAGCACGTGGAGTGCGTACTCCTCGGTCTGCAGCATGCCGGGCACGAAGTGCGGTTCATACTGCCTGACCAGGCTTGCCGCGCCCTCCAGGCTGACGTACATGGAGAACCAATCGGGCAGGATGCCGTGGAAACTCTGCCACCACCCTGGCTTGTTGGCCTCCTCCGTCAGCTCCACGAAGGACTCGGACTCCTGCTCCGTAATGCCGTAGGCCTTCAGGAGCAGCTGCACATAGGGGATCTTCAGTGCGACCTCTGCCGTCTCCATCCGACGGATCGTGGCAGGGGTGACCCGCAGAACCTTCCCGGCCTGTTCACGGCTGAGTCCCGCTCGTTCACGCAGATCCAGCAAGCGCTTTCCGAGAACGACCTGGCCAACGGTGGGGGCGGACCGCGGTTCACTCAACTCAAACCTCCGCATGGGCAGTTGGGAGCAGTGTGCCATGCCGTCCGTGTCCCGGACACACCACTCTGCATATTTCAGAGTGCCTCTTGCCAAGGTGTCGGTGACGGGTGGACAGTAGATCACTGAACTAGTTCACGCGGCTGCCGCGCGCCCCCGGGGGGAGGCGTGAGCCGGAGCTGTCTCCCCGTGGTGAGGATCTCGTCGTGGCTTCTGGCAGTGCGCTCGTCCCCCTGCTTCCGACCGGGCGCCGGTACGGGTTCGATTTACGAGCACGTCCCGAATCGGTGGGCCAGGCACGCCGGTTGGTGATGCACCGGCTGGCCGGCTGGGGCTTCTCCGAGGAGACCGGCGACACCGCCGCGCTGGTGGTCTCCGAACTGGTCACCAATGCGGTGGTGCACGCCTGCGGTGACCGTGTGCGCGGTGAGCTGAGCGCCGTCCAGGGAGTGCTCCGTATTTCCGTGCAGGACGGGGGCCGGGTACCCGACGGGCCCCGGCTCTGCCGTGCACCCCAGGGCGAGCACGGCCGCGGACTCCTGCTGGTCGATGCCGTCAGCACCGCCTGGGGCGTGCAGACCGAAGAGCGTGCCCCGGGTCGTACGGTCTGGGCGGAGCTGCCGTGCTGAGGGCCGTACTCTCCCGCGACCCCGCGCTCTGGACCCCGCTCGGCTGTGATGCCGTAGGCGTGCCCGAGCACTACGGGCTGCGTCTCATGGCGCGTCTGTCGCGCCCCGGCAGCGTCTTCGCCGACACCGACACCGGCTGGTGGTGGTGGATCGTCCCGGCGGGCTCCGACCGCGACCTGCGGTGGCCCGAACCCGCCCATTACGCCCCTGGTGCGTGTATCCCCGCAGGCCGTCCCCGCCTGATCCACTGGCCGGACGCCAAAGTGCCGTACACCCCGCCGATCCCGCTCTACCTGATGATCTGCCAGCTCGCGGGTGCCGTGCCCTCCTGGGCCCAACTCGGCTGACAGCCGAGCCTGTTGACCGTTTCCCGACCGTCAGGCGTCCGCCGTCGCGGCACAACGCAAAAAGCCGGCCAGGATCGCTCCTGACCAGCTCTTTGTCATGTACTGCATGGTGTCCGAGGGGGGACTTGAACCCCCACGCCCGATAAAGGGCACTAGCACCTCAAGCTAGCGCGTCTGCCATTCCGCCACCCGGACAAGGTGTCTGTCTCGCGGCCTTGCGGCCGTTCCGACGTGGAAAACAATAGCAAACATCTGAGGGTGCTCGATCACCCCTCTGGCCTGCGTGAACGCCGTGTGTCGGCGGGCGGCCGCTCTTGGGGGTCGGGGGGTGGGCGCGTAAGGATGGGGGAGGTGGACCACCTGCACCGACGGTGAGAGGAAACAGCGTGAGCGAGTCGAGCACGAGCCGATACGTCTCCGGCGAGGACGAGGTCACCGACCTCTGCCGCGATCTGATCCGGATCGACACCAGCAACTACGGCGACCACTCGGGACCGGGCGAGCGGGCCGCCGCCGAGTACGTGGCGGAGAAGCTCGCCGAGGTCGGGCTGGAGCCGCAGATCTTCGAGTCCCACCCCGGGCGGGCCTCGACCGTGGCCCGTATCCAGGGCGAGGACCCCTCGCGGCCCGCGCTGCTCATCCACGGGCACACCGATGTCGTGCCGGCCAATGCCCAGGACTGGACGCACCACCCCTTCGCGGGGGAGATCGCGGACGGGTGCGTCTGGGGCCGCGGCGCGGTCGACATGAAGGACATGGACGCGATGACCCTCGCGGTCGTACGGGACCGGATGCGCAGCGGCCGCAAGCCCCCGCGCGACATCGTGCTGGCCTTCCTCGCCGACGAGGAGGCCGGCGGCACGTACGGCGCCCGGCACCTCGTCGACAAGCACCCGGACCTCTTCGAGGGCGTGACCGAGGCCATCGGCGAGGTGGGCGGTTTCTCCTTCACCGTCAACGAGAACCTGCGGCTGTATCTCGTGGAGACGGCCCAGAAGGGCATGCACTGGATGCGGCTCACCGTGGACGGCACCGCCGGGCACGGGTCGATGACCAACAACGACAACGCCATCACCGAGCTGTGCGAGGCCGTCGGCCGGCTCGGCAACCACAAGTGGCCGGTGCGGGTGACGAAGACCGTGCGGTCCTTCCTCGACGAGCTCTCCGACGCGCTGGGCACCCCGCTCGACCCGGAGGACATGGAGGCCACCCTCGCGAAGCTCGGCGGGATCGCCAAGATGATCGGCGCGACGCTGAAGAACTCGGCCGCACCGACCATGCTCGGCGCCGGGTACAAGGTCAACGTCATCCCCGGGCAGGCCACCGCCCATGTCGACGGGCGCTTCCTGCCGGGGTACGAGGAGGAGTTCCTCACCGACCTCGACAGGATCCTCGGCCCGCGGGTCAAGCGCGAGGACGTGCACGGCGACAAGGCGCTGGAGACCAGCTTCGACGGGGACCTCGTGGACGCCATGCAGGTGGCGCTGAAGGCGGAGGACCCGATCGCGCGCGCCGTGCCGTACATGCTCTCCGGCGGCACCGACGCCAAGTCCTTCGACGACCTGGGAATCCGCTGCTTCGGTTTCGCGCCGCTCAAGCTGCCGCCGGAGCTGGACTTCGCCGGAATGTTCCACGGCGTCGACGAGCGGGTGCCTGTCGAAGGGCTCAAGTTCGGCGTCCGTGTTCTGGACCGATTCTTGGACAAGTGCTGAAACGACACTCCAACTAATCGGCTGCCCGTGCTATTTGACTGAAAAGAGTGAAAGGGATCGTAGGCTCGTAGCCCCCTGGGTTCCGCCTCGTTACAGGTGGTGCAGTCCGCGGCTGGGACTGCATTTGCCTACAAGGAGGAACAAATGATCAAGAAGGTCGTCGCTGCTGCGGCAGTCACTGGTGGTCTCGTGCTCGCTGGTGCGGGTATGGCCGTCGCCGACTCGGGTGCGCAGGGTGCCGCAGTGCACTCTCCCGGTGTTGTCTCGGGCAACGTCATCCAGGTGCCCGTCCACATCCCGGTGAACGCGTGCGGCAACACGGTCTCCGTGATCGGGCTGCTGAACCCCACCTTCGGCAACACCTGCATCAACAAGTGACGTTGTGCTTGAGCCTCTGAGGCTCTGAGTCCCGGCGGCCCCGGAGTGCGCGCCATGCACTCCGGGGCCGCAGGGCATTTCGGCTCGCGCGCAATGAAGCACGCGGGCTTTCCGGAAGGCAGAAGGCAGGGAACCAACCTATGCGCCAGGTCACGAAAAAAGGCCTGATCACGATGGCGGCCGCGAGCGGTGTACTCGCCATGAGCGGCGGCTATGCGCACGCCGACTCGTCGGCGAACGGAAGCGCCTCGAATTCTCCGGGCGTGCTGTCCGGGAATGCGATTCAGGTCCCGGTACACATCCCGGTCAACGCGTGCGGCAACACCGTCAATGTCGTCGGGCTTCTCAATCCGGCGTCCGGCAATCGCTGCACCAACACGTCCGGCAAGTCCAAGAGCGGTGGCGGAGCGAACGCCGGTGGCAAGACCACCGACTCGCCCGGCGTCGGCTCGGGCAACGCCGTCCAGGTGCCCGTGGACGTCCCCGTGAACGCCTGTGGGAACAGTGTCACCATCGGCGGGCTCGGCAATGCCACCGACGGCAACAGCTGCGCCAACGACTCGGGCGCGGGCACTCCGACCGGCCCCGGCACGCCGCACCACCCCGGTAAGCCGCATCACCCGGGCAAGCCGCACCACCCGGGCAAGCCGCACGAGCCCGGTAATCCGAGCTCGCCGGACGAGCCCACCAAGCCGGTCACGCGGGCGATTCCCCCGCTCTCCCCGGATGCCCCGAGCAAGCCGAGCAACCCGAACAACCCGGTGACGCAGACCATCACCATGCCGAAGCCCACCCAGCAGCTCGCGCACACCGGCGCCGGCTCGCTCGAGATGGCGATCCCGGCCAGTGCCGGACTGCTCCTCGCGGGCGCGGTTCTCTACCGCAGGGCGCGCGCGTCCGCCTAGTCGGCGCGTACGAACAACGGATCGGGCCCCGCAATCGCGGGGCCCGATCCGTCTCTACCAGGTGGCGCGCACCTGGCGGATGATCCGCCGGCGCAGCCGCACTCTGCGGCTGCCGTCCCGGTGCAGACTCAGTCGGTCCAACTCCCAGTGTCCGTACTCGGCGTGGTCGGTCAGCAGGCGCGTCGCATCGTTGCGGGAGACCCCGCGCGGAACGTACACGTCGACAAATTCGTATTCCGGCATCGCATCTATTGTGCAAGCAGAGGCCCTGTACGGATAGCGTCTGTCCCATGTCTGATGCTGCGCAGCCCACCGCTGCCGAGGTACGTGCCGCCGCCGATGCGGTCAAAGCCGCGCTGGACCGTCACCTCGAGGCGGTCGAAGCCCGCACGGGAGAGGACGACCCGGCCGTGTACGAAGCGTTCAACGCGCTCGCCTCGGCCGCCGAGACCTACGACGAGAAGCTCTACGACCGCTACGACGAGGTCACCCCTTTCGAGATCCCCGGGGCCGACGACGCGCTCCCGCCCTATGGAGGGCCGGAGGACCCGCACGCGCTCAGCGTGCTGATCCGCCGCGACTACGCGGTGGTGGAGCCCCAGCGGCTGCTCGCCCAGGCGCAGCGCATCGCCGATCTCGACCCGGACGTGGACGCGGACACGACGGTCGGCGCGATCGTCGGCAGCAGCGTCCACGCGGCGGTCGGCGTGCTCTTCGGAGAGTATGAACCGGATGAAATCGCCTCCCGTCACAAGGAGTTCGGCCTCGAAGAGGGCGACTCGACGCTGTGGGTGTCCGCTGCGGAGGAGCTGCCGGAGCCGGGGGAGTGGCTGAACACCCCCTTCGACCAGGCCGATCCGACCCAGGTGGTGTGCCGCTTCGACGTCAGTTCCGTCTTCGACGAGGACGAACTCCTCGACGAGGAGGAGGACGAGGACGTGCTGGAGGGCGAGGGGGTCTGACCCCTCACAACGGGTGAAGGGCCGGTACCGGAAGCCTCCGGCACCGGCCCTTCACCGTGCGGCTACTGCGCGGACGGCGTCAGCAGCGTCCGCAGCCGGGTCGTGCGTTCCTGCGCCGGTACGCCGGCCACCGCGTGCGGCAGCGCCTGGTCCACCCCGTGCACCACCGACAAGTGCCGCTCGCCGCGGCTGAAGGCGGTGTAGACCCACGGACGGCTGAGCGCCTGGGCAGCGTCCCCCGGCAGCACGACGACGGCTGCGGGCCACCGCATACCGGCCGCCTGGTGCGCGGTGAGCGCCCAGCCGTGTCGCAGCGCCGACTCCACCTGCTCCTTCGGTACGACCACGGGTGTGCCCGCGCAGTCCAGATGCAGTCCATCGGCGTCGGCCGAGACCACCGTGCCCAGCAGCGTCCTGCCGGGCGCCGCGACATGGGCGACGCGGTCACCGGGATCGAAGCCGGCGAAGCGGCCGGGACCCGGGTTGAGCCGCTCCTTGAGCGCGGCGTTCAGGACGCGGGTGCCGGCCGCGCCTCCGTGCCCCGGGGTGATGACCTGGGTGTCGGACGCCGGTACGCCGATCGCCCGCGGCACCGAGTCGGCCACGAGCTGGACCGTACGGTGAACCGCCTCGCCCGCGTCGCGCACCGGGACGATGACGACCTCCTTGCCAGGTGCGTCGACCTTGTTCAGTTCGCCGATGCCGATCCCCGAGACCAGTTCGCCGATCGGTCCGGGATCGGGCGTGCGCGAGGCGATCTGCGGGCACGCCCGGGCGGCCAGCAGATCGGTGAACACCTGGCCCGCCCCTGCGGAGCCGAGCACGCCGGGGTCGCCGCTGAGGACCAGCCGGCTGCCGTCGGGGAGCGACTCGACGACCATCGCGGCGGTCTCGACGTCCAGCTGGGGTGCGTCCACGACCGCGAGCAGGTCCAGGGCGAGGGCCCCGTCCTCGTCCCGGCCCGGCCCCTCCGCGCCGGAGAGCAGCCCGGAGACGGTGACCGCGGCCGAGGCGTCGTCGAGGTCCGCGGCCAGCCGTCGCCTGCCGTCGGCGCTGTGGGCGGCGGCACAGGCCCGCAGCCCGAGCGCGCGGGCCGCGGCGACCAGCGCGGTCACCTCGGCACGGGAGGCCTCGCCACCCGTGTGGGCGACCAGGCCGTGTGCGGCGACGGCCTTGATCAGTTCGGCGGCGGACGGCGGGACGGAGTCCCCGGTGGCGGACTCCCAGTCCGGACCCTCCTGCGCGGCAGGTGCGGCTCCCAGCCGGGCGAGTCCGTCCGCGAGGCTCTCCTCGGCCATTGCGTACCGCTCCAGGCCCAGCAGGATCCGTACCGGCTGCTCGGGTTCCTCCTCGCCCTCCTCGGCCACGGGGACAGGCGCGTCGTCCAGCGGGTCCCGGAAGACCAGCACGGTGCCGTCCTCGATCGCGCTCTGCAGAGCCTCGTCCGGATCGGGTACGGAACGCTCGGCGAGCGCCGCGAGCAGCGCCGACGACTCCAGCGCGGTGTGCCCCTGCAGGGCGCCCCGCTCCAGGAGCCAGCCGACCAGTGCGACGGCACGTCGCTCGTCACCGGGCGTGCACTCGGCGCCGAGCAGGGCCCGGGCGAAGGTGTCGGCCTGTTCGGGGCGCACGCCGGGCACCGAGAGGAGCTTCCAGGGGTCTTCGCGCAGCGCATCCGCGGCCTGCTCACCGAGCGCCTCCGCGGCCTGCCCGGAGAGGGACTCGGGCGCACCGCCCTCGGCGAGCACGGCCTGTACGGCGGAGACGGTGGACGGCCCGGCGCCGGCCGGGGCCGGGGCGGCGGACACCACCGGCGCCTGTGACCGTGCCGGAGCGGGCACCGCGGGCTCGGGGCGCCGCGGGGCGGGCGCGGTCTGCGGGACGAAGGCGGAGGCGGGCTTCTCGCCGCTCTCCACGGCCCGTACGGCAGCCAGCAGATCGGCGGCCGTCCCGCTGAGCGAGGTGCCCGCGGCGACCGGTGCGGTCTTCTCCGCCTTGCGCTGCTCGATCTTCGCCCGCAACTCCCGCTGGGCGGCGAGCTCGGCCTGCGCCTCGGACAGGGCCGGGGCATCGGCGGTGGCGGCGGTCGCGTCCGCGCCCTCGGCGTCGCCCGCCGCCTCCGTCTCGTCTTCGCCTTCGGTCTCTTCCGAGACTTCCGCCGAATCCTCCGCCGCGACCTCCTGCGGGGCGCTCTCCTGCGGGGCGCTCTCCGGCGTGGTGTCCGCCCCGGAGGGCTCCGTGTCCTGGCCGGCCTCGGCCTCGGTGCTGGCCTCGGTGGCGAGGCGGTCCGTACTCACAGCTCGGTCCAGTCCTGGTCGGGGTAGCGGTGTATGGGCGCCGACACGTCGTCGAGAGCCCGGCAGATCTCATCCGGAAGACTAAGCGCCTCCACTGACAATGCGGCCGTGAGCTGCTGCGCGTTGCGCGCGCCGACGATCGGGGCGACCACGCCGGGCCGGTCCCTGACCCAGGCCAGCGCCACCTCGAGCGGAGTGGTGGCGAGCCCGTCCGCCGCTATGGCGACCGCGTCCACGATCCGGCTCGCGGTCTCGTCGAGATAGGGCGCGACGAACGCCGCCAGATGCTCCGAGCCGCCGCGCGAGTCGACGGGCGTGGCGTTGCGGTACTTGCCGGTCAGCACCCCGCGACCGAGCGGGGACGAGGGCAGCAGCCCCACCCCCAGGTCCAGGGCGGCCGGGAGCACCTCGCGTTCCACGCCGCGCTGCAGCAGCGAGTACTCCATCTGCGTGCTGGCGAGCCGGGTCCGCACACCGGGCGCCGCCAGCTGCCAGGTGGCGGCCTTCGCCAGCTGCCAGCCGGAGTAGTTGGAGACTCCCGCATAGCGTGCCCGGCCGCTGCTGACCGCGATGTCCAGCGCCTGCAGCGTCTCGTCCAGCGGGGTCTCGGGGTCGAAGGCGTGCACCTGCCACACGTCGACGTAGTCGGTTCCCAGCCGTTCCAGCGAGGCGTCGAGCGCCGACAGCAGGTGACCGCGCGAGCCGTTGAAGCGGCGGTCCGGGTCCGGCACGCTGCCCGCCTTGGTCGCGATGACCAGGTCGCGCCGCGGAACCAGCCGCTCCACCAACTGCCCGAGGAGATACTCCGCTTCACCGTCGCCGTACACATCGGCCGTGTCGACGAGCGTGCCGCCCGCCTCCCAGAACGCCTTCATCAGTCCGGCGGCGTCGTGCTCGTCGGTGTCACGCCCCCAGGTGAGGGTGCCGAGCCCGATCCGGGATACGCGCAGGCCCGTACGGCCGAGATGCCTCTGCTCCATGGGCGCTGAGATTACTGGCCAGGACCGCACTCGATGGAAGCCTGTGGACAACTCACCCCTGACGGATCGCACTTCTGCGCGTTAGAGTCCCCGGGACAGGGACGTTACTGATCGGTAAGGAGAGCGGCCATGCGGCTCGGAATCAACCTCGGGTACTGGGGCGCCGGGATGGACGGCGACAACCTCGCCGTGGCGCAGGAGGCCGACCGCCTCGGCTACGACGTCTGCTGGGCCGCCGAGGCCTACGGCTCCGACGTGCCCACCGTCCTGGCCTGGGTCGCCGCCCAGACCGAACGCATCGACGTGGGCTCCGCGATCATGCAGATCCCGGCCCGCCAGCCCGCCATGACCGCGATGACGGCCGCCACCCTCGACTCGCTCACCAAGGGCCGCTTCCGCCTGGGCCTCGGCGTGTCGGGACCGCAGGTCTCCGAGGGCTGGTACGGCGTCAAGTTCGACAAGCCGCTCTCCCGGACGCGCGAGTACGTGGAGATCGTCCGCAAGGCCATGTCCCGCGAGCGCCTCAGCTACGAGGGAGCGCACTGGACCCTGCCGCTGCCCGACGGCCCCGGCAAGCCCATCAAGCTGACCGTCCACCCCGAGCGCGAGCACATCCCGCTCTACATCGCCGCGATCGGCCCCAAGAACCTCGAGCAGACCGGTGAGATCGCCGACGGCGCCCTGCTGATCTTCCCGTCCGCCGACCACCTCGAGGAGACCGCGATCAAGCACCTGCGCGCGGGCCGCGAGAAGGCCGGCAAGACCATGGACGGCTTCGACGTCTGCCCGACGCTCCCGATCGCGCTCGGCGACGACGTGTCATCGCTGGCGGACATGTTCCGTCCGTACACCGCGCTGTACGTCGGCGGCATGGGCAGCCGCAAGCAGAACTTCTACAACCAGCTCGCCCAGCGCATGGGGTACGAGAAGGAGGCCGCCGAGATCCAGGACAAGTACCTGTCCGGCGACAAGCCCGGCGCGGCTGCCGCCGTACCGCTCCAGCTCATCGACTCGACCACACTGCTCGGCACGGTCGACCGCATCGCCGACCGGATGCAGGCGTACGCGGCTGCCGGGGTGACGACCCTGACGCTGGCCCCGGCCGGCTTCACCCTGGACGAGCGGGTGGCGGCACTGCGGGCGGGCACGGAGGCCCTGGAGCGTGCGGGCCTGGCCTGACAGCCGAAGCCGCCGTCCGCCGGACGGAGTCCGGCGCAGCCGCCCGAAGCCAGTGAGGCCCCCAAGGGGCCGAACTGCGCGAGGGCGGCGTGAGAGCAAGAGGTCTGCGGCCGTGGTGGGGGCTCGGGGGGTCTCCCCGCCACGGCCGTCATGCAGCACAACGCCCCAGGAGCGCGGGAGTTACGGCCCTACAGCCATCCGCGCCGTTTGAACTGCCGGTAGAGCCCGAAGACGATCGAGGCCATCAGCACGATCACCGCCGGATACGACCACGACCAGGTCAGCTCCGGCATGTGCTCGAAGTTCATGCCGTAGATCCCCGCGACCATCGTCGGCACGGCCGCCATCGCCGCCCATGCCGAGATCTTCCGCATGTCGTCGTTCTGCCGCACGCCCATCTGTGCCAGATGTGCCGAGAGAATGTCCGAGAGCAGCCGGTCGAGGCCGTCCACCTGCTCGTTGGCGCGGGTCAGGTGGTCGCTGACATCGCGGAAGAACGGCTGTGCATGCTCATGGACGAACGGCACTCCGGCAGCCGAGAGACGGGCCATGGGGGCGGCCAACGGCCCGGTGGCGCGCCGGAATTCGAGGACCTGGCGCTTGAAGGTGTAGATCCGCGAAGCAATCGGGGGTCCGGGGGTCGCCCCCCGGAAGGACACAGCCTTGGCATCGCCCCCGTTCGGGGCGAACACCTCGGCCTCCAGCTCCTCCAGGTCGGTCTGGAGCTCCGCTGCCACGTCGATGTAGTGGTCGACGACGGCGTCGCTCACCGCGTACAGCACGGCGGTCGGGCCGTGCCTGAGCACCTTCGGATCGTGCTCGAGACGCTTGCGCACGGCGCCCAGCGGCGCGCCCTCGCCGTGGCGGACCGTCACCACGAAGGAGTCGCCGACGAAGACCATCAGCTCCTCCGTGGTCACGGTGTCGCTCTGCGGTTCGTACACCACCGGCTTGAGCACCACGAAGAGCGAGTCGTCGTACACCTCCAGCTTGGGCCGCTGGTGGGCGGTGAGGGCGTCCTCCACGGCCAGCGGATGCAGCCCGAACTCGCTGGTGACGAGCTCGAACTCCTCCTCCGTGGGCTCGTGCAGGCCGAGCCACAGGAATGAGTCCCCGGTCGCGCGCGCCTCGTCGAGGGCGTCGGAGAAGTCGGCAGGACCCTCCGTGCGGCGTCCGTCCCGGTAGATGGCGCTGTCGACAATCACGGCGCGCATTCTTCCCGCTCAAAGGCCCGTCCGCACCCGCGGTTACGCTGGTGGCCATGGTCACGCTGATCCTTGTCCGGCACGGACGCTCGACTGCCAACACCTCCGGGGTCCTCGCCGGACGCACCCCCGGCGTCCGCCTCGACGAACGGGGTCTGGCGCAGGCCGCGGGTCTTCCGCAGCGGCTGGCGGGAGTCGCGCCGGCCGCCCTCGTCACCAGTCCGCTGGAGCGCTGCCGGGAGACCGTACAGCCGCTGCTCGACGCGCGGCCGGGTCTCGCCCTGCACACCGAGGAAGGGATCAGCGAGTGCGACTACGGAGACTGGTCGGGGCGCAAGCTCGCCGAACTCTCCGAAGAGCCGCTGATGAGCGTCGTGCAGCAGCACCCGTCCGCCGCCGCCTTCCCCGGCGGCGAGGCGATGTCCGCCATGCAGGCGCGCGCGGTCGCCGCCGTACGGGACTGGAACGCGCGGATCGAGGAGGAGCACGGCGAGGACGCGGTGTACGTCATGTGCTCGCACGGCGACATCATCAAGTCCATCGTCGCGGACGCCCTCGGCATGCATCTCGACCTCTTCCAGCGCATTCACGTCGACCCGTGTTCCCTGACCGCGATCCGCTACACCAGGCTGCGCCCCTTTCTCCTGCGCCTCGGCGACACCGGCGAGTTCGGTTCGCTGGCCCCGCGCGAGACCACGGGCAGTGCGGACGCGGCGGTGGGCGGTGGCGCGGGAGCACCGTGATCGCTTCGCGCAGTAGGGTGGTCGGGCCGTTGACACCCCCTTTTCGAACCTCTGGAGACAGAACGTGTCCCGTCAGGTGTTCTTCTACGATCCGCCGGACCGCTTCGTGGCCGGCACGGTCGGGCTGCCTGGACGCCGTACGTTCTTCCTGCAGGCCTCGTCCGGCCCCCGCACCACCAGCGTCGCGCTGGAGAAGACACAGGTCGCGGCGCTCGCCGAGCGGATAGACGAACTGCTGGACGAGGTGGTGCGCAGGACCGGCGGCAACGCCCCGGTGCCGGCCGTCGCCCCTGCCGAGATCACCGACACCGCGCCGCTGGACGCTCCCGTCGAGGAGGAGTTCCGGGTCGGCACGATGGCGCTGGCCTGGGACGGCGACGAACAGCGCATGATCATCGAGGCGCAGGCGCTCGTCGAGCTGGACGCGGAGTCCGACGAGGACCTCGCCGAGGCCGAGGAGCGGATGCTCCAGGACGACGAGAACGGCCCGCCGATGCTGCGGGTACGCCTCACCGGGCTCCAGGCCAGGGCCTTCGCCAAGCGCGCGCTCGACGTCGTGAACGCGGGCCGGCCCCCGTGCCCGCTCTGCAGCCTGCCGCTCGACCCGGAGGGACACGTATGCCCGCGCCAGAACGGATACCGCCGCTCCTCCTGAAGGGCGAGCTGACGGTGCGCGGCCGGATCCGCGAGGCGTCGAACGCGGTGCTCTACTGCTCGCTGTCGTACGAGGGCGCCGAGGCGGCCTGTGTATACAAACCCGTGGCCGGCGAGCGCCCGCTCTGGGACTTCCCCGACGGGAACCTCGCCCAGCGCGAGGTGGCCGCCTACGAGATCTCCGAGGCGACCGGATGGGGCCTGATCCCGCCCACGGTGCTGCGCGACGGCCCGTACGGCGAGGGCATGGTCCAGCTCTGGATCGAGGCACAGGAGCCTCCCACCGAGCCGCTCCTCGCCCTGATCGACCCGCCCGAAGAGGAGGAGCCCGCCGAGGGCTGGAAAGCCGTCGCCCTGGCCGAGGTCGGGGAGGGCCGCACCGCCCTGCTCGTCCACGCGGACAGCGCCTCGCTGCGGCGCCTCGCCGTCCTGGACGCCGTCATCAACAACGGCGACCGCAAGGGCGGCCATCTGCTGCCCGCCCCGGACGGACGGCTGTACGGCATCGACCACGGCGTGACCTTCAACACCGAGGACAAGCTCAGGACGCTGCTCTGGGGCTGGGCGGGAGAGCCGCTGACGGCTGAGGCCGTCGAGGTGCTGACCCGGCTCGAGACCGCCCTGGCGGCCGGTATGCCGCTCGCCGCCCGGATGGGCGAACTGATCACCGCCGCCGAGCTGGCGGCCCTCCAGGCACGGGTCAGGGAGCTCCTGCGCACGGGTCTGCACCCCGAGCCGTCGGGGGAGTGGCCCTCGATCCCCTGGCCTCCGGTCTGATCCGGCGCAAAGCGGACGCAAGAGTGCCCTACCGGCCAAGATCGTGGATCCGGTTCGTATCCAGAACTCCAGTCCGGTTACGCTCATGACATGCATGCCTGGCCCGCTTCTGAGGTCCCCGCCCTGCCTGGCAAGGGCCGCGACCTCCAGATCCACGACACCGCGACCGGCGGTCGGATCACTCTGACCCCCGGTCCCGTCGCCCGTATCTACGTCTGCGGCATCACGCCGTACGACGCGACCCACATGGGTCACGCGGCGACCTACAACGCGTTCGACCTCGTTCAGCGCGTGTGGCTCGACACCAAGCGGCAGATTCACTACGTCCAGAACGTGACCGACGTGGACGACCCGCTCCTGGAGCGCGCCATCCGCGACGGCATCGACTGGACGGGCCTCGCCGAGCGTGAGACCGCCCTGTTCCGCGAGGACATGACGGCCCTGCGGATGCTCCCGCCGAAGCACTACATCGGTGCCGTCGAGGCCATACCGGGCATCGTTCCGCTCGTCGAGCGACTGCGTGACTCGGGCGCCGCGTACGAGCTCGAGGGCGACGTCTACTTCTCCGTCGAGAGCGACGCCCACTTCGGCGAGGTGTCCAACCTGGACGCCGAGGCCATGCGGCTGCTCTCCGCCGAGCGCGGCGGCGACCCGGACCGTGTGGGCAAGAAGAACCCGCTCGACCCGATGCTCTGGATGTCCGCCCGTGAGGGCGAGCCCAGCTGGGACGGCGCCTCGCTGGGCGCCGGCCGGCCGGGCTGGCACATCGAGTGCGTGGCCATCGCCCTGGAATACCTCGGCATGGGCTTCGACGTGCAGGGCGGCGGCTCCGACCTCGCCTTCCCGCACCACGAGATGGGCGCCTCGCACGCCCAGGCGCTGACCGGCGAACACCCCTTCGCGCAGGCGTACGTCCACGCCGGGATGGTCGCCCTCGACGGCGAGAAGATGTCCAAGTCCAAGGGCAATCTGGTCTTCGTCTCCACGCTCCGCAGGGACGGCGTCGACCCCGCCGCGATCCGCCTCGCGCTGCTCGCGCACCATTACCGCTCCGACTGGGAGTGGACCGATCAGGTCCTGGCCGACGCCGTCGAGCGGCTCGCACGCTGGCGTGCGGCCGTATCGCGCCCGGACGGGCACTCCGCCGACGCACTGGTCGAGGAGATCCGCACCGCGCTCTCCGGCGACCTGGACGCCCCGGCCGCGCTGGCGGCCGTGGACCGCTGGGCCGAAGTGCAGATCGCCGAGGGCGGCAGTGACGAGGGCGCGCCCGGCCTCGTCTCGCGCGCCGTCGACGCGCTGCTCGGAGTGGCGCTGTAACAACTGCTTCACCGCGCAGGAACAACAGGCCCCGGACTTCTTCACGAAGTTCGGGGCCTGCCCTGTTTTGTCCATGGTCAAGTGCTCGTTGCTGCGCTAAAAGCGCTCTATGCAATCATCATCGCGCACATCAACGCGCTTCAGATCGGCGGCAGTTGCCGCCCTGGTCGGACTGCTCGCGTTCTTCGCGGGCCCGGGCAGTGCACAGGCCGAACCCACCGCCGCCGACACCGCGGTGGGGGACGTCACCGGATTCTCCGCGGACGGCTCCGTCTACCACCTTCGGGCGGGCACGGCCGAAGCCCGCGTCAGCTTCGTCTCCGAGGAGACTTTCCGCCTCGAACTCGCCCCGGGCGGTACGTTCACCGACCCGACCGGCACGGACATCGTCCTGCCGCAGGGCACGCCGCCGCGCACCCACTGGAAGGACAGGGGCGACCGTTACGAACTGAGCACCGCCAAGGTCACCCTGCGCGCCTACAAGTCCCCGCTGCGCTTCGCGCTCTTCCGCGCCGACGGCAGCCAGGTCTGGGCCGAGTCCAAGCCGCTGAGCTGGAGCGCGGACACCACCACCCAGACCCTGGCCCGCGGCGCCGACGAGCAGTTCTACGGCGCCGGGATGCAGAACGGGCGCGGCAACACCTCGCACCGCGGCCAGACCGTCGAGGTCGGCGTCGACGGCAACTGGGACGACGGCGGCCACCCCAACTCGGTGCCGTTCTACCTCTCCTCGGCCGGATACGGCGTCTACCGCAATACGTACGCGCCGAACACGTACGCCTTCGACGACCCGGTCACCGCGAGCGCCGAGGAGCAGCGCTTCGACGCGTACTACTTCGCCGGGAAGAGCTCGAAGGACGTCATCGGGCAGTACACCAAGCTCACCGGCAAGCCCTTCATGCCGCCGATCTACGGCCTGGAGAACGGCGACGCCGACTGCTATCTGCACAACGCCAACCGCGGCGAGCGCCACACGCTGGACGCCCTGAAGATCGCGGACGGCTTCGTCGACAACGACATGCCCAACGGCTGGATGCTCGTCAACGACGGTTACGGCTGCGGCTACGAGAACCTCGCCGAGACCTCCAAGGGCCTCGGCGAGCGCAACACCAAGCTCGGCCTGTGGACCCAGGACGGCATCGCCAACCTCGCCCAGCAGGTCAAGGACGGCCAGCGCGTCGCCAAACTGGACGTGGCCTGGGTCGGCGGCGGCTACAAGTTCGCGCTGGACGGCTGCAAGGACGCGTACAAGGGCATCGAGGACAACAGCGATGCCCGCGGCTTCACTTGGGCGCCCGAGAGCTGGGCCGGCGCGCAGCGCTGCGGGGTCCAGTGGTCCGGCGACCAGAGCGGCAGCTGGGACTTCATTCGGTGGCAGATCCCCACGTACGCCGGATCGACCATGTCCGGACTCGCCTACACCACCAGCGACGTGGACGGCATCTTCGGCGGCAGCCCCAAGACGTACACCCGTGACCTGCAGTGGAAGTCCTTCCTGCCCGCGATGATCACGATGGACGGCTGGGCGGCGAGCGACAAGCAGCCCTACCGTCAGGGCGAGCCGTATGTCTCCATCAACCGCAAGTACCTCAAGCTCAAGGAGTCGCTGCTGCCGTACATGTACTCCTACGCGCACGAGGCGAACACCACCGGTGTCGGACCGGTCCGCCCCCTCGCCCTGGAGTACCCGGACGACCCGACGGCGGCCACCGACGCGGCCAAGTACGAGTTCCTGACCGGCGAGGACTTCCTGGTCGCACCCGTCTACCAGGACTCCGCCACCCGCGACGGGATCTACCTCCCCAAGGGCACCTGGATCGACTACTGGTCGGGACGCACCTACCAGGGCCCGACCACCGTCAACGGCTACAGCGCCCCGCTCGACACCCTGCCGCTCTTCGTCAAGGCCGGGGCGAGCGTGCCGATGTGGCCCGGCATCAGGTCGTACGCCGACCGGACCGCGAACTCCCCGCTCGCCTGGGACGTCTACCCGCAGGGCACGTCCTCCTTCGACCTGTACGAGGATGACGGCGTGACCCGGCAGCACCGCGACGGGAAGTACGCCACCCAGCGCGCGGAGGTCGACGCGCCGCGCACGGGGGCCGGAGACGTGACGATGCGGATCGGCGCCAGCAAGGGGAACTTCCAGGGCAAGCAGAGCACGCGGCCCTACCAGTTCACCGTGCACACCGGCGACGCCCCGCAGCAGGTCGAGCTCGGCGGCCGCAAGCTTCCGCAGTTCAACTCCCTTGCCGCGTACGACAAGGCGTCCCAGGGGTGGTTCTACGACCGCGACGACCGGGGCGGCGTCGTCAAGGTCAAGACGGCATCGCTGCGTACGGACACGCCCTTCGAGGTGAAGCTGAAGGATGCCGCCGCGGTCGGTGGCGCCCACCCGGGCGCCGCGGCCACCCTGGCTGTCGCGCCCGGCCAGGAGCTCGGCGCGGGCGTCGCGGGCAAGGTCGCCGTCGACGTGACGGCGGGCAACAGCGACGCCACCGGCGCGGGCGTCACCCTGACGGCCCCCGCGGGCTGGAGTGTCACCCCCTCGGCGGCCGTCGGACGGATCCCGGCCGGTACCACCCGGCGCGTCGAGGTGGCCGTCACCCCGGCCAAGGACGCCACACCGGGGGACACCGCGCTCGGCGCCGTCGTCCGCTACCGCTCGGCAGGCCAGGACCGTACGGCGACCCAGCAGTTCGGGGCCTCCGTCATGCCGGAGCCGCCGACCGCCGACACCTGGGCGAGCGACCTGGCCTGGCTGAAGTCCACCAATGGATACGGGCCCGCCGAACGCGACCGCTCCAACGGCGAGTCGGGCGCGGCCGACGGCCACACCCTGACCCTGGCGGGGACGACGTACACCAAGGGAATCGGCACGCACGCCGACTCCGACATCGAGGTCTATCTCGGCGGGCGCTGCACCGCGCTCACCGCCGATGTCGGCATCGACGACGAGATCAACGGCTATGGGGAGGTGGCCTTCTCCGTCGAGGCGGACGGAAAGGTGCTGTGGACCTCGCCGAAGGTGACCGGGGCATCGGCAGCCGTGCCGGTGGACGTGAAGCTGGACGGTGCACGGCACGTGCATCTGAAGGTGACCGACACCAACGGGTCCAAGACCGGTGACCACGGGGACTGGGCCGGCGCGAAGTTCAGCTGCTCCTAGGAGCTGACGCACCGCGGGCGCCGGCCGGGTCCATGCCCGGTCGGCGCCCTCTGCGCGGTGGCGGCCTGCGGCTACTGCTTGTTGACGACGACGGCCGAGACGGTGCTGTTGACGTTGTCGTAGAAGCCGATGACCTGCTGCCCGAAGGCGAAGGCTTCCTGGACCTCGTCGTGCGTCACCTGGTTGGGGTTCGTCAGGGGACGCCAGGCGTTGTCGATGAACAAGTACAGGATCGAAGGCTGGCCGGGGAGCGGTGTCACGACGTCCCAGAACTTCGTCGCGATGCCGCTGGTGAGGGCCTGGCTGTCGACGGTGCTCTGGATGACGAGGGGCTGCCCCATCTGCTGCTGGCCGTAGCCCTGCTGGCCTTGCTGACCCTGCTGTCCCTGCTGCTGGCCTTGTTGCTGGCCGAGCTGCTGGAGCAGCTGCTGGAAGGGCTGCTGCTGGCCGAGGTGGGAGAGCTGCTGCTGGATCTGCTGCGGCAGCTGCTGTTGCTGCTGCTGGCCGTAGCCCTGCTGCCCGTAACCCTGTTGGCCGTAGCCCTGCTGACCCTGGCCGAAGCTCTGCTGGCCGAAGGACTGCGGGGGAGACGTGCTGGGGCCCTGCTGCTGGCCCTGCTGCTGTCCGTAACTCTGCTGACTCATCTGCGGGGTGGTGCTCATGCGGGTGTCACCTTCCCTTTGTGATTCGGTGCATTGACGTTCAGCCGGAGACGACCAGGCCGACAACCTCGTCGTCCGAGAACCAGACACGTACGTCCGGCCGTCCCCCCGCGAAGGCGGTGTGGACCGCCGTGCGGATGTCGGGCGCGGGGTTGTTCAGATTCCGCCAGGCACCGGCCACGAACAGCCGTAGACGCGGCGGAAGTTCATGCGGATACGGCAGGAGTTCGTCCCAGTAGCGCTCGGCCTGGCCGGAGCCGATGGCCGAGGGCAGCAGCCGGGTCACGGCCGCCTTGATGTCGGGGCGGTTGCCGATCCGCTGGGAGGCGGGGCGTCCCGTGGTGTCCTGCTGGGGGGATCCGGTCGTACGGAGAATCTCGCGGGCCCGGTCGGGGGTCATCGGGGCGAGTCCCGATGCCTTGAGCATGCCCTGCAGCGAGGCCAGGGCGCCGACCACCACCGGCGATGCCGACGATGTGCCCGAGAAGGTGTCCGTGTACCAGGCGATCTCCTCCGCGCCGCCCTGGAGGTCGCCGGGCTGGTCCCAGAATCCTCCGGTCGTGGTGGTCTCGCGTCCCCAGCCCTGGGCGTCGAGCCGTGCCCCGTAGTTGGAGAAGGAGAGCCGGGAGCGGTCGGGGCCGTGGTCGCGGCCATGGGTGCCGGGCGGGGGAGCGCCCGCACCGACCAGTACGGCGCCCGAGCCCTGGTTGGAGGGGTTGAAGGGGTTGCGCCAGCCCTCGGGGAACGCGTCGGGCCTGCGCTCGTACACGGCGTCGTCGAGACTCTCGGCGCCGTTGCCGCCGGCCTCCACCACCAGGACGCCCTTGGCCGTCGCCCAGCGGATCGCCGCGAAGTCGTCGGGCCACCACTCCAGCGGGATGTAGCCGCGCTGGTCGTCGCGGTCCGTGAAGTCGAACCGCGGCCCTGGACGGTGGAGTTCGATCAGTACGATGTCGCCGGCGGAGAGCCGGTCGGCGGCCGCGTGGATGGCCGCCGCGGTCCCGATGCCCTGGAAGGACGCGGCCGCGGTGACCGCCTCGGGGGCGATCCCCGTGATGCCCTTCTCGTCGCGGTCGCCGCCGATGACGCCGAGCACGGCGGTGCCGTGATTGCGCCACGCCACGTCCTGGATCGGCGAGCCGATGACGATGCCCGCGAGCTTCTCGGCGAGATCCTCGTGGCCCAGCTGCCACGCGCCTTCGACGTCGACGACGGTGACGCCGTCGCCGGAGCCGCCGGGGCGCTGCCAGGCCCAGTACGCGTCGACGCCTTCGGGCGCGGCGTTCAAGTACCCCTGCCGGCCGGTGAAGTCGGGGGTCGCGGGCGAGCTCTCCTTGAGTCGCTTGTCGCCCTCCATCCGCTGCTGCGGCATGGATGCGGGGACGGCGCCGGGCTTCACGTACGCCGTCTCGATCTCCGGAAGGGCCGCGAGCCGTGCGGTCAGTTCCTGACCCCGCTCGCCTCCGCCGCGTACCCGGTAGAAGAGCGAGAGGTCCGGCATGGTGCCCAGGAGGCCGGGCTCGGCCTGCAGCGGAACGGCCGCGCGCAGCCGCTCCTCATGGCCGAACAGCGGTTCCAGCGCGAGCTGTTCGTCGCTGAGGAACATGGACAGGGCCGATACGTCCGCCCCGGCCGCCGACCGGATGCCTTCGGCGCCGGCGCGCAGCCGCGCTTCGGCCCGGGCAACGACGATCAGTTCCGGCGCGGCTCCTTGATAGGTGAATCCTGTTCCGTGGGGTCCGGGGCCCGCCGTTCCGGGTCCGTCGCCCGGGAGTGCCTGATCGGTCATCGCTTTCGCCGCTCCCTTCGAGTCTTCGAGTCTTCGGGTGCTGTGCTCCGCGTGCCTTCGGCGCTCACCCTGCTACGGCGGCGGCGGCTCGTCCACCCCCATTGCGTCAACTGGGTTTGAAAACAAGTTGAATGGGCAACCCGTGCAATCTGTCCCGAAAACGATGTCACGTAGCAATTCGGCCAAACACTGCGGAGACGGATGCCGTGTGGTGGGGTGTGAGCGACCGTAGAACACTCGTCGGAAGGGCGATCGATGCACCGTTCCTTCGCACGTCGAAGACTGCTCCAGGGGGCTGCGGCCTTAGGCGGAGCAGTACTTCTCACTCCGCTCGGCACCACGGCCGAGGCGGCCGGATCAGCCGGAGGGCGATGGCCCTCCGGCTTTCCGCTGCCCGACGGTTTCCAGCCCGAGGGCATCGCGATCGGTACGCGCCCGTACGCGTACGTGGGCTCGATCGCCCACGGTTCCGTCCACCGGGCGAGTCTGGCCACCGGCCGGGGCCGGACCGTCGTCGAGGGGGCGGGCCCCGACCACCCGGTGATCGGGCTGAAGCTCGACGAACAGCACGGGCGGCTGCTGTTGTGCGGCGGGGTGAGCCGGGAGATCCGGGTCGCCGACCTGCGCTCGGGCCGGGTCGTCACGTCGTACACCGTCGGCTCGGAAGGCACGATGGTGAACGACGTCGTGCTGACGCCGGGCGCGGCCTGGTTCACCGACTCCTACAAGGCGCAGCTCTACCGGCTTCCCCTCGGCCGCCGCGGGGAGCTCGGGGACATCGCGACGGTTCCGCTGAGCGGCGACTGGGTCCAGGGGCCCGACTTCACGGCGAACGGCATCGCGCGGACCCCGGACGGCAGTGCCCTGATCGTGGCCGACACGGCTGCGGACGGCGGCGCGCTGATGCGGGTGGATCCGCGGACCGGACGGGCCCGCAAGGTCGAGATCGGTGCGCTTCAACTGCCCTACGCGGACGGCCTGTTGCTGCTCGGGCGGACGCTGTACGTCGTGCAGCAGCAGATCAACGCCATCGATGTGGTCGAGCTGAACGCGGCCGGCACCCGGGGCAGGGCGATCACCAGGATCACCGATCCCGCGCACTTCAGGATCCCCACCACGGCGGCGGCCTGGGGCGACCGGATCTACCTGCCGAACGCCCGCTTCGATGTGCCGCCCACACCGGAGACCGACTACGACGTGGTCTCGGTCCAGCAGGTCTGACGGCGCGGAGACGGGCGCGGAGGCGGACGCGGGGGCGGGGGTGAATGCACCCCCGCCCCCGCGCTCCGGCTATTCGTCGGAGGAATCGGCCTCTTCGGGCCCTTCCTCATTCTTGGGCTCGGCCTCGCCCTTGGCCCCGGCTTCGGGGTCCGGGCGCTGAGGCTTGGGCGGCCTGGTCCGGCCGCTGGAGGTGTCACGGAGATACGAGGCCGATTCGCCGTCCGTGGCGTGCGAACCGGGGCCAGGCCCAGGTCCGGGCCCACCGTCCCGCCTGCGCAGATACCGCTCGAACTCGCGCGCGATGGCCTCACCGGACGCCTCGGGGAGCTCCGCGGTGTCCCGGGCCTCCTCCAGCGACTGTACGTACTCGGCCACTTCGCTGTCCTCGGCGGCCAGTTGGTCCACGCCCAGCTGCCAGGCCCGCGCGTCCTCGGGCAGTTCGCCCAGCGGGATGCGCAGGTCGATCAGGTCCTCCAGGCGGTTGAGGAGGGCGAGCGTGGCCTTCGGGTTCGGCGGCTGCGAGACGTAGTGCGGGACCGCGGCCCACAGGCTCACCGCGGGCACGCCCGCGTGGGTGCACGCCTCCTGGAGGATGCCGACGATGCCCGTCGGGCCCTCGTACCGCGTCTCCTCCAGGTCCATGGTCCGGGCCAGATCGGCGTCCGAGGTGACCCCGCTGACCGGGACCGGACGGGTGTGCGGGGTGTCGCCGAGCAGGGCGCCCAGGATCACCACCATCTCGACGCCCAGTTCATGGGCGAAGCCGAGGATCTCGTTGCAGAACGAGCGCCAGCGCATGGACGGTTCGATGCCGCGGACCAGGACGAGGTCGCGCGGTGTGTCGCCGCCGATCCGGACCACGGACAGACGCGTCGTGGGCCAGGTGATCTTGCGGACCCCGCCGTCCAGGAACACGGTGGGCCGGTTGACCTGGAAGTCGTAGTAGTCCTCGGCGTCGAGCGCCGCGAACACCTCGCCCTTCCACTCCCGGTCCAGATGCGCGACCGCGGCGGAGGCGGCGTCGCCGGCGTCGTTCCAGCCCTCGAACGCGGCCACCATGACCGGGTCGACCAGCTCGGGAACTCCCTCGAGCTCGATCACCCAGTGCCTCCTTCCGAAGTTCCTTGCGTACGCACCAACCTTACGGCTTCCGCGGTACGCCGCCGCAGCCCCGTGCGCGGGGACTGAACTTCCCCGGGTATGGGCAGCAGTGCAGGCAACCTGCCCATATGGAACCGATTCATCCGAGCTGTACCCGGATTTTTTCGTCCCGCCCCTGGACGTTGTGGCATGCCCGGCGCTATACATCGGATGACCGACAAAGGTCCGATGTTCTGCCGTACTTCTCCGTACCTGCCATGGGGGCATGCATGAGTCCGACCGTCACCGAGTTCGAGGTGTTCGACATCCGATTCCCCACCTCGGACCAACTCGACGGCTCAGACGCCATGAACCCCGACCCCGACTACTCCGCGGCCTATGTGGTGCTCCGCACCGATGCCGGAGACGGAGTCGAGGGCCACGGCTTCTGCTTCACCATCGGGCGGGGCAACGACGTGACCGCCGCGGCCATCGAGGCACTCCGCCCCTACATGGTCGGCCGCCCGGCCCCGCGCACCGCCGCCGACCTCGCCTCGCTCTACTTCGATCTCACCCACGACTCCCAACTGCGCTGGCTCGGCCCCGAGAAGGGCGTGATGCACATGGCGGCGGGCGCACTCGTCAACGCCGCCTGGGACCTGGCCGCCACCGCGGCGGGCAAGCCGGTCTGGCAGTTCCTCGCCGAGATGACACCCGAGGAGCTCGTCTCGCTCGTCGACTTCCGCTACCTCACCGATGTCCTCACCCCCGAGGACGCCCTCGGCATCCTGCGCGCCGCGCAGCCGGGCCGCGCCGAGCGCGCCGAGCGGCTCCGGGCCGACGGCTACCCGGCGTACACCACCTCGCCCGGCTGGCTCGGCTACGACGACGAGAAACTGGTCCGGCTCTCCAAGGAGGCCGTGGCCGAGGGCTTCGCGCAGATCAAGCTGAAGGTCGGCGCCGACCTTTCCGACGACGTACGGAGAATGAAGCTCGCCCGCGCCGCCGTCGGCCCCTCGGTCCGTATCGCCGTCGACGCCAACCAGCGCTGGGACGTGCCGGACGCCGTCCGCTGGATGGAGGCGCTCGCCCCCTTCGACCCGCACTGGATCGAGGAGCCCACCAGCCCCGACGACATCCTCGGCCACGCCGCCGTCCGTGCGGGCCAGCCCGTCAAGGTCGCCACCGGCGAACACGTCGCCAACCGGGTCGTCTTCAAGCAGCTGTTGCAGGCGGGCGCCGTCGACTTCGTCCAGATCGACGCGGCCCGCGTGGCCGGCGTCAACGAGAACGTCGCGATCCTGCTGCTCGCCGCCAAGTACGGCGTCCCGGTCTGCCCGCACGCCGGCGGCGTCGGCCTGTGCGAACTGGTCCAGCACCTCTCGATGTTCGACTACGTCGCCGTCTCCGGCACCGACGAGGACCGCGTCATCGAGTACGTCGACCACCTCCACGAGCACTTCGTCGACCCCGTCGTCATCGAGGGCGGCCGCTACCGCACCCCGCTCTCCCCGGGCTTCTCGGCCCGGATGCACCCGGAATCGATCACCGCACACCGCTATCCCGACGGGTCCGTATGGCAGGCCCGGCGCACCACCCTGGAGGCCAACTCATGAGTGCAGCAAGCGACTTCGAAGGGCTCGCAGCCCTGGTCACCGGCGGAGCCTCCGGCATCGGAGCGGCCGTCGTGACCCAGCTGCTCGCCCGGGGCGCGCGGGTCGCCGTACTCGACAGGGAGACCAAGGGTGCGCCGGACGGCGCCCTGGCGCTGACCGCCGACGTCACGGACGACGCGGCGGTACGGGAGGCGGTCGACGCCGCCGCCGCGGAGTTCGGTGCGCTGCACACCGTCGTCTCCAACGCGGGGATCGGTGCGATCGGCACCGTCGCCGACAACCCCGACGACGAGTGGCGGCGCGTCATGGACATCAACGTCCTGGGCATGGTCCGCATCGCCAGGCACGCCCTCCCGCACCTGCGCGCCGCGGCCGCCGACCGGCCCGGCTGCGTCTCCATCACCCAGACCTGCTCCATCGCGGCCACCGCGGGCCTGCCGCAGCGCGCGCTCTACAGCGCCAGCAAGGGCGCGGTCCTCTCGCTGACCCTGGCCATGGCCGCCGACCACGTCCGCGAGGGAATCAGGGTCAACTGCGTCAACCCCGGCACCGCCGACACCCCCTGGGTCGGCCGCCTGCTCGACCAGGCAGACGATCCGGCGGCCGAGCGAGCCGCGCTCAACGCCCGTCAGCCGTCGGGGCGTCTGGTCACGGCCGACGAGGTGGCCGCGGCCGTGCTCTATCTCGCCAGTCCCGCGGCAGCCGCCGTGACGGGCACGGCGCTCGCAGTCGACGGCGGAATGCAGGGCCTGCGCCTTCGCCCCGCCGAGTAGTCCAGCAGACCCCCGAGCTCACCTTTGGCAGCTCACCCTCAGCGCCATCACACTCACCAAGGACGGGACCCCATGAGAGTGCGAAACTCAGCCGCCGCGGCCTGCGTCGTACTGCTGGCCGTGACAGCCCTCGCGGGCTGCAACCGCGACTCGGGCAGCGGATCCGCGGACAAGAAGGTCGGCATCGACCTGCCGCGCAGCGACAGCGACTTCTGGAACTCCTACCAGCAGTACATCGAGAAGGGCGTCAAGGCCGGTGACGTCAAGGCGCTGCCGCTGACCAACTCGCAGAACGACATAGGCAAGCTGGTCGCGAACGTGCAGACGTTCAGCGACCAGAGCGCGAAGGCTGTGGTGATGGCGCCGCAGGACACCGGGGCGATCGCCTCGACGCTGGAGAACCTCAACAAGAAGAAGATCCCGGTCGTCAGCGTCGACACCCGCCCCGACAAGGGCAACGTCTACATGGTGGTACGGGCCGACAACAAGGCGTACGGAACCAACGCCTGCAAGTACCTCGGCGAGCAACTCAAGGGCAAGGGCAAGGTCGCCGAGTTCCAGGGCGACCTCTCCTCCATCAACGGCCGCGACCGCTCGGAAGCCTTCAAGTCCTGCATGACCGCCAACTACCCCGGCATCAAGGTCTTCGAGCTGGCCACCGACTGGAAGGGCGACGTCGCCTCCGCCAAGCTCCAGTCGACGCTCGCCGCCAACCCCGACCTCAACGGCATCTACATGCAGGCGGGCGGCGTCTTCCTGCAGCCCACGCTCGCGCTCCTGGAGCAGAAGCACCTGCTGAAGCCGGCCGGGACCAAGGGCCACATCACGATCATCTCCAACGACGGGATCCCGCAGGAGTTCGACGCCATCAAGGCCGGGAAGATCGACGCCACGATCTCCCAGCCCGCCGACCTGTACGCCAAGTACGCGCTGTACTACGCCAAGGCGGCCCTGGACGGCAAGACGTTCAAGCCGGGCAAGACCGACCACGACTCCACGATCATCCAGCTCCCGAACGGACTCGAGGACCAGCTCCCCGCGCCGCTCGTGACCAAGGCCAACGTGGACGACCCGAAGCTGTGGGCCAACCAGCTGGGGAAGAACTAGCCATGGCACAAGCCGTACCAGCTGTTCACGCGGAGGGCATCGTCAAGCGCTTCGGTCCCACCGTCGCGCTCGACGACGTCCACCTGACCGTGCAGCCCGGCGAGTCGCACGCACTCGTCGGGCGCAACGGCGCGGGCAAGTCCACACTCGTCAGCGTCATCACCGGTCTGCACAGGGCGGACGCGGGCCAGGTCACCTTCAGCGGGGAGAGCGCGCCCGCCTTCGGGGACACGGCGGCCTGGCAGTCCAAGGTCGCCTGCGTCTACCAGAAGTCCATGGTCGTCCCCGACCTCACGGTCGCGGAGAACCTCTTCCTCAACCGCCTTGATGCGGGCGGCCGTTGGATCAACTGGAAGGGGCTGCGGCGCCGCGCAGCCGACCTGCTGGCCGAGTACGGGGTCGACGTCGACCCCAACGCGCGGGCCAAGGACCTTTCCGTCGAGCAGGTCCAGTTCGTCGAGATCGCCCGCGCCCTCTCCTTCGGCGCGAAGCTGATCATCCTCGACGAGCCGACCGCCCAGCTCGACGCCCGCGGCATCCAGAGCCTCTTCGCCAAACTGCACGATCTGCAGAGCCAGGGCGTGGCATTCCTCTTCATCTCGCACCATCTGCAGGAGGTGTACGAACTGTGCACCGCGGTCACCGTCTACCGTGACGCCCGCCATGTCCTGACCGCACCCGTGGCGGAGCTGAACAAGGCGGACCTGGTCGCGGCGATGACCGGCGAGAAGGCGGCCGGGGCATCGGCCTGGCACGCGGCCCCGCGCGTCCCGGTGGAGGGGGCCGAGCCTGTGCTCCGTACCGAAGCGCTCGCGCTGGAAGGGGAGTTCGAGCCCCTGGACATCGAGGTGCGGCCCGGCGAGGTCCTCGGCATCGCCGGGGCGGCGGCCAGCGGCAACACCGCACTGGGGGAGACCCTGGTCGGGATGCGCAAGGCCACGGCGGGGCGGGTGACCGTACGCGGCGTCACGGTGAAGCCGGGCAGCGTCCCGCACTCGCGGGACGCGGGGATCGGCTACATCCCCGAGGACCGGCACCGTCAGGGCCTGGTCCTGGAGCGCAGCGTCGCGGAGAACGCCACGCTGACGGTCGCCGATCAGCTCGGGCCGTGGGGGACCGTACTGCCCTCCCGTACAAGGGAGTTCGCGCAGTCCATGATCTCCTCGCTCGACATCAAGACCACCGGGCCCGAGCAGAAGGTGTCCGGGCTCTCCGGGGGCAACCAGCAGAAGGTCGTGGTGGCCCGCGCGCTGGCCCGCAAGCCGAGCGCACTGGTGGCGCTGCGGCCGACGGCGGGCGTGGACGTGAAGTCCAAGGACTCGCTGCTCGGGGTGGTCCGCACGGTCGCCGACGGCGGCAGCGCAGCAGTGATCATCTCGGACGAGCTCGACGATCTGCGGGTGTGCGACCGCGTGATCGCCCTCTTCCACGGGCGAGTGGTCGCGGAATACGACAGTGGGTGGACGGACGGGGAACTCGTCGCCGCCATGGAAGGCGTAGGGGAGCGGGCATGACCGACACGATGGGGCCGATAGCGGCCGACGAGGCCAAGGCGGAGGGCGGTCCGCTGCGGGGGAGGCTGGCACTCATCCGCTGGAGCGACTTCTCGCTCGTGCCGGTGATCCTGGTGCTGATGGTGATCGGCTTCATCGTCTCGCCGGTCTTCCTGACCTCGGACAACCTGATCAGCGTGATCCAGCAGTGCTCCGAGCTGAGCCTTCTGGTCCTCGGACAGGCGCTGATCCTGATCTGCGGGCGCATGGACCTGTCCCTGGAATCGACGATCGGTATCGCGCCGGTCGTCGCGATGTGGCTGGTCATGCCGACCGAGGGCGGCCGCTTCACCGGTCTCGGACTGCTCCCCACGTGGACGGCGATCCCGCTCTGCCTGCTGGTCGGCCTTGCGATCGGCGCGATCAACGGCTTCCTGATGCTGAAGCTGAACGTCAACGGGTTCATCGCCACGCTCGGCATGCTCACCATGCTGCGCGGACTCCAGGTCGGCATCACCGAAGGCAAGTCGATCATCGACGTCCCGGAGTCCTTCAGCTACCTGGGCATGACCTCATGGCTCGGCGCACCGGCCGCGGTCTGGATCTGCCTGGCGCTCTTCGCCGTCGGCGGTGCCGCACTGGCGTGGACCCGGTACGGACGTTCGCTGTACGCGATCGGCGGCAACCCCGAAGCGGCACGCGCGGCCGGCATCAGGGTGGACCGCATCACCTGGGTCGTCCTCGCCGTCGGCGGGCTGCTCGCCGCCTTCGCGGGCATCCTCTACACCGGGCACTACGGCTCCATCGCCGCCAATCAGGGCAACGGCTGGATCTTCCAGGTGTTCGCGGCGGCCGTCATCGGCGGGATCAGCCTGAAGGGAGGCCGTGGCACGCTCTTCGGCGCGCTCACCGGCGTCCTCACCCTTCAACTGGTTCTCAATGTGATGACGCTGGGCGGAGTCCCGGCCCTCTGGAACCAGTTCCTCAACGGCGCCATCATCATCGTCGCCCTGATCGTCTCCCGGTACGCCAGCGGCGAGAAGCAGGACTGACACCGCTCAGAGCGTCGAGCGAAGCCACTGCTCGACGCTGGCGATGTGCACCGTCGCCCAGGACCGGGCCGCTTCGGCGTCCCGGTCCTTCAGCGCTGTCAGGATCGCCCGGTGCTCCAGCAGGGTGCGGCTGACCGCGTCCTCCTGGGTCAGCCCGCGCCACACCCGCGCCCGGGTCGTCGGCCCCGAGAGGCCGTCGAGCAGGGAGCAGAGCACCGAGTTGCCGGAGCCCTGGACGATGCCGCGGTGGAACTCCAGGTCGCTCGCGACCAGTTCCTCCACCGAGGGCTGCGGCCCCAGGGCGTCCAACTGGGCGGTCAGCCGCTCCAGTTCGGCCTCGCTGATCTTGGCGGCGGCCATCGCGGTCGCGGCCGGCTCCAGGATTCGCCGTACGGCAAGGAACTCCAGGACGGTGTCGTCCCGGTGGAAGTCCACGACGAAGCTCATCGCTTCGAGGAGCAGCTGTGGATCGAGGCTTGTGACGTACGTGCCGTCGCCCTGACGTACGTCGAGGATGCGGATCAGCGAGAGGGCGCGTACCGCCTCGCGCAGGGAATTGCGGGAAAGCCCCAGCTCAGCGGCGAGTTCGCTCTCCTTGGGGAGCCGGTCGCCAGGGCGTAGCGCGCCTGAGACGATCATTTCCTTGATCTTCTCGATGGCCTCGTCGGTCACAGCCATGGGAACCTCGCCTCATCAGACATCCGATCTATCTGGCGATTATGTCCCCTGATTGGCCTCTCGCGCACGGGGGTCCCCCGATCCGGTTCCATCCCGCCCGCTCGACCGACTTATTTGAGGGCTAAGATTTTCACCGTACGCACTGTGGGAGCTGCGACAAGGGAGGCTGCAGGGCATGACGGGGAAGAGGCCGGCGCGACGTCAGGACGCCGTCGCATCGATCATCGAGGACTGGGCGAGAGAGCGTCCCGAACTGGACACCGCGCCCCTGGAGGTCCTCGCCCGGCTGCACCGCACCTTCCTCAGATACAGCACCCGGCTCACCAACGCGGTCGACCGGCACGGGCTTTCGGTGGCCGGTTTCGACGTGCTCACGGCGCTGCGCAGGGCGGGCGCCCCGTACCGGCTCACAGCCGGGCAGCTCGCCGACTCCGGTCTCGTCTCCTCCGCCGGGGTGACCCTGCGCATCGACCGCCTCGAGAAGGACGGTCTGATCGTCCGCGAACGGGACGCCGAGGACCGCAGGGTCGTGTACTCGCGGCTGACGGACGCCGGGCTCGCCAAGGTCGACGAGGTGTTCGCCGAGCATCTCGACAACGAACGCCGGATGCTCGGCGGACTCACCCCGGCCGAGTGCCGTCAGATGGCGCGGCTGCTGTCCAAGCTGGAACGTTCCATCACCGACTCGGACGTGATGCCTGAGCCTCAGCCTCCGCGCGGTAGAGGCGCCGCAGCCTGACCACTCCGAGGTCGTGCTGGTAGAGGTTCTCGCGCTGGTCGGCGTCCGCCGGCATGGCCTCCAGCATCACCCGGTCCTGTTCGAGGACCGCCCAGTGGCGCTCCTCGATGAGGATGCGGTAGAGGAAGCGCCAGCTGTCGCGCTGCCAGCCCTGGACGTTGCGGTAGCGCCAGAAGAAGACGCCGGTACGGTTCTCGTCCACCGGACAGACCATGCCGACGATCCCGAAGGGTCCGCCGGGGCCTGCCGAAGCCGGGTACGGGATGGACAGGTCCACCCAGTCGACGCCCGTCCTGCACAGCTCCACCCAGTCGAAGTTGACGCCCCGCTGGTCGGTCTTCTCGAAGAAGTAGCCGCGGTCCGTCTCGCGGATACGGAACTTGGCCGTGGTGTCGCCGTCGAACATGGTGTGCGACTCGTGGTGCAGGAACGAGCCGTGCATCGGGTCGAGGAGGTTCTCCACCGCGTAACGCCACCCGCCCTCCCACTCCGCGTAGCAGAGGATCGCGTCGATGTCCGGGTCGGTGAGCGGCTCGGGGAGGGTCAGTTCGGCGGGCTCAGGGTGCTGCTCGTCGCCGAAGTACGCGAGGACCGCCCCGCTCACCTCGCGCACTGGCAGACTCCGCACCAGCTTCTTGCCCTCCAGATTGCAGCCGGGCAGCCCGGGCACGGACGAGACGGTGCCGTCCGTCTCGACCTCGACCCCGTGGTACCAGCAGGCCACCCGGTCCCCGAGGTGTTTTCCGAGCGAGAGCGGTGCTCCGCGATGCGGGCAGCGGTCCTCGAGCATGCTCAGGGTGGAGTCCGAGCGGCGGAACAGCAGCCACTGCTCGCCCAGGACGGTCACCTTGCGCATGGCGCCCGGCGCGACGAAGTGCGAAGGGACGACGGGATGCCACTGGTTGCGCAGGCCGGTCGCGTAGATGTGGTCGGCGGTCGCAGTCGTCATGTCACGCTCCCAGTCGGTGGATCTCGGTACGGAAGGACTGCTCGGTCCACGGGGCGCCGTCGGGGGCGTGGACCTGGCGGGCGTTGAGTCCGCGTACGACGTCGGCCAGTTCATGGCCGTCCTTGGTGAAGACCTCTTCGAGCGTCGCGGCGAGCTTGAACTCGTACGGCGTGGGCTCGTGCGTACGGGACTGATGGACGTCCAGGTACGGCCAGTCGGTGGTGGTGTTCACGGTGTCTCCAGCTCCAGAAAGGTTCACGGGTTCAGAGGTCGAGGACGAGGCGGGCGGAGGCGCAGCGGGAGACGCAGATCATCATCGTCGCGTCCGCCGCGTGCTCCGCCGCGCTGAGTACGAAGTCGCGGTGGTCGGGGGACCCTTCGAGCACCCGGGTCTCGCAGGTGCCGCAGATGCCGTCCCGGCACGAGGTGGCGACATCGATCCCTGCCGCCTCGACCGCGTCCAGGACCGACGTGCCGGAGTCGACGGTGACGGTGACGCCGGAGGTACGGCACTCGACCTCGAAGGAGGTGTCGTCGTCGCCCGTCCGCTCCACGGCCGGCGCGGCGAAGCGCTCCACGCGCAGCCGGTCCGCCGGGCAGAGGGCCTCCACGGCGGCGAGCAGCGGTTCGGGCCCGCAGCAGTAGACCAGGGTGTCGGGTGCGAGACCGGCCAGAGCCGAGGCCAGATCGATGTGCCCCAGCTCGTCCTGCGGGTGGAACACCACCTCCCCGCCGGTCAGTCGGGCCAGCTCGGCACCGAACGCCATGGACGCACGGGTCCTGCCGCCGTGCACGAGTGTGTACGGTGTGCCGCGCCGGTCCGCCGCACGGGCCATCGCCAGGATCGGCGTGATCCCGATGCCGCCGGCGACAAAGACGTACCGGGCCGCGTCGGCGAGCGCGAAGTGGTTGCGCGGGCCCACGGCGGCCACCCGCTGTCCCGGCCGCAGCTGCGTATGCACGTACCGCGAACCCCCGCGCGACGACGGCTCGTCGAGGACCCCGATCCGGTAAGTGCCGAGGTCGTGCGGGTCGCCGCACAGCGAGTACTGCCTGATCTGTCCGCCCACCTCCAGATCGACATGGGCGCCGGGCTCCCAGGCGGGCAGCGGCTTCCCGTCGGGGTGCACCAGGTCCAAGGAGAGGACCCCGTCGGCTTCCCAGGTCATCCGGCGTACGAGCAGTTCGAGGCGGGGCTCGTCGAGTGCGTCCATGGTGGCTGCCTCCCTACGCGGTGGGGATCGAGACGGGCGGGGTGAACGGGGTCTTCATCGGGCCCAGTCGGGCCAGATCGACCTCGACGAGCACGGGACCGCCCGAGGCGATCGCATGCTCCATGACGGGCTGGGCGTGCTCGGGCGCCGCGATGCGGGCGTACGGAAGCCCGCACGCCGCCGCGAGTTGCTCGAAGTCGGGGGTGGCGAGGTCGACCCCGGAGCGGCGTTCGCTGTAGCGGTCCTGCATGTTGCGGAGCACCCCGTAGCCGCCGTCGTTGAAGACGACCAGGGTGAGAGCGGGCTTCTCCTGGGCGAGGGTGAGGAGTTCGCCGAGGTGGACGGCGAGGCCGCCGTCGCCCGCCATCACCACGGTGGGGGAGTCGGGGCGGGCGAGTGCGGCCCCGATGCCCATGCCCAGGCCCTGCCCGATGCCGCCGCCGCGCGGGAAGACGTTGTCCCGGGGGTCGTACATCTCCAGGAGCTTGTTGCCCCAGCTGCTCGACGCGATGGTGACGTCGCGGGCGACGACCGCCTCGCGGGGGAGCGCGGCCCGTATCGCGTCGCAGACCGCGGACTGCGGCCCGATGGACTCATGGAGGGCGGCGCGCACCTCGTCGCGTACGGATGTGATCCGCTCGCCCCAGCCTGCTTCGGCCGGGCGGGCGTGCGGCAGCAGGGCGCCCAGTGCGTCGGCCGCGTGGGCGTGCAGCGTGTGGCGGGCCGGGTACGTACGGCCGAGCGCGTCCGCGTCGATGTCGATCTGGAGGTGCGCGGCGGGGAGCTTCAGCGCGTAGTCGGCGGTCTCGTTGGAGCGGAAGTGGGTGCCGACGGTGAGCAGGACGTCCGCGTCGGCGAGGAGCGCGCGTGCTGCGGGGGTGGTGGCGAAGTTACCGATGACCTGGGGGTGGTCCTCCGGGACGGCGCCGCGCCCCGAGTTGGACGTCAGCAGGCCTGCCCCGGTCGCCTCCAGAAGGGCGGCAAGCTGTTCGGGGGCGCGAGTGGCGCCGCCGCCGGCCCAGATCAGAGGGCGCCGTGCGGACGCCAACAGCTCTGCCGCACGGGCGAGTTCGCCGGCATCGGGCACCGGGTGCGGCAGGGCGCCGGGCGCGGCGGCCTCGTCGGTCTGTTGCGCGTACTGCAGATCGACCGGCCACTCCACGCTGCCCGGCCCGCCCGGATCCGAGAGCGCCGCCCGAGCGGCCTCCCGCAGGATGCGGCCCGCGTCCTCGGTGGACGTCACGGTCTCCGCGTACTTCGAGACCGCCCGCAACATGCCGAGCTGATCCTTCGTCTCATGGATGAAGCCGCGCCCGCTGCCCAGATGGGCGCTGTCGATCTGCCCGGTGACATGCAGGACGGCGCTGCCCGCGCTGAGCGCCTCGATGAGCGAGCCCGCCGCGTTTCCGGCGCCCGTGCCCGTCGAGGTCAGCGCGCAGCCGATCGAGCCGCGGGCCCGGCCGTAGGCGTCGGCGGCGCTGACGGCGCTCGCCTCGTGGCGTACGGGCACGAACCGCAGGTCCCGGTCGACGGCCTCGACCAGCGGCAGATTGTGCACGCTGACGATGCCGAAGACCGTGTCGATGCCGAGTTCGCGCAGGACGGCGACGAGGAGATCGCCTCCGGTGGTGTGATGCATGGTGGTCTCCTCGGAGATCGTCAGAGAATGGAGCGGCCGACGCCGCCGCAGACGTCGATGGCTGTGCCGGTGATGTACGAGGCGCGGGGCGAGAGCAGGGACACCACCGCGTAGGCGACCTCCTCGGCCCGGCCGAGCCTGCCGAGCGCGATCCCGCGGTCGGCCGCGAGCTCCGCCTGCCACTGCTCATAGCCGAGGCCGCTGCCGGATGCGGCGTAGCGGCGCGTCCACTGCCCGGTGTCGACGAGGCCCAGACAGACCGAGTTGACGCGGATGCCGTCCGGCGCGAGCTCCTGGGACAGGGACTTGGAGAGGTTGAGAATCCCGGCGCGCGCCGCGCTGGTGGTCATGAGCCGGCGCTCCGGCTGCTTCGCCAGCACCGCGTTGATGTTCACGACCGAGGCCGCGGACGAGGCGCGGAGATGACCGAGGGCCGCGTGCAGCGGGTTGAGCACACCCGCGAACTTCAGCTCCAGCTCGTCGCGCCAGTCCTCGGCCGTCGTCTCGGCGAAGGGCTTGATGCGGGACTGGCCCGCGTTGTTGACCAGACCGTCGAGGCCGCCGAAGTGCTCGGCGGTCCTGGCGGTGAATCTCCGTACCGCGTCCGCATCCCGTACGTCGCAGACTCCGGTCAGCAGCCGGTCGCCGCCCGCGCCCAGGCCGGAGGCCGCCTTCGCGAGACGCTCCGCGTCCCGGCCGCAGGTGGCCACCCGTGCGCCCTCGTCGAGGAGGGCGCGGACCGTGGCCAGGCCGACGCCCGAGCTGCCGCCGGTGACCAGTACGGTGCGGTCGGTGAGGCCCAGATCCATAACAGGTGTCTCCGTGGGGTCAGTTCATGGTGAAGCCGCCGTTGACGGCGACCACCTGTCCGGTGAGATAGCGGGATTCCTCGCTCAGCAGGAACGCGACGAGCCCCAGAAGGTCCTCCGGCCGCTGGGGCCGCGAGATGGCCCTGTTCATGCGGTACAGCGCGTGCCGTTCGGCCGGTACGGACTCGGTGGCCTCGCCCTCGGTGATGCCGGGCGCCACCGCGTTCACGGTGATCCCCCGGTCGCCGAGTTCCCTGGCCATGGCACGGGTGAGGGCGATGACGGCGCCCTTGGAGGCGACGTAGTGGGCGAGGCGCGGGGAGCCGTACAGGGCGGCGTCCGAGGCGAGATGGACGATCCGCCCGCCCTCCCCGTGTGCGAGGAGCTGCGGCAGCAGGGCCCGCGAGACGAGCCAGGGCGAACGGGCGTTGACCGTCATGATGCGGTCGAAGTCCGCCACGGAGATGTCCTGGAACTCTCTTCCGCCCACTCCGTTGGCGAGCGCCGCGTTGTTCACCAGGCCGTGCAGCGGGCCCAGGTCGGCGACCCGTGCGGCGAGTGCGTCGACCGAGGCGGGGTCCGCCACGTCGCACCGTACGAAATGGGCGTCGATGCCCTCCGCGCACAGCTCCCCGGCCGCCAACTGACCACGATCCACGTCCACTTCGGCGAGTACGACGCGAAAGCCGTCCGTGCCCGCCCGGCGGGCCATGGCCAGTCCCAGGCCACGGCCGGCGCCGGTGATGACGACGGTGCGCATCAGTCGCGGGTCACGCCGTGCATGGGCGAGTGCTCGGGGTAGGTGGGGATCTGCGGCTTCTGCGTGCCGATGACGACACAGAACAGGGCGTCGGTGTCGCCCTCGTTCTTCAGCGAACGGGCCACGCCCGCGGGGACGACGATCATGTCGCGGTAGCCGAGCGTGCGGTACTCGCTCTCGCTGTCGCCGCGGTGGATGCCGACCCTGACCTGCCCCTCCAGGACGAAGAAGGCTTCCTCGACGTCGTGGTGGGTGTGCTCGGGACCCTCGGCACCCGGCGGAAGCAGCATGTTGGAGAAGGTGAAGCCGCCCGAGGGCAGGATGCGGTTGTCGCTCTCGTGGTTGCCGGTGGCGCCGGAGCCGACGTAGCGGATCTGACCGCGGCGGTACTGCGGGCCTGCCTTCTCCTGGAAGGAGAGGGTGTCGAAGTCCGCGACGCGCGAGGCCTTGGTGGCGATGAGCGAGTCGGTGTACGCGGCGAGGTTCCCGCCGTCGGTGTACTCGGTGGTGGTGAGAGGCATGGTGGGGCTCCTATGCGGGGGTCTGTGCTGTCTCAGGGATGTGGGCGGTGATGCGGAGGTGGGAGAGGACCCAGGCGTTGAACGCCGCGGGCTGCTCCTGGTTGGCCGCGTGACCGGCGTCCTTGACGATCACGTAGGCGGCGGTACGGAGGGATCCGGCGATCACCTGGCTCGCCTCGACACCGGTGACCCGGTCCTCGTCACCGCACAGGACGAGGGTCGGGGCGGTGACGAGGGCGAGTTCGGGACCGAGATCCGTGGCGGCCATCGCTTCGGCCGCGTATCCGTAGCCGGGAAGTCTGACGGCGCCGGCCATCGCGTCGACGAGCCGACGGACGAGCTCGGGCGGGGCCTTGGGGGAAAGGAGCCGGGGGCCTCGCCGCTCGGCGAAGGCCTGCGGCCCCGCCTCGGCCAGTTCGGCGGCCCGGCTGCGCATGGCCTCTGCCTTGGCGGGATCGGCCCCCGATCCGGTGCTGGAGTCGGCGACGATCAGTGAATCGACGAGCGTGGGGTGCCGGGTGGCGAGCCGGAGTGCGATGACGCCGCCCCAGGAGACGCCCAGGACGTGGGCGCGGCCGCCCCGTTCCCTGATGAGTGCGGCAGCGGTGTCGGCGAAGTCGTCGAGCGTCAGCGGACCGGCAGGGTCGTCGGACCGGGCGTAGCCGGGGGCGTCCCAGGCCACGACCCGTACGTACGCGGAGAGTTCGGCGAGCTGCGGGGCGAACGCGGCGGACGAGGAACCGATGCCGTGCAGACACAGCAGCAGCGGGCCTTCTTTTCCCGCCTCCTCCACATGCAGGGCGGCGGTCGGCACGCTCACAGGATCTGCCCGGTGCGTCCGGCTATCGCGCCGAGGCTGCGCAGCACGGCGTACGGCACGATCTGGCTGGTGGCGGGGTTCCCGGGATCCGGGAGATGCGCGACCTCGAAGCGGTACGCGCCGTGCGGGCCGCTCGCCTCGATCACATGCCGGGTGTGCTGCGCGCCGGGGTCGGCGACGACCCGTACCCGCACCGCGTCCAGGTCCCCGACCGCCAGGGCCACCGAGGCGGCCACATTGGTGGACTTCGGGAACTTCACCGGGATGTCCCGTGCGGTCCCCGACATGACCTCGACCGGACCGGTCGCGTTGCGCATCCGTGCCAGCAACTCCTCGTCCATCCAAGGCTGTTCGAGGGTGGCGGGAAGTTTCGTGGTGGTCAGCGTGATGTCGCTCAGCGGGGCGAGACCGCCGACCGCCTGCAGCAGATCGAGGCCGCCGACGGCGCCCGAGGTGAAGTACACGCGGCCGGGCCCCGCGGTCAGCAGCCGCTTCGCCAGGTCCTCGTCGGTCAGCGCCCCGGTCGATGCGATCAGGAGGTCGGTGCCCGAGAGCAGGACGCGCTCGCCCCATTCCCGTACGACGCCCTGGCCTGCCGCCTCCACGATCAGGTCGCAGCGCTCCAGCGCCTCCTCGAAGGAGAGCTGGGGCGCGGGTGCGTCACCGAGCGCACGGTTGTCGACGATGCAGGCCAACTCGGCGCCCTGCACGGCCCCTTCGGCGAGGGCCTGGCCCACCACCCGGCCGATGGCGCCCCAGCCGACGAGCCCCACGGTGCGGGTCATGCCACTGCCTCCTCGGTGGTACGGGACAGGGGGCCGGGATCCGGCGCACCCGCCATGTGGCTGCGGATCGTGGGGGACGGCGGTCCTGCCGTACCCCAGAGGTCGGAGAGTTCGGGGACCCGCCGCCACACCTTCGCGATCCACGCGTCCTCGACGATCTGCGCGACCTCGGAGGTGTACTCGCAGACGAGGCCCGAGGGGTCGGTGAAGTACGAGAAGGTGTTGTTGCCGGGGCCGTGCCGCCCCGGACCCCACTGCGGGGTGACGCCGTGGTGGCGCAGCCGGCCGAGTCCGCGCATGAAGTGGTCGACCGAACTCATCTCGTACGCCACGTGGTTGACCGAGGCCCACTCCGCCTGGTTGAAGGCGATGCAGTGGTGGTCGGCGTTGCAGCGCAGGAAAGCCATCTGGTGCTCGGACCAGTCTGAGACGCGCAGGCCGAGGACATCGCAGTAGAAGGCGACCGATGCGTCGATGTCGGCGGTGTTGAGCACGGCGTGCGTCACACCGACGGGGACCGCGCCGTCGCGGCCGCGCGGTGCGACCGCCTCGACCTGGGCGCTGATCTCGATCAGCCGGCGCTCGGGGTCGGTGAAGCGCAGCCCGTAGCCGCCGCCCACCTGGTCGAGCGGGCCGGGGCCCGCGATCGGGGTGATGCCGTGGGCGAGCAGCCGGCGGGCCGCCTCGTCGACCTCGGCGGGGGTCGCGACGGCGAACGCGATCCGGCCCAGGCCCGTACGGTCGGCGTGGCTGAGGTGCAGCACATGGTGCTCGTCGCCGGTGCCGCGCAGCCAGCGCGCACCGGAGTCCGACTCGACGCTCTCCAGACCCCAGACCTCCTGGTAGAAGTCGGCGGTCTCGGCGAAGGCGGGGGTGAACAGCTCGACGTAGCGCAGGGAACGCAGCCGGGCGACGGGGGGCGGGGGAGGGGTTGGGGGCACAGCTCTATCTCCAGACCGGGTCAGTTGGCCCATGCGAGCGGGGTGTCGGACATGCCCCAGTACAGGGACTTCTGTCGCTGGTAGGCGCGGAGGGAGTCGCGGCCCTTCTCCCGGCCGAGACCGCTCTCCTTCATGCCGCCGAACGCGGTGGCGATGCTGAACTGCTTGTAGGTGTTGATCCAGACGGTGCCCGCGTCGACCCGGCGGGCGATGCGCCACGCGGCCCGGTGGTCGCGGGTCCAGATCCCGCAGGCCAGCCCGTACACCGAGTCGTTGGCCGTACGGACGAGATCGTCCTCGCCGTCGAAGGGCAGCGCGACGAGCACCGGGCCGAAGATCTCCTCCTGGCAGGTGCGCGAGGAGTTGGCGAGGCCGTCGAGCACGGTCGGCAGGTAGTACGCGCCCTCGCCGTATGCCGCGCCCTCGGGCACGGAGCCTCCGCACAGCACCCTGGCGCCCTCTTCGCGGGCCAGATCGACGTACGCGGCGACGGAGTCCCGGTGCCTGTGGTGCACGAGCGGTGCCACCTGGGTGTCCGGGTCGGTGCCGGGCCCCACGCGCAACTTGCGTACACGCTCGACGAGTTCACCTACGAAGCTGTCGTACAGCTCGCGCGCCACGAAGAGCCGCGAACCGGCGATGCAGGACTGGCCGCTGGAGGAGAAGATCCCGAACATCACACCGGCCAGGGCCTGTTCGACATCCGCGTCGGCGAGCACGATCGTCGGCGACTTCCCGCCGAGCTCCAGCGACACGGGCATGAGCTTGTCGGCGGCCGCGCGGGCGATGGTGCGTCCGGTGGACGTCCCGCCGGTGAAGACGACCTTCCCGACGTGCGGGTCCTTCACGATGGCGTCACCGATGATGCTGCCGCGCCCCGGCAGTACGGACAACAACCCCGTGGGCAGGCCGAGTTCGGCGAGTACGCGGGTGATCAGGCGGCCCAGCGCGAGCGAGACCAGCGGGGTCCACTCGGCCGGCTTGAGCAGTACGGCATTGCCGCCCGCGAGGGCGGGGGCCAGCTTCTGTGCGTCGCTGGCGACGGGGGAGTTCCATGGGTTGATGGCGCCGACGACGCCGATCGGTTCGTACACGCTCATCGTGAGGCAGTCGCCGCGTGCGGGGGTGAGCGTCTCCTCCGCGGTCTCCAGGGCCGCCGCGGTGTAGCGGAAGGTTCCCGCCGCGCTGGCCACCAGGGCGCGGGTCTCGGAGAGCGCCTTGCCGGTGTCGGCGGTCTGCAGCGCGGCGAGCTTGTCCGCCTCCGCGTCGATCGCAGCGGCCACCCGGTGCAGCAGCTGGGCGCGCTGGTGAGGGAGGAGCGCCAGCCAGCGGGTGTCGGCTGCCGCGCGGGCCGCTCCCCGGGCCGCTTCGGCGACCTCGTCGACGGACGCCGCGTGCACGGTGGCCAGGGTCAGTCCGGTGGCCGGATCGACGGTACGGATCGGGGCGCCGGCGCCGCGACGCCACTCACCCGCGATGAGCACCTCGTCGGCCGGTAGATCGAGCATACGAGCGCCTCCTGACGGGAGTTGAGGAAGTCCTAGAAATCTAAGGCCTTAACTATCTCGGACGCAAGACCTGAATCGAAGATGATTTCCCAGCAGAGACCCTTGACGTGGGCCCGTGTGAGGGCGGTACAACTTAAGCCCTAAGAAACTTTGCGCTTACGTGCTTTTTGGCCCGGGTTTCCCCAGACCCCGCGGTCCGCCGCGTTCCCCTCGCCCCTCCCCGCCGAGCCGGAGGACCTTCCCGTATGACGATCGACGCCTACCCGGACCGTGCGGTCCGGGCCGCCATAGCCGCACGCTTCGAGCGGCTCCCCCTGTGCCGATGGCACGTCACCGTCCGGCTCATCGTCGGAGCCGTCACCTTCTTCGAGGCCTTCGACCAGCTCCTCATCGCCTACGCCCTGCCCGACCTGCGCAAGGAGTGGCACCTCAGCACCTCGGCGGCGACCCTTCTGCTGACCGTGGGCTCGATCGGCATGCTGATCGGCGCCCTGCTGTCGGGGCGGCTCGCGGACCGCTTCGGCCGCGTCAAGGTCATCGCCGCCTGTATCGGCGTGTCCAGCGTGGCCAACCTGGCGCTGGCCGCGAGCAGCACACCCGGCCTCTTCTTGGGGGTGCGCTTCATCCAGGGCCTGGCCATCGGCGGCGAGGTCCCGGTCGCCGCCACCTTCATCGCCGAGATCACCAGGAGCCACCGGCGCGGACGCTTCGTCCTGCTCTACGAACTCGTCTTCCCCGCCGGTCTCACGATCGGCGCCCTGGTCGCCGCCTGGGTGGTCCCGCTGCTCGGCTGGCGCTGGATGTACGCACTGGCGGCCGTACCCGGTCTGCTCTGCATCCTGGTCAAGCGCTCCGTACCGGAATCGCCGCGCTGGCTCGCCGAGCACGGCAGGGTCCAGGAGGCCGACGAGGTGATGACCAGGATCGAGACCGAGGTCGAACGCGTCACCGGCGAACCTCTGCCGCCCGTCCCCGCCGCACCCGCCGCACCCCCCGAGCCCGTCCCCGCAGCCGAGGCCTCCAGCGGCCTCCGCGGCCTGTTCACCGGCCGCTACCGGCGCCGCACCCTGGTCATCGGCGCCCTCTGGTTCGCCGGCTACTTCGTCAACTACGGCATCACCTCATGGCTGCCGACGATCTACCAGCACCGCTACGGCCTCTCGCTCTCCGACGCGCTGCTCTACTCCACCGTCACGTCCTGCGCGGGCCTCCTCGGCTGTCTCGTCGCCGCACTCACCGTGGACCGCGCGGGCCGCAGGCGCGTCATCACCGGCTGCCTCGCCGGAGCGGCCGCGGGCCTGCTCGTCCTCGCGTACGTCGGCGCCCGCACACCCCTGGAGGTCCTCGTGTGGACCTCGTTCGCCGCGGTCTTCTTCTTCGGCTCCAACATCTGCCTGTACCTCTACACGCCCGAGCTCTTCCCGACCCGCATGCGGGCGCTCGGCAGCAGCGTGGGCGGTGCCATGAACCGCCTCGGCGTCATCCTCGGGCCCATCGTCGTGGGCATCGTCTACGCGGGCGGCCACATGTCCTCCGTGTTCGTGATGCTCGGTGCGGTGGCCCTCGCCGGGGCTGTCGTCGCGGCGCTGGGTGCGGAGGAGACGGCAGGGCGGCGCCTGGAGGAGATCTCGCCCTGACCGCCACCGCCACCGCCCCGCCCCTCCGGCTCAGTCCCAGAGTGTGGAAGGCGCCTCGCGGCGTACCACCGGGGCGATCTCCTCGGCGAACCGCTGCAGCGTCTCGAGCTGCTCGCCGTGCGGCAGCCCGAATCCGTCGACCGTGATGGACTGCAGGTCATGCCGGTAGACCTCGTGGTATCCGAGGATCTTGTCGATGATCTGCTGTGGGGAGCCGATGAGTTGAGGGCCGCTCTCGATGGCGTCCTCGATCGTACGGAACGGGGTGTTGTAGCCCGCCTTCCCCGCCAGATGCGGCTTGAAGGTCTGCGCCACCTTCGCCTCGTACAGCCCCTTGAAGCGCGACACCGCCTGTTGTGAGCTGTCCGCGATCAGCAGCCCGCCCGAGCCCGCCGCCACATGGGCCCGGGCGGGATCGTGTCCGTACGCCGCGAACCGCTCGCGGTAGTGGTCGATCAGCTTCGCGTACGCGGCCCGGGGCTGGATGGCATTGGCGGTGAACAGCGGGTCGCCGTGCTTGGCGGCCAGCTCGGGGGAGTTGAGGCTGGTGGCCGAGCCGTGCCAGATGCGGGGGAGACCGTCGTACGGGCGCGGGACGGTCGTCACATTCTTCAGCGGCGGCCTGAACTCGCCCTCCCAGTCCACGCCTTCCTCGCTCCACAGCCGCCGCAGCAGCTCGTACTTCTCCCGCTGCAAGTCCCACTGGCGCTCTTCGTCGAGGCCGAAGAGGTCGAAGTGCCCGGCCTCCGCGCCCTTGCCCACGACCAGTTCGATACGGCCGCGGGAGAGCTGGTCGAGCGTCGCGTACTCCTCGGCGACCCGGACCGGGTCGAGGATAGCGACGACGGTGACACCGGTGAGGAGCCTGATCGTGGACGTACGGGAGGCGAGGGCGGCCAGCACCACGGTCGGGCTCGACGACAGGAAAGGCCCTGCGTGCCGCTCACCGACCGCGTACGCGTCGAACCCGAGCCGCTCGGCCTCGACACCCGTCCCGACGACCTCCGCCAACCGGTCGGCTGCGGACGGGAGTTCACCGGTCAGGGGGTGCGGGGCGTGGCCGATGATGGAGAGCACGGAGAATTTCATGAACTCCACTGTTCCCGCGCAGTGTTGCGGGAGCGTGGCAGGCGCATGGCATGAGTGAGGGGCGGCCCCCCGTAGGCCGCCCCTCACCGTTCAGTGGGACTACTTCTTGCCGAGTACGTCCTCGACCTTGGCCCGTACGTCGTCCGTCGCCAGACCCCGGATCGTCAGCGTCGTGCGGCGGCGCAGCACGTCGTCCGCGGTCTCGGCCCACTCCTGGTCGCGGGCGTAGACGACCTGCGCCCAGATCTCCGGGGCGTCGGGGTGGATCCGCTCGGCCAGCGACGGGTCCTCGTAGGCGAGGCGCGCGATGTCGAAGGAGAGCGAACCGTAGTGCGTCGCCAGATGGCGCGCGGTGTCGGCCGCCATCCGCGGGCCGGGCGCCGGGGCGTCCACCAGGAGGCGGTGGGCGACCGCGTTCGGGTTGGCGATACCGGGCAGCGGGAGCTTCTTCGGCAGATGCGAGATCGGCTCCATGTCCTCGCCGAGGGGGTGACCGGGCAGCGCCGCCAGCTTGTTCATGACGGTGCGGCCGATGTGACGGAAGGTCGTCCACTTGCCGCCGGCCACCGACAGCATCCCGCCGCGCCCCTCGGTGACGACCGTCTCGCGCTTGGCCTTCGAGGTGTTGCCGGGACCGCCGGGCAACACGCGCAGACCCGCGAAGGAGTAGGTGATCAGGTCGCGGGAGAGCTGCTGGTCGCGTACGGAGAAGGCCGCCTCGTCCAGGATCTGCGCGGTGTCCTTCTCGGTGACCGAGACGTCCGCCGGGTCGCCCTCGTACTCCTCGTCGGTGGTCCCCAGCAGCAGCTGGTCCTCCCACGGCAGCGCGAACGTGATCCGGTACTTGTCGATGGGCGTGGCCAGCGCGGCCTTCCACGGCGAGGTCCGCTTCAGGACCAGGTGCGCGCCCTTCGAAAGGCGGATGGAGGGAGCCGAGTCGGGGTCCTCCATCTTCCGCAGGTGGTCCACCCACGGTCCGGTCGCATTGAGCACGAGGCGCGCGGTGACCCCGAACTCCTCGCCGCTCATACGGTCCTTGAGCTCGGCGCCCGTCACCCGGCCCTGGGTGAAGCGCAGCCCGGTGACCTCGGCGTGGTTGAGGACGGTGGCGCCGGACTCGACGGCGGCGCGGACCGTCATCAGGGCCATGCGGGAGTCGTTCATCTGGTCGTCGCCGTACACGGCAACGGCCTTGAGGTTGTCCGTACGCAGCTCCGGTACGTCACGCTGCGCCCGCGAGGGCGAGATGACATGCCCGACGCCGTCACCGAAGGCGGAGAGCGCGGAGTAGGCGAAGACGCCCGCGCCGAGCTTGGCCGCGCCGTGCGGGCCGCCCTTGTAGACGGGGAGGTAGAAGGTGAGCGGGTTGGCGAGGTGTGGTGCCACGTCACGCGAGACCGCACGCCGCTCGAAGTGGTTCTCCGCGACCAGCTTCACCGCGCCGGTCTGCAGATAGCGCAGACCGCCGTGGAGGAGCTTGGAGGAGGCGGAGGAGGTGGCGCCGGCGAAGTCGCCGGCGTCCACCAGTGCCACCCGCAGTCCGGACTGCGCGGCGTGCCAGGCGGTGGAGATGCCCAGGATTCCGCCGCCGATCACCAGGAGGTCGTACGTCGCCTTGGAAAGCTGCTCCCGAGTCTCGGCGCGGCTCGCTGTGGAGCCGGAGGCCGGGTGCGTCCCGAGGGCCGGAACGCTCTGCAGGGTGGTCATGTTGCTTACTCCTCGCCGGTGTTCTCGTCGAGCCAGCCCATGGACCGTTCCACGGCCTTGAGCCAGCTCTTGTACTCACGGTCCCGCTGGTCCGCGTCCATGCGGGGGGTCCACTCGGCGGCCCGGCGCCAGTTGGCGCGCAGCTCGTCGGTGCTGGACCAGAAGCCGACGGCCAGGCCGGCGGCGTAGGCGGCGCCGAGGCAGGTCGTCTCGGCGACCATCGGGCGCACTACGGGGGCGTCCGTGAAGTCCGAGATGGTCTGCATCAGCAGGTTGTTGGAGGTCATGCCGCCGTCGACCTTGAGGGCCGCCAGCTCGACGCCGGAGTCCTTGGTCATGGCGTCGGTGATCTCGCGGGTCTGCCAGGCGGTGGCTTCCAGGACGGCGCGCGCGATGTGCGCCTTGGTGACGTACCGGGTGAGGCCGGCGATCACACCGCGGGCGTCGGAGCGCCAGTACGGGGCGAAGAGACCGGAGAAGGCCGGCACGAAGTAGGCGCCGCCGTTGTCCTCGACCGAGGACGCCAGGGTCTCGATCTCGGCGGCGGAGTTGATCAGGCCCATCTGGTCGCGCATCCACTGCACGAGGGAGCCGGTGACGGCGATGGAGCCTTCGAGGGCGTAGACCGGCTTCTGGTCGCCGATCTGGTAACCGACCGTCGTCAGCAGTCCGTTGTACGAGTTGACCGGCTTGTCACCGGTGTTCATCAGCATGAAGGTGCCGGTGCCGTACGTGGACTTGGCCTCGCCCTCGGCGAAGCAGGTCTGGCCGAAGAGGGCCGCCTGCTGGTCGCCGAGCGCGGAGGCGACCGGGATGCCGTCCAGGACGCCGCCCTTGGCATGGCCGTACACCTCGGCCGACGAGCGGATCTCGGGCAGCATGGCCATCGGGAGCTGCATGGAGGAGACGATCTTCTCGTCCCACGCCATGGTGTGCAGGTTCATCAGCAGGGTGCGCGAGGCGTTGGTGACGTCGGTGACGTGAACGCCGCCGTTCACTCCGCCGGTCAGGTTCCAGATGACCCAGGAGTCCATGGTGCCGAAGAGGATGTCCCCGGCCTCGGCGCGCTCGCGCAGCCCCTCGACGTTGTCGAGCAGCCAGCGGGCCTTGGGACCGGCGAAGTACGAGGCGAGGGGGAGGCCCGTCTCGCGGCGGAAGCGGTCCTGGCCGACGTTGCGGCCGAGCTCCTTGCAGAGCGCGTCGGTGCGGGTGTCCTGCCAGACGAGGGCGTTGTGGACGGGCTCACCGGTGTTCTTGTCCCAGAGCAGCGTGGTCTCGCGCTGGTTGGTGATGCCGATCGCCTTGACGTCGGCGGAGGTGATGCCCGCCTTTTCGATGGCGCCCGCGACGACTTCCTGGACGTTGGTCCAGATCTCGGCGGCGTCGTGCTCGACCCAGCCCGGCTTGGGGAAGATCTGCTCGTGTTCCTTCTGGTCGACGGCGACGATCCGGCCGTCCTTGTCGAACACGATGCAGCGACTGGACGTGGTGCCCTGGTCGATTGCCGCGATGAACGGCCCTGCGGTGTGAGCGTCGGTGGTCACGATGTGCTCCAGAGAAGTCTGTGAAGGGGAGTCGATTCGGCTCAGGCGAAGGCGAGGTTGTAGAGGCCACCAGCTATGGCGCCGCCGATCAGCGGTCCCGCGATCGGGATCCATGCGTAGCTCCAGTCCGAACCGCCCTTGTTGGGCAGCGGGAGCAGGGCGTGCACGATGCGCGGACCGAGGTCGCGGACCGGGTTGATGGCGTAGCCGGTGGGCCCGCCGAGCGAGAGGCCGATCGACACCACGACGAGCGCGGTGATCAGCGCGCCGAGCGTGCCGAGACCGTTGCCGTCGTTGTTGAGGCCCTGGGTGAGGATCGCCAGGACGAGCACGGCCGTGGCGATGATCTCGGTGACCATGTTCTGCACGACGTTGCGGATCTCGGGACCGGTGGAGAAGACACCGAGGACGGGGCCCGCAGGCCCGTCGTTCTTGGTCTTCGCGATCTCGGGATCGTTCAGGTGCGCGTGGAACTGGCCGTAGTAGACGGCCCAGACCAGTACGGCACCGATCATCGCGCCGAGGAGCTGCGAGGCCAGGTAGAGCGGTACGTCGCTCCACTTGGTGCCGCCCTCGATCGCGAGGCCGATGGTGACTGCCGGGTTGAGGTGAGCGCCGGAGACGCCGCCCGCGAGGTAGGCGCCGGTCAGAACGGCGAATCCCCAGCCGAACGTGATCGCGAGCCAGCCCGCGTCCTTTGCCTTTGAGCGCTTCAGCGTGACGGCGGCACAGACGCCGCCGCCGAGCAGGATGAGCACGGCGGTACCGATGGTCTCGCCGATGAAGATGTCGGAGCTGGACACCCGCGACTCCTTTGTCCTTCGTCCAGGGGAACGTTGCCGGCCCTTGGCGTTGTCACACTCTAACTCGTATTACCGGTAGGTGTTCGACAATGCCGACCGTTGAACGAGAGTGTTACTCGGCGGTTAACACAACGTCAAGGGTTCTGTGACCAGGAACTCGGTCCGTGACCGCGCTAGAACCGACTGGCACCGAGATCGCGCGAAACGGACCGCGCGCAGTCCCGTACGGCGGCGACCAGCTCGGGCCGCAGCTCGCCGTCCTTGGTGCAGACCCGCTCCACCGCACCGGTGATGCCGACCGCGCCGACCGGCATCCGGCGCCGGTCGTGGATGGGGGCGGCCACCGAGGCCACGCCCTCCCAGGTCTCCTCGACATCCGCGGCCCAGCCGCGGGCCCGGGTGATGTCCAGTACGGACTCGAAGTCCTCCCGGGCGCTGATCGTGCGCGGGGTGAAGACCTTGCGCTCCGTCTCGACGACCTCACTGTGTGCCACCGGGTCGTACGCCGAGAGCACCTTGCCCAGCGCGCTGGAGTGCAGCGGCTGCATCGCCCCGACCTCCAGGACCTGCCGGCTGTCGTCCGGGCGGAAGACATGGTGGATGATCAGCACGCCCTGCTGGTGGAGGACACCCAGATAGACGCTCTCGCCGCTGGAGCGGGCCAGGTCGTCCGTCCAGACCAGTGCGCGGGCCCGCAGCTCGTGCACATCCAGATAGCTGTTGCCCAGCCGCAGCAGTTCCGCGCCCAGCTGGTAGCGGCCGGAGGCCGGGTCCTGCTCCACGAACCCCTCGTGCTGAAGGGTGCGCAGAATGCCGTGTGCCGTGCCCTTGGCCAGATCGAGGGAGGAGGCGATGTCGGACAGGCCGAGCCGCCGCTCGCCGCCCGCGAGGAGCCGCAGTATCGCGGCGGCCCGTTCGAGCGACTGGATGTTCTTGGCCATGAACCGGCCCTCCTTCACGGTGTTCGACAATGCTGAACAGTATCGGCCGATGCCGACCCGGTGCCAGTGCGCGGTCAGGCGTCCGCCTCGTGGGACACCTTCACGGTCCCCTGGACGCCCCCGCTAGGCTGGCCCGGTGCGCCGTCCTGCCGGAGGGCGCAAAGCCGACAGCCGTCGCACCCCAGGGAGCACTTTCCATGGCCTCGTTGCCGACCCCTCCGTCCGCCCGTGACCGCGCCGCCGCACTGCGCGAAGCCCTTGCAAGCCGGGTCGTCGTCGCCGATGGTGCGATGGGCACCATGCTCCAGGCGCAGGATCCCACCCTTGAGGATTTCCAGGACCTCGAAGGCTGCAACGAGATTCTCAACCTCACCCGCCCCGACATCGTTTCATCGGTGCACCGCGAGTACTTCGCGGTCGGCGTGGACTGCGTCGAGACGAACACCTTCGGTGCGAACCACACGGCTGCCACCGAGTACGAGATCGCCGACCGGATCCACGAGCTGTCCGAGTCCGGCGCCCGTATCGCCCGTGAGGTCGCCGATGAGTTCGCGGCCGCCGACGGCCGCCAGCGCTGGGTGCTCGGCTCCATCGGCCCGGGCACCAAGCTGCCTTCGCTCGGACACATCGACTACGCCACGATCCGCGACGGCTACCAGAAGAACGCCGAGGGCCTCCTCGCCGGTGGTGCCGACGCGCTGATCGTGGAGACCACCCAGGACCTGCTGCAGACCAAGTCCAGCCTGATCGGCGCCCGCCGCGCCATGGAGGCGCTCGGGATCGACGTGCCTCTCGTCTGTTCGCTCGCCTTCGAGACCACCGGCGTGATGCTCCTCGGCTCCGAGATCGGCGCCGCGCTGACCGCGCTGGAGCCCCTCGGTATCGACCTCATCGGCCTCAACTGCTCGACCGGCCCTGCCGAGATGAGCGAGCACCTGCGCTATCTGGCACGCCACTCCACGACGCCGCTGATGTGCATGCCCAACGCCGGTCTGCCCATCCTGACCAAGGACGGCGCGTACTTCCCGCTGACCCCGCCGGAGATGGCGGACGCGCACGAGACCTTCGTGAACGACTACGGCCTCCAGCTCATCGGCGGCTGCTGCGGTACGACGCCCGAGCACCTGCGCCAGGTCGTCGAGCGGGTCCGCGACCTCACCCCGCCCGTCCGCGACCCGCGCCCCGAGCCGGGCGCCGCCTCGCTCTACCAGACGGTCCCCTTCCGCCAGGACACGGCGTATCTGGCGATCGGCGAGCGCACCAACGCCAACGGCTCGAAGAAGTTCCGCGAGGCCATGCTGGAGGCCCGCTGGGACGACTGCGTGGAGATGGCCCGCGACCAGATCCGCGAGGGCGCGCACATGCTCGACCTCTGCGTCGACTATGTGGGCCGCGACGGCGTCGCCGACATGGACAAGCTGGCCGGCCTCTTCGCCACCGCCTCGACCCTGCCCATCGTCCTGGACTCCACCGAAGTGCCCGTCATCCGGGCCGGGTTGGAGAAGCTCGGCGGGCGTGCGGTCATCAACTCGGTCAACTACGAGGACGGGGACGGCCCCGAGTCGCGCTTCGCGAAGGTCACCGCGCTGGCCCAGGAGCACGGAGCGGCCCTGATCGCGCTGACCATCGACGAGGAAGGCCAGGCCCGTACCCCCGAGCACAAGGTCGCCATCGCCGAGCGGCTGATCGCCGACCTGACCGGCAACTGGGGCATCCGCGAGTCGGACATCCTCATCGACACCCTGACCTTCACCATCTGTACCGGCCAGGAGGAGTCCCGCAAGGACGGCATCGCGACCATCGAGGCGATCCGTCAGCTGAAGCAGCGCCACCCGGACGTACAGACCACCCTGGGTCTGTCCAACATCTCCTTCGGCCTCAACCCGGCCGCCCGCGTGGTCCTCAACTCCGTCTTCCTCGACGAGTGCGTCAAGGCCGGCCTCGACTCGGCGATCGTCCACGCCTCGAAGATCCTGCCCATCGCCCGCCTGGAGGAGGAGCAGGTCAAGGTCGCCCTCGACCTGATCTACGACCGGCGCGCGGAGGGCTACGACCCGCTGCAGAAGCTCATGGCGCTCTTCGAGGGCGTCAACATGAAGTCGATGAAGGAGGGCCGCGCCGAGGAACTTCTCGCGCTGCCCCTGGAAGAGCGCCTGCAGCGCCGCATCATCGACGGCGAGAAGAACGGCCTGCAGGCCGACCTCGACGAAGCCCTCGAGACCCGCCCCGCGCTCGACATCGTCAACGACACCCTCCTGGAGGGCATGAAGGTCGTCGGCGAGCTCTTCGGCTCCGGCCAGATGCAACTGCCCTTCGTGCTCCAGTCCGCGGAGGTCATGAAGACCGCGGTGGCCCACCTGGAACCGCACATGGAGAAGTCCGACTCCGAGGGCAAGGGCACCATCGTGCTCGCCACCGTGCGCGGCGACGTCCACGACATCGGCAAGAACCTCGTCGACATCATCCTCACCAACAACGGCTACAACGTGGTCAACCTGGGCATCAAGCAGCCCGTCGCCGCGATCCTGGAAGCCGCCGAGGAACACAAGGCCGATGTCATCGGCATGTCGGGCCTCCTGGTCAAGTCCACGGTGATCATGAAGGAGAACCTCCAGGAGCTCAACCAGCGCAAGATGGCGGCCGACTTCCCCGTCATCCTGGGCGGCGCCGCACTCACCCGCGCGTACGTCGAGCAGGACCTGCACGAGATCTACGAGGGCGAAGTCCGCTACGCCCGCGACGCGTTCGAGGGCCTGCGCCTGATGGACGCCCTGATCGGCGTCAAGCGCGGCGTCCCCGGCGCCGTACTGCCCGAGCTCAAGCAACGCCGCGTCCCCAAACGGGACACGGCCGTCCTGGACGTCGTGGAGGAGCCCGAGGGCTCGGTCCGCTCCGACGTCTCCACCACCAACCCCGTCCCCACCCCGCCCTTCTGGGGCACCCGCGTCGTCAAGGGCATCCAGCTCAAGGAGTACGCGTCCTGGCTGGACGAGGGCGCCCTCTTCAAGGGCCAGTGGGGGCTGAAGGAGGCCCGCAAGGGCGGACCCTCCTACGAGGAGCTGGTGGAGACCGAGGGCCGCCCGCACCTGCGCGGCTGGCTGGAGAAGCTGCACACGGGCAACCTCCTGGAGGCGGCCGTGGTGTACGGCTACTTCCCCTGTGTCTCCAAGGGCGAGGACCTGATCCTCCTCAACGACGACGGCAGCGAGCGCACCCGCTTCACCTTCCCGCGCCAGCGCCGCGGCCGCCGTCTGTGCCTGGCCGACTTCTTCCGCCCCGAGGATTCGGGCGAGACCGACGTCATCGGCCTGCAGGTCGTCACCGTCGGCTCACGCATCGGCGAGGAGACCGCCAAGCTCTTCGAGGCCAACTCCTACCGCGACTACCTCGAACTGCACGGCCTGTCCGTGCAGTTGGCCGAGGCCATGGCCGAGTACTGGCACTCCCGCGTCCGCTACGAACTCGGCTTCGCCGGCGAAGACCCCGCGGACGTGAAGGACATGTTCGACCTGAAGTACCGCGGAGCCCGCTTCTCCCTCGGATACGGCGCCTGCCCCGACCTCGAGGACCGCGCGAAGATCGCCGACCTGCTCCAGCCCGAGCGCATCGGCGTACACCTCTCCGAGGAGTTCCAGCTCCACCCCGAGCAGTCCACGGACGCGATCGTCATCCACCACCCCGAGGCGAAATACTTCAACGCGCGCTAAGCGATCGAGACGTACACTGGTCGGTCCAGTGCAGGCCGGTCGCCTCCCTCACCTGGGAGGCGGCCGGCCTTCTCGTCCCTTCAGGAGGTGTGCCCGGATGACAAGTACGGTCCCCGCGCCCAGTACACGTACGGCCGAAGGCTCGGCCCTCCAAGCGGTCCTCCTCGACATGGACGGAACCCTCGTCGACACCGAGGGCTTCTGGTGGGACGCCGAGGTCGAGGTCTTCGCCGACCTCGGACACCGGCTCGACCCGACCTGGAAGCACATCGTGGTCGGCGGACCCATGACCCGCAGCGCGGGCTACCTCATCGAGGCCACGGGCGCCGACATCACGCTTCCCGAGCTCACTGTGCTGCTCAACGACCGCTTCGAGCAGCGCATCACCCGCGGTGTGCCGCTGATGCCCGGAGCCGCCCGGCTGCTCGCCGAACTGGCCGCGCACCGGGTGCCCACGGCCCTGGTCTCCGCCTCCCACCGGCGCATCATCGACCGGATCGTCACCTCGCTGGGCCCCTCCCACTTCCACCTCACCGTCGCAGGCGACGAGGTGGAGCGCACCAAGCCGCACCCCGACCCGTATCTCCTCGCGGCGGCCCGCCTCGGAGCCGAACCGGCCCGCTGCGCGGTCATCGAGGACACGGCCACCGGAGTGGCCGCCGCCGAGGCCGCGGGCTGCCGCGTCGTGGCCGTGCCGTCCGTCGCACCGATCGCCCCCGCGTCGGGCCGGGTGGTCGTCGGATCGCTCGAAGAAGTCGACCTTGCCTTTCTGTCGACCTTGATCACGGGAATGCACTGATCCGTGCACCGAGCGTGTTTCCCCGAATGAAGGGGGAAACTCTCGGCAGCGGACCGTGTATTTTCCGTGAGCACCCCACCGGGTAATTCACGCCCCGTCAAAGCTGCCCCGGGCGTGACCTTTGTCACCCGACAGGCCGTCGACAGTGGAGAGTTGACGTGTAGAGGTGCTCCCATGTGTCCGGATTCGCGCCCCATGTGTCCCAGTTGGTGGGCGGGTGTACGGAAACATTCCTGCGCTCTGAAATCGGTGCACCCGTATTCGCGTTGGGCCGACGATTAGTCCTCAACTCGTCGTAGTTCCAGCTTTCCTGACGCAGCCCACTAATCTCATCGCGAGAACTCCGCCGCACCCCCACTCGTGGCCCAGCGCCCACCCAGCGCTGAGAACACAGGACTGATCGCTCTGTACCCGGCCCCGATCGCGCTGCTCCACACAAGCGGCAGCGGCGGAGTGTCAAGCAGACCGCTGTATCCCAGCGTGGGATGAGGGAGAACGTCCAGGATGAACCGCAAGACCTTGGTGCTGTCGGCCACCGTGTGCCTGCTGGCTCCCGTGCTCGCCGCATGCGGCGGATCGGGCAGCGGCGGTGGTGGCAAGGCCATCGTCGTGGGCACCACGGACGCGTACGAGGCCACGAAGGACACCCCCGCACCCTTCGACCCGGCGTACGCCTATGACGCGAGCGCCTGGAACATCCTGCGCCAGACCGTGCAGACCCTGGTCCACGTGCCGCGCGGCGGCGGTGTGCCCGTGCCGGACGCGGCCAGCGACTGCCACTTCACCGACCACGAGAACGAGAGCTACCGCTGCACGCTGCGCGGCGGGCTGAAGTTCGCCAACGGCAAGGCCATCACCTCGGCCGATGTGAAGTACTCCATCGACCGCGTGCGGAACATCAACGACGAGGCGGGGCCCGTCTCCCTGCTGGAGAACATCGACACCATCGAGCCCGCGGGCGACCAGGCAGTCGTGTTCCACCTGAAGACACCCGACGCGACCTTCCCGTACAAGCTCTCCACGCCTGCCGCGGGCATTGTCGACAAGGACACCTACGCCCCGAAGAAGCTGCGCGAAGGCTTGCAGGTCGACGGATCGGGCCCGTACACCCTCAAGACCGAGACCAAGGGCGATCAGGTCGTCAAGGCGGTCTTCACCAAGAACCCGAACTACAAGGGTGACTTGAAGATCGAGAACGACAAGGTGGAACTCCGTTCGTTCCCCGACGCCGACGCGATGGGCAAGGCCCTCAAGTCCGGCGACATCGACATGATGACCCGCACCATGTCGCCCGAGCAGATCCAGCAGATGTCCACCGCCCCGGAGCAGGGCATCAACCTCGTCGAGCTGCCCGGCCTGGAGATCCGCTACCTGGCCTTCAACACCAACGACCCGTCGGTCAAGAACAAGGCGGTCCGCCAGGCGATGGCCCAGGTCATCGACCGCGGCCGGCTCGCCAGCCAGGTGTACGGGGCGACCGCGGAGCCGCTGTACTCCCTCATCCCCACCAGCATCTCCGGCCACAGCAACTCCTTCTTCAACAAGTACGGCGACCCGAGCAGGACCAAGGCCGCCTCGCTGCTGCGTACGGCCGGCATCCACACCCCGGTGAAGCTGGTGCTGCACTACACGACCGACCACTACGGCTCGGGCACGGCGAAGGAGTTCAAGGTGCTCCAGGAGCAGCTGAACGCCTCGGGTCTCTTCGACGTCACCGTCCAGGGCACCAAGTGGTCGGAGTACCGCCCGGCGCAGAAGAAGAACACGTACGCGGTCTACGGCCTCGGCTGGTTCCCCGACTTCCCGGACCCGGACAACTACATCGCGCCGTTCCTCGACAAGGGGAACTTCCTCAACACCCCGTACGTCAACACCGCGATCCGTACCACCTACATCCCCGAATCGCGGAAGGCCACCGACCGCAACGCGGCGTCCGCGACCTTCGGAAAGGTCCAGGACATCGTCGCCAACGACGTGCCGGTCCTGCCCATCTGGCAGGGCAAGCAGTACGTCGCCGCACGCGACGACATCACCGGCGTCGAATGGGCGGTCAACTCCTCGTCCGATCTCCAGCTCTGGGAGCTCGGCCGCGGCGTGAGCTGACGCCGAGCAGTACACCGGACGCGAAGGCCGCGCGCCGGCAAGCAATTCACCGAATCAGTGAGGCACCTGCGCGTGAGGATACGTAACCAATGGCTGTCGGCCCCGCTTGCTGCGGGGCTGGCGGCCGGCCTGCTCACCGGCTGCGGCAGCGGCGAGGGCGGCTCCGGCGGCACGGGCAAGCCGATCGTCATGGGAATGTCTGACGAGATCCAGTCCACGGACCCGGCCGCGGGTTACGACCCGGGCTCCTGGCTGCTGTTCAACAACGTGTTCCAGTCGCTGATGAGCTTTCCCAAGGGAAGCGCGACGCCCGAGCCCGAGGCCGCCAAGGAGTGCGGCTTCGACAAGGGCGGGTCGACGGTCTACCGCTGCACGCTGCGCGACGGGCTCAAGTTCAGCAACGGCGACAGCCTCACCTCGGAGGACGTCAAGTACTCCTTCGACCGCGTCGCGAAGATCAACGACGATGCCGGCCCGATGCCGCTCCTCACCACGATCGACAAGATCGAGACACCGGACAAGAAGACCGTCGTCTTCCGCCTCAACACCCCCGACGCCACCTTCCCCAGCAAGATCGCCTCGGGTGCCGGCTCCATCGTCGACCACCGTGAATACGCGTTCAACAAGCTGCGCAAGGACGGCAAGGCGGTGGGTTCGGGCGTCTACAACCTGGACTCGTACTCCAAGAGCGAAGCGGTCTTCTCGGTCAACTCGAAGTACAAGGGCACCGCCGAGGCCAAGAACACCGGCATGACGATGAAGCTCTTCAACGGTGACCAGAAGGCCCTGGGCGCGGCTCTCAAGAACGGCGAGATCGACCTCGCCTACCGAGGCCTCACCGCCAAGGACATGGAGAGCCTCCAGCAGGCCTCCGCCACCAGCGACGACGGCATCCAGATCATCGAGGGCACCAGCGCCGAGGTCCAGCACCTGGTCTTCAACGTGAAGGACCCGGTCGTCGGCAACATCGGCGTACGCAAGGCGATGGCGTTCCTCATCGACCGCAGCGCCCTGGTCACGGACGTCTACCGGTCCACCGCCGAGCCGCTCTACTCGATCGTCCCCGCCGGGATCGCCGCCCACAACACGGCCTTCTTCGACACCTACGGGGGCACCCCGCAGCCCGCACGGGCCAAGCAGGCTCTGCACGCGGCGGGTGTCGACAAGAAGGTGAAGCTCACGCTCTGGTCCACGCCCAGCCGCTACGGACCCGCCACCGACGACGAGTTCAAGGCCATCGCCAAGCAGCTGAACGCCAGCGGGCTGTTCGACGCGACGGTCAAGTCGGTGCCCATCGAGGAGTACGACAAGGGCATCGCGGCCGGCAAGTACGGCGTGTACGTGAAGGGCTGGGTCCCCGACTACCCGGACCCGGACAACTTCACCTCGCCGTTCTTCGGCAAGGGCAACGTGCTGGCCAACAACTACGCCAACTCGACGATCACCGACGACATCATCCCGTCGACCTCCGCCGCGGCGGACCGGGGCACGACGACCTCGGAGTTCGGCAAGCTCCAGAACGTCGTCGCCGCGGACCTGCCGATCCTCCCGCTCTGGCAGGGCAAGCAGTACGCCGTCGCCCACCAGAACATCACGGGCCTCGAGTGGACCCTGGACGCCTCGACGGTCTTCCGATTCTGGGAGATCGCCAAGAGCTGACCGTGACCGGCCGTCCCGGCGCCCCGTCCGCTACTGGGCGCCGGGACGGACCAGCCCGCTCTCGTACGCGTACACCGCGGCCTGCACCCGGTCACGCAGACCCAGCTTGGTCAGCACATGGCCCACATGCGTCTTGACCGTGGTCTCGCTGACGAACAGATCAGCGGCGATCTCCGCATTGGAAAGGCCGCGCGCCACCAGCTTCAGCACCTCGACCTCGCGCTCGGTGAGCGTGTGCAGGGTGTCGGGCACCGGGTCCTCGCCGGACGGCAGGTGCTCCGCGTACTTGTCGAGCAGCCGGCGCGTGATGCTCGGCGCCAGCATCGCCTCGCCCGATGCGACCACCCGGATCGCCTGGACCAGCTCGACAGCGGGCGCGTCCTTGAGCAGAAAACCGCTCGCACCGGCGCGCAGGGCCTCGACCACGTACTCATCGAGATCGAACGTCGTCAGCACCAGCACCTTGGCCGGGCCGTCGCGGCCCGGTCCGGTGATCTGACGGGTCGCCTCGACCCCGTCCATCCGGGGCATCCGGATGTCCATCAGCACCACATCGGGCTGCAGCGCCCGCACCTGGTCGAGCGCCTGGAGGCCGTCCCCGGCCTCGCCGACCACCGCGATGTCCTGCTCGGCCTCCAGGATCATCCGGAAACCGGTGCGCAGCAGCGGCTGGTCGTCGACCAGTAGGACGCGGATCGCCACGGGAACTCCTTCAGTAGACCGGGCCCATTCTGCCCTGACGCCTCTACGGCGACTCCACGGGGCGCACGGTGAGCGGATAGACCGGCGGCGTGCCTCCGAATTCCGGACACACCGCCTGGTGGTCGCACCAGCCGCACAGCTTCGTCTTCCGCGGCCGCCACTCGCCCGTCGCGGTGGCCTCCTTGATCGCCTCCCACAGCGCGTGCAGCTTGCGCTCCACCCGCTCCAGATCGGCCTCCACGGGGTCGTACGTCAGCACCTCGCCATTGCCGAGATACACCAGCTGCAGCCGCCGCGGCACGATGCCCTTCAGGCGCCACACCACCAGCGCGTAGAACTTCATCTGGAAGAGCGCGCCCTCCGCGTACTCCGGGCGCGGGGCCTTGCCCGTCTTGTAGTCGACGATCCGCACCTCGCCGGTGGGCGCCACGTCGACCCGGTCGATGATGCCGCGCAGCCGCAGCCCCGAAGCCAGCTCGGTCTCCACGAACAGCTCGCGCTCGGCCGGCTCCAGACGCGTCGGGTCCTCCAGCGTGAACCACCGTTCGACGAGCTGCTCCGCCTCCTGCAGCCACGTCGCCAGATCCGCGCCCGCCGTCCCGTCGGGGGATTCACCGAACAGTCCGGCCAGCTCCGGCTTGGACTCCAGCAGCCGGTCCCACTGCCCCGGGACGAGCCCCTTCGCCCGCACCGCCGTCCGTTCCTGGGCCGGATTGTCGAAGAGCCTCTCCAGCACCGCGTGCACCAGCGTGCCGCGCGTCGCCGCCGCGCTCGGCTTCTCGGGCAGCTTGTCGATCACCCGGAACCTGTACAGCAGCGGACACTGCATGAAATCGCTCGCGCGGGAAGGAGAGAGTGACGAAGGCGGTTGAGCGGTAGTCATGACGAAGACCCTACGGCCCGCCACTGACAGTCATCCGCATACCATCGTCACCAGGCCCCTCCTCACAGGGGGCGCTCCGAGTGGGAATCGAAGGGACATCGTGGACGAGAGCGGCGACAGCGGGAGTCCCCAGTCCGGCAAGTCCGGTACCGGGGAAGCGAATCCCGGTGCCACCCCCGACGGCGACAAGCCGCGGCGCCGCGACGAACCCGGCGGCGGCATCCTCATGGGACGCCCCTTCGGTGTCCCCGTCTACGTCGCGCCCAGCTGGTTCCTGGTGGCCGCGCTCATCACCTGGGTCTTCGGCGGCCAGCTCGACCGCGTACTGCCCGAACTGGGCGCCGCGCGCTACCTCGTCTCCCTCTTCTTCGCCGTCGCCTTCTACGCCTCCGTACTCGTCCACGAACTCGCCCACACGGTCGCGGCCCTGCGCTTCAAGCTCCCCGTGCGCCGCATCCAACTGCAGTTCTTCGGCGGAGTCTCCGAGATCGAGAAGGAGTCCGACACCCCCGGCCGGGAATTCGTCCTGGCCTTCGTCGGCCCTCTTCTCTCGCTGATCCTCTCCGGGATCTTCTACCTCGGTATGAAGGCCGTCGAGCCCGGCACCGTCCCCGGTGTGCTCCTCGCGGGTCTGATGATCTCCAACCTCATCGTGGCGGCCTTCAACCTGCTGCCCGGCCTGCCGCTCGACGGCGGCCGGATGCTGCGCGCCGTCGTCTGGAAGATCACCGGCAGGCCGATGACCGGCACCATCGCCGCCGCCTGGTTCGGCCGGGCCCTCGCGGTCACCGTCCTCATCGGGCTGCCCCTGCTCACCCACACCGGCGCACTCGGGAACGACACCGCGGACATCGGCGGGATGACCACCGTCACCGACGCGCTGCTCGCCGCGATCCTCGCCGCGATCATCTGGACCGGTGCGGGCAACAGCCTGCGCATGGCACGGCTCCGCGAGCACCTCCCCGAGCTCCAGGCCCGCGCCCTCACCCGGCGCGCGGTCCCCGTGGAGACGAACACCCCGCTCTCCGAAGCGCTGCGCCGCGCCAATGAGGCGGGCGCCCGCGCACTCGTGATCGTCGACGGGCAGGGCGACCCCACGGCGCTGGTCAGGGAAGCGGCCATCGTCGGCGTCCCTGAGCACCGGCGCCCCTGGGTCGCCGTCAGCGGGCTGGCGCAGGAGCTCACCGACGGGATGAAGGTCCCCGCCGAACTGGCCGGCGAAGCGCTGCTTGACACGCTGCGCGCCAACCCCGCCACCGAGTACCTGGTGATCGAGGAGAACGGTTCGATCTACGGCGTGCTCTCCACCGCCGATGTCGAACGTGCATTCGTAGCAGCGATGGCGCGACCCGGCTCCTAGGGCCGGTAGGCTGGTCACATGTCCGAACCGACCGGTGCCGCCCGCCGACGCGGGCCCCTCAAAGTCGGGGACCAGGTCCAGCTCACCGACCCCAAGGGACGCCACCACACCTTCACGCTCGAAGCAGGAAAGAATTTCCACACCCACAAGGGTTCTTTCCCGCACGACGAGCTGATCGGTGCTCCCGAGGGCAGTGTTGTCCGTACCACGGGGAACGTCGCCTACCTGGCGCTGCGCCCCCTGCTCCCCGACTTCGTCCTGTCCATGCCCCGCGGTGCAGCCGTGGTCTACCCCAAGGACGCGGGGCAGATCATCGCCTTCGCGGACATCTTCCCCGGCGCACGCGTCGTGGAAGCGGGCGTCGGCTCCGGCTCGCTCAGCAGCTTCCTGCTCCGCGCCGTGGGCGACCACGGGATGCTGCACTCCTACGAGCGCCGCGAAGACTTCGCAGAGATCGCCACCCAGAACGTCGAGCGCTACTTCGGGGGCCCGCACCCCGCCTGGCAGCTCACTGTCGGCGACCTCCAGGACAACCTCTCCGACACCGACGTCGATCGCGTGGTGCTGGACATGCTCGCCCCCTGGGAGTGCCTGGAGGCCGTCTCCAAGGCCCTCGTCCCCGGCGGCATCCTCTGCTGCTACGTGGCCACCACCACCCAGCTCTCGCGCACCGTCGAATCCATCAGGGAGATCGGCTGCTTCGCCGAGCCCCAGCCGTGGGAGTCGATGATCCGCAACTGGCACGTCGAGGGTCTCGCGGTCCGCCCCGACCACCGGATGATCGGCCACACCGGCTTCCTCGTCACCGCCCGCCGTCTCGCGGACGGCGTCGAGCCGCCCATGCGCCGCCGCCGCCCCTCCAAGGGCGCGTACGGCGACGACTACACCGGCCCCGGCAGCGAGCGCGGTGCGGCCCCCGCCGACGACTGACCGCGTAACCCGTAACGCACCGACGCCGCCGCCGAGTTCGTCCCGTACACCGGGGAACTCGGCGGCGGCGTCTTTACGTTGACCTTACGAACCCCGCCGTTCCATGCTCCTGTGACGTGTGGCACTATTCACGCCACCCCCACCAGCAACTGCCCCACAGGAGACATCCCGCGTGCAGCCCTCCGCGCTCCCGGATCTCGCGCACACCCGGACCCGTCCGGTCCACTGGCTCGCCACAGCCGCCGCGATGGCCGCGGTCGTCGCCGCCGCAGGTTTCCTCCAGCCCGACGCCGCCACCGCGTCACAGGCCGGGCCACCCACCACCACGCCCCCCGGCACCGTCGGGGCGGTCTTCCCGCTGAAGTGCGACGCCGCGAAACCGGCGGTCGTGAAGCAGGTCTCGGGCGACCTCGACGGCGACGGCAGCCCCGAAACGGTCGCGGTGGTCCGCTGCGCCGCGGGATCGGGCACCCCGCCCAGCGCCATCTACGTCCTCACCCGCCCCACCGCCAAGGGCGGCGCACCCCGCCTGGTCGCGACCCTGCTCGACCCGGCGCTCAAGCAGAGCGTCACGGACCTCGCGGTCCAGGACGGCGACGTGACGGCGACACTGCTCGGCTATACCACCGACGCGGTCCCGCGCTGCTGCCCCGATGTCCAGGAGAAGGCCAAGTGGCACTGGCAGGGTGGCACGTTCCTGCGGTCCGCCCAGGCCGAAGCGCAGAGCATGTGACCGGTCACGGCTACGGGGCCCTGAGCCGGTGAGCGGGGTGCGGGCGGTCCGTTATTCCGCGTCGGGGCCGTAGACCTCGACCCTGTCCGAAACGCGTCGTACATGGATGCAGTCGCCCGGGCACTCCTTCGCGGAGTCCACGACGTCCGTCAGGAGCGTCAGCGGGACGGGTGTTGTGGCGCCGGCCGTCTGCAGGAGCTCGTCGTCGGCGCTTTTCACGTACGCCAGACCATCGATGTCCAGCTCGAAAACGTCCGGCGCGTACTGCACACAGATGCCGTCACCAGTGCAGAGGTCCTGGTCGATCCAGACCTCGAGGGACTGGGCGCTCTCGTCGGTCACAGCCTCGTGCTGCACGGTCATTTCCCCTGCCGTTTCCTGCGCTGTCGAACCAAATGAAGCCAGCCCTGACGGGTGTTGAACACTTCGACGATACAACCGCCCGCTTTGCCGATGTTGATGGGTGGGTATCCCCCTGGCGTGAGGGAGTGCGCAAGGGTAAAGATCGGACACACTCCGACCGTCTTTGTGATCTAGGTTTCAACGCCCACCTGCCCAGGTAGGGTCAGGAAGCGTCCAGCTCCCCCTGGAGGAGGTGAGGACCGTGGCAGCCCACGACGACGACATCAACCGCGGCATCCGGCCCGCGCGAGGGTCCGAGGACCCCGCCGGTCAGGTTGCCTATCTTGAGCAGGAAATCGCCGTCCTGCGCCGCAAGCTTGCCGACTCTCCGCGCCATACGAGGATTCTCGAAGAGCGGATCGTCGAGCTGCAGACCAATCTGGCAGGCGTGTCCGCCCAGAACGAGCGGCTCGCCAACACACTCCGCGAGGCCCGCGATCAGATCGTGGCCCTCAAGGAGGAAGTCGACCGGCTAGCGCAGCCGCCGGCCGGCTTCGGAGTCTTCCTGCAGGCCAATGAGGACGGCACATGCGACATCTTCACCGGGGGCCGCAAGCTCCGGGTGAACGTCAGTCCCAGCGTCGAGCTCGAAGAGCTCAGGCGTGGCCAGGAAGTCATGCTCAACGAAGCGCTCAACGTGGTCGAGGCCATGGAATTCGAGCGCGCCGGGGACATCGTCACCCTCAAGGAGATCCTCGAGGACGGCGAGCGCGCCCTGGTGGTCGGGCACACCGACGAGGAGCGGGTGGTGCGGCTCGCCGAGCCACTCCTGGACATCACCATCCGCCCCGGCGACGCCCTGCTGCTCGACTCCCGGTCCGGTTACGTCTACGAAGTAGTCCCCAAGAGCGAGGTCGAGGACCTGGTCCTCGAAGAGGTTCCGGACATCGACTACGACAAGATCGGCGGCCTGGGCGACCAGATCGAACTGATCCGGGACGCGGTCGAGCTCCCCTACCTCCACCCCGACCTCTTCAAGGAACACGAGCTGCGGCCGCCCAAGGGCATCCTGCTCTACGGCCCGCCCGGTTGCGGCAAGACACTCATCGCCAAGGCCGTCGCCAACTCGCTGGCCAAGAAGGTCGCCGAGGTGACCGGCCAGCCCACGGGGAAGAGCTACTTCCTCAACATCAAGGGCCCCGAGCTCCTCAACAAGTACGTCGGTGAGACCGAGCGGCACATCCGCCTCGTCTTCCAGCGTGCGAGGGAGAAGGCGAGCGAGGGCACCCCCGTCATCGTCTTCTTCGACGAGATGGAATCCCTCTTCCGCACCCGCGGATCCGGTGTCAGCTCGGACGTGGAGAACACCATCGTCCCCCAGCTGCTCGCCGAGATCGACGGCGTGGAAGGCCTGGAGAACGTCATCGTCATCGGTGCCTCCAACCGTGAGGACATGATCGACCCCGCGATCCTGCGCCCAGGACGACTCGATGTGAAGATCAAGATCGAGCGCCCGGACGCGGAGGCGGCGAAGGACATCTTCGCCAAGTACCTCAGGTCCTCGCTGCCTCTGCACGCGGACGACCTGGCGGAGAACCGCGGCAGCCAGGACGCCGCTGTCCAGGGCATGATCCAGTCCGTCGTCGAGCGCATGTACACCGAAACCGAGGAGAACCGCTTCCTCGAGGTGACCTACGCCAACGGCGACAAGGAAGTCCTGTACTTCAAGGACTTCAACTCCGGCGCGATGATCCAGAACATCGTCGACCGGGCCAAGAAGATGGCCATCAAGGCCTTCCTCGAGCAGGGCCAGAAGGGCATCCGCGTCTCCCATCTCCTCCAGGCTTGCGTGGATGAGTTCAAGGAGAACGAGGACCTGCCCAACACCACCAACCCCGACGACTGGGCCCGTATCTCCGGCAAGAAGGGCGAGCGGATCGTCTTCATCCGCACGCTCGTCACCGGAAAGCAGGGCGCGGACACCGGACGCTCCATCGACACGGTGGCCAACACCGGTCAGTACCTGTAATACGCAGTACCTGCAGCACACAGACCGGCTGCGGGCGCCCCGCCGGGCACCCGCAGCCGGTTCGCATTTCCGCCCAGCCACAACCACTCATGAGCAAACACGTAATTGATCTCCCCACCAGCGCAAAGGCGTTCTAGGCTCTTCGGTACCGCCAAGACGCGCCGTGCGGGGACGGGCACCGCACACGCACCGGAGCTACAGCGGTACTTGAGCGCCGCTCCCGAAGGGGAGCGACGCCGGGCAAGGAGGGCCGCATGACCGTACGGCGAGTAATGGGCATCGAGACGGAGTACGGCATCTCCGTCCCTGGCCACCCCAACGCCAATGCCATGCTCACCTCGTCCCAGATCGTCAACGCCTACGCGGCGGCGATGCACCGGGCGCGCCGCGCCCGCTGGGACTTCGAGGAGGAGAACCCGCTGCGGGACGCACGAGGTTTCGACCTCGCCCGCGAAGCCGCCGACAACAGTCAGCTCACCGACGAGGACATCGGCCTCGCCAATGTCATCCTCACCAACGGGGCGCGGCTCTACGTCGATCACGCACACCCCGAGTACAGCTCGCCCGAGGTCACCAACCCGCGCGACGCCGTCCTGTGGGACAAGGCCGGCGAGCGCATCATGGCCGAGGCCGCCGAACGCGCCGCCCAGCTCCCCGGCGCGCAGCCGATCCATCTCTACAAGAACAACACCGACAACAAGGGCGCCTCGTACGGCACGCACGAGAACTATCTGATGAAGCGGGAGACCCCCTTCTCGGACATCGTGCGCCACCTCACCCCGTTCTTCGTCTCGCGCCAGGTCGTGACCGGAGCCGGCCGGGTGGGCATCGGCCAGGACGGCCACGAACACGGCTTCCAGATCAGCCAGCGCGCCGACTACTTCGAGGTCGAGGTGGGTCTGGAGACCACCCTCAAGCGCCCGATCATCAACACCCGCGACGAACCGCACTCCGACGCGGAGAAGTACCGCCGCCTGCACGTCATCATCGGCGACGCGAACCTCTCGGAGATCTCCACCTATCTCAAGCTCGGCACCACCTCTCTCGTCCTCTCGATGATCGAGGACGGCTTCATCAACGTGGACCTCGCCGTCGACCAGCCGGTGCGCACCCTGCACCAGGTCTCCCACGACCCGACGCTCCAGCGCCTGATCACGCTGCGCAGCGGCCGCACGCTGACCGCCGTACAGCTTCAGATGGAGTACTTCGAGCTGGCGCACAAGTACGTCGAGGAGCGCTACGGCGCCGATGCGGACGAGCAGACGAAGGACGTCCTGGGGCGCTGGGAGGACACCCTCAACCGGCTCGAGAACGACCCGATGAGCCTGTCGGGCGAGCTCGACTGGATCACCAAGCGCGAAATCCTGGAGGGCTACCGCCGCCGGGACGGCGTCGACTGGGACGCGGCACGGCTGCATCTGGTGGACCTCCAGTACGCGGACGTACGGCCCGAGAAGGGGCTCTACAACCGTCTGGCGGCCCGCGGCAAGATGAAGCGGATCCTGGACGAGGACGAGGTCGTACGGGCCGAGACCAAGCCCCCCGAGGACACCAGGGCGTACTTCCGCGGCCGCTGCCTGGAGCAGTACGCCGACGACGTCGCGGCGGCCTCCTGGGACTCGGTGATCTTCGATCTGCCGGGCCGGGACTCGCTGCAGCGGGTGCCCACCCTGGAGCCGCTGCGCGGGACCCGCAACCACGTCAAGGAGCTCCTCGACCGGTGCCGGACCGCGGAAGACCTGGTCCGGGTGCTGTCCGGGGGCTGAAAAGTCCGGCGGAGGGGAAACATCAAGGTGAGCCCGGACGTTCAGAGAAGTACCGGGCCAATGTCGGACCCCGCTTGTAGGGTCTGATCAAGAGCATCGAACCGAGCGGGGTGAGGTAGATGGCGACCAAGGACACCGGCGGCGGACAGCAGAAGGCGACGCGTTCCACCGAGGAGACCGAGGAGGTTGCGCAGGATGCGCAGGGCTCCGAGGACCTCAAGGAACGCCAGGAGAAGCTGAGCGACGACGTCGACTCGGTTCTCGACGAGATCGATGACGTGCTCGAGGAGAACGCCGAGGACTTCGTGCGTTCCTTCGTTCAAAAGGGTGGACAGTAGTCCACGGATGTGAACGGTGGTGGGGTGCCTTCGCGTGCGGCAAGGCATCCCATCGCACCCTCGAGTTCATGTGGATCAATGCCGTCAGACGGGTAGGGTCCGTGGCGTACTGTGCTTCAACTGCAATTCAGGCATCGGCAAGTTGGGAGATGATCCCGACACCCTCCGTCGGGCCATCGCTTACCTGGAAGGAAACGCGTGGAAGCCAACACTCGTAGCACCGGGCGTCTACCAGCTGCCTTCCTGACGCCCGGGTCGTCCTCCTTCATGGACTTCCTGACCGACCACCAGCCCGAGATGCTCCCGGGCAACCGACCCCTGCCGGTCGTGCAGGGTGCGATCCAGGCGCCTCACGGCACGACCATCGTCGCCGCGTCCTTCCCCGGCGGGGTCGTCCTCGCCGGTGACCGGCGGGCGACCATGGGCAACATGATCGCCCAGCGCGACATCGAGAAGGTCTTCCCGGCCGACGAGTACTCGGCGGTCGGAATCGCGGGCACCGCCGGCCTCGCCGTCGAGATGGTCAAGCTCTTCCAGCTGGAGCTCGAGCACTTCGAGAAGGTCGAGGGGACGACGCTCTCCCTGGAGGGCAAGGCCAACCGGCTCTCCACCATGATTCGCGGGAATCTCGGAATGGCCATGCAGGGACTGGCGGTTGTGCCCCTGTTCGCCGGGTACGACGTCGACCGCGAGAAGGGCCGGATCTTCTCGTACGACGTCACGGGCGGCCGCTCCGAAGAGGTCGGTTACGCGGCCACCGGCTCCGGATCGATCTTCGCCAAGGGCTCCATGAAGAAGCTCTACCGCGGCGATCTGACGGAGGAGGAGACCACCACACTGGTCATCCAGGCGCTGTACGACGCCGCCGACGACGACTCGGCGACCGGCGGCCCTGACGTGGCCCGGCGGATCTATCCGATCGTCACCGTCATCACTGATGAGGGCTTCCGCAGACTGAGCGACGCGGAGAGCTCCGAGCTGGCCCGCTCCATCATCGAGCGGCGCCTGGAACAGCCCGACGGGCCGCGCGCCGCGCTGCTCTGAGGATCTGGGACCTCTCCGATGCACTCGTCACTGACAGAAAGGGACGGATAGCCGGTGTCGACGCCGTTCTATGTCTCACCTCAGCAGGCCATGGCCGACCGGGCGGAATATGCCCGGAAGGGCATCGCCCGTGGTCGCAGCCTGGTTGTGCTGCAGTACGCCGACGGCATTGTCTTCGTCGGCGAGAACCCGTCCCGTGCGCTGCACAAGTTCAGCGAGATCTACGACCGGATCGGCTTCGCGGCCGCCGGCAAGTACAACGAGTACGAGAACCTGCGGATCGGCGGTGTGCGCTACGCGGACCTGCGCGGATACACCTACGACCGTGACGATGTGACGGCCCGTGGGCTGGCCAATGTGTATGCCCAGACGCTGGGCACGATCTTCTCGAGTGCGGCCGAGAAGCCGTATGAGGTCGAGCTGGTCGTCGCCGAGGTGGGCAGCGAGGCCGAGGGCGATCAGATCTACCGCCTTCCCCATGACGGTTCGATCGTGGATGAGCACGGTTCGGTCGCGGTCGGTGGCAATGCCGAGCAGATCAGTACGTTCCTCGATCAGCAGCACCGTGACGGCATGACGCTGGCGGAAGCGCTGAAGCTTGCCGTACAGGCGCTGTCGCGGGACACCAACGGCAGTGAGCGGGAGATTCCCGCGGAGCGGCTCGAGGTGGCGGTCCTGGACCGTACGAGGCCGCAGCAGCGGAAGTTCAAGCGGATCGTCGGGCGTCAGCTCTCGCGGCTGCTCGCCGCGGACGATGCGGCGAGCGCGAAGACGGACGTTCCTTCCGACGAGGAAGAGGACGAGTAGTCCGCCCAGTTGTACTGCGGTGCCCCGGATCGCCCGTGCGGTCCGGGGCACTGTGGCGTTTCCAGGGTGTGCGGGGCGTGCGTTCAGGCGGACGGCGGCGGGGCCGTGGAGCCCCGGACGAGGAGCCGGACGGGGAGAAGGGGGCCGGGTGCGGGCGGGGCGCCGTCCAGAACGGCCAGGAGGGCTTCCATGCCGCGCCGGCCGATCTGCTCGGCGGGAAGGGCCACGGTGGTGAGTTCGGGCTCGATGGCGGTCGCCAGGGCCAGGTCGTCGAAGCCGGTGACGGAGAGATCCTCGGGGACGCGCAGCCCGAGGCGCCGGGCGGCCTTGCAGGCGCCGGCGGCCATGATGTCGTCGTCGCAGACGATGGCGGTCGGATGCGGCCCGGGGCCCGAGAGGGCCGCTTCCGCGGCCTGCCTGGCGGCATCCACGTTGAGCGGGGCCTTGACCGTGCGGACCCGCGTACCGCGCAGAGCCTTGTGCAGCGCTTCGGCCCGTACGTCGAAGGTCCAGGAGTCGACGGACGACGCCAGATGCAGGAAGTCCCGGTGGCCCAGGGCCAGGAGATGGTCCGTCACCTGGCGCATGCCGTCGGCGATGTCGAGGTTCACATGTGCGGCCGCGCTCGCCTCGGCGGGGTCGCTGTCGAGCATGACCAGGGGCAGGCCGGACGAGCGGATGGAGGTGAGGGCGTCGACGGCGATGGAGGAGGCGATCACTCCGTCGAGTGCGGCGCGGGCGGAGGCGAAGGGGTCCCTGGCCGGGCCGACGCCGTCGGGGGAGGGGTAGAGCACGACGCCGAAGCCGTGTTCGCCGGCGGCCTCGGCCGCGCCGGTGTAGACGCGGGCGAAGAACTCGGTGGTGAGCGCCGGGACGACGAGCAGGGCGGTCCTGGTGGAGCCGAGCCGGAGGTTGCGGGCCGCCAGATTGGGGCGGTAGCCGAGTTCGGCGGCGGCGTCACGGACGAGTTCCGCCGTACGCGCCGAGACCCTGCCGCGCCACTTCTCACCCAGTACGAGCGAGACCGTGGCCTGGGAGACCCCTGCGGCACGGGCGACATCGCGACTGGTGGGGCGCGGTGGGACACCGGCTTCGGTGCGGGTCACGCTGGCCTCCGGGCGTCTGGACTCCTGGTCTGCGCACATGGTACGTATAACCCCGGACGTTATACGTAACACTTCGGCGGCGGGCCGGGGAGACAAGGGGCAGGACATGGCCGCGGGATACGCGGAACTCCTCGGGACCCGGCATGTGGCGAGGCTGCTGACCGGCACCCTCGTCGGCCGGCTGCCGAATGCGACCGCAGCCATCGCCGTGGTGCTCTTCGTCCGTGCCGAGGGCGGGAGTTACTCCCTGGCCGGCGCCCTGTCCGCGGTCTACGGCATCGCCACGGCCGTCGGCCAGCCGCTGCTCGGCCGCGCCGTGGACCTGTACGGGCAGCCGCGCGTGATGCTGCCCGCCGCCGTGGTCTCGGCGCTCGGCATGGTGCTCTTCGCCGCCGTCGGCATCGACCCGGTGGCCCTCGCGTATGTCGCGATGCTGATCGCCGGTCTTTTCACGCCACCGCTGGAAGGCGGGCTGCGCGCGCTGTGGCCCGGCGTCCTCAAAAGCGAGGACCGGGTGCACGCCGCGTACGCGATGGACGCGGTGGCCCAGGAAGTCATGTTCACCGTGGGCCCGTTGATGCTCACGCTCGCCGTCGCACTCTGGTCGGAGGCGGCTGCGGTGGTCGCCATCAACCTGATCGGCGTCCTGGGGGCGCTCTCCGTGGTCCTCTCCGAGCCGTCCAGGACCTGGCGTTCGGCGCCCCGCGAGGCGCACTGGCTGGGCGCGCTCCGCTCGCGCGGACTCCTCGCGCTGCTCGGCGCGTTCTTCTTCGTCGGACTGGCACTCGGCTCGATCACGGTCGCCTCGGTCGCGTACGCGGACGAGCACGGCGGAGACGTGGTGTACGGAACGCTGATGGCGGCGATCGGACTCGGCGCCCTCCTCGGCGGTCTGGTGTACGGGGCGAGGCAGTGGGCGGGGGCGGCCGAAAAACGACTTCGGGTCCTCGTCGGCTTCCTGGCCGTCGGCTATCTGCCCCTGATGCTGGTGCCCGGCGTGGTGGCGATGACGGTGCTGACGACGCTTGCCGGGATCTTCCTGGCGCCTGCCATCGCCTGTGCGTTCATCGTCGTCGACCGGCACGCTCCGCGCGGCACGGTGACGGAGGCTTTCTCCTGGCTGGTGACCACGTTCGGGGTCGGCGCGGCCCTGGGAACGGCCGCCGCGGGACCGGCGGTCCAGTACGGCGGAGTCGCGGCCGGCTTCGCCGCGGCGGGCGGCGGAGGGGCCGCCGCACTGCTGGTACTGCTGGCCACTCAGCGGGTCCTCGCAGCTCCGGAGCGCCCGGGTCATGTCGTATCCGCTTCCGAAAATGATCGAAACGGGGCTGTCGAACCCGGTTTCAGGACAGGCCATCAGGCGTAATGTTCAGTCATGGACCGCCGCATTTTCGGGCTGGAGAACGAGTACGGCGTCACGTGCACGTTCAGGGGACAGCGCCGACTGTCTCCTGACGAAGTGGCGCGCTACCTCTTCCGCCGTGTTGTGTCATGGGGCCGCAGCAGTAACGTCTTCCTGCGGAACGGCGCCCGCCTCTACCTCGACGTGGGTTCGCATCCGGAATACGCAACTCCCGAATGCGACAACGTGACCGAGCTGGTCACGCACGACAAGGCCGGCGAGCGCATTCTCGAAGGCCTGCTCGTCGACGCCGAACGCCGCCTGCACGAGGAGGGAATCGCGGGCGACGTCTATCTCTTCAAGAACAACACCGACTCGGCAGGAAACTCCTACGGCTGCCACGAGAACTTCCTCGTCGCACGCCACGGAGAATTCTCCCGGCTCGCGGACATCCTCATCCCGTTCCTCGTCACCCGCCAACTGATCTGCGGGGCAGGCAAGGTGCTGCAGACGCCGCGCGGTGCGGTGTTCTGCGTCAGCCAGCGCGCGGAGCACATCTGGGAGGGTGTCAGCTCCGCCACCACCCGTTCCCGGCCGATCATCAACACCCGTGACGAGCCGCACGCGGACGCGGAGCGGTACCGCCGCCTCCATGTCATCGTCGGCGACTCGAACATGTCCGAGACGACCATGATGCTGAAGGTCGGAGCCACCGACCTCGTGCTGCGCATGATCGAGGCGGGCACGGTGATGCGCGATCTGACCCTGGAGAACCCGATCCGGGCCATCCGCGAGGTCAGTCACGACATCACGGGCTCGCGCAAGGTGCGCCTGGCGAGCGGCCGCGAGGCGTCCGCCATCGAGATCCAGCGCGAGTACTACGACAAGGCAGTGGACTTCGTCGACCGTCGCGGAATCCGCACGGGCGAGGTCGAGAAGGTCCTGGAGCTGTGGGGCCGGGCGCTGGACGCGATCGAGGCGGAGGACCTCGACCGGATCGGCACCGAAATCGACTGGGTGATGAAGTACAAGCTCATCGAGCGGTACCGCGGCAAGCACAACATGACCATGTCGAATCCGCGGGTCGCCCAGATCGACCTCGCGTATCACGACATCCACCGCCGCCGCGGGCTGTACTACCTCCTGCAGAAGAACGGGCAGGCCGCCCGGATCTGCAACGACCTGAAGATCTTCGAGGGCAAATCGGTGCCCCCGCAGACCACCAGGGCCCGGCTGCGCGGGGACTTCATCCGCCGCGCGCAGGAGCAGCGCAGGGACTTCACCGTCGACTGGGTGCATCTGAAGCTGAACGACCAGGCGCAGCGCACCGTGCTCTGCAAGGATCCCTTCCGATCGGTCGACGACCGGGTGGAGAAGCTGATCGCCGGGATGTGAGTGCCGCGGTTTCGGTCAGGGGGTGTCCGGCGGATCAGGCCGCCCTTGCTCGGCGTCGAACCCTTCACTGCTGGTGAGCGGTGGTCTGGTGCGTGCAGCTGCAAGGCGGAGGAGGGCGTCAACGCGGAGCGTTGACAACCGACGACAACGCCGCAGATGTGCGTGCCAGACCGGCGCGACCGCGGCATGATCCGCCGGACACCCCCTGACGACATGGGCCCCGTACGTTCCTCGTGCGGGGCCCTTGGCACGCCCTAGAGTGGCGGGCAACTACTGTGCCGTCTGAGATCTGAGGAACACGTGCGCCGACTTGCCGGCCTTCTGGTCGTCCCCCTGCTGCTGCTGAGCGCGGCATGCGGTAGCGACGACAAGGGCTCCGATTCCACCTCCTCCTCCGCTGCGTCGGGCGATCTGCCCGCGATCACCGCGGGCGCCAAGTTCGGTGAGAAGCCGACCATCGCCAAGGGGACGGGCAATCCGCCGAAGGACCTCAAGGTCGATGTCATCAGCAAGGGCAACGGCTCGGAGGTCAAGAAGGGCGACGCCGTCTCGGTCAACTACCTCGGCCAGACGTGGGTTTCCACCACGCCCTTCGACAACAGTTACGACCGCAAGGCGCCGTTCTCGCTGACCGTCGGTGCCGGCGATGTCATCAAGGGCTGGGACCAGGGCCTGGAGGGCCAGAAGGTCGGCAGCCGCGTCGAGATGTCCATCCCGCCGACCCTGGGCTACGGCACGACGGCGCAGGGCAGCATCCCGGCCAACTCGACGCTCGTCTTCGTCGTCGACATCGTGAAGAGCACGCAGATCCCGAACACGGCCAAGGGCAAGGAAGTCCCGCAGACGGACGCCGCGCTGCCCAAGGTCGGCACCAACACCGACGGCAAGGCCCCGACGGTGACGGTCCCCAAGACCGCCGCACCGACGAAGCTCGTCTCCAACTACGTGCTGGAGAGCGACGGCGCCAAGGTCACGGACAAGGACAACGTCGTACTGAACTACGTCGGCCTGCTCTGGAAGGACGGCAAGAAGTTCGATTCGACGTACGACCTGGGCAAGACGCAGACCTTCGCGATGCAGCAGCTGACGGTCAAGGGGCTGAAGGACGGCCTGGTCGGCAAGAAGGTCGGCAGCCGTGTGCTCCTGGTGATCCCGCCGGCCGAGGCGTTCGGCGACAAGGCCACGCAGGGCATTCCCGCCAAGTCCACTCTGGTCTTCGCGGTCGACATCCTGGCAGTGATGTAAGACTGTCCCGGTTGCCCCGTTCGTCTTGAAGAGGAGTTACGCAGTGAGCATCGAGAAGCCCGAGATCGACTTCCCGGGCGGCGAACCGCCGGCCGATCTGGAGATCAAGGACCTCTGGGAGGGTGACGGCGAGGTCGCCAAGGCCGGCGACACCGTCTCCGTCCACTACGTGGGTGTGGCCTTCTCCACCGGCGAAGAGTTCGACGCCTCCTGGAACCGCGGCACGCCGCTGCGCTTCCAGCTCGGTGTCGGCCAGGTCATCTCCGGCTGGGACCAGGGCGTCCAGGGCATGAAGGTCGGTGGCCGCCGCCAGCTGGTCATCCCCGCGCACCTCGCCTACGGCGACCGCGGTGCGGGCGGTGCCATCAAGCCCGGCGAGACGCTGATCTTCGTCTGCGACCTGGTCGCGGTCTGATCCGCGATCGTTCGCGTAAAGAGGGCCCATGCCTCCTGGCATGGGCCCTCGGCTTTTGCCACGCACCCTGTGAGCGGTACGGTCAACGGTCGTAGCCGGTGCTGCGTTTTCCCAGTGACATAGAGAGGGCGTCGATGGCGATTGCCAAGGCCGAGCGGCTGATGAATCTGGCGCTGTGCCTGCTGGGGACCCGCCGCCCGCTCTCCAAGCGTGAGTTGAGGGGCTCCATCGAGGCCTATCTCGAGGCCGGTTCCGATGATTCCTTCAACCGGATGTTCGAGCGCGACAAGGACGATCTGCGCGAGCTCGGCCTGGTGATCGAGACCGTGGAGAACCTCGACGCGGAGGTGGGCTATCTGGCCCGCCGTGACAGCAACAGGCTGCCGCCCGTCGCACTGGACGCCGAGGAGGCCGCAGCCCTGGGGCTCGCGGCCAAGGTCTGGCAGCAGGCACGTCTCGCCGGTGCGGCCAGCGGTGCGCTGCAGAAGCTGCGGGCCGCAGGGATGCCCGAGGCGGGCGGAACGGACACCGAGGGACAGAGCGCGCTGGAGCCGCGGATTCCGGTGCACGAGGCGGCGTTCGAGCCCCTCATGCTGGCCTGCCGCGACCGCCGTCCCGTGGTCTTCGAGTACCGCAAGGCCAATGCCGCCCGACCCGAGACCCGTCAGGTCGAGCCCTGGACGCTGGAGTGCTGGCGCGGGCACTGGTATCTCGCCGGCTGGGACCGGGACCGGGCCGCCGAGCGCGTCTTCCGGCTCTCCCGGATCACCGGCAGGGTCCGGTCGAAGTCGAGCGCCTTCACCGCCGATGTCCCCGACGTGGTGACCGTACGGGAGACGGTGGCGAGCTGGGCGGGGGAGAGCGCGACGCGCTCCGCCCTGATCAGGCTGCGCAGGGGCGCCGGATATCCGCTGCGCTCCCGGGCCACCTCGGTGCGGGAGGCGGGCGAGGGCTGGGACGAGCTGGAGATCCCGTACGGACACGGGCTCGATGCCTGGCTGGTGGAGTTCGGCCCCGACGTGGTCGTGCTGGAGCCCGCTGACCTGCGGGCCGACGTGGTGGACCGGCTGCGCGCCGTGGCCAAGGACTGAGAGGCAGCGGTGGCTACGAACGCGATCGACCAGACCCGTCGGATGCTCTCCCTGGTGACGTACCTCCGGGAGCGCCCGGGAGCCCGCGTCGGTGATGTGGCGCGCGCCTTCGGGATCACCGAGGACGAGCTGATCTCCGACCTCGACGTGCTGCCCATGTGCGGTACGAGTTTCCGCGGCGGCGACCTCCTCGACATCGACACCGACGGCGACCGCATCTGGTGGCACAACCCGGACGACGTGGCCGAACCGCTGCGTCTCGCCGCCGACGAGGCGACCGCGCTGCTGGTGGCCGCGCGTGCGGTCTCCACGCTGCCCGGGCTGCGCGAGGGCGACCGGCAGGCGCTGCTGCGGGCCACGGCGAAGCTGGAGACGGCGGCCGGTGAGGCGGCCGGGGCCAGCTCGCGGCTCTCAGTGACCTTCGAGTCGGAGGGCGGCGTCTTCGCCGACGTCGACCGGGCGATCGCCGAGCGGCGCCGGCTCTGGGTGCGCTACTACTCGCCGGCGCGGGACGAGCTGACCGAGCGCGAGGTGGACCCGATCCGGCTCTTCGCCGTCGGCCATACGTACATGGAGGCGTGGTGCTACCTCTCCGAGGCGCGGCGCACCTTCCGGCTCGACCGGGTGGCCGAGATCAGGCTGCTCGACGAGGCGTCGTCGCCGCCCGAGATCGAGCTGCGTGATCTCTCCGAGGGCCTTGTACAGCCCTCGGCGGACGATCCGGAGGTCGTGGTCGAGGTCGGCCCCGGCGGGCGCTGGGTGGCCGAGTACTACCCGCACGACAGCGCGGAGGAGCTCGCCGACGGAGGTCTGCGGATCACTCTGCGTACACCGGATCCCACCTCGCTGCGGCGCCTCGCACTGAGGCTCGGCAGGGACGGGCGCATCGTCTCGCCGCGATATGTGGCGGACAGCGCACAGCAGGCGGCCCGCGAGGCGCTCGCGGCCTACGACGTGCAGGGGTGAGGATGTAATGCGCAATTTGCCTGCAATGTCCGGTATTTCGGAGCAGGTTGGCCCGACCATCTTCAAGGCCGCCTGCCCGGACTGCCGCGGACGCTTCGAACTGGCCGCCGAGGCGCTCCGGCTGGCGATCGGCGCCAGCCGCCGTACGACCTTCTACTCCTTCACCTGCCCGGAGTGCGGCGCCTCGGTCCGCAAGCCCGCGGGCGAGCGGATCGTCGAACTCCTCACCGGCGGAGGGGTTCGGACGCTCCGCCTCCACTCGGCGATCTAGGGGGTGTCCGGCGGATCAGGTCGCTCTTGCTTGGCGTTGAACCTTTCACTGCTGGTGAGCGGTGGTCTGGTGCGTGCAACTGCAAGGCGGAGGAAGGCGGCAACGCGGAGCGTTGACAACTGACGACAACGCCGCAGGTGTGCGTGCCAGACCGGCGCGACCGCGGCATGATCCGCCGGACACCCCCTAAGCTCGGCACATGTTCTGGCCGATGCTCGCAATCGCTCTGGGTTTCTGTGGGGTCGCCGTGCTCGGCGTCCTCGCGATCAAGGTGTTCGTCGAGGCGCAGCGCCTGGGGCGCCAAGTGGCGCGCACCACACAGGAGATCAACACCGCCGCCGAGGGGCTCGAACGAGCCGCCACGGGTCTGGCTCGCACTGGCGAAGCCTTGCGATAGCGCAACGGGCACTGCTGCAACACAGATTCGGGCGGTACGCTGCAGGTCGCGGTCCGGTCAGCGAGGCGCGGGCTGCGGGCGAGAGTATGCACAGGCATTGCCCTGTGTTTACTCCTGCGGGTTACGATCGCTGCCAGCACGACGACCGGACACCTGTCCGATCGGTCGGACAGTCCCACCCCTGCCGCCTCGGTGAGAAGGTACACAGTTATGTTCGGAAGGCTCGGCGCACCCGAGATCATCCTGATCCTCGTCGTCATCGTCCTGCTGTTCGGCGCGAAGAAGCTTCCGGACATGGCCCGTTCGCTGGGCAAGTCCGCCCGCATCCTCAAGAGCGAGGCCAAGGCCATGAAGTCGGACGGCGGCCAGACCGCTCCGGCCGACCCGCCGCAGAACACCACGGCCCAGTCCACCGAAGCCCCTCGTACGATCCAGGCGTCGCCCGGCGACGTGACCAGTGCGCGTCCCGTCGCAGAGCCGACGGACTCGACCAAGCACTGATCCCTGGGCCGGAGCGGGCGCCGTGGATTGCGGACGCCCGCCGCACGAGATGAGGACGTGGGTTGAGCAAGTCTGCCCGCAGAGTGGAGAAGGACCCTGAGGGGCGTATGCCCCTCGTGGAGCACCTGCGCGAGCTGCGCAACCGGCTCGCAAAGGCGATGCTGGCGATCGTCATCGTCACGATCGTTGCTGCCTTTTTCTACAAGGACATCATCGAATTCTTCACCAACCCGGTGCTGAATGCGGTCGGCTGTGAGAAAAACCTGGCTGAGCTGTCGCAGCACGAGAGCGGCAACTGCGCCCGCATCGTCCTGAACGGTCTGCTGACGCCGTTCACCCTGGCGCTCAAGGTCTCGCTGATGGCCGGTGTAGCGCTGTCCTCGCCGATCTGGCTCTACCAGCTGTGGGCCTTCATCGCGCCGGGGCTGCACAAGAACGAGCGCAAGTACACGGTCGGATTCGTGGCCGCGGGCTTCCCGCTCTTTCTGGCCGGCGGTTTCTTCGCGTACAAGACGCTGCCGACGATGGCGAAGGTCCTGCTGGACTTCTCGCCGGCCGACCTCGACAACCAGCTGCCGCTGGACGACCTGCTCGATCTGATCTCGCGCATGGTGGTCGTCTTCGGGCTGTCCTTCGAGCTGCCACTGCTGCTGGTCATGCTGAACTTCGTCGGGATCATCACCGGCAAGCGCATGCTCGGCTGGTGGCGGGCCATGATCATGGGGATCACGGTCTTTGCCGCTGTCGCGACTCCCAGCACGGACCCGATCACCATGCTGGCGCTGGCCGGACCGATCTGGGTGCTGTACTTCGTGGCCACCGCGATCTCGATCCTCAACGACCGCCGGAAGGCGCTGCGCGAGAGCGAGGGCCCGGCTGACGACGAGGCCTCCGACCTCGATCTCACGCCCGAGGACATCGGTGAGATGGAGAGCGTGACCACGCCCTCCCTGCCCGAGCAGTCGGACGGCGGACGATCCAGCAGGCTCAACGGTTACGACGACATCACCTGATCTTGTAGGGTCCGCTCGTGACCAGCGAGATCACCCTCTTCGTCAATCCCACCGCGGGACGCGGCCGGGGCGCGCATGCCGCGCAGCCGGCCGCTTCTGCGTTGCGGGCCGCCGGATTCTCCGTGACCACCGTCGTGGGCGAGGACGCCGGGGACGCGCTGCGGCGGGCCCGGGCGGCCGTCGCCTCGGGTACCGGGGCGCTGATCGCCGTCGGCGGCGACGGCATGGTCAATCTCGCGCTGCAGGCCGTCGCCGGGACGCGGACCCCGCTCGGGGTGGTCGCGGTGGGCACCGGCAACGACTTCGCCCGGACGCTGGGTCTTCCCGTACGGGACCCGGCTGCGGCTGGGCGGCTTGCCGCCGAGGCCCTGTCCGGCGGGCCGGTGCGGTCCGTGGATCTGGGGCGGGTCGGGGAGCGCTGGTTCGGGACCGTGCTCGCCTCCGGGTTCGACTCCCGAGTGAACGACCGGGGCAACCGGATGCGGTGGCCGCGCGGCCGCTTCAAGTACGACGCCGCGATGGTCGCGGAGCTGGCCGGGCTCAGAGCGATCCCCTACAAGGTCTCCTTCGACGACGGACCGGTGCGGGAGATCGCGGCGACCTTGATCGCCGTCGGGAACGGGACCTCGTACGGCGGCGGGATGCGCATGTGTGCCGGGGCCGAGCTCGACGACGGACTCTTCGATGTGACCGTGGTCGGGGAATGCTCGCGTACGGAGCTGATCAAGGTCTTCCCGAAGGTGTACCGGGGGACGCACCTCGGCCACCGGCTCGTCACCGTGCACCGGGTGCGGAAGATCGCGCTGGAAGCGGCGGATGTGACCGGGTATGCGGACGGTGAACCCCTGGGGGCGCTGCCGCTGACGGCCGAGTGCGTGCCGGGCGCCGTGCGGGTTCTGGGCTGGTAATTAAAGATCGCGCTAGGTGTCAGACCTGGCGGGTAGGCTCCTTTACAAGATGACCGAGGACCTTTCGCCCGCTGAGCGATACGCAGCTGCCCGCATCCGAGCTGCTGAAGAGGCCACTGCGCTGGCCCCCTTCCGCGGCATGTACGAGTTCGATCTCGACCCGTTCCAGATCGAGGCGTGCAAAGCCCTGGAGGCCGGCAAGGGTGTGCTCGTCGCGGCACCCACCGGCTCGGGCAAGACCATTGTCGGCGAGTTCGCCGTGCACCTGGCCCTGGAACAGGGCCGCAAGTGCTTCTACACCACCCCCATCAAGGCCCTGTCCAACCAGAAGTTCGCCGACCTCGCCCGGCGCTACGGCGCCGACAAGGTCGGTCTGCTCACCGGTGACAACAGCGTCAACTCCGATGCGCCCGTGGTCGTCATGACCACCGAGGTGCTGCGGAACATGCTGTACGCCGGGTCGCAGGCGCTGAACGGGCTCGGGTATGTGGTGATGGACGAGGTGCACTACCTCTCCGACCGTTTCCGCGGTGCCGTCTGGGAGGAAGTGATCATTCACCTCCCGGATTCGGTGACCCTGGTCTCGCTCTCGGCGACCGTCTCCAACGCCGAGGAGTTCGGCGACTGGCTGGACACCGTGCGCGGCGACACCGAAGTGATCGTCTCCGAGCACCGGCCCGTGCCACTGTGGCAGCACGTGCTCGCCGGGCGGAAGATGTTCGACCTCTTCGAGGAGTCCACGGACCACGGCGGCCGGGGAGGTGCGAAGCGCGAGGTCAATCCTGATCTGCTGCGCATGGCCCGGCAGGAGAACCAGAACACCTACAACCCGCGGGACCGTCGGCGCGGAAAGATGGTGCGCGAGGCGGACCGCGAGCGCGAGCGGCGCTCCCGCAGCCGGATCTGGACGCCCAGCAGGGCCGAGGTCATCGACCGCCTCGACAACGAGGGCCTGCTGCCCGCGATCACGTTCATCTTCAGCCGGGCCGCCTGCGAGGCCGCCGTACAGCAGTGTCTGACCGCCGGGCTGCGGCTCAACAAGGAAGAGGCGCGGCACACGGTCCGGGAGATCGTCGAGGAGCGGACGGCCTCGATTCCCCGTGAGGACCTGCATGTTCTGGGGTATTACGAGTGGCTGGAAGGCCTGGAGCGAGGCATCGCCGCGCACCACGCGGGGATGCTGCCGACGTTCAAGGAGGTCGTCGAGGAGCTCTTCGTGAAGGGGCTCGTCAAGGCGGTCTTCGCGACGGAGACGCTTGCGCTCGGCATCAACATGCCTGCCAGGTCCGTGGTGTTGGAGAAGCTCGTCAAGTGGAACGGCGAACAGCACGCCGACATCACCCCCGGTGAGTACACCCAGCTCACCGGGCGGGCCGGGCGGCGCGGGATCGACGTCGAGGGCCATGCCGTGGTGCTGTGGCAGCGTGCCATGGACCCGGGTGCGCTCGCGGGGCTTGCGGGCACGCGTACGTATCCGCTGCGGTCCAGCTTCCGGCCCTCGTACAACATGGCCGTGAACCTGGTGCAGCAGTTCGGGCGGCATCGGTCTCGCGAGCTCCTTGAGACGTCCTTCGCGCAGTTCCAGGCGGACCGGTCCGTCGTAGGGATCTCCAAGCAGGTCCAGCGGAACGAAGAGGGACTCGAGGGCTATCAGGAGGGCATGACCTGCCATCTCGGGGACTTCGAGGAGTACGCGCGGCTGCGGCGTGACCTGAAGGACCGCGAGACCGAGCTGGCCAAGCAGGGTGTGTCGCAGAAGTGGGCGGCTGCCGCCAGCGCGCTGGAGAAGCTGAAGACGGGCGACGTCATCCATGTGCCGACGGGCAAGTTCGCCGGTCTGGCTCTGGTCCTTGATCCTGGAGTTCCGGCGGGACGGGCCAACGGGCACCGGGGTTTCGAGCACCAGGACGGGCCCAGGCCCCTGGTGCTGACCGCCGAGCGGCAGGTGAAGCGGCTGGCTTCGATGGACTTCCCCGTACCGGTCGAGGCGCTCGACACGATGCGGATCCCGAAGTCCTTCAACCCGCGCTCCCCGCAGTCGCGTCGGGACCTGGCGTCGGCGCTGCGCGCCAAGGCCGGGCACGTGCGGCCCGAGAAGCAGCGGCGCGGGCGTGCGGCCGCCGCCGACGACCGGGAGATCATCCGGCTGCGGAGCGAACTGCGGGCGCACCCTTGCCACGGCTGCGACGAGCGCGAGGACCATGCGCGCTGGGCGGAGCGCTATCACCGGCTGCAGCGTGACACCCAGCAGTTGGAGCGCCGTATCGAAGGCCGGACGAACACCATCGCCCGCACCTTCGACCGGATCCATGCCCTGCTGACGGAGCTGGACTATCTGCGCGGCGACGAGGCGACCGTGCACGGCAAGCGGCTGGCCCGGCTGTACGGCGAGCTGGACCTGCTGGCCAGTGAGTGCATTCGCGAGGGTGTGTGGGAGGGCCTGAGCCCTGCCGAACTGGCTGCCTGCATCTCGGCGTTGGTGTTCGAGGCCCGGCAGTCGGACGACGCGGTCGCACCCAAGGTGCCCTCGGGTAACGCGAAGGCCGCGCTCGGCGACATGGTCCGTATCTGGGGCAGGCTCGACGCCCTGGAGGAGGACTTCAAGATCAACCAGACGGAGGGTGTCGGGCAGCGCGAGCCCGATCTCGGGTTCGCATGGCCGGTCTATCAGTGGGCGTCGGGCAAGGGTCTGGACGAGGTGCTGCGCGAGGCCGAGATGCCCGCCGGGGACTTTGTCCGCTGGTGCAAGCAGGTCATCGACGTGCTGGGGCAGATCGCCGCTGCCGCGCCGCGCGAGAACTCGACCGTCGCGAAGAACGCACGCAAGGCGGTCGACGCGGTGCTGCGGGGTGTCGTGGCGTACAGCTCGGTCGGCTGACCGTACGCAGAGACGGGTGAGCGGCCCCCGCCGGGACTCTTCCGGCGGGGGCCGCTGCGCTCAGGCGGCCGCGGTCTTCGCCGCGTCGCGCTTGGCGACCTCTTCGCGGACGATCGGGATGACATGGCGGCCGAAGTCGATCGCGTCGTCGAGCAGGTCGTAACCGCGGGCGGAAAGGATCTCCACGCCCAGGTCGTAGTAGTCGAGCAGCGCCTGGGCGACCGTCTCCGGAGTGCCCACCAGAGCCGTCGAGTTGCCCGCGCCACCGGTCTCCGCGGACGTCGGCGTCCACAGGGCGCGGTCGTGGCGCTCACCTCGGCCGGCGACCGCGAGGAGCCGCTGGGATCCGGAGTTCTCCGGGTTCTTCAGCGGGTGGCGGCGGGAGAGCGGCGCGCCCGCCTTGCGGGCCTTGATGCGGTCCAGGGTGCGATGGGCCTTCTCCCAGGCCAGCTCCTCGGTGGGCGCGATGATCGGGCGGAAGGCGACCTGGATCCTGGGTACATCGGTACGGCCGGCTGCTCTGGCCGCCGCCTTCACCGATTGGATTTGTTCGGCGGTCTCCGCGAGGGGTTCGCCCCACAGGCAGTAGATGTCGGCCTCGGCCCCGCCTGCTGCGTACGCGGCGGGCGAGGAACCGCCGAACGAGACCTGCGGGTGCGGCTGCTGGACCGGGAAGGTGTCGCTCACGAAGTCGTTGAAGCGATAGTGCGTGCCCTCGTGGTCGAAGGGCTCGTGGGTCGTCCACGCCTTCTTGATGATCTGGATGGCCTCGCGGGTGCGGGCGTACCGCTCGTCCTTGGTGAGGAAGTCGCCCTCGCGCTGCTGCTCGTGGTCGTTGCCCCCGGTGATGAAGTGCACGGCGAGACGGCCGTCGCTGATCCGGTCGAGGGTGGCGAACGTCTTGGCGGCGAAGGTGGGGTACGAGACGTTCGGCCGGTGCGCGACCAGGATCTGCAGCGTCTCGGTGCGGGCCGCGATGTACGCGGCGGCGGGGGAGGGGTCCGGCGATCCTGATCCGTACGCGAACAGGACGCGGTCCCAGCCGTAGTCCTGGTGCGCGCGGGCCAGCTTGAGTGTGTACTCCTTGTCGAAGGACGGCCCGGTGCGGGGCGTGACTTCGGAGCCTTCATGGGTCGCGGCTATGCCGAGAAACTCGACGGGCATGACAGATCCTCATTCGGTGCGCTGCGGGGTGATGGTGGTCGTGTCGTGGTGTGGTCGTGCCGTCAGGCACAACACGACGCCGACCACACGCGACCGAAGTCGATGTGGTCGCGGGTGACCAGCCGCAGCTGAGGACGCATCTGCCCAGTGGAACAGGGTTGTTGGACGTACGTCAACCTCTCCTGTACGCCCGCCAGCCGCCGTACGCCGTGATGTCCTTCGCCCCTTCGAGCGCGCTCGGCTCGCAGAGGAATCCGGGGACGGTGGTGCCGTCGGCCAGTTCCACGCTGCCGATCGCCATGGGGTGGGGGAGGGACGCGACCAGGGCGCCCAGGCCCTCCGGGGGCAGGTTCCAGAGCTCGGCTTCGACGGTCGCGCCGTCGCCGGGCGTCGTGCGGACGAGGCCCGGTTTGGGAGGGGTGGTGGGGAGCGCGTACAGGCGGTAGTGGGGTGAAGTTGTTGTTGTGCTGTCGAAATGGGCTCCCAGGGAGAGGAGTTGGGGGTTGAGCGGCTCGCCTGTGAGGTGGGCGCCGACCACGGCGATGCGGGTGGGCGGGGTGAGGAGTGCGGCGATACGGGCGAGGCGCTCGTCCGCGTGGGCGGGGCCGATCAGCATCACGCCGAAGGGGAGTCCTTCGACCTGGCCGGCGGGGACGGCGGCCGCGCACAGGCCGAAGAGGTTGGTGGAGTTGGTGAAGCGGCCCAGGCGGGCGTTGGCGGCGAAGGGTTCGGCCGCCACTTCGGCGAGGGTGGGGTGGCCGGGGGCCGTGGGCAGGAGGAGTGCGTCCGCGTCGCCGAGCGCGGTGAGTGCCTGGGCGCGGAGGGCGGCGATGCGGGCCTGGTCGGCGAAGAGGCGGTGGGCCGGGATGTCGCGGGCGCGGCGGACGATCGCGGCGACCGTGGGGTCGAGGTCGGGGGTGTCTTTGTCGACGAAAGGACCTACCGCGGTGTACCGCTCGGCCACGAAGGCGCCCTCGTAGAGCAGGGCGGTGGCCTCGGTGAACGGTGTCAGGTCGATGGGGCGCAGTTCGGCGCCCGCTGCCGCGAGGCGGAGCGCGGCGGCTTCGTACGCCTCGGGCCAGCCCTTGTCCATCTCGCCCAGCTGGGTGGTCGAGGGGATCGCTATGCGGTACGGGCCGGGGCGGCGGGGTGGTGCGGCTGTGGTGGGGCCGGAGGTCATGTGGGCGAGGGCCTGTTCGGCCTCGGGCAGCGTACGGGCGAAGACGGTGACGCAGTCCAGGCTCGCGCAGGCCGGGACGACGCCTTCGGCGGGGACCAGGTCGTAGGTCGGTTTCAGGCCGACGATGCCGTTGAAGGCGGCGGGGACCCGGCCCGATCCCGCGGTGTCCGTGCCGAGGGCGAAGTCGACGATGCCGAGCGCTGTCGCCACGGCTGAGCCGGAGCTGGAGCCGCCGCTGACGCGGGTGGGGTCGATGGCGTTGCGTACGGCGCCGTAGGGGGAGCGGGTGCCGACCAGGCCGGTGGCGAACTGGTCGAGGTTCGTCGTGCCGATGAGGAGGGCGCCGGCTGCTCGGAGGCTTGCTACCACGGGAGCGTCCGTCTGAGGTGTGTACGCGTAGGACGGGCAGCCTGCGGTGGTGGGGAGGCCTGCCACGTCTATGTTGCCCTTTGCGGCGAAGAGGCGGCCTGCCAGGGGGAGTTGGGGGTCGATGGCCTTCGCCTCCGCCTCCACTTCGGCCTGGGGGCGGAGGGTGATCCAGATCTCGGGGCGGTTGGTGGCTGCGATGCGGGCGTAGGCGGCGGCGATGCGGTGTGCGGTGGCGGGGTGCACGGGGGTGGCCTCCTTGGTAGTTGGTTGGCGGCGGGCCGATACGGGGGCCGCTGCGCGGAGCGAGTCCCCTGACCCGCCCCTTCCCGAAACCGGGGGCGTTGCCCCCGGACCCCCTTGTCGCGGCCTTCGGCCGCTCGTCCTCAAACGCCGGACGGGCTGAATCTGCCTGGTGTCACGGCGTGAGGATCAGCAGCGGGGTGCCCGCCTCGACCTGGGCGCCCGTGCTCGTCAGGATGCGCGTCACCGTGCACGCCGTCGGGGCGTGGACCGGGGACTCCATCTTCATCGCCTCCAAGGCGATCAGCTGCTGGCCCGCCTCCACGCGGTCTCCCTCCGCCACCGACAACTGCCATACCGACGCCGCGAATTCGGCCTCGATCAGACGGCTGCCTGCCGGAATCTCGATCTCCTCGGGCGGGGCCGGTTCCGTCACCGCCTCCGCCCTCGTGAACTCGCCCGACGCCTCCCACGCATCGCGCTCCGCCCCGAACGCCGTCGCCTGCTGCGCGCGGAACGCTGCGATCGACTCCGCGTTCTCGGCCAGGAAGGCCTGGTGGTCCGCCAGCGCGAACGTGCCTCCCTCGATGCGCGGCTCCCAGCGGCCCGCCGCCATGTCGGCCCGCAGTTCGAGGAGTTCGTCCGCGCCGACCGGATACCACTTGATCCGGTCGAAGAAGCGCAGCAGCCACGGACGCTCCTGCCACCGCGACCAGACCTGCGTCGTACGGCCCACGAACTGATAGCCGCCGGGCCCCTCCATGCCGTAGATGCACAGGTAGGCGCCGCCGATCCCCACCGAGTTCTCGGCGGTCCAGGTCCGCGCCGGGTTGTACTTCGTCGTCACCAGGCGGTGGCGCGGGTCCAGCGGGGTGGCGACCGGGGCGCCCAGGTAGACGTCGCCCAGGCCGAGCACCAGGTACTCCGCGTCGAAGACCGTGCGGTAGACCTCCTCGGGCGAGGTCAGGCCGTTGACTCGGCGGATGAACTCGATGTTCCAGGGGCACCAGGGTGCGTCGTCCCGTACGCCCGCCATATAGCGGGCGATCGCCTCGCGCGTCGCCGGGTCGTCCCAGGAGAGCGGCAGGTGGACCGTGCGGGACTCGACCACCAGGGCGTCCGTGGGCGGGAGTTGGGACTGCAGACGGCGTACGGAGCGCAGGAGCTCCTCGACCGGGAGCACCTCGGGGTCCGTGTGGATCTGCAGCGAGCGGATGCCCGGTGTGAGGTCCACGACGCCGGGGAGGTCCGCTGCCGCCACGGCCTGCGCAAGCGCGTGGACGCGCATGCGCAGCGCCAGGTCCAGCTGCATCGGTCCGTACTCGACGAGGAGGTTGTCGTCGCCGCTGCGGCGGTACGTGACATCCGCGTCCCGCGCCAGTATCCCGCCGTCGACGATGGCCGGGCGGGATGCGCCCGCGACCGTGACCGGCGTGAAGCGGACCGTGTCGCCGGGGCGCAGTTGGCCCAGTTTCCAGCGTTCCGAGGTGATGATCGTCGCCGGGCAGACGAAGCCGCCCAGGGAGGGGCCGTCGGGGCCGAGGAGCACCGGCATGTCGCCGGTGTAGTCGACCGCGCCGACCGAGTAGGGGGTGTCGTGGATGTTGGAGGGGTGCAGGCCGGCTTCGCCGCCGTCGGTCCGGGCCCAGCGGGGCTTGGGGCCGACCAGGCGGACCCCGGTGCGCGCCGAGTTGAAGTGGACCTTCCAGTCGGCCGCGTAGAAGTCGTGGATGTCCTCCTCGGTGAAGAACTCCGGTGCGGCGTGCGGTCCTTCGGCCGCGCCGATCTGCCAGGCCGTGGAGATCGCGGGGCGGTCGGCGGGGGAGACGGCGCTCGTGCTGGTCCGTTCCGTACCCCCGTGCAGTACGTCGCCCGTGCGGAGCGCCCGGCCGCCGTGACCGCCGAATCCGCCCAGCGTGAAGGTCGACGCACTGCCCAGGTAGGCGGGGACGTCGAGCCCGCCCGCGAACAGGATGTAGGTGCGCAGACCTTCACCGGACGGAGCGCCCACGGTGAGGCGGGCCCCCGGCGGGACCGTGAACGGCGCCCACTGCGGGGCCTGTTCGCCGTCCACCGTGACGGGGGCGGGTGCGCCCGTGACGCAGAGCGTGGTGGCGTGCGTGAAGCGCAGGGTCGGACCCTGGAGCGTGCATTCGAGGCCGGGGGCTCCCGGTTCGTTGCCCAGTGCGGTGTTGCCGAGCCGGAAGGAGCGGTCGTCCATCGGGCCCGACGGGGGTACGCCGACCTGCCAGTGGCCGGTGCGGCCCGGCCAGTCCTGGACGGTGGTGAGCGTGCCGCCCGCGGTGACCTCGATGCGCGGGGTCGGGTCGGTGATGCCCGCGAGGGTCGCCGTGGAGTGGGTGGCGGCGCGGACATCGGGCGAGGCCAGGGCGGCGCGCACCAGGCCCAGATTGGTCTCGATGCCGTCGACACGGGTCGCGGCGAGCGCCGTGTCCAGCCTGGTCAGGGCCTCGGTGCGGTCGCTGCCGTACGCGATGACCTTGGCCAGCATCGGGTCGTACGCGGTGGTGACCTCGGTGCCGGTCTCCACCCAGGCGTCGACGCGGACGCCCTCGGGGAAGGCGACCCGGGTGAGGAGGCCGGCGCTGGGGCGGTGGTCGCGGGTGGGGTCCTCGGCGTAGACGCGGGCCTCGACGGCATGGCCGCGGGGTGCGCCGGGCTCGGTGACGACCGCGGTGTCGCCCTGGGCCAGGCGGAGCATCCACTCGACGAGGTCGACGCCGTAGATCTCCTCGGTGACCGGGTGCTCCACCTGGAGGCGGGTGTTGACCTCCAGGAAGTACGCCTCCTCGCGCCCGGCGTCGTACACGAACTCGACCGTTCCGGCCGAGCGGTAGTCGACGGACGCGCACAACTCTCGTGCGGATGCGGCCAGTTGGTTGCGTACGCGATCCGGCAGGTCGGGGGCCGGTGCCTCCTCCAGGACCTTCTGGTTGCGGCGCTGGAGCGAGCAGTCGCGGTCGCCGAAGGTGACCACCCGGCCCGTGCCGTCGCCGAAGACCTGCACCTCGACGTGGCGTGCGTGCTCCACGAGGCGCTCCAGGAAGACCCCTGCGGAGGAGAACGAGGCGGCGGCCACGCGCTGCACCCGCTCCCAGGCGTCGGCCAGCTCCTCGGCGTCGTACACCGCCTGCATGCCGATGCCGCCTCCGCCGCCGGTCGCCTTGAGCATGACGGGGTAGCCGATGCGCCCGGCCGCCTCGGTCGCCGACGCGAGGTCGGGGAGCAGGCCGGTGCCGGGCGCGAGCGGGACGCCTGCCGCCTCGGCCGCGGCGCGTGCCGTGTGCTTGGCGCCGAAGAGTTCCAGCTGGTGGGCGGTGGGGCCGACGAAGACGATGCCCGCGTCCTCGCAGCGGCGGGCGAAGGCGGCGTCCTCGGACAGGAAGCCGTAGCCGGGGTGGATGGCGCCCGCTCCGGTGTCCTTGGCCGCCTTGAGGACGAGATCGGCGTCCAGGTACGACTCCTTGGCGGGGGCGGGGCCGAGGCGTACCGCCTCGTCGGCCAGGCGTACGTGGGGAGCCGAGCGGTCGGGGTCGGAGAAGACCGCGACCGTACGCAGGCCGAGCGCTTTCGCGGTGCGGATGATGCGGACGGCGATCTCGCCGCGATTGGCGACGAGGAGGGTGTCGAAGGTCATGAGGTGGGCGCCTCGCTGATCGTCATTTCCACGGCGGTCGGCTCGAAGCCGTTGCAGGGGTTGTTGATCTGCGGGCAGTTGGAGACCAGGACCAGGACGTCGGTCTCGGCGCGCAGGGTGACGCGAAGGCCCGGGGCGGAGATGCCGTCGACGATGCCGAGGGTGCCGTCCTTCTCCACGGGGACGTTCATGTACCAGTTGATGTTGGAGACGAGGTCGCGCTTGGTGAGGCCGTAACGGGCGCCCTCGGCAAGGAAGTTGTCCACGCAGGCGTGCTGCGCGTAGGTGTGGTGGCCGTAGCGCAGGGTGTTGGACTCCTTGGAGCAGGCGCCGCCGACCGTGTCGTGGCGGCCGCAGGTGTCCTCGGTGACCGTCATCAGCGGGGTGTGCTCGCCGGAGAGGAGCACGCTGCCGGTGGTGAGGAAGATGTTGCCCTGGGCGTGGATCGTGTCAGGCGCGCTGTAGCGGACGGCGGTGTCGTGCGCGTCGTAGACGAGGAAGTCGACGGCCTGGTTGCCGTGCAGATCGGTGAGGGTCAGTTGCTCGCCGCGGCGGACGACGGCCGAGCAGGCGGCGCGGGCGGGTACGACGGTTGTCGCGGTCACTTGATCCCCCGGGCGGTGAGGTGGTCGGCGGTGTTGAGGAAGGCGCGGTGACCTTCGGGGGTGGCGTCCCAGAGCGGGTCGCCGGGCGCGGTGGGGTGGGCGCGCCAGGCCAGCACCTCCAGCGGGGTGCAGGTGTAGGCGGGGCGCGGGTCGAGCGGGTGCGGGACGTTCGCGATCAGTACGGTCACGTCCTGCTCGGCGCGCAGGGTGACCGCGGCGCCGGGGCCCGCCGAGCCGGTGAAGTCCAGGGCGCCGTCCTCGCGTACCTCCACCCCCTGGAAGAAGGAGAGCGAGGGGGGCAGGTCGCGGGCGGCGAGGCCGTTCTTGAGGGCGGCCAGCTTCAGCAGTTCGCGCCCGGCGGGCGACGCGGACTGCGGGGTTCCGTCGCCGTAGCGCGCTGTGTTCCGTACGAGGGTGGAGGTGCCGCAGAGCGCGTCGTGACGCCCCGAGGTGTCGGCGGTGAGCGTGGCGAGGACGCGGCCCTGGTCGGAGAGGAGGAGCTGTCCGGCGCCGAGATAGGCGTTCCACTGCACCTTCACCGTGTCGGCGGTGTTCAGGCGCTCCCAGGGGCGGCCGTCGACGTACAGCAGGAGGTGGGCGCAGGCGTCGCCGGCGAGGTCGGTCAGACGCAGCTCCGTACCGCGGGCCAGGACCTTGTGGGTGTAGTTGCCGCCGGCCACCGTCTCCGCCCAGACGACAGGTCCGGGCGTCTCGCCGGGCCAGTCGCTCGCGGGCACCACGGGCATGGCCTCGGCCCGGCCGCCCTGCTGGGCGCGGGCGTGGTCCCGTGCCCCGTGTGTCGTGGCTGTCGCCATGGCTCGGCCTCCTCCGGATCGGCGGTCATTTCTGTCGCTCGACAGAAATTAAGACGGCCGGGAGTCCGTCCCATTGCCCGTCTGTTGCGGGGGAGTTACCTGATCCTCACCAAGATCCGGTGGCCTGCGGGTGTGCGACGATCGACGGCATGAGCACCACGGGACGGCGGGTAGGACGGCCGCGCGCAGCGCAGCGGCCGGAGAGCGGGCTCTCGGCCCGCGACGAACTCCTGGAATCCGCCGCCGAGTTGTTCACCACGCACGGTTACGCGGCGACGACCACCCGCGCGGTCGCCGAGCGGGCGGGGATGCGCCAGGCGACGATGTACCACTACTTCTCCGGCAAGGAGGAGCTGCTCGCCGAGCTCCTGGAGTCCACGGTCACCCCGTCGCTGGCCCTGGCGCGAAGCCTGCTGGCGGACGACGCTGCGGAGCCCGCGGCCAGGCTCCATGCGCTGTGCCGCTCGGACGTGGAGCTGCTCTGCGGAGGTCCGCACAATCTGGGCGGGCTCTATCTGCTGCCCGAGGTGCGCTCGGAGGCCTTCGCCGGATTCCACCAGGTGCGCGCCGATCTCAAGGACGCGTACGGGCAGTTGCTCGCGGCGACGGACGCGTGCGGCGCCCTGGACAAGACGGAGCTCGCGCTCCGCACCGACCTCGTCTTCGGACTGATCGAGGGCGTGATCCTCATCCACCGCTCCGATCCCGACCGTACGGTGGCCGCCCTGGCCGAGGCGATGGCGGACGCGGCCCTGCGCATCGCCGGTGTCGGATCAGCCGGCTGACCAGGCCTCCAGTGCGCGGCCGCTCTCGAACCGGTGCTCCTTGCCGGTCACCGGATCGGTGAACTCCAGCCGCCGGGACAGGAGTTGGAGCGGATGCGTGAAATCGTCGGCTGCCGGGTCGGTCAGGGTGGGGAAGTAGGGGTCGCCGACGATCGGGGCGCCCAGGGCGTTCATATGCACCCGCAGCTGGTGGGTGCGCCCGGTGACCGGTGTGAGGCGGTAGCGGCCGAGCCCGCCGTCGTGCTCGATCAGCTCGACGCGGCTCTCGCTGTTCGGCTCGCCCTCGATCTCCCGGGCGGCGAGAATCCCGCGCACCTTCTCGATGCGGCTGCGGACGGTGCGGGGGAGGTCGAGCTCCGGGTCGTACGGCGCGATCGCCTCGTACTCCTTGCTGACCTTCCGGTCCCGGAACAGCGTCTGATAGGCGCCGCGCTCCTCGGTCCGTACGCAGAACATGACCAGCCCCGCCGTCAGCCGGTCGAGACGGTGCGCGGGGCTCAGCGCGGGCAGCTCCAGATCGTGGCGCAGCCGCGAGAGCGCGGTCTGGGTGATGTGGCGGCCGCGCGGGGTGGTGGCGAGGAAGTGCGGCTTGTCGGCGACGACCAGATGCTCGTCGCGGTACAGCACCTCGATCGCGAACGGCACCGGGATCTCCTCGGCCAGCTCCCGGTGGAACCAGACGGTGGACCCGGGCACATACGGAGCATCCGCGCGGACCGGCCCGTCGAGCCCGACGAACGCGCCGCCGGCGAGCATCGCGTCGACAGCGTCCGCGCCGACGGGCAGCCGCTCGACGAGGTGGTCGCGGACGGACCCCCACTCCCCGTCGAGGGGCAGCTTCAGCCGCACGGGGTCGACCCCGAGGCGCTGCGGGAGCGGGGACGGCGGGAGCGGAGATCGGCGGCGTGTCATCGCCTCAAGAGTACGAGTGCGGCCCGTCGAGCCGCCGAGCCAGCTCTACGAGCTCCGGAGCATCCAGCGTCCGCCCGTCCCACCCCGGCAGCGGCACGTGCAGCGGCGCGGTCCACCGCTCGGGCACGGCGCCGATCCCGTACACCGCGCCCGCGAGCCCGCCCGTCACGGCGGCCACCGTGTCGGTGTCCCCGCCGAGGTCGATGGCCGCGCCCAGCGCGGCCTCGAAACCGGAGGTGGTGCGCAGCGCCCACACAGCCGAGCCGAGACAGGGCCACACCGCGCCGTTGAACTCGGTCGCCCGGTCCGGGTGCCAGCCGGGGTCGAGCACGGTCGCCCACCGCTCCCGGTGATCGGGATGTACGGCGGCGAGGGCGCCCGGCAGCGCGGCGAGCGGATCCCCGCCGTCCAGGGCGTGGCGTACGAGCTCGTGGAAGACCGCGGTGCCCTCCCAGGCGGCGCGGTCGCCATGGGTGAGGGCGGCGATGCACCGGGCCGCGTCCATGGTGGCGTCGCGGCCCGCCCGGGCGAAGTACACGGCGGAGGTGGCCGCCCGCATCAGCGAACCGTTGCCCGCCGCACGCCCGTTGACCTGGAAGTGCAGCGCGGCCGCCAGATCCCAGGGCTCCCCGCTGCTCAGCACGTCCTCGGTCTGCAGCCCGATGTCCTTGGGCCCGGACCCCGCCCAGCACCGGAACCGCTCGAAGATGTCAGGGAGGTCGAGCCCTCCGCACTCCAGCAGCGACTCGCCGACCATCACCGCCATCTGCGTGTCGTCCGTGGCCTCGCCCGGATCCCAGCCGCCGCCTCCGCGCATCTGGCCCGCCCCGTCGGGGAACCGCTCGGCGAAGATTCCGGGCAGGGCGAACTCGAACGGCGCCCCCAGCGCATCACCCACCGCCGAGCCGACGACGGCCCCTGCCACTCGCTCGCTGCGCTCCATCTCACCAGCGTACGGAGGGCGGTTACGCGTTCTCGGTGCGCCCCCGCCGCAGCCGGTAGGCCGCGCCGAGCGCGACCGTGGCGCCGACGAACAGCACCGCGAACCAGCGGAAGTACCAGTGGCCGCCCGTCGGGTCGTAGACCGCCGCCCGCGGCCACGCCAGGTTGACCGTCATGAACAGGCCGTAGACCAGGGCCAGCGCATTGACCGGCACACCCCACCTCCCGAGCGAGAACAGCGGCTCGCCCCGCTCGTCCACCGCGTCCGTGCGCGGTGCGTACTCGCCGCGCAGACGGCGCAGCAGCATGGGGCCCGTCACCATCGAGTACGCCAGGTACAGCATCACGATGCAGGTGGTCCCGATCGCCAGGAACGCGTCGGGCGAGGCGAAGTTGAGCAGCAGGAGCGCCGCCGCGAGCACGCCCACGACCAGCGCGGGCGCGGTCGGCATACCGGTGCGGGGGTTGACCCGCGAGAGCAGGCCTGAGCAGGGCAGCCGGCCGTCGCGGGCCATGGAGAAGAGCATCCGGCAGCCCGCCGTCTGGATCGCCAGCGTCGCCACGGCGATGGCGACCACCACGTCCACGAGCAGGGCCCGGCCGATGCCGTCGCCGAGGCTGCTGGTCAGGACGTAACTCAGCCCGTCGACCGCCAGACGGCCGTCGGTCAGGCTGGGCGCCGCGAGCAGACCGCCGAGTACGAGCAGCCCGCCCAGGACCCCGGCCGCACCGAGCGCGGTGAGGACGGTACGGGGCGCGGTGCGGCGGGGGTCGCGCGTCTCCTCGCTCATCTCGCCCGCGCTGTCGAAGCCGATCAGGACGTACGCCGCCGTGAACGAGCCGACCAGCAGGGCGCCGAGCAGGCCCGCCTCCGTACCGCCCGTGTGGAAGGTGATCCCCGGGGTGCGCTCGGAGTGGGTGAAGAGCAGGATGGCGATCAGTACGGCGCCGATGATCTCCGCGGTGACGCCGACCCGGTTGATGACCGACATCAGCCGGTTGTCGAGGACGTTCACGAGCGTCGTCAGGAGCAGCAGGACCGCCCCGAGCACGGCCGCGTTCGCCGCGCCGCTGGGGGAGAGAGGTGACGGGTCGTCGCCGATGAGCTGGAAGCCGGACCAGATCGGCGGCATCACCATCTGCAGCGCGAGCGCCGCCGCGGCGACCACCACGACCTGGCCGATGACCATGATCCAGCCGGCGAACCAGCCGAAGGAGGGCGTGCTGAGCCGGGTGGACCACTGGTAGATCGCACCGGAGATCGGGTAGCGCGCGGCGAGTTCGGCGAAGCAGGCGGCGACGAGGAGCTGGCCGGTGAGGACGGCGGGCCAGGCCCAGAAGAAGACCGGGCCGCCGAAGGCGTAGCCGACGGCGAAGAACTGGAAGACGGTCGTCAGGACGGAGATGAAGGAGAACCCGGCGGCGAAGGACGCGTACCGGCCTAGGCTGCGGTGCAGCTCCTGCTGGTAGCCGAACTCCCGCAGGGAGAGGTCGGGTTCGGCTTCGGGGCGTACGGGCGGATCCGGACGGACGTCCGTGGGGGCGACGGCGGACATGACGGCACCTGCTCTCAGGCGGGGCACGCGGCCTGGGCCGCATTCCTGTCGGATGACAGAAATTAGGGACGGCCTGTTTCTGGCGGATGACGCAGCCGTGTCCGGGGGGCACCTAAGTGCTCACGGTGCCGGCGTCCCCGCCGAGGTTGATCGCCGCACCCAACGCCGCCTCGAAGCCGGTGGTTCGCAGCGCCCACAGCGCGGAGCCCAGGCAGGGGCCAGACCGCGCTGTTGAACTCGGCGGCTTGCTCCGGGTGCCAGTCGGGCGTCAAGGCCGTGGTCCACCAACCGCGGTGATCGGCCGGCTGAGCCCAAGCTCAGGAGATGCTGGACGTGGCCGAGCAGGCGGGATTTGCTGGTCCCGTCGCCGTTGACCGGTGAGCAGTGGGAGCGCGTCTGTGCGGTCATTCCGTCGGCGGGCCGCTCCGACTGCATGGATATGCGCCTGTTGCTCGAAGGGGTCCTGCACAAGCTGCGGGAGGGGATCGCATGGAAGGATGTTCCGAAGGATCGGTGGCCTTCATGGAGGCCCGTGTACAACCGTTCGCGCGAGTGGTTGGAGGACGGGACCTGGAAGGCCGTCATCGAGGCCTTGGGGTCGTATGAAGGGACGGAGATTCCGCCCGCTTATCAGCTCCCGCCACTGCACGTTACGGGAACCTTTAGCCCTCGGCTCATGGGCACCGCTATTGAGATGAGCGAAAGCGGCGATGCATTCGGCGCACCTTCTTGATGCTGTCGGCGGCGTTCCTCACTTCGGCCTTCGTGATGCCGTCCTGGATGCAGCACATCGCGGACTTCAACCCGGTCAACTGGGCGATGCTCGCGGGCCGTTCGGCGATGTCCGCCGACCCGGACCGGGGCGTGGTGCTCGGCCGGGGCGGCGCGCTGCTCGCCCTGGCCGTCGCCGCGGTGTGGCTCTCCACGCGCACCTTCTGCTCGTACCGGAAGTCCGTCTAGTACGAGGGCGGGGCGAGCCCGGGCCGGTCAGGCGGAGGCCTGCTCCTGCTCGGCCTCGACCTGCGCGTTCCAGTCGCGCTTGATGGCGCGCCAGCCCTCGTCGGTCTGACCGAGCCGCCAGTAGCCCGAGATCGAGAGGTTCTCGCGCGGAACCTCCCGGTCCAGGCGCAGATGACGGCGGAGTTCCTTCACGAAGCCCGCCTCTCCGTGGACGAAGGCGCAGACGTCCCCCGCGGGGAAGTCCAGTTCGCGTACGGCGGCGAGCAGGGCCTTGCCCACCGGGGCGTCGCCGCGGTGCAGCCAGGTGATCTCCACGCCGTCGGGGGAGGCGACCTTCTGCTCCTCCGAGGAGTCCGTCACCTCGACGAGGGCGCGGACGACCGCGCCCGGCGCCATGCGCTCCAGGGAGGCGGCGATCGCGGGCAGTGCGCTCTCGTCGCCCACCAGGAGGTGCCAGTCGGCGGCCGGGTCGGGGGTGTAACCGCCGCCGGGGCCCAGGAAGTTGACCTTCGCGCCGGGCTGGACCCGTGCCGCCCAAGGACCCGCGAGACCCTCGTCGCCATGGACCACGAAGTCGACGGTGAGCTCGCGCTGCACCGCGTCCCAGGCGCGCACCGTGTACGTACGGGTGACGGGCCACTGCTCGCGCGGGAACTCCTCGCGGATGCGGTCCATCGCGAACGGCTCGGGATAGCTCACACCCTCAGGGGCGAAGAGCACCTTGATGTAGTGGTCGGTGAACTCCGTGGCGTCGAAATCGGACAGCCCCTCGCCGCCGAGCACGAGGCGCACCATGTGCGGTGTGATCCGCTCGGTGCTGAGGACCTGCGCCTCGCGGGACTGCGGCGCCTTGCGGACGGGCTGTTCTGCCACGGAGCTCTCCCCTGATCACGTATCGCTTAGGTTTGCCTAAGTTAGCACTCTAGGCCGAGAGCGTGGTGAGCAGGCGCTGAAGAGAGCCGCCCAGGCCCCACTGCGCCGCCAGCTCGTCCAGCGTCGCGGGATCCAGCGGCTCCTTCGGCAGCGCGGGGTCGAACTCCGGCAGGGGGACGTCCGACGCGACCCGCACCACGGTGGGGGCGACGGCGATGTAGGGCCTGGCCTCGTCCAGCTTCTTGCGCTGGGAGGGGGTGAGCTTCGCTGCCGGGTCGTCGACCGCGGCCATGATCCCCGCCAGGTCGCCGTACGCGTCGAGCAGCTTGGCCGCGGTCTTCTCGCCGATGCCGGGAACGCCGGGCAGACCGTCGCTCGGGTCGCCGCGCAGCAGCGCCAGATCCACATACCCCGAGCCGGTCACGCCGTACTTCTCGCGGAGCACCGCCTCGTCGGTGAGCTGCAGATTCCCGACGCCCTTGAGGGGATAGAGCACCCGCGCACCGCGGGCGTCGTCGACCAGCTGGTACAGGTCACGGTCGCCGGTGACGATGTCGACGGGTCCCCGCGCAAGGCCCGCGAGGGTGCCGATGACATCGTCCGCCTCGTACCCCTCGACACCCACGCGTGCGATGCCGATCGCGTCCAGTACGTCCTCGATCACCGGGATCTGCGGGGCGAGAGTGTCCGGCGTCTCCTCCGCATCGGGTCCCTCCTCCGTCTCCTCCGCGACCCGGTGCGCCTTGTACGAGGGGATCAGGTCCACCCGCCACTGCGGACGCCAGTCGGCGTCCATGCAGGCCACCAGGTCGTCGGGACGGTGGTCCTGGACCAGGCGTGCGATGAAGTCGAGCAGCCCGCGCACGGCGTTGACCGGGCTGCCGTCGGGTGCGCGCACCGAATCGGGGACCCCGAAATACGCGCGGTAGTAGAGGGAAGCGGTGTCGAGAAGCATCAGACGTCGGGTCATCACTCGATGATGCCGTACCGCACTGACAGTCACCGCTGGTGAGCTGGCTCACTCCTGTGTTTGGTGCGCATAAACGAGGGCAGGCGCGGCATCGGAGCGAAACCTGTCCCAATTTCAAGTAACGGACAGGTGAGAGCGGGCCGAACCCGTGTCGCTCCACGACCTGTCGACACGGGGGTGCCAGGTCGTTTTCCGTTCAACGCGTGAGGTGTATGTGTCCAGGCTGCAGGCCGAGCACTTGTACAAAGTCTTCGGCAGACGACCCGACGAAGCTGTGACCCGGCTCAAGGGCGGGACCGACCGGGACGAGCTGCGCGCCGACGGGACGACCGCCGCCGTGATCGACGCCTCGTTCAGTGTCGACCCGGGCCAGATATTCGTCGTCATGGGTCTCTCCGGATCAGGTAAGTCCACGCTTCTGCGCATGCTCAACGGCCTGCTGGAGCCGACCGACGGACGCGTCCTCTTCGACGGCCAGGATCTGACCGCGCTGAGCGCCCGTGACCTGCGTGCCGTGCGCTCCAAGAAGATCAGCATGGTCTTCCAGCACTTCGCTCTCTTCCCGCACCGCAGCGTGCTGGAGAACGCCGCCTACGGCCTGGAGGTCCAGGGCGTACCGCGTGCGGAGCGCGAGAAGCGCGCCACCGAAGCACTGGAGATGACCGGTCTGGCCGGCTGGGAGAAGTCCTGGCCCGACGAGCTCTCGGGCGGTATGCAGCAGCGCGTGGGCCTGGCCCGCGCCCTGGCGACCGACGCCGACCTGCTCCTGATGGACGAGTCGTTCAGCGCGCTCGACCCGCTGATCCGCCGTGACATGCAGGACCAGCTCCTTGAGCTGCAGAAGCGGCTCAAGAAGACGATCGTCTTCATCACCCACGACTTGAACGAGGCCATGCGCCTCGGCGACCGTATCGCCGTCATGCGCGACGGGGAGATCGTCCAGAACGGCACCGCCGAGGACATCCTCATCAACCCGGCCAACGACTACGTCGCCTCCTTCACCAAGGACGTCGACCGCACCCGGGTGCTCACCGCCGCCTCGATGATGACCGACCCGCACCGCCCCGACGCGGGCAGCGGCTGCAGCTGCGAGACCGTCACTCCTGACACGAGCTTCAACGACCTCTGCGGAGTGGCCGCGCGCGTGCCGCACCCGGTGACCGTGAAGGACGCCCAGGGCAAGCTCGTCGGTGTCGTGCATCAGTCGCGGCTCGTCGGCTTCCTCGGGGAGTACGCCGAGGGACCCGTCCCCTGTGACGCCGCCCCCACGAAGAAGGCGGTCGCCAGTGCCTAGGATTCCCTTCGGTGACTGGGTCAACAGCACCGTCGACTGGCTTCTGGACCACATGTCCTGGCTGTTCGACTTCTTCAAGACGATCTTCGAGGGCGCGTACGACGGCGTCTACGACGTCCTGTCCGCCCCCGAGTCCCTGCTCATGGCCGGCATCCTCGCGCTCATCGCCTGGTGGTTGCGCGGTCTGCTCGGCGGCGTCCTCGCGTTCGTAGGGTTCTCCTTCATCATCTCCCTCGAGCTGTGGGACCACGCGATGATGACGCTGTCCCTGGTGCTCGTCGCCACGGTCATCGCCCTCGTGATCTCCGTGCCCGTCGGCATCTGGGCGGCCCGCTCCCAGACGGTCAGCTCGATCGTCCGCCCGGTCCTGGACCTGATGCAGACGCTGCCGGCGATGGTCTACCTCATCCCGGCCCTGCTCTTCTTCCGGATGGGCGCGCCCGCGGGCATCGTCGCCACCCTCGTCTTCGCGCTCGCCCCCGGTGTGCGCATGACGGAGCTGGGCATCCGGCAGGTCGACAAGGAACTGGTCGAGGCCGCCGAGGCGTTCGGCACCTCGCCGCGCAACACCCTCCTGCGCGTCCAGCTCCCCCTCGCACTCCCGACGATCATGGCGGGTGTCAACCAGGTCATCATGCTGGGCCTGTCCATGGCCGCCCTCACGGGCATGGTCGGCGCCGAGGGTCTCGGCGCGGACGTCAACCAGGCGATCGGCCAGCTCGACGTCGGACTCGGCGCCGAGGGCGGCATCGCCATCGTGATCCTGGCCGTCTTCCTGGACCGCATCACCAGCGGCCTGGGCCAGCAGGTCTCCCCGCTCGGCCGCCGCGCGCTCGCCAAGCTGCGGGCCGCGCAGGGCGTGAAGCTCTGGAACTACCAGCTGCAGCCCGTCGCCGCACTCGCCGGTGTGGTCGCTCTCGCGCTCGTCGCGGGCGGCATGGGCGTCTTCGGCGGTACGTCGTCGCCGGCCACCACCTCGGACGCGAAGAACGTGGGCCAGGGCAAGAAGGTCAACATCGGCTACATCCCGTGGGACGAGGGCGTCGCCTCCACCTTCCTGTGGAAGGAGGTCCTGGAGCAGCGCGGTTACGAGGTGACCACCAGCCAGCTCGACGCCGGCCCGCTCTACACCTCTCTCGCGCAGGGCGATGTCGACTTCCAGACGGACTCCTGGCTGCCGACGACGCACGCCGAGTACTGGAAGAAGTACGGCAAGGACCTGGAGGACCTCGGTTCCTGGTACGGCCCGACCTCGCTCGAGCTCAGTGTGCCCTCGTACATGAAGGGCATCGACTCGCTCGATGACCTCAAGGGCAAGGGCGGCACCTTCGACGGCAAGATCACCGGCATCGAGCCGAGCGCCGGGATGATGTCGATCCTCAAGGACAAGGTCCTCAAGGAGTACGGCCTCGACAAGGAGTACAAGGTCGTCGACGGCTCCACGCCCGCGATGCTGGCCGAGCTGAAGGCCGCGTACGCGAAGAAGGAACCGATCGTCACGACGCTCTGGTCCCCGCACTGGGCGTACAGCGACTTCGACCTGAAGAAGCTCAAGGACCCGAAGGGTGCCTGGGGCAAGGGCGACGGCGTGCACACGCTGGCGCGCAAGGGCTTCTCCAAGGAGAACCCCACCGTCGGCAAGTGGCTGAAGAACTTCAAGATGACGGAGAAGCAGCTCACCGGTCTCGAGGCGGAGATCAACAAGGCCGGCAAGGGCAAGCAGCAGGAGGCCGTGCAGTCCTGGCTGAAGGCGAACCCGGACGTGGTCGACAAGATCGCCCCGCTGCCGAAGAAGTCCTCGGGGTCGGGCGAGTCGAAGAGGCCGCTGAACGCCGCGTACTTCGCGTGGGACGAGAACATCGCGGTCGTGAATCTGTGGAAGCGCGTGCTCGCCGACCGCGGCTACAAGATGAACCTGACGCCGTCCGACGTCGGCCCGGTCTACACCGGGCTCGCGCAGGGCGACCTCGACATCAACTTCGACGCGTGGCTGCCGACGACGCAGAAGACGTACTGGGAGAAGAACAAGGCGAACCTCAACGACCTGGGGTCCTGGTACAGCCCCACCTCTCTCGAGGTCGCCGTCCCGTCCTACGTCAAGGACGTGAAGTCCCTCGCCGACCTCAAGGGCAAGGGCAGCACGTTCGGCGGCAAGATCATCGGCATCGAGCCGGGCACCGGCGTGATGGCCGCGCTCAAGGACAAGGTCCTGCCGGGGTACGGCCTCGACAAGGAGTACAAGATCGTCTCCGGGTCGACGCCGGCGATGCTGACCGAGCTGAAGGCCGCGTACGCCAAGAAGGAGCCGATCGCGGTGCTTCTGTGGTCGCCGCACTGGGCGTACAACGAGTACAAGCTCACCAAGCTGGCGGATCCCAAGGTCGCGTTCGGTGCGGGTGACAAGATCCGCACGATCACGAGCAAGGACTTCCCCTCGCAGTACCCGCAGCTCACTCAGTGGATCAAGAACTTCAAGATGAGCGAGTCCGAACTCGCCGGCCTGGAGAACGAGATCAACAAGAAGGGCAAGGGGCATGAGGCCGACGCGGTCGACGCGTGGCTGAAGGCCCACCCGGGGTACGAGGACAAGATGGCTCCGCAGTAGTCCCAGCGAGCCGGTAACTCCTTCGCTCCGTAAGGGGTGGGCGGCGTCGCACAGCCAGGACACAGTCCCGGCGTGGTGTGGCGAAGCCCACCCCTTCGCGCTGTCCGCGCGGTCGCTGCCCGCGCCTAGTGTCGGCCAGATGCAGCAGTCGACCGCCACCACCCTGCGACGGCCTGTGGCCCTCGCCGCGGTCGCCCTCGCCGCAGTTCTCGCCCTCGCGCAGATACGGACCGCCGACGCGACGCCCGTCGCGGCGGCCGCCACCGCTCTCGCCTCGTCGATCGAGGACGTCCAGGCGTCGGACGGTCATGAGTACAACGCCACCGACTCCGCCGGGCACACCATGGACGCCGCAGAGATCGTCCAGTCCGCCGACGGCAGCTATCTGGCCGTCTACCACTCGATGCTCGCCGACGGCCGTTTCCACGCAGCCCTCGCCACCTCCACCGACCTGCTCCACTGGCAGCGCCGCCACGACTTCGGCCCCGGAACCTCCCAGCCGGACCTCGCCCGCGCGGACGGCGGCCGCTATGTGCTCGCCTGGGAGCAGGACCCGCACAACCACATCGCCGTACGCGGCTACCGCGACCTCGATGCGCTCATCGCCGGACACGCCGACCGTGCCTTCGACGCACCGCGCACCCTCTCCGCCTGCGCCGAGGGAACCCCCAGCATCACCTCCGTGCACGGCGGCACCATCGAGCTCACCGGCCACTACCGCAACCGCTGCGACACCGACCACCAACTGCGCGCCACCCTCACGGACTTCACCACCTGGCAGGCGCGGCCCGACACGCGGATCGACCGTGCGCTCTACGCCTGGGGCGACGGCGGGAACATCGGCGACCGCGACCCGGTGACCTACCAGGGACACCGACTCCTGCTGGTCGAGGGCCAGGGCAGGCGCGGCGACTTCGCCAGCTGGCGCACCTACGTCTACGACCCCAAGAGCGGCCGGGCCGTCCTCGCCGCCCTGCGCACCCACGGCGGCAGCACGGCCTTCGCCAACCCCTCGGCCACCCGCATCACCGCCCCGGACGGCACGCCCGCCCTGCTGGTCAGCGTGTTCATCCCGAGCGAGGGAGCGGCAGCGGGCGAAGCAGGTCAGCTGCTGTACTGGCACTCCCTCTGAGCCCGCCGCGCACTATGGTGGTGCGACCGGACGGGAGGGGAGGCGCGATGTCGGATCAGAAGCCGGACGAAAAGGACGTGCTCCGGGTCGGCGCGGCCGTCAGAAGGCGCCGCCGCGGTCTCGGCCTGACCCTCACCACCGTCGCCGCACGCAGCGGCCTCTCGGTTCCCTTCCTCAGCCAGATCGAGAACGAGCGCGCCCGCCCCAGCACCCGCTCCCTGCACCGCGTCGCCGAGGCGCTGGAAACGACCGCCGACCGGCTGCTGACCGCCGCCGACGCGGCGCGCGTGGTCGACCTCGTACAAGCGGGGGAAGACCCGGAGACCGAGGCGGACACCGAGGCGGGTGTGCGGCTGCTGGTGCGCGGACAGCATCAGATGCAGGCCCTGGAGTTCACCGGCGAGCACGACGCGGGCCGTGAATTCCTGCACCGCAACGACGAGTTGATGTACGTGGTGGAGGGCGCCGCCGAGGTCGAGGCGGAGGGCCGGGTCTATCTGCTGGGCCGTGGCGACACCCTCTATCTGTCCGGCGGGGTACGCCACCGCTGGCGCGCCACCCTCGCCTCCACCCGCATCCTGCTGGTCGCCGTGGCCGACCACATCGACGCGACGGCCCAGACCACCACGGCCCGCCAGTCCTCGGACGACGCGCCCTGCCGTTAGGCCAGTTTCGGACCTAGACCTTCACCGGGGCCGCGAGCAGCCGGCCGGCGGCCAGTCCTCGTACGGTACGGATCCCGGCCACCGCCCAGGCGGTCACGAGCACGATCCACAGGGCCACCGCCAGCCACTGGTAGGCGACCAGGCCGGTGTGCCGTGCCAGTCCCGCCGCGCCCGTCACGCAGGTGCCGACGGGGAAGGTGAAGGCCCACCAGGTCATCGTGAACGGCATCCCTCGGCGGGCGGCCCGCGCCACCAGCGCCACCGAGAGCGCCAGCCAGAGCAGGGCGAAGCCCAGCACCGGGACCCCGTAGACGACGGCGAAGGCGCTGAACGCGTCGGCGTACGGAGCCCCGATCGCGCCCTGCGCGACGTCCGCCAGCTGGTTGACGGCGGTCGTGGACTGGCCCAGCGGGCCGAGTACGAGAAAGACGGCCGGCGTCAGCGCGAGGGGCAGCGGACCCGAGGTGATCAACCGGGCGAAGACCATCGGCAGCATGACGAGGGTGGCGAGCAGGCTCACCCCGAACAGCGCGTAGCAGCCCAGGAGCATCGCCTCCTGCCACTGCCCCGCGGGCAGATGAGGGATCAGACCGGGGCCGACGGCGGCGGACACCATCGGGGCGACCACCGGAAGCAGCCAGACCGGTGAGGCGCTGCCCGGCTCGACGCGGTGGCGCACCACCATCAGATACGGGATCCCCGCGGCGGCCACCAGCCCGGTGACCAGACCCGCGCTCCACAGCACCGCGTCGACGGCGACCGCCGTCGACGTGCCCGTCCAGGCGCTGCCCACGGCCAGGGTGGCGCCGCCGACCGCCGTGAGGGCCATGGAGAGGCAGCCGTAGAAGGGGGCGACGGTGGGGTCGTCGAGATGGGCGCGGGCCTGGTCCCGGTGGAAGGTCCAGTGCCCGGCGCGGGCCACGAGCAGCACGAGCAGCATGACCGCCGACAGCGCCCAGACGAACGGCAGCCCGGGGATGTGCACCGGAAGGGCGGCCCCAGCCGTCGCGACGATGGCCGTTCCCATCACCGGGGCGTACCAGTTGGGGCCGAGATGGCGCAGCGCGGCGGGGGCGGCCGCGTAGGGGCGGGACTGAGCGAGGACGGTCATGGGACCAGGGTCCCGTCGCGCGGGACCGCCCACCAGGGACCGCGTACCTATGAGGGCATAAGCTCGGCTTATGAGCAGCCCGCTGTCCCACCGCGTCCCCGACCTCGCCGCCCTGGAGCTGCTGCTCGCCGTCGCCCGCCACGGCAGTCTCGGCAAGGCGGCCCGCGAACTGGGCATCTCCCAGCCCGCCGCCAGCGGCCGTATCCGCTCGATGGAGGCGAGGCTCGGCGTCGTCCTGGTCGAGCGCTCCCCGCGCGGCTCCCGGCTCACCGACGCGGGCGTCCTCGTCACCGACTGGGCGCGCCGGATCGTCGAGGCGGCCGAGGCCTTCGACGCGGGCGCCCAGGCGCTGCGCGACCGGCGCGACTCGCGGCTGCGCGTCGCCGCGTCCATGACGATCGCCGAGTACCTGCTCCCCGGCTGGCTCATCGCACTGCGCACCCAGCGTCCGGACACCGCGGTCTCCCTCCTCGCCGGGAACTCCGTCGCGGTCGCCGCACACCTCCTGCACGGCGAGGCGGACCTCGGCTTCGTCGAGGGCCTCGCGGTCCCGGACGGCCTGGAAGGTACGGTCATCGGCCGCGACCGCCTGATCGTCGTCGCGGCGCCCACCCACCCCTGGGCCCGCCGCCGGTCGCCCCTCACCCCGGGCGAACTGGCCGCCACCGCCCTCATCCTGCGCGAACAGGGCTCGGGGACCCGTCAGGTCCTGGACGCCGCACTCGCCGCGCACGGCGGCCTCGCGGCCCCCCTCCTCGAACTCGCCTCCACCACCGCGGTCAAGGCGGCGGCCGTCAGCGGCGCGGGCCCCTCCGTGCTGAGCGAGCTCGCCGTACGGGAGGAACTCGCGTCCCGCCGCCTGGTGAAGATCCCGGTCGAGGGCATCAGGCTCAGCCGCGATCTGCGCGCCGTCTGGCCCACCGGACCCCAACCTGCGGGTCCGGCGCGGGACTTGCTGGTCCTGACACGCCCCGGCGGTGAAGGCGCCGGTTTGCCGGGCGCGCCTCGGGCAACCCGAAACGTATGACTGATCAGAACAAGACAACCCACAGCACAGGAACCGCCGCACGCCGCACCGCCAAGGCGGCCAAGAGCGACGCCGATGCGGCGCTCACCCAGTCCAAGGAGGCGACGGAGACCGCGAAGGACGCGGCAGGCACGGCCACGGACGCGGCGGGCACCGCAGGACAGGCGGCCCTGAAGGGCGTGCAGGCCGGCCGCCAGGCCATCGAATCCGCCTCGGGCCAGGTCGTGGCGGCGGCCACGACGACCTGGACGCTGATCACCTCGCGCAAGGCGCTGGTGATGGGCGCGGGGGCGGGCGCCGCGGTGCTGAGCGCCGCCTCGTACATGGCGGGCCGCCACAGCGAACACCACGCCCACGGCCCGGTCACCCGCCTCACGGGCGGGCGTATCTGACCGCACCACCGCGGAAATCCACTGGTGTCCGGCGGGCGCGGCGCGGACCATACGGTCATGAGAGCCGCCGCGCCGCCCGCCGCAGGAGTACGCCTCCCCTGGGAGGAGCTGCCCGCCGCCGTCCGGCGCGCCGTCGAGGAACTCCTCGGGGCGAAGGTCGAGGCCGCGGCGACCCAGTCCGGCGGCTTCTCGCCCGGTCTCGCGGCCCGGCTCCTGCTCGCCGACGGGCGGCGCGCCTTCGTCAAGGCCGTCAGTGCCGGCGCCAACGCGCGCAGCCCGCATTTCCACCGCGCCGAGGCGCGCAACGCCGCCGCACTTCCGGACGGCGTTCCGGCGCCCCGGCTGCTCGGTGCGTACGACGACGGCGACTGGGTCGTGCTCGCCTTCGAGGACATCGACGGGCACCAGCCGCAGATCCCCTGGCAGCGCGAGCAGCTCGCGCGCGTGCTGGATGCCGTCGGGGATCTCTCCGACAGGCTCACCCCCTCACCCGTCGAAGTGCCGTACGCGGCCGACGTCCTGTCCGGCGACTTCAGTGGCTGGCGCAAGCTGGCCGAGGCCGGTGATCCCGGGGAGCGGGACGCTCTCGACCCCTGGGCCGGCCGCCACCTGGACACCCTCGCCCACCTCGCCGACGGCTGGGCCGATGCCGCACGCGGCGAGACCCTCGCCCACGGCGATCTGCGCGCGGACAACATCCTGCTCACCCCTGAGAGGGTCGTCTTCGTCGACTGGCCGCACGCCTGCAGGGCCGTGCCCTGGTTCGATCTGCTGGTCATGCTGCCGTGCGTGGCGGCCCAGGGCGGCCCGGATCCGCAGGAGCTCTTCCTGCGGCACCCGCTGGGGCGGGACGCCGACCCGGACGCGGTGACCGCCGTACTCGCCGCGCTCACCGGCTACTTCGTACGCGGCTCCCTGCAGCCCCCGCCGCCCGGACTGCCCACCCTCCGCGCCTTCCAGGGCGCGCAGGGCGCCGCGGCCCTCGGCTGGCTCAGGAAGCGGCTCGCACCAGCGCTTCCATGACCCGCAGGTCCTCGCCCATCTCCGGATGCCACTGCACCCCGAGCACCCAGGCCCCACCGGCCGGTTCGAGCGCCTCGACGGTCCCGTCGGCCGCGTACGCCGATGCGGTCAGCCCCCGTCCCAGCCGGTCCACGCTCTGGTGGTGGTACGTGGGCACGCTCGTCTCCTCCGGCACGGCCCCGGCCAGCCGCGTGCCCGGCACGGGCTTGACCGGGTGCGCGGCGAAGGCCCCGACGACCTCGCCCCGGTGACCGTCCAGATGCTGTACGAGCGTCCCGCCGAGCGCCACATTGAGCAGCTGCATCCCCCGGCAGATCCCCAGCAGGGGCGTCCCCGACTCCAATGCCGCCGCGATCAGCGCCAGTTCCCAGGCGTCGCGCTCCGGGGCGGCGGGTCCGCACCGGGGGTCGCGCTCGGCCCCGTACCGTACGGGATCCACATCGGGACCACCCGCGATCACCAGACCGTCCAGCCGGGCCACCACCTCCGCCGCCGCCGAGGGGTCGTCGGGCGGCAGCATCGCCGCGAGGCCGCCGGCCGTCCGCACCAGCCACGGATAGCCCGCGGGCAGCAGGGCGGCGGGCAGGTCCCAGACGCCCCAGCGGGTGGACGATTCCAGATAGGTGCTGATCCCGATCAGCGGACGACGGCTCACGTGCAGGCTCCTCGCTGTCGCGGCACGCGGAAATAACCGGCACCGTATCCAAATCCCTTGCCCAGAGCCTACGTTTGGATCATCTTCCGGCCCGTGAGGAGAGGATCCGCCCGTGCCAGTCCGCCCGCCCGCGCTCACCGTCGACGAGCTGCGCAGCCTTGTCGACAGTGGCGAGATCGACACCGTCGTCCTGGCCTTCCCCGATATGCAGGGGCGCCTCCAGGGCAAGCGGTTCGCCGCACCCTTCTTCCTCGACGAAGTCCTCGAACACGGCACCGAGGGCTGCAACTACCTGCTCGCCGTCGATACGGACATGAACACCGTCGACGGTTACGCCATGTCCTCCTGGGACCGCGGCTACGGCGACTTCGCCATGCACCCCGACCTCGCCACCCTGCGCCGCATCCCCTGGAACGAGGGCACGGCCCTGCTCGTCGCCGACCTCGCCTGGAACGACGGTTCGCCCGTCGTCGCCGCGCCGCGCCAGATCCTCCGCCGCCAGCTGGAGCGTCTCGCCGGGCACGGCTTCACCGCGCACGTCGGCACCGAGCTCGAATTCATCGTCTTCAACGACACCTATGAGCAGGCCTGGGACCGCAATTACCAGGGCCTCACCCCGGCGAACCAGTACAACATCGACTACTCGGTCCTGGGCACCGGCCGTATCGAGCCCCTCCTGCGCCGCATCCGCAACGAGATGGCGGCCGCCGGACTGACCGTCGAGTCCGCGAAGGGCGAGTGCAATCCGGGGCAGCACGAGATCGCCTTCAAGTACGACGAGGCGCTGATCACCTGCGACCAGCACGCGGTGTACAAGACCGGGGCCAAGGAGATCGCCTCCCAGGAGGGCGTCTCGCTGACCTTCATGGCCAAGTTCAACGAGCGCGAGGGCAACTCCTGCCACATCCACCTCTCCCTCCAAGATCAGGAGGGCCGGAGCGTCATGGCGGGCGAAGGCCCCGACGGGATGTCGCAGGTCATGCGGCGCTTCCTCGCCGGCCAGCTGGCCGCCCTGCGCGACTTCTCCCTCCTGTACGCACCGAACATCAACTCCTACAAGCGCTTCCAGCCCGGCTCCTTCGCCCCCACCGCCGTCGCCTGGGGCCACGACAACCGCACCTGCTCGCTGCGCGTGGTGGGCCACGGCCGCTCCATGCGCTTCGAGAACCGCCTCCCCGGCGGTGACGTCAACCCGCACCTGGCCGTCGCGGGCCTGGTCGCGGCCGGTCTGTACGGCATCGAGCACAAGCTCGAACTCCCCGAAGCGTGCGCGGGCAACGCCTACACGGCCGACTACGAGCACGTCCCGACCACCCTGCGCGAGGCAGCCGAGCTCTGGTCCGCCAGCCCCATCGCCCTGGCCGCATTCGGCGAGGAAGTCGTCGCCCACTACCGCAACATGGCACGCGTCGAGCTGGAGGCCTACGACGCCGCGGTCACCGACTGGGAGCTGCGCCGCTCCTTCGAAAGGCTCTGACGTGCAGCACAGCATCCTCAACCCGGCGACCGAAGAGGTCGTCGCCACCGTCCATGCGACGACTGCCGCCGAAGTCGACGCGGCGGTGGTACGGGCCACCGCGGCCCAGCGCGGCTGGGCGGCCGCGGCCCCCGCCGACCGTGCCCGGCTGCTCCGCCGATTCGCGGCCACCGTCGACGAACACATCGAAGAACTGGCCCGGTTGGAGGTACGCGAAGCCGGCCACACCCTCGGCAACGCCCGCTGGGAGGCGGGCAATGTACGCGACCTCCTCGACTACGCCGCCGGGGGAGTGGAGCGCCTCACCGGCCGCCAGATCCCCGTCCCCGGCGGCCTCGACATCACCCTCCTGGAACCCCTCGGCGTCATCGGCGTGATCGCCCCCTGGAACTTCCCGATGCCGATCGCCGCCTGGGGCACGGCCCCCGCACTGGCGGCAGGCAACGCCGTACTCTTGAAGCCCGCCGAGACCACCCCGCTCACCGCGCTGCGCCTGGCCGAACTCGCCCTGGAAGCAGGCCTGCCCGAGCACCTCTTCCAGGTCCTGCCCGGCGCGGGGGACACCGCGGGCGACGCGCTGGTCGAACACCCCGGCGTCGCCAAGATCGTCTTCACCGGTTCCACGCGGGTCGGCAAGCAGATCATGGCCAAGTGCGCGGACCGCGTGAAGCGGCTCACGCTCGAACTGGGCGGCAAGAGCCCCAACATCGTCTTCGCCGACTCCGACCTCGAAGCGGCCGCCGCGGCCACCCCGATGTCCTTCCTGGACAACTCGGGGCAGGACTGCTGCGCGCGCACCCGCATCCTGGTGGAGCGCAGCGTGTACGACCGCTTCCTCGAGCTCACCGCCCCGGGGATCACCTCGGTGGTCGTCGGCGATCCGCTCGACGAGAAGACCCAGATGGGCCCGCTGATCTCCAGGTCGCAGCTGGAGAGGGTGCGTCGCTACGTACCCGGCGAAGCCGAGGCGATCCGCGGGAGCGCCCCCGACGGCCCCGGATTCTGGTTCCCGCCGACCCTCCTGACCGCCGAGGCCCCCGACTCCCCGGCCGCCACCGAGGAGATCTTCGGGCCGGTCGCGGTGGTCCTCCCCTTCGACGACGAAGCCGATGCCGTACGCCTCGCCAACGCCACCGCGTACGGCCTCTCCGGCTCGATCTGGACCCGCGACGTGGGCCGCGCCCTGCGCGTCTCCCAGGCGGTCCGCGCGGGCAACCTCTCCGTCAACTCCCACTCCAGCGTGCGCTACTGGACCCCCTTCGGCGGCTACCGGCAGTCCGGGCTCGGCCGTGAGCTGGGCCCCGACGCCCTCGCCGCTTTCACCGAAACCAAGAACGTCTTCATCTCCACGGAGGCCTGACCACCCATGACCGACACCACCCCCGTCTGCCGCCGCCTGATCGGCCGCACCGCCGTGATCACCGGCGCCGGCAGCGGCATCGGCCTCGCCACCGCCCACCGCCTCGCCTCCGAGGGCGCCCACATCGTCTGCGGCGACATCGACGAAACCGCGGGCAAGGCGGCGGCAGAAGCGGTCGGCGGCACCTTCGTGCGCGTGGACGTGACCGACGCCGGGCAGGTCGAGGCGCTGTTCAAGACGGCGTACGACACCTACGGCAGCGTCGACATCGCCTTCAACAACGCGGGCATCTCACCGCCGGACGACGACTCCATCCTCACCACGGGCCTCGAAGCGTGGAAGCGCGTCCAGGACGTCAACCTCACCTCCGTCTACCTGTGCTGCAAGGCCGCCATCCCGTACATGCAGCGCCAGGGCCGGGGCTCGATCATCAACACGGCGTCCTTCGTGGCCAGGATGGGTGCCGCGACCTCGCAGATCTCGTACACCGCGTCCAAGGGCGGGGTGCTCGCGATGTCCCGTGAGCTGGGAGTGCAGTTCGCCCGCGAGGGCATCCGCGTCAACGCGCTCTGCCCGGGACCGGTCAACACCCCGCTGCTGCGGGAGCTGTTCGCGAGCGACCCCGAGCGGGCCGCCCGCCGTATCGTCCACATCCCGCTGGGCCGCTTCGCCGAGGCGAACGAGATCGCCGCCGCCGTCGCCTTCCTGGCCAGCGACGACTCCTCGTTCGTCAACGCCACCGACTTCCTGGTCGACGGCGGGATCTCGGGGGCGTACGTCACCCCGCTTTAGGCCCTACAGGAAGGTGTGGCCCTCGCCCCGGTACGTCGGGACGGTGGCCGTCACCTTGTCACCCTCGACCAGCTGCAGCGCGTCGAACCGCTCGCACAGCTCGCCCGCCTTCGCATGGCGGAACCACACCTTGTCGCCGAGTCGCAGATCGTCGGCGGGCGAGCCGAGCAGCGGGGTCTGCACCTCGCCGGGGCCCTCCTGCGGGTCGTAGCGCAGCCCTTCGGGGAGGTACGGAACCGGCAGCCGGTCCGGGCCCGCCGCCCCCGAGGCCGGATAGCCCCCGCCGAGGACCGTCACGATGCCGACACCCGGGCGGCGCACCACCGGCTGGGCGAAGAGGGCGGCCGGGCGGCCCGTGAACGAGGTGTAGTTGTCGAAGAGGCGCGGCACATAGAGCCCCGACCCGGCGGCGATCTCCGTCACCGCGTCCTCGGCGGCGGTGTGCTGGACGCTGCCGGTTCCGCCGCCGTTGACGAACTCCAGGTCGGGCACCACCGCACGGACCGCCCGTACGACGGCCGCCCGCCGGGCCGCGAGCTCCTTGCGGGCCGCGGACTGCATCAGGCGCACCGCGCGCGAACGCAGCGGGCGGCCCGCGATCGAGTCCCCGACGCCGGCCACATGACCCTCGTACGCCATCAGGCCCACCAGCCTGAACCCCGGCCTGCGGGCCACCGACCGTGCCAGCTCGGCCAGTTGGGCAGGCTCGCGCAGCGGGGAGCGCAGGGCGCCGATGCGCACCTTCCCGCCGAGCATCCGCAGCGAGGTGTCCAGCTCCAGACAGACCCTGATCTCCTCGGCGCCGCCGTCGCGCGCCCGGTCGATGAGCTCCAGCTGCGCCACGTCGTCGACCATCACCGTCACCGCGGCCGCCAGCTTGGGGTCGGCGGCCAGCTCCGCGTATCCGGTACGGTCCGCCGACGGATACGCGAGCAGTACGTCCTCGAAGCCCGACCGTGCCAGCCAGAGCGACTCGGCCAGCGTGAAGGACATGATCCCCGCGAACCCGTCCTGCCCGAGGACCCGCTCCAGGAGCGCCCGGCACCGAACGGACTTGCTGGCCACCCGGATCGGCTTGCCCGCCGCGCGGCGGACCAGATCGCGGGCATTGGCGTCGAACGCCTCCAGATCGACAATCGCCACGGGGGCGTCGAGGTGGGCGGTGGCCCGGTCGTACCGGGTCCGGTCTGCAGCACGGGGCGTCATGACCGAAGCCTGCCAGATGTGATTACCGCAGGGTAGGGGGATGTTCCGGGCAGATGCCGCAGCCCGGAACACTGGTTCCTGCACCGTCGGTGCCAGCCCTTAGAGTTACGGAAAGACCGATGACCTGGGGGCGGGATGAGTACCGAAGCGCGACGCGCTCCTGTTCCGCCGCGGCCGACAACACCCCCGCGTACGCCCCCGGTCGCTCCCGCGGGCCCTCCGCCCGAGGCCCCCGCCGAGACCACGACCCGGCTGCGCCCCGTCAAGGCACCTCCGCGCACGGCGCCGCGCGCCGGTGCGGCTCCGCTGCCGCCCGAGATGCCGCCACGCCCGGTGGCGCCCCCGCTCCCGCCAGGGCCCCCGCCGCCGGCGCCGAGCCGGCGCAGGCCGGTCGGTGCCGTGGACCTCACGCCCCGGCCCGGCGCGGGACCGCCCACGCAGTACGCGCAGCCGCGCCCGTACGCGGCCGAGCACCCGGCCGAGATGACCACCCGGCTGCGCCCCGTCTCCGGCCGCCACCCGGCCAGGACCGCGGCGGCGGCCGCCTGCATGGTGCTCGGCCTCGGGCTCATCGGCGGTGCGGTGGCCGGGAGTTGGCTCACCGGGGACAGCTCGGCCGAGCCCAGCGCGCGTACCGCGTACACCGAGGCGCGCGGCCTCTGGCACTCCAGCCCCGTCGACTCGCTCTTCCCGCGCACCCTCAAGGGCGCCGGCGCGGGCCCCGGCGGCGCGGACCGCACCTGGACCCGGCTGGCGGTCGCCCCCGACAGCACCTGCACGGGCGGATTCGACGCGCTGCTCCTCAAGGTCCTCCAACCGGTCGGCTGCGTACGGATGCTGCGCGCCACCTACACCGACGCCACCCACTCCAGCGTGACCACGGTCGGCATGGTCTTCACCGAGGCGGACCCGGCAGCCATGGCCGCGCTGCGCAACCGCTTCAGCCGTGAGGGACTGTCGGAGCGCACCGACCTCATCCCGCGCACCTTCCCGGTCAAGGCCACCGACGCGGCGGCCTTCGGCGACAAGCAGCGCGCGAGCTGGACGGTGAGCGTGCTGACCGACGCACCGGTCGTCGTGTACTCCGTCACCGGCTTCGCCGACGGCCGTACGGTCACCGACCCCCAGCCCGCGCACCAGGCCGTCATGGACGGTGCGACAACCGCCGCCGGCCAGGCCGGACTCGGCCACGACGCCAAGGGCATCGAAGAGCGCATCGAGCGCGGCGTACGCGCCTCGGTCGCCAAGGCCACGGAGGCTCCTCGTTGATTCCCTGGCCGATGAGACGCCGAGGCCTTCTCGCCGTGTTCACCACGGTCCTGGTGGCCGTGCTGCCGCCGGCCGCGGCCCACGCCGACTCCATCCGCGCCCAGCAGTGGGAGCTGGGCGCGATGCACGCCGAGCAGGTCTGGCGGACCACCAAGGGCAAGGGGATCACGGTCGCCGTTCTGGACACCGGGGTCGACGCGAGCCATCCCGATCTGACCGGACAGGTGCTTCCCACCAAGGACTTCATCGGTTTCGGCGCCAAGCAGGGCGAGCGCCCCTGGGCCCGCCACGGCACCGCGATGGCCGGGATCATCGCAGGCCACGGGCACGGCGCGGGCGGCGGTGACGGAGTGCTCGGCATCGCGCCCGGGGTGAAGATCCTGCCGGTCAGGGTGATCCTGGAGTCCACCGACCCGGCCCGCAAGCAGGCCCGTACGAGCAAGGGCAGCGCACTCGCCGAGGGCATCCGCTGGGCCGCGGACCACGGCGCCGACGTCATCAACCTCTCCCTCGGAGACGACAGCGCCTCCGCCCACCCGGAGGCCGCCGAGGACGCGGCGGTGCAGTACGCGCTGGCCAAGGGCGCCGTCGTGGTCGCCTCGGCCGGCAACGGCGGCGAGGACGGCGACCACATCTCCTACCCGGCCGCCTACCCCGGGGTGATCGCGGTCGCGGCCGTCGACCAGAGCGGCACCCACGCCTCCTTCTCCACCCGCCGCTGGTACGCCACCGTCAGCGCCCCCGGCGTCGGCGTGGTCATCGCCGACCCCGACCGCAAGTACTACGAGGGCTGGGGCACCAGCGCGGCTTCGGCCTACGTCTCGGGTGCGGTCGCCCTGCTGCGTGCGGCCCAGCCGAAGCTGAACCCGGCCCAGATCAAGAAGCTCCTCACGGACACGGCACGCAACGCCCCTCAGGGCGGCAGGGACGACGCCCGCGGCTACGGCTTCATCGACACCCCCGCCGCCATCGCGGCCGCCGCGAAACTGACCCCCGAGGCGCCTCCCGCCCGCTACCGCAGCACGTACTTCGGCACCGGACCCGACGCCGTACAGAAGGACGGAGACCCCTCCGGCTGGCTCGTCCCGCTCGCGGCGAGCGGCGGGGTGGGGCTGGCCGGCGGGGCCGTGGTCATCTGGCGCGGCGGGTTCAGACGGCGCCGGACATGGCGCTGACGGCCGCTGCCGCCGCGGCCTCGACCAGTGAAATGCCCGCCTTCTGCGAGACGTTGCCGTCGGAGAGCACCGCGAGCAGATAGCTGCGACCGTCCTCGGTGACCTGCCCGATGCTGTTGATGTCCCACAGCCCGGTGGCACTCCTGGGCAGCCAGCCGTTCTTGAGCTCCCAACTGCTGCCCGCGGCGGACACGCCCCACTGCTGGTCGGCCTCGACCTGACCCATCAGTCCCCGGATGTACGTGCGCGACTCCGCATCCAGCGCCGGGCCCGATCCCGAGCCGGACCCGAACACGGCCTTGAGCAGCGTCAGTTGATCGGCCGCAGTGGTCTGCGTCAGTCCCCACCGGGGCCCGTCGCCGCCCGTGGTGCCGGTCAGCCCCAGCCGCTCGTTCGCCGCATCGAGGCCGTCGGCGCCGCCGATCGCGTCCCACAGGGCCGTCGCCGATGCGTTGCTGCTGTTCTCGATCATGGAGGTCGCGTACGTCTTCTCCTGCGCGGTCAGCGAGCGCCCGTCGTCCTGCGCCTGCAGCAGCAGCGCCGCGAGGATGTCGACCTTGACGATGCTCGCGGTGTCGAACGCACCGTCCCCGTACACCGCCGATTCCCCGCTGCGCACATCGAGCACGGCCACCGACACCGCGGCGTCCGCGCCCGGCACGACGGACTTCATCGCCCCGGCCAGCACTGCGTCATAGTCCACTGCGGGCTCCTCGCTCGCCGCCACGGTCCGTGTATGCGATGGATTCGACGACGGAGCCGAGGATATGTCCCGCGACGAGGCCTCGATGGTGGGCAGGGCCGTATATGCGCCCCCGACGGCCACCACGACGGCGGCCGCGGACACGTACAGGCGGTTTCGTCCGCCGCGCCTCGGGCGCGAGTGGGTACGGGGCATGGGGCGGACGCTAGAAAGCGAACCTGGGCAGGTGCTGTGCCCGAGCTGAAGCCCCGGTGAGAAAGCCGCCCCCGCCCGGAAGCTACGCTCGCAGCGTGGAGCTCAAGAACATCCCGGACCCCGGTTTCTCCGACGACGACGGCACCGCCGACACCCGTCTGGCCTCGGCCCTCGCCGCCTGGTCGGCGGACCGCACAGCCGAACCGCAGTTGCTCGCGGCACTCCGCGAGGCCCGACTCCTGGTCCCGGTCGTCGCCGTACTGGGCGAGGTGGAGACGGGTGAGGACGGGCTGCGCCGGGAGAAGACGAGCGACATGGCGGTCCCCACGCTCCAGGCCGGCGACCGCCGCGCGCTGCCCGCCTTCACGTCCATCGAGTCGCTCGCCCGCTGGGATCCGGAGGCCCGCCCGGTGGCCGTACCGCTGCACCAGGCGCTGCAGGCGGCCGCTCACGAGAAGGCCGACACGGTGGTCATCGACCTCGCCGGGCCTGTCGCCTACGAGCTGAAGGGTGCGGCGCTGCGCGCGCTCGCCGAAGGCCGTACGAGTGCGGATCCGCTCGACGATCCCGCCGTCACCGAAGCTGTACGTTCTGTGGTGGAATCGCAACTCTCTGTGATGAGAGCCCACTTGGGGCCGGGTCAGGCGGACGGCACGCTCGTTCTGGTCATTGCGCCAGACGTGGACCCGGCATCGGTGGCCCGCTCCGTCGCCTCCGCACTGGCGGCCGACGAGACGCTACGGGCGCGCCTGGTAAGGGGGTTGGACCTCGCGCTGCTGCCGCCGGAGGCGCCTGCACCCAACCCGCCGCTGTTCACGCGCTGAGACAGAACAGGCAAAATCCGTCAACTGGGCGAATAATTGCGGAGAAATCAGACAATCTTCGCGAGGTGTACCCCATGAAGACGGAGACTCGGACGATTGCGGCGGAGTTCCTCGGGACTCTGCTCCTGGTCTTCTTCGCAGTTGGAGCAGCGGTTCTCGCCGGCGAGTACATCACTGCCATCGGCATTGCGCTCGCCTTCGGCTTCACTCTGCTCGCCCTGGCCTACGCGCTGGGCCCCATATCCGGCTGCCACGTCAATCCGGCCGTCACGCTCGGAATGCTGGCGGCCAGGCGGATCAACCTTCGTACGGCAGTCGAGTACTGGGTCGCCCAACTGCTCGGCGGCATCGCCGGCGCGGCCCTGCTCTTCCTGGTCGCCAAGCAGGTCCCGGGCCTCAAGACCAGCGGAGCCTTCGGCAGCAACGGCTACGGAGACCGCTCGGACGTCCACATCAACGTGGGCGGCGCCTTCATCGTCGAGGTGGTGCTGACCTTCCTGCTGGTCTTCGTCGTCCTGGCGGTGACGCACAAGGTCGCGGTCACCGGCTTCGACGGGCTGCCCATCGGGCTGGCGCTGGCCGCCATCCACCTCATCGGCATTCCGCTCACGGGTACGTCGGTGAACCCGGCCAGGAGCATCGGCCCCGCGCTCTTCGCGGGCACCGCGGCGCTCTCCCAGCTCTGGCTGTTCATCCTGGCCCCGCTGGTCGGCGGGGTGCTCGCGGCGCTCGCGCACCGGCTTACGCACCCCGCGAACAACGCGCCAGGACCCGAGGTCGTGGCGGAGATCACCGGCGTGAAGGCCTAGCCGTAGACGGGCCCGGTGTACTTCTCGCCGGGCCCCTTGCCGGGCTCGTCCGGCGCCACGGAGGCTTCGCGGAAGGCCAGCTGCAGCGACTTCAGACCGTCACGCATCGGCGCCGCGTGGAAGGAGCTGATCTCCGTCGCGCCGGCGTCCAGCAGACCGGCCAGCGCATGGATCAGCTTCCGGGCCTCGTCCAGGTCCTTGTGCTTCTCGCCCTCTTCGGCCAGGCCGAGGTTGACGGCGGCCGCGCTCATCAGATGCACTGCGACCGTGGTGATCACCTCGACCGCGGGAACGTCCGCGATGTCGCGGGTCATGGCGTCGAAGCTGGGGGCTTCTTCGAGGTGCTCTGTGCTCTCGGCGTTCTCGTCACTCATGACGCACACGATAAAGGGCCGTGCACCCGATTAGCCCCATCCCCCCTCGGGTGCTAACCTTGTGTAACGACCGGCCAGACACGTGTGTGTCCGGCCCACAAGTGGAGGCTCCGATCTCCCACCTGGCTGTCCTCACGGACGGCGGGTCACCGGTCAGGCAGCGCCCATCGTTCCGTACGGACGATGGAAGTTGCCCGATGTGCGCCCCGCGGTAGTACGCGGCGGTGCTCCGGTATTTCTTGGAGCTCCCGCCTGTGTCCCGTCGGGGCATTTTTTGTGTTCCCGCTCGGTTGGTCGTCAGCAACAGACGTTACGCGGCTGCTCTCCAGGCAGCAGCGTGGTGCTACCGAGGAGGATCCATCAGCGCCGAGCCCCGCATCAACGACCGGATTCGCGTTCCCGAGGTGCGACTTGTCGGACCCAGCGGCGAGCAGGTGGGCATTGTCCCGCTGGCCAAGGCCCTGGAACTGGCACAGGAGTACGACCTCGACCTGGTCGAGGTCGCGGCGACCGCCCGTCCGCCCGTGTGCAAGCTCATGGATTACGGGAAGTTCAAGTACGAGTCGGCCATGAAGGCCCGTGAGGCGCGCAAGAACCAGGCGCACACGGTCATCAAGGAGATGAAGCTCCGGCCGAAGATCGACCCGCACGACTATGACACCAAGAAGGGTCATGTCGTCCGGTTCCTCAAGCAGGGCGACAAGGTCAAGATCACGATCATGTTCCGTGGTCGTGAGCAGTCCCGCCCCGAGCTGGGTTTCCGACTGCTGCAGCGTCTCGCTTCGGACGTCGAGGAACTTGGGTTCATCGAGTCGAACCCGAAGCAGGACGGCCGGAACATGATCATGGTTCTTGGTCCGCACAAGAAGAAGACCGAGGCCATGGCCGAGGCTCGCGAGGCTCAGGCCGCCCGCAAGGCGGAGCGCCAGGGCTACGCGACCGACGAGGCCACGGACGAGTCCGAGGTCGAGGTCGACGAGACCCCGGCCGAGGCCGAGGTCGAGGTCGCAGAAGAAGAGGTCAAGGCCGAGGCTGTCGAAGCCCCGGTCCAGACACCCTCCGAAGCGTGATCGGCGGGGCCGCCACCCAGGCGGCCCCGGGTCCCGCCCAGGAACCACAAACCAAGATCTGACGCTCCTGCAGTCCGGTGCACCACCGGGGGAGCGTCACTGACGAGGAGAGTACGGCGCCATGCCGAAGAACAAGTCGCACAGCGGTGCCAGCAAGCGCTTCAAGGTCACCGGTACCGGCAAGATCCTGCGCGAGAAGGCCGGCAAGCGCCACCTGCTCGAGCACAAGTCTTCCAAGAAGACCCGCTCGCTGACCGGCACGGTCGTCGTGTCCCCGGCGGACGCCCCGAAGATCAAGAAGCTTCTCGGCAAGTGATCTCGCGGCTCCGGGTGACCGGAGCTGTGAATCGACCGGGACCAATTCGTTTCCGGGCTGGATGAGTTCTCCGTCTGAACCCCAGCCCCGCTGCAAGGAGTCAACAAGTGGCACGCGTCAAGCGGGCAGTCAACGCCCACAAGAAGCGCAGGGCAGTCCTCGAGGCCGCCAAGGGTTACCGCGGTCAGCGTTCGCGCCTGTACCGCAAGGCCAAGGAGCAGGTCACCCACTCCCTGGTCTACAACTACAACGACCGCAAGAAGCGCAAGGGCGACTTCCGCCGTCTGTGGATCCAGCGCATCAACGCCGCTGCCCGCGAGAACGGCATGACGTACAACCGCCTCATCCAGGGTCTGAACGCCGCCAACATCGAGGTGGACCGCAAGATCCTCGCCGAGCTGGCCGTCAACGACCCGAACGCGTTCGCCGCGCTGGTCGAGGTCGCGCAGAAGGCCCTCCCGGCCGACGTCAACGCGCCGAAGGCCGCTGCCTAGTCGGAGGGCACTGGAGATCCGGCCAAGATCTCCAGCACCCTCCCAGCACGTACTTCCTCCAGTGGACCCGCAGGCACACGCTGCCTGCGGGTCCACTGTGTTCAGCAGTTCCCCCAGTTCGACCCGTACGTAAGGTGAGCCACCGATCATGGGCACCCCCGCCGAGCTGATCTCCCCGCGTTCCCCGCGCGTCGCCGCCGCCAAGCGCCTGGAGCGGCGCAACTTCCGTACCAAGGAACGCCGGTTCATCGCCGAGGGACCGCAGGCCGTACGGGAAGCCGCACTGCATCGCGCCGACGGCGAGGCGACCCTGATCGAGCTGTTCGCCACCGTCGAGGCGGCCGAGCGGTACGCCGACATCGTGGCCGCCGCCGAGGCCGCGGGCGCCCGGGTGCACCTGGCGAGCACCGAGGTCCTGGCCGAGATCTCCCAGACCGTCACCCCCCAGGGCATCGTGGGCGTCTGCCGCTTCCTGGACTCGCCGTTCGACGCGATCCTCAAGGCGGAGCCCCGCCTGGTGGCCGTACTCGCCCATGTGCGCGACCCCGGAAACGCCGGCACCGTACTGCGCTGCGCGGACGCGGCGGGAGCCGACGCGGTCGTGCTCACCGACGCCTCCGTCGACCTCTACAACCCCAAGTCCGTGCGGGCGTCGGTCGGTTCGCTCTTCCATCTCCCCGTCGCGGTCGGCGTACCCGTCGAGGAAGCGGTCGCCGGGCTGAAGGCGGCAGGCGTACGCATCCTCGCCGCCGACGGCGCGGGCGAGGACGACCTCGACGCGGAACTGGACGCGGGCACCATGGGCGGACCGAGCGCCTGGGTCTTCGGCAACGAGGCCTGGGGGCTCCCGGAGGAGACCCGCGCACTCGCCGACGCCGTGGTGCGCGTTCCCATCCACGGCAAGGCCGAGAGCCTCAACCTCGCCACGGCGGCGGCCGTTTGTCTCTACGCCTCCGCCCGTGCGCAGCGCGCTTCCGGAGGGTGCCGCTCCGTCACCTCCACCTAGTAGTGTGACCAACTCGGGGGCCCACTGCGCTATATGGAGAGGTGGGGTACGGCGATGGCTGTCGCGGCACGAAGTACATCGACACAGGCACAGGGGCACAGTGCCCTGTGGCGTGCGAGCGATGGCCTTCAGGACGCGGGTATCGACCCCGACGATCTGCCCGACGGGCTGGTCGTCGTCGACGAGAGCGGCCGCGTGATCTGTTTCAACGCCGCAGCCGCACGCATCACCGCCGTACCGAAAGCCACCGCACTCGGCGCCCCGCTGGAGACCGCGCTGCCGCTCGAGGACCTCAAGGGCCGCCGCTGGTGGACCCTGACCGATCCCTTCGGCGGGCTCGCCACGCGACGGGGACAGCCCGAGCGCAATCTGCTGCTGCCCGGCGGGCGCGAGGTCCTGGTCTCGGCCCGTTACGTACGGGAGTACCCCACCGGACCCGTCCGGCGCCTGGTCGTCTCCCTCCGCGGCACCGAGGCCCGGCGGCGCACCGAGCTCAGCCATGCCGAGCTGATCGCCACCGTCGCCCATGAGCTGCGCTCCCCGCTGACCTCGGTCAAGGGCTTCACCGCGACGCTCCTCGCCAAATGGGAGCGGTTCACCGACGACCAGAAGCGCCTGATGCTGGAGACCGTCGACGCCGACGCCAACCGCGTCACCCGGCTCATCGCCGAACTGCTCGACATCTCCCGGATCGACTCGGGCCGCCTCGAACTGCGCCGCCAGCCCGTCGATGTCGGTGCGGCCGTCGGCCGGCACATCCAGGCGCACATCGCATCGGGCCAGGTCCCCGACCGCTTTCTCGTACGGATCAGGCAGCCGCTGCCCGATCTCTGGGCGGATCCGGACAAAATCGATCAGGTGCTCGGCAATCTGCTGGAAAATGCGGTGCGCCACGGCGAGGGAACCGTCACCATCGAGGTGGCGGCAGCCCCCGCCAAAAACGATGAGAAGGGCACGGCAGTCACCGTGAGCGACGAAGGCCCCGGCATCCCCGAGGAGTCGCTGGGCCGTGTCTTCACCCGGTTCTGGCGGGGGAGCAAACGCGGCGGCACCGGTCTCGGCCTGTACATCGTCAAGGGCATCGTCGAGGCGCACGGCGGCACGATCACCGTCGGCCGCGGCCCCGGCGGCGGCGCCGAATTCCGATTTATTCTGCCCGTCGGCGCTCCTGCTTATCTGAGCTGAGCCGCCCTCGGGCTTCTTCGCCTCCCCGCGGCCTTTAGACTCGACCATTGGCACCATTGCGCCCTCAGGCGTCGAGCGAGGCACGCGCCACCAGCCAATCGGAAGTACGGGAAGAGATGTCGGCACCGAACAAGTCGTACGACCCTGTCGAGGTCGAGGCACTGAAACCGGAAGAGATCGAGCGCATGCGGGACGAGGCGCTCGCCGCCTTCGCCGCCGCAGGCGACCTCGACGCGCTCGCCCAGGCGAAGACCGCGCACACCGGTGGCACCTCGCCGCTCGCCCTCGCCAACCGCGAGATCGGCGCCCTGCCCCCGCAGGCCAAGGCCTCGGCGGGCAAGCTCGTGGGCATGGCCCGCGGCGCCGTCTCCAAGGCCCTCGCAGCCCGCCAGAGCGAGCTGGAGGCCGAGCGCGACGAGCGCGTCCTGGTCGAGGAGGCAGTGGACGTCACGCTGCCCTACGACCGGGTACCCGCCGGCGCCCGCCACCCGCTGACCACGCTCATGGAGCGCCTCGAGGACATCTTCGTGTCCATGGGGTACGAGGTCGCCGAGGGCCCCGAGGTCGAGGCGGAGTGGTTCAACTTCGACGCCCTCAACTTCACGCCCGACCACCCGGCCCGCCAGATGCAGGACACCTTCTTCGTCCAGGCTGCGTCCGACAGCGGCTCCGCCGCGGGCGAAGGCTCCCGGGGCGACGAGTCCGGTGTCGTACTGCGCACCCACACCTCGCCGGTCCAGGCCCGCACCCTGCTCGACCGCGAGCCGCCCGTCTACGTCGTCTGCCCGGGGCGGGTCTACCGCACCGACGAGCTCGACGCCACGCACACCCCGGTCTTCCACCAGATCGAGCTGCTCGCCGTGGACGAGGGCCTGACGATGGCCGACCTGAAGGGCACCCTGGACCACATGGTCCAGGCGCTGTTCGGCAAGGACATGACCACCCGGCTGCGTCCGAACTTCTTCCCGTTCACCGAGCCGTCCGCCGAGATGGACATGCAGTGCTACGTCTGCCGCGGCGAGTCCGTGGGGAACCCGGACCGGCCCTGCCGTACCTGCTCCTCCGAAGGCTGGATCGAGCTCGGCGGCTGCGGCATGGTCAACCCCAAGGTGCTGACCGCCTGCGGCGTCGACCCCAAGAAGTACAGCGGATTCGCCTTCGGGTTCGGCATCGAGAGGATGCTGATGTTCCGCCACAACGTCGAAGACATGCGAGACATGGTCGAGGGTGACATCCGGTTCACCCGGCCGTTCGGGATGGAGATCTGATGCGGGTCCCGCTTTCCTGGCTGCGGGAGTACGTCGATCTCCCCGCCACCGAGACCGGCCGTGACGTACAGGCCAAGCTCGTCGACGTCGGCCTGGAGGTCGAGACCGTCGAGCAGATCGGCGCGGGCCTCAAGGGCCCCCTGGTCGTCGGACAGGTCCTGACCATCGAGGAGCTGGAGGGCTTCAAGAAGCCCATCCGCTTCTGCACCGTCAATGTCGGCACGGCCAATGGCACCGGTGAGCCGCAGGAGATCGTCTGCGGCGCCCGTAACTTCGCCGTCGGCGACAAGGTCGTCGTCGTACTGCCCGGCGCGGTGCTCCCCGGCGACTTCGCCATCGCCGCGCGCAAGACGTACGGCAGGACCTCGCACGGCATGATCTGCTCCGGCGACGAGCTGGGCATGGGCGACGACGGCAGCCACGGCATCATCGTGCTGCCGCCCGAGCACGAGGTCGGCACCGACGCGATCCAGCTGCTCGAACTGGTCGACGAGGTCCTGGACATCGCCGTCACGCCCAACCGCGGCGACTGCCTCTCCATGCGCGGCATCGCCCGCGAGACCGCCATCGCCTACGGCATCGCGCTGCGCGACCCCGCGCTCCTGGACGTCCCGGCGCCCAACTCGTACGGCTACCTGGTGAAGGTCGCCGACCCGTCGGGCTGCGACCGCTTCACCGCACGCACGGTCACCGGCCTCGACCCCGAGGCCCGCTCCCCGATCTGGCTGCAGCGCAGGCTGCAGAAGGCCGGGATGCGCCCGATCTCGCTCGCCGTCGACATCACCAACTACGTGATGCTCGAACTCGGCCAGCCGCTGCACGCCTACGACCGCTCGCGCGTCGACGGACCCATCGGGGTGCGCCGCGCGGAGCAGGGCGAGAAGTTCACGACGCTCGACGGCGCTCAGCGCGTGCTCGACGCCGAGGACCTGGTCATCACCGACAACCGCGGGCCGATCGGCCTCGCGGGAGTGATGGGCGGCGCCAACACCGAGATCGCGGACGCCGTGTACGACCCCGAGACCGGTGTCGTGAACGGGACGACCGAGGTCGTCATCGAGGCCGCGCACTTCGACTCGCTGACCATCGCCCGCACTGCTCGCCGCCACAAGCTCCCCTCCGAGGCGTCCAAGCGCTTCGAGCGGGGCGTCGACCCGCAGGCCGCGTCCGCGGCCGCCCAGCGGACCGTCGACCTCCTCGTGCTGCTCGCCGGCGGCACCGCCGAGGCCGGCGTCACCGAGATCATCGCGCCCTCCGCGCCGCGCACCATCTCGATGAGCGCCGACCACCCGGACAAGGTCGCCGGTGTCGAGTACGGCCGCGAGACCGTCGTACGCCGTCTCCAGCAGGTGGGCTGCGACGCCTACGGCCAGGACGAGCTCGTCGTCACCGTCCCCAGCTGGCGCCCCGACCTGGCCGAGGTCAACGACCTCGCCGAAGAGGTCATCCGCCTCGAGGGATACGCCAACCTGCCGTCCACGCTCCCGACGCCCCCCTCGGGCCGCGGGCTCACCGAGCGGCAGCGGCTGCACCGCCGCGTCGGCCGGGTGCTCGCCGGAGCCGGTTACGTCGAGGCGCTGAACTACCCCTTCATCGGTGAGACGGTCCTCGACCAGCTCGGCCTGGACGCGGACGATGCCCGCCGTCGTACGGTCACGCTCGTCAACCCGATCTCCGACGAGGAACCGTCGCTGCGCACCACGCTGCTGCCGGGCCTGCTCGCCGCGCTGCGCCGCAACCACGGCCGCGGCTCGCACGACCTGGCGCTCTTCGAGACCGGTCTCGTCTTCCGGCCGACGGGCGATGAGGGCAAGTCGGTCCGCCTCCCGGTCGACCGGCGCCCCACCGACGAGGAGATCTCCTCGCTCAACGCCGCGCTGCCGCGTCAGCCGCGCCGCGCCGCGGTCGTCCTGTCGGGCGCCCGCGAGCAGGCCGGCTGGTGGGGCAAGGGCACGCAGGCGCTCTGGGCCGATGCCGTCGAGGCGGCCCGTACCGTCGCCCGCGAGGCCGGTGTGGAGCTGACCGTACGGAGCGACCAGCACGCCCCGTGGCACCCCGGCCGCTGTGCCGCGCTCTACGTCACGGTCGCAGGTGAGGAGACCCTCGCAGGTCACGCCGGCGAGCTGCACCCGCGCGTCACCAAGGCGCTCGGGCTGCCCGAGCGCACCTGCGCCATGGAGATCGAGCTCGACCTCGTCGAGCAGGCCTCCACCGGTGCACTGCAGGCGCCGCGGATCTCCACCTTCCCGGTGGCGACCCAGGACGTCGCGCTGGTCGTCGACGGAGCCGTCCCGGCCGCCCAGGTCGAGAGCGCGCTGCGCGAGGGCGCGGGTGAACTCCTCGAATCGCTGCGGCTGTTCGACGTCTACGAGAGCGAGCAGCTCGGCGAGGGCAAGAAGTCGCTGGCCTACGCACTGCGCTTCCGGGCGGCCGACCGGACGCTGACCGTCGAGGAGGCATCGGCCGCGCGCGACACGGCCGTCGCACTCGCGGCCGAGCGCACGGGCGCGGTACTGCGCGGGGCCTGACCGTCCCGCAGTCTCATGTTGCCTGGTGAGGGGCGCATCCGGATCTCCGGATGCGCCCCTCACTCATTCGGGTGAGAAGCAGAGGTGATTTCCGCAAAAAGGTCCGGTCCGTGGACACAATCGTCCAGCCCGACCAGGACTTGAGGGGGCCGACGGATGATCCGCACCAGGCCATGGCGAGCGCTGCTCGCCTTCGGCCTCCCCGCCCTCTGGCTCGCGCTCGTGACCACGTGGGAACTGACCTGCCCGATGGCCACGGACGATGCGATGGGCGTGCGGATCGGTCTGTGCGCCGCCTTCCTCATCGCCGCCGTGTACCTCTGCGCGAGCGTGCGGATCGGTTCCGTACGGGAGTTGAAGCTGGCGCGCGAAGTCGCCCACGCCACCCAGCAAGCGCTGCTCAGGCCGCTGCCGGCCCGGATCGAGGGGCTCGCGGTCGCGGCGGGGCAGCTCTCGGCCAGCCCGGGCGCCACGGTGGGCGGTGATCTGTACGAGGCGGTCTCCACCGTGCACGGGGTGCGCATCGTCATCGGGGATGTACGCGGCCACGGGCTGCCCGCGATCGGGGCGGTGGCCGCCCTGCTCGGCAGCTTCCGCGAGGCGGCCCACGACGAGCCCGAACTGGGCGGTGTCATGCGGAGGTTGGAGCGGGCGCTGGAGAGGCACCTGCGGGAGCGGTCGCGGGCGGAGCACCCGGCGTCGGGCGGAGCCGATCCGGAGAACCCCCTGGCGGAGGAGTTCGTGACCGTACTGCTCATCGAGATCGGTGCGGCGGGCGAACTGCGGGCGGTCAACTGCGGGCACCCGTGGCCCTACCGGCTCGCGGGCAGAGCCCGCCAGCTCTCCGCCGCCGACCCGCTGCCGCCGCTGGGCCCCTTCCCGCTGCCCGCCGCGATCGCGCTGCAGCAGTGCGGAAGGCTGCTGCCCGGCGAGGCGCTGCTCCTGCACACCGACGGGGCGGCCGACGCGCGGGACTCCAGGGGCAGGTTCTTCCCGCTGGAGGAGGTGCTCGGGGCGGCGGCACTGGACTCACCGGTTTCGCCCGCCGAGGTGATCGACCGGGTGCACAGGGCGCTTCGGCGGCACACGGGCGGCCGCCTGTCCGACGACGTGGCGCTGCTGGTCCTCCGTAACGACCGGAGCCGGATCCCCGCACAGCCGGGCGCCGTGCAGTCGGTCCGGGCCCGCGGATAGCCGCGGGTCGCCGTCCGTCCTGCCGCGGAGGATGCCGGGCAGATCCGGCAGGACGGACGGCGCCGGGAGCGGGCCGCCGCACTGTACGAGGGGGAGCCGGCGGCCCGATCGCCTCTGCTTGAGAGGCAGTTCAGTACATCGGGGCGCGGGGTCTCCGGGCAGAGTCCAGGGGGCCCGGATGTGGTCATTCCGATCACACCCCGTGTGAACCCCACTCCATTACGCTGTGCTGCACCGAGCCACCGGAGGGCCCTGATGCTGCCCAATACCTTGCTCGACGCCTTGCTCGACGAGGCGGGAATGTCCAACGCGGGCCTCGCGGTGCGGGTCAACAACGCCGGCAAGGCACGCGGACTGCTGCTGCGGTACGAACACACCGCCGTGGCCCGCTGGCTGAAGGGCCAGCGCCCGCGCGGCCAGGTCCCCGACCTGCTCTGCGAAGTCCTCGCGGTCCGGCTGCGCAGGCCCGTCACGCTGGACGACATCGGTCTGGGCGTACCCGGCAGTCCCGCGCCCCAACACGGCACCCCGCTCTCGGGGTTCGTGGAACGGGCGGCCGCCCTGTGGCGCTCCGACGAACAGCAGCGTCCGCACATACTCGGTGCGTCCGCCGTCACCGGAACGCCCGCCGTCCTGCCGGTCTGGGAGTGGGAGAACCCGCCCGAGGACGTGGACGTCTCCCGGAGCGGCCAGACACGGGTGAGCCTCGCGGACACCGAGACGCTCCGCGCGGCCCGCGCGCACTACGAGCAGATGTACCGCAAGGCGGGCGGCATCGCGACGCGCGCCCGGATCGTCGGCTTCCTCAACACCGAGACGGCGCCGCTGCTCCGCGGCAGCTACAACGACGCCACCGGGCGCCAACTGCACCGCGCCACCGGCGGGTTGGTGGCCATCGCGGGGATCTGCGCGTACGACTCCAATGCCCAGGGTCTTGCCCAGCGCTACTTCCACCAGGCCCTGCGTCTCGCCAAGGCCAGCGGGGACCGCGGGCTCGGTGCGTACGTGGTGGCACTGCTGGTCAACCAGACGCTGTTCATGAAGGAGTACCGGCAGGCGGTGGCCTTCGCGGAAGCCGCGCTGCGGGCGGCGGGCACGGATCTGACCCCGGCGCTGGCGACCGATCTCCATGCCATGCAGGCCAAGGCGTACGCCTATCTCGGCGACAGCAGCAACGCTCTGTCGTGCATCAGGCGTGCGGAGGCGGCTGCCGAGCGCATCAGCCCCCGTGCGGAACCCGATGAGACCGGCTACGTCCAGCCGGGCCTCGTCAATGTGCAGGTGGCGGAGGCGCTGCTCAGACTCGGTGATCTGCCGGCCGCGCGGGAACAGGCCGCCGTGGCGGCCGGCGCTCCGGCACATGACCGGGGACGGGTCCACCGTCTGGCGATGCTCGCCCAGATCGAACTGCGGCAGGGGGAGGCTGACCGGGCCGTGGCCACCGCTGTCGAAATGGCCGAGGCGGCCCGAGGGATGGAGTCGCAGCGGCTCCGGGACCGACTGCGTGCCGTACGGAATCATCTCGCCGCGAGCGGATTCGCACAGGCGGATGAAGCCGCTGCACTCATCGACGGGGCTTTGCGCGTTCCGCTGTGACCGTGCTCCTGCTGCGATATTGCCATCTACTTGTCGGAAGGTGGCAGAAACGTGCAGTGGACGAACTTAAGCGAACAGACTGTGTACAAGAACCGCTGGTTCCAGGTGAACCTCGCGGACGTCGAACTCCCCGACGGCCGCCACCTCGATCACTTCGTGATACGGCTCCGCCCCGTCGCCGTAGCGACGGTCGTCAACGAGGCCAACGAGGTGCTGATGCTCTGGCGCCACCGCTTCATCACCAACAGCTGGGGCTGGGAGCTCGCCGCCGGAGTCGTGGAGGACGGTGAGGACATCGCGGTGGCCGCCGCCCGGGAGATGGAGGAGGAGACCGGATGGCGGCCCGGTCCTCTCCAGCATCTGCTGACCGTCGAGCCGTCCAACGGACTGACCGATGCCCGCCACCATCTCTACTGGTCGGACGAGGGGACGTACATCGGTCATCCCGAGGACGACTTCGAGTCCTCGCGCCGCGAGTGGGTCCCGCTCAAACTGGTCCCCGACATGATCGCCCGCGGCGAGGTGCCGGCCTCCAACATGGCCGCCGGGCTGCTGATGCTCCACCATCTGCGGCTCGGCTGACCCGCGGGCTAGTGTCCGACGGCCTGCCAGACCGTGACCGTCAGTGCGCCGACCGCGGTCAGCGCCGCAACCGCGGGCAGTGGCCAGCGGGTGTGCTCCAGGGTTGCTATGCGCGCGGTCAGATCGGTGAGGTCCTTGTCGATCTGGCCGTCGCGCTGGGTGATCAGCGCGAGGCGTCCGTCGATCCTGGCGAGACCGACATCGAGGCTGCGGTGCAGCTCGGCGAATTCTTCGACGACCACGGGAAGGTCGGGGTCGGTTGACACGGTTCCGCTCCCTTTCTCCTTGAGGAGGGACGGAACCGAGTCAACTCGCCTTGTCCGTAACGCGACAGGCAGTGCGCGGGGCATATGCGAGCACGCCCCGCACACTCCGTGCGAATCAGGAGTACGGGTAGAAGCCAGAGCCTGTCTTGCGGCCGAGCCGACCCGCGTCCACCATCCGCTGCAGCAGCGGGGGAGCGGCGTACAGCGGCTCCTTGAACTCGGCGTACATGGAGTCCGCGACCGAGGCGACGGTGTCCAGGCCGATCAGGTCCGCGAGCTTCAGCGGACCCATCGGGTGGGCGCAGCCCATCTCCATGCCGTTGTCGATGTCCTCGCGGCTGGCGATGCCCGACTCGAACATCCGGATCGCGGAGAGCAGATACGGAATGAGCAGCGCGTTGACCACGAAGCCCGAGCGGTCCTGCGCGCGGATCGCGTGCTTGCCCAGGACGTTCTCCACCAGCGTCTGCGAGCGCAGAACCGTCTCCTCGGAGGTGGTCAGCGCGGGGATCAGCTCGACGAGCTGCTGCACCGGCGCCGGGTTGAAGAAGTGGATGCCCATGACCTGGTCGGGACGCGAGGTCGCGACGGCCAGCTTCACCAGCGGGATGGAGGAGGTGTTGGAGGCGAGGATCGCGTCCTGGCGGGTGACCACCTGGTCGAGCACCTGGAAGATCTCGGTCTTGACCTGCTCGTTCTCCACGACGGCCTCGATGACGAGGTCGCGGTCGGCGAACTCCCCGAGGTCGGTGGTGAAGCTCAGGCGGGCGAGCGTCGCGTCGCGCTCCTCCTCGGAGATCTTGCCGCGCTCGGCTGCCTTCGAGAGGGAGTTGTACAGCCGGGTGCGGCCGATCTCCAGAGCCTCGCCGGTGGTCTCGGCGACCTTCACCTCGAGGCCGCTGCGGGCGCACACCTCCGCGATGCCGGCGCCCATCTGGCCACAGCCCACCACTCCGACGCGAGTGATGTCCGTAAGCGAGTCCGTCACTTCCAGCCTTCCGCAGATCTGTCCGGACGAGTCCCCCGTACGATTCCGGCGCCCGTCCCAGCCCTTGACGTTACTACTGGCCTGCGGGTGAATGGCCTGCTGGGTTAACAATCACTTACTGAGCTTGGGGCGACGCGTGAGGTCTGTGAGCAGAAGAGCACTGGTGGCCGGAGCGGCCGCGGTCGTGTCGGGCCTTGTGCTGCCCGGGGAAGCCGTGGCCGGGCAGCATCGCGGGCGCCGGGAAATGCGCGGGATGTGGATCGCGACGGTCGCCAATGTGGACTGGCCCTCCGTGGCGGGACTCACAGCGGCCCAGCAGCGCGAGGAGCTCCTCGCCTACCTCGACACGGCGGTGCGGCTCAAGCTCAACACCGTCATCCTCCAGGTCAGGCCGACCGCGGACGCGCTCTGGCCTTCGCCGTACGAGCCGTGGGCCGAGTGCCTCACCGGAGTGCAGGGGCAGGACCCCGGCTGGGACCCGCTGGGCACGGCGGTCAAGGAGGCCCACCGGCGGGGGCTCGAACTGCACGCCTGGTTCAACCCCTACCGGGTCGCCAACCACACCGACCTCTCCCGGCTTTCGCCCACGCATCCCGCGCGCCTCCACCCGGACTGGACCCTTCCGTACGGCGGGAAGCTCTACTACAACCCCGGTCTGCCCGAGGTCCGGCGCTTCGTGCAGGACGCGATGCTCGACGCCGTACGCCGCTACGACATCGACGCCGTGCACTGGGACGACTACTTCTACCCCTACCCCGTGGCCGGTCAGACCTTCGCCGACGACGACGCGTACGCGCGCTACGGGGCGGGCTTCGCCGACAAGGCGGCATGGCGACGGGACAACACGGACCGCCTCGTGCGCGAGACGGCCGCCAGGATCAAGCGGATCAAGCCCCGCGTGCGCTTCGGGATAAGCCCCTTCGGGGTGTGGCGCAACGCGTCCAGCGACGCGCTCGGCTCGGCCACGACGGCCGGCGTGCAGACGTACGACAACCTCCACGCGGACACCCGTAAATGGGTCAAGGAGGGATGGATCGACTACATCTGCCCGCAGGTCTACTGGAATATCGGCTTCGCACCGGCGGACTACGCGACCCTCGTCCCCTGGTGGGACGACGTCGTACGCGGCACGGGCGTCGACCTCTACATCGGTGAGGCCCTCTACAAGGCGGGCGACCCGGCCCAGCCCGCACCCTGGCAGGACCCGGCCGAGCTGTCGCGCCATCTCACCTTCGCCGAGGGCTACCGCCAGGTGCGCGGCCACATATTCTTCTCCGCCAAGCAGGTCGCCTCGGACCGGACCGGCGCGATGGCCCGGCTGGTGGCCGACCACTACCGCACGCGGACCCGCCCCTGAGTCACTGCTGCGCCGGGCGCCGCTTGACCACCGAGTCGGGGCCCGGCGACATCAGCGCTTCGTGGCCGTCCTCGAAGCGCACGCGGTACGGGGGCAGCCCGTCGGTCCCCAGTACTTCGACGATCTCGGCGAGCCTGTCCTGCTGTCCGACGGTCCTGCCATGCACCAGGAGATGGTCGCCCACGCTTGCCTGCATGGCATCAAGTCTACGGCTGGCAGCGGGAGTTGAAGCCCGCTGCGTCACCGCGATACAGACCAGGACGGCACCCGCGGCGACCGGTGCGGCGGGGGAGAGGTGCTCACCGAGCAGGGTCACCGACCAGACCAGCGTGAGCAGCGGCTGCGCGAGCTGGAGCTGACTGGCCCGCGCGACACCGATGTCCGCCATGCCCCGGTACCAGACGACCAGGCCGAGGAACTGAGACCCGACGGCCACCCAGGCCAGTCCCAGGACGCTGTGCGCGGTGAGGTGCGCCGGCTCGAAGGACAGGGCGAGCGCGGCGGCCGGGACGGCCAGGGGCAGGCACATCACCAGCGCCCAGCCGATGACCTGCCAGCCGGGCATCTCCCGCGCCAGGCGCCCGCCTTCGGTGTATCCGGCCGCGCACACCAGGAGGGCCGCGAAGAGGAAGCCGTCCCCGGCGGAGAGCGCGCCGCCGGACTGCTGCACGGTGAAGGCGATCACCACGGCGGCCCCGGCCAGGGCGGCCGTCCAGAAGGTGCGCGAGGGCCGGATCCCGGTGCGTACGGCGGAGAAAGCGGCCGTGGTCAGCGGCAACAGGCCCACCACCACTGCCGCGTGGGATGTGGTCGAGGTCTGCAGGGCGAGCGTGGTCAGCAGCGGGAATCCGGCGACCACCCCGAGCCCCACCACCGCGAGACCGGCCCAGTGGCGGCGGTCGGGCAGTGGTACCCGGAAGAGCAGGAGCGCGGCCCCGGCGACCAGGGCTGCCAGCACGCACCGTACGGACACCAGGGACCAGGGGCCGAAGCCCTCAAGTCCCCACGCTGTTGCGGGGAAGGTGAGCGAGAAGGCGACGACGCCCAGGGCGGCCTGGGCGGTACCGCTGCCGACTGCTATCGCGCCGGGGAGAGTAGCGCTATTCTGTACTGTCATGCACGAGAGTAGCAGCGTGGCCGAACTGGTGAAATCCCTTAAGGGAGAGCTCGATCGCTATCCAGAGCATGGAAAGCTGCCGTCGAGTCGCGCCATGGTGGAGCGCTTCAAGGTCAGCCCCGTGACCGTCTCGCGCGCACTGGCCCAGCTGGCCTCCGAAGGCCTGGTCGTCACCCGCCCCGGCGCCGGAGCCTTCCGCGCCGAGCCCCGCACCCGGCCGCCCGAGCCCGGCGACACCTCCTGGCAGGAGGTCGCGCTCAGCGTGGAGGGCGCCACCGGCGCGGTCCCCCGCACGGTCGACGCGTCGGGCGTACTGGTCTGCCTCGCCGCGCCCGCGCCGGGCGTCATCGAGTTCAACAGCGGCTATCTGCACGCCTCGCTCCAGCCCGAGCAGGCCATGGCCGCCGCCCTCGCCCGCGCCGGCCGCAGGCCGGGCGCCTGGGGGCGGCCGCCCACCGACGGACTCCCCGAGCTGCGCGAGTGGTTCGCACGCGGCATCGGCGGCATGATCACCACGGCCGAGGTGCTGGTCACGGCGGGCGCCCAGAGCGCGCTCACCACCGCGCTGCGCGCCGTCGCCCCGCCCGGCGCCCCCGTGCTGGTCGAATCACCCACGTACCCGGGCATGCTGGCCATCGCCCGCGCGGCGGGGCTGCGCCCGGTTCCGGTCCCGGTGGACCGCGACGGTGTACGCACCGAACTCCTGGAGGCCGCCTTCAAGGCCACCGGAGCCCGCGCCTTCATCTGCCAGCCGCTCTTCCAGAACCCCACCGGAGCCGTCCTCTCCGCCGAGCGCCGCCCCGAAGTCCTGCGCATCGCCCGCGAGGCCGGGGCCTTCGTCATCGAGGACGACTACGTACGCCGCCTCGCGCACGAGGACGCGGGTCCGCTGCCGCGACCGCTCGCCACCGACGACCACGACGGCACCGTCATCCATGTCTGCTCGCTCACCAAGGCCACCTCGCCAAGCCTGCGCATCGGCGTGCTGGCCGCGCGCGGGCCCGTCCTCGAACGGATGCGCGCGATCCAGATCGTCGACAGCTTCTTCGTCCCGCGGCCCCTGCAGGAAGCCACCCTCGAACTGGTCGGCTCGCCCGCCTGGAACCGTCATCTGCGCCAGTTGGCGGCCGAGTTGAGGAAACGCCGCGACACCCTCACCACGGCGCTCGCCCGCCACCTCCCCGAACTCTCCCTGCCCCACATCCCCTCGGGCGGCTACCACCTCTGGCTCCGCCTCCCGGACGGCACCGACGAGACGGCCCTCACCTCCGCGGCCCTGCGCGCGGGCGTCGCGGTCACGCCCGGCCGCCCGTACTTCTCCGCCGAGTCGCCCGCGCCGCACCTGCGCGTGTGCTTCGCGGGGGTGTCGGGCCCCGGCGAGATCACGGAGGGGGTGCGCAGGCTCCGTACCGCCTGCGACGAGGTGCTCCGATAGCCTCCGGGCATGAGCGAAACGACCTTCGGCGCGTACGAGATATCGGCCGACCCTGCCCGCGTCGACGCCGCCCGCGTCCACCACTGGCTGTCGACCGACGCCTACTGGGCGATGGGCCGCAGCCGTGAGAAGCAGGACGCGGCCATCGCGGGATCTCTCAACTTCGGTGCGTACGAGGCCGCTTCGGGCGAGCAGGTCGCCTATGCCCGCGTGATCACCGATGGTGCCACCTTCGCCTGGCTCTGCGATGTGTACGTCGACCGCGCGGCCCGCGGCACGGGCCTGGGCACCGCCCTGGTCGCCGCCGTACGCGACCACCTGGAGCCCAGCGGACTGCGCCGCATCCTGCTCGCGACCGCCGACGCCCACGGGGTGTACGAGAAGATCGGCTTCAAGGTGCTGGAGAGCCCGGAGAAGTGGATGGCGCTCGGCAGGCAGTGATCAGGGCGTAGCCCGCTCGAACCGGGTGACCAGCAGCAGCTCCTTGGCCGGACCGCCCACCCGCCACACCATCCGCCAGCTGTCGGGGCCCAGCACCTCGAACTCGCCCCGGTAGAGATCCGCCGAGCACGGATGGTCGGCGGTGTGGCGCCCGGTCCGCAGATCGAGGTCGTGGAAGAACCGCCCGTCGGCGAAGTGGACGGCCACCGTCCCCGGAATCCCGCCGGGCAGAAAGCGCAGGGTCCGCTCCGCGGGCCGCGCCACACCCTGCCAGACGAAGACGCCCGACTCCTGGTGCAGCAGCCCCGGTGCGCCGCCCTCCAGCAGCCCGAACTCCGTACGCCCGGTGAAGCGCCCCTCCGCGCCTCCGGCCAGATCGCGGACGGTGCGCTCGACGTGCCAGGTCCCGGCGAGATGGGCCAGGGCGTCGGGCACGGGATGCATGGGGGCCGATCTCCTCGGGACGGTTTCCCACGAGCCTACTTCCACCCCTTGACCACCAGGGCTTTCGGCCGGACGATCACCGCCATGGACATACGGGTCACGCTGGTCGCCGCCGCGCGCAGTTCCTCCCGGCTGGCCGAGCGGTTCGACGACGACCGGCAGCTCGACCAGACAGGCTGGCACGAGATCCAGCTCGTCGCCCACACACTCGTCCCGCTCGGCGCGGCCGAGCTGCGCTACTGCTCGCCGACCGCCCGCTCCCGCGCCACCGGAGAGGCGCTCGGCTACGCACCGCTCGTCCAGCCCGCGCTCAGCGACTGCGACATGGGCCGCTGGCGCGGCCACACCCTGTCCGAGGTGACGGCCCGCGAACCGGGCGCCGTCGACGCCTGGCTCGCCGACCCGCGCTCGGCCCCGCACGGCGGCGAGTCGCTGCTCACCTTCATCTCCCGGATCGGCCGCTGGCTGGACACCAGGCCCGCCGACGCCGGCGGCAACATCGTCGCGGTGGCCGAACCCGCCGTCGTACGGGCCGCGCTGGTGTATGCGCTCAAGGCACCCCCGTCCACGTACTGGAACGTGGACGTCCGCCCCCTGTCGACGGTCACGGTCAGCGGCCGCGCGGGCCGCTGGAGCCTGCGCCTGGACGCCGGGGTCTGACCCGGCGCCGTACGGCAGCCCTATGCTCCCGCGCATGCGCATCACCAAGTACACCCATTCCTGTGTCCGGCTGGAGCTCGACGGCGGGGGCACCCTGGTGATCGACCCCGGTGTGTGGAGCGAGCCGAGGGCTCTGGCCGGTGCGGACGCGGTGCTGGTGACCCATGAGCACGGCGACCACGTCGACGCCCTGCGGCTGAAGGGGCTGGGCGTCCCCGTTTTCGCACCCGAGGGCGCCCGGATCCCCGGCCTGGACTTCACGGGCGTACGCCCCGGCGAGGAGTTCACCGCGGCAGGCTTCAAGGTGAGCGCCCACGGCGGCCGGCACGCGCGCGTCTTCGGCGGCCTGCCGGACTGCGCCAACCTCGGCTACCTCGTCGAGGACAGCCTCTACCACCCGGGGGACTCGCTGCACCGCCCCGGCCTGCCGGTGGAGACCCTGCTGGTTCCCCTGCAGGGGTCCTGGCTGAAGACGGACGAGGCCATCGACTTCGTGCATGCCGTCGCTCCGGACAGGGCGTACGGAATCCACGACGCGCAGCTCAACGAACGGGGCCTGGACAGCCTCAACGGCTGGCTCGCCGAAGAGTGCCGTGGCCGCTACCGCAGGCTCCCGCCGGGTACGTCCGTCGTGCATTCCGAATGATCCTTTGCATAAACGTGCATCACTGCGTATAGTCATGCCATCGACGAGGAGGGTCCGATGGCGGTACGAGCAGCAGTGGCAGGGGCGAGCGGGTACGCGGGCGGGGAAGTCCTGCGCCTGCTCCTCGCCCACCCCGGCATCGAGATCGGGGCCCTCACCGGCAACTCCAACGCGGGCCAGAAGCTCGGCGCACTGCAGCCGCATCTGTTCCCGCTGGCCGACCGGACGCTGGAGCCGACCACCGCCGAGGTCCTCTCCGGCCATGAGGTCGTCTTCCTCGCGCTGCCGCACGGCCAGTCCGCCGCCGTTGCCGAGCAGCTCGGCGAGGACGTGCTCGTCGTCGACATGGGCGCCGACTTCCGGCTGAAGGACCCGGCCGACTGGGAGGCGTTCTACGGCTCCCCGCACGCCGGCACCTGGCCCTACGGCCTCCCCGAACTCCCGGGCGCACGCACCGCGTTGGCGGGCAGCAAGCGCATCGCCGTCCCCGGCTGCTATCCGACCGCCGTCTCCCTCGCGCTCTTCCCCGCGTACGAAGCCGGACTGGCCGAGCCCGAAGCGGTCGTCGTCGCGGCCTCGGGCAGCTCCGGCGCGGGCAAGGCCGCCAAGCCGCACCTGCTCGGCTCCGAGGTGATGGGGTCGATGTCCCCGTACGGCGTCGGGGGCGGCCACCGCCACACCCCCGAGATGATCCAGAACCTCTCCGCCGCGGCGGGCGAGCGGGTCTCCGTCTCCTTCACCCCGACGCTCGCCCCGATGTCCCGCGGCATCCTCGCCACCTGCTCGGCGAAGGCGAAGCCCGGGGCCGGGGTCACCGCGGAGACGGTGCGGGCGGCGTACGAAAAGGCCCTCGCCGACGAGCCGTTCGTCCACCTGCTCCCTGAGGGGCAGTGGCCCGCCACCGCCTCCGTGTACGGCTCCAACGCCGTGCAGATCCAGGTCGCGTACGACGAGGCCGCCGGCCGCATCATCGCGATCAGCGCCATCGACAACCTCGCCAAGGGCACTGCCGGCGGCGCGATCCAGAGCATGAACATCGCCCTCGGGCTCCCCGAGGACACCGGACTTTCCACGATCGGAGTAGCACCGTGAGCGTCACGGCAGCGCAGGGATTCACGGCGGCGGGCATCACCGCCGGAATCAAGGACAGCGGCAACCCCGACCTGGCCCTCGTGGTCAACAACGGGCCCCGCCGAGCCGCTGCGGGCGTCTTCACCTCCAACCGTGTGAAGGCCGCACCCGTCCTGTGGTCGGAGCAGGTCCTCAAGGGCGGTGAGGTCACCGCGGTCGTCCTCAACTCCGGTGGCGCCAACGCCTGTACGGGCCCCAAGGGCTTCCAGGACACCCACGCCACGGCCGAGAAGGTCGCGGACGTCCTCGGGCAGAACGCCGGCGAGATCGCCGTCGCATCGACCGGGCTGATCGGCGTGCTCCTCCCCATGGACAAGCTGCTCCCCGGCATCGAGAAGGCCGCGGCCGAACTCTCCGCGCACGGTGGCGAGAAGGCCGCCATCGCCATCAAGACCACCGACACCGTCCACAAAACGTCGGTCGCCACCGGCGACGGCTGGACCGTCGGCGGCATGGCCAAGGGCGCGGGCATGCTCGCCCCCGGCCTGGCCACCATGCTGGTCGTCCTCACCACCGACGCCGACCTGGACAGCGCGACGCTCGACAAGGCGCTGCGCGACGCGACCCGCCAGACCTTCGACCGGGTCGACTCCGACGGCTGCATGTCGACCAACGACACGGTGCTGCTGCTCGCCTCCGGCGCCTCCGAAGTGGCCCCCGGCTACCCGGAGTTCGCCGAAGCGGTACGTACCGTCTGCGACGACCTCGCCCGCCAGCTGATCGGCGACGCGGAGGGGGCCAGCAAGGACATCCGTATCGAGGTGATCAACGCCGCGAGCGAGGACGACGCCGTCGAGGTGGGCCGCTCCATCGCCCGGAACAACCTCCTCAAGTGCGCCATCCACGGCGAGGACCCCAACTGGGGCCGGGTGCTCTCCGCGATCGGCACCACCGCCGCAGCCTTCGAGCCCGACGAGCTGAACGTCGCCATCAACGGCGTCTGGGTCTGCAAGAAGGGCTCCGTCGGAGACGACCGGGACCTGGTCGACATGCGCTACCGCGAGGTGAAGATCACCGCCGACCTGGCCGCCGGGTCCGAGTCGGCCGTGATCTGGGCCAACGACCTCACCGCGGACTACGTCCACGAGAACAGCGCGTACAGCTCATGAGCGCCCGCAAGCACACCGCGCTGCCCAAGGCGCAGATCCTCATCGAGGCGCTGCCCTGGCTGACCCGTCACCAGGGCAAGACCGTCGTCATCAAGTTCGGCGGGAACGCCATGATCGACGAGGAGCTCAAAGCCGCCTTCGCCCAGGACGTCGTCTTCCTGCACCACGCCGGCCTGCGGCCCGTCGTCGTGCACGGCGGCGGCCCGCAGATCAGTGCCGCGCTCGACAAGCACGGCATCGTCAGCGAGTTCAAGGCGGGCCTGCGCGTCACCACCGAGGACGCCATGGACGTCGTACGGATGGTGCTCGCCGGACAGGTGCAGCGCGAGCTCGTCGGACTGCTCAACCAGCACGGCCCGCTCGCCGTCGGTCTCACCGGCGAGGACGCGCACACCATCACCGCGACCAAGCACCAGCCCCGTATCGAGGGCGAGTTGGTGGACATCGGCCGCGTCGGTGAGATCACCGGGATCAACACCGGCGCCATCGAAGCACTGCTCGCCGACGGCCGTATCCCGGTCGTCTCCTCCATCGCGCGCTCCCAGGACGACCACCATGTCTACAACGTCAATGCTGATACGGCGGCTGCGGCACTCGCTGCTGCGCTGGACGCCGAAACCCTGATGGTCCTCACGGACGTCGAGGGCCTCTACGAGGACTGGCCGAACAGCGACGACGTGATCAGCCGCCTGACCGCCACCGAGCTGGAGAAGCTCCTGCCCGAGCTGGCCAGCGGGATGGTCCCCAAGATGGAGGGCTGTCTGCACGCCGTACGCAACGGCGTCACCACCGCCCGCGTGATCGACGGGCGGGTCCAGCACTCGATCCTGCTGGAGATCTTCACCGACGAGGGAATCGGCACGATGGTCGTGCCCGACGCAGCACCGGCACCTTCATTGGTACGGGACATCGAGGGGGACTCATGAGCAACCAGGAGCTGTCGCAGCGCTGGCAGGGCGCGCTGATGGACAACTACGGCACCCCGAAGCTCTCCCTCGTACGCGGCGAGGGCGCGAAAGTCTGGGACGCCGACGGCAAGCAGTACACCGACTTCGTCGGCGGGATCGCGGTCAACGCACTCGGCCACGCCCACCCGGCGATCGTCGAAGCGGTCAGCCGGCAGATCGGCCAACTCGCGCATGTCTCCAACCTCTTCATCGCCGAGCCGCCCGTAGCGCTCGCCGAGCGCCTCCTGCAGCTCTTCGACCGGCCGGGCGGCAGGGTCTTCTTCTGCAACTCGGGCGCCGAGGCCAACGAAGCCGTCTTCAAGATCGGCAGGCTCACCGGCCGCACCCACATGGTCGCCACCGACGGCGGCTTCCACGGCCGCACGATGGGCGCCCTCGCGCTCACGGGCCAGCCCGGAAAGCAGACCGGATTCAAGCCACTCCCCGGCGATGTGACGCATGTGCCGTACGGGGACGTGGACGCGCTGCGCGCGGCCGTCACCGAGGACACCGCCTTCGTCATCATCGAGCCGATCCAGGGCGAGAAGGGCGTGGTCGTCCCGCCCAAGGGCTACCTCACCGCCGCCCGCGAGATCACCCGCGCCACCGGCACCCTGCTGGTCCTGGACGAGGTGCAGACGGGCATCGGCAGGACCGGCACCTGGTTCGAGTACCAGGCCCACGAGGGCGTCGACCCCGATGTCGTCACCCTCGCCAAGGGGCTCGGCGGCGGCCTGCCGCTCGGCGCGACGATCGCCTTCGGCGAGGCGGCCGAACTGCTCCACCCCGGCGGACACGGCACCACCTTCGGCGGGAACCCGGTGGCGTGCGCCGCAGGGCTCGCCGTGCTCGACACGATCGCCGACGAGGGAATCCTCGACCGGGTGAAGCGGACCAGCGAGAAGCTCCGCAGCGGAATCGAGACTCTGGGCCACCCGCTGATCGCCCACGTCCGTGGCGCGGGCCTGCTGCTGGGTATCGTGCTCACCGAGCCCCTCGCACCCCGAGTGCAGCAGGCGGCTCAGGACGCAGGATTCCTGGTGAACGCGCCCGCCCCCGATGTCGTACGGCTGATGCCTGCGCTGATCATCGGCGACGACGAGGTGGACACGTTCCTCCGGGCACTGCCCGGCGTTCTCGACGCGGCCAACGGGGAAGAGCGAACTTGAGAATGAGGCGACGACGATGACCGAGGCGCAGGAGACCGAGCACAACGGACAGTCCGTGCCCCAGACCCGCACGGCCCGGCACCGCAGGATCGTGGACATCCTCAACCGGCAGCCGGTCCGCTCCCAGAGCCAGCTCGCCAAGCTCCTCAGCGACGACGGGCTGAGCGTCACCCAGGCGACGCTCTCCCGCGACCTCGACGAGCTGGGCGCGGTCAAGATCCGCAACACGGGCGGCGAGCTGATCTACGCGGTGCCCAGCGAGGGCGGTTACCGCACCCCGCAGGCGCCGCTCGGCGAGTCGGCGAAGGAGGAGCGGATGCGCAGGCTCTCCTCCGAACTCCTGATCTCCGCCGAGGCCTCGGCCAACCTCGTCGTGCTGCGTACGCCGCCGGGCGCGGCCCAGTTCCTCGCCTCGGCGATCGACCAGGCCGAGCTGCACGACATCCTCGGCACCATCGCCGGAGACGACACCCTGATGCTGATCAGCCGCGACCCGGCTGGCGGCCAGGCGCTGGCCGACCACCTGCTGCGCCTGGCCCAGAACGCCCGCTAGGCGCGCTGGGCGCAGCTAGGCGAGGGTCCCCGCCAGCTCGGGGTCCACGGCGTGCCGCAGGGGCTCTCCGCGCACCAGCCGGCGGAGCTCGTCCAGGACCAGCTCGCCCATGCGCGCCCGCTCCCGTCCCATGGCCCCGGCCAGATGGGGCGTCAGCACGACGTTGGGCAGCGTGAACCAGGGCGAGTCCGGGTCCGGCGGCTCGGGGCACGTCACGTCGAGCACGGCGGTGAGGTCCGGGCGGCCGCCCAGCACGCGTATGGCCTCCTCCTCGTCCACCAGCCCGCCGCGTGCGGTGTTGATCAGCGTCGCCCCCTCCCTGAGCCGGGACAGCAGCCGCTCCCCGACCAGCCCCTCGGTCTCCGGCAGCAGGGGCGCGTGCAGACTGACGACGTCGCAGGTCGCGAAGAGTTCCTCCGTACCCACGAGCCGCAGTCCCAGCCCTTCTGCCGTGTCGGCGTCCGTCATGGGGTCCGATGCGAGGACCTCGACGTCGAAGCGGCGCAGATGCGTGGCCACCAGCCGTCCGATCCGGCCCAGGCCGAACAGGCCGACCCGGGAGCCGTATCCGCCCGGCACCTGCGGGTCGGCGGGGAACTTCCGGTGTGCGCGGGCCTCGCGGCTGATGCGGTGGACCTGCTTCAGCCCGAGCAGGATCTGGGCAAGCGTGTACTCGGCCACCGGTACGGCGTTGGCCGCCGCGGCGGAGACGATGGGGATCCGGCGGTCCCAGAACTCGGGTGTGGTCAGCGGGCGTACGGATCCGCCCGCCACGAGCACCGCGCGCAGGTCGGGTGCGTGACCGAGGAGTCCGCCGTCGAGCACCGGGGCGCCCCACCCGCTGAGCAGGACGTCCACGCCTGCCAACACCCCTGGATCCGCTGCCAGTTGCGTACGGGTGAGCGGCGGTCCCTGCCAGCGGGCGACCTGCCCGATCTCCTCCAGGAGCGACGCGGGGTAGACGTCGGCCCTGCGCTCCTCCTCCATGACGAGCAGCGCGGTCAGTGTTGTTCGCATGGCCGGACGATACGTCGGACGTGTGGTGGAGGCGAGAGGTTCAGGCGAAGAGACTTCCCGGACTTAGTCCCCGTATTTTACAAAGTCATCGGACTATTGACCCTGGTTTAACGCAGACGTTACCGTCCCGGGCAAGCGCTTTCCACAAGTGCGAACGCCGTTCAAGTAGCCGATCGGGAGTCGTCTTCATGCACAAGCAATGGTTGATCGGTGCCGGGATCCTCACGTCCGCCGTGCTCCTGACGGGGTGTTCGTCCGGCCCCGCCGGTACGCAGGCGAAGCAGAACCCCGACGCACCGCTCGAGCTCTGGACCAGAACCACGCCGGGCGGGCCCGGTGAGAAGGCGACGCTCAAGCTGGCGGCGGGCTTCGAGAAGGCGACCGGCAAGAAGGTCAAAGTCACCGCCATCTTCGACGACTTCGAGACCAAGCTGCAGCAGCGCGCCGCCCAGAAGAACCTCCCCGACATCGTCCTCAACGACGTGACGCAGCTCGGGACGATGCACAGTCAGGGCCTGCTCCGCGAGATCGACCTCACCAAGATCAAGAACAGCAAGGACATTGCGGCCCAGGGTCTCACCTCCGGCAAGAGCGTGGACGGCAAGCAGTTCGGCCTGCCCTACTCGGCCCAGGCCAGCGCCCTGCTGATCCGCAAGGACTGGCGCGAGAAGCTGGGGCTCAAGGTCCCGGCGAGCTGGGACGAGTTCAGCGCCATGGCCAAGGAGTTCACCACCAAGGACCCCGACGGCAACGGCAAGCAGGACACCTACGGCCTCGCCGCTCCGCTCTCGACCAAGCGCGGCTACGCCTCCTGGTACTTCTCCAACTTCCTCTGGGCGGCAGGCGGCGACTTCATCACGGAGTCGGGCGACGGCAAGTACAAGGCGTCCATGACGACCCCCGAGGCGACCAAGGCCGTCCAGTGGTTCCGCGACCTGGGCTGCAAGGACAAGACGATCCAGCCCGGCGCCGTCACCATGGACACCCCGCCGACCAACGAGACGTTCGAAGCGGGCAAGGCCGGCATGTACGTGGTCGGCCCCTATCTCCTCCCGCGCTTCGACAAGTCCCTGGGCAAGGACAAGTACGAGGTCGTCCCCATGCCCAAGGGCCCCAAGGACGCCACCGTGCTCGCCGAGGGCGGCTCCGTCTATCTGATGGCGGGTTCGGACAACCAGGCGGGCCAGGACGCCTTCGCCGACTACGCGATCTCCGCCGAGGGCCAGAAGCTCGGCGTGCAGGGGACCGAGGGCAACATCGTGCAGCTGCCGGTCAACAAGACCGTCGACATCACCAAGGAGCGCCCCGACCCGCGCTGGAAGACGTACTCCGAGATCTACAGCACCTCGGGCCGCTACGCCCCGTCGATACCCAACTGGACGCCCGTGCGCCAGGCGGCGGCCGACACCGTCAACGCCCTGGTGGCCGACTGCGGACTCGACACCGGCGCCAAGCTGAAGGAGCTCGACTCCAAGCTCACCTCCGTACTCGAAGAGCAGGGGATCGCCGCGTCATGAGCGTCGACCAGGCACGGCCGTCCTCGAACGGCTCCGCCGTCGGGAACGCCCGGCCCACCGCCGCGTTGACGGCGGCGAAGAGCTCCCGGCCGCGCAGCCGCCGGGCAGGGCGCTGGTGGACGCCCTGGCTGTTCCTGGCCCCGGCTCTGATCCTCTTTGTGTACTTCAAGTTCATCCCGATGGCCAACGCCATCACCATGTCGTTCCAGGAAGTTCAGCCCTACCTCGGCAACAAGTGGGTCGGCACCGACAACTACAGGACGGTCCTGACCGACGACGGCTTCCGCGAGGCCGCCTGGCACACCGTTGTGCTAGCCGTCGGCCAGACCGCCGGCTGCCTGGTGCTCGGCCTCGCGCTCGCGCTGCTGATGGAAGGGCAGAGCAAGCGGCTCGGCTTCATCCGCTCAGCGGCCTTCCTGCCCGTCGTGGTGCCGATCGCGGTCGTCGCCGAACTCTGGCGGATCATGTACCACCCGACCGCCGACGGAATGATCAACTCCGTGCTCGGTCTGTTCGGTTCGTCCCCCTCGGGCTTCATCAACGACCCGCACAGCTCGATGGCCTCCATCATGGTCACCGGCATCTGGAGGGGCGCGCCCTACGACATGATGATCTTCCTCGCGGGCCTGGGAAGCGTCGACCGCGGACTGTACGAGGCCGCCAAAGTCGACGGCGCCTCCCGCTTCCAGCGGGTGCGCCATGTCACCGTCCCCGGGTTGCGGTCGGTCTTCTCGATCCTGTTCGTTCTCGCCGCCATCCGCGGGCTGCGCGTCTTCACCGAGGTCTTCCTCCTCACCAACGGCGGCCCCGACGGATCCACCGAAGTCGTGATGACGCTGATCTACAAGCTGGGTCTCGAACAGAACCGGCTCGGAGTCGGCGCCGCCGGCGCCGTCCTGCTGTTCCTCGCGACGCTCGTCCTGACCGTCTGCGTCCACCTGTTCCGACGGAGGGGTAACGAATGAGCGCGCCGACCGAGACCGCGCTGGGGCTCACCGAGAGCAAGAGCGTGGGCGCCAGGGTGGTCAAGGCGATCACGTACGCCCTCGTCCTGATCCTCTTCGCGGGCCCGCTGCTCGCCCTGCTCGTCAGCGCGTTCAACCACGTCAAGGACCCGACGCAGCTGAGCCTCATCCCCTCGGGCGCCACCCTGGACAACTTCAGGACCGCCTTCGACCAGGGCGTCCTGAAGTACCTCCTCAACTCCTTCTTCGTCGTCGGCTTCGGACTGCTGCTGCAGGTCGCGGTCTCGGTCCTGGCGGGCTACGCCCTCGCCCGGAAGAAGTTCCGCGGGATGACCGTGGTGATGGTGGCCATCCTCGCGACGCTGATGCTGCCCGAGGAGATCCTCGCCATCCCGCTCTCGCTGATCCTCGCGGACCTTCCGGTGGTGCACTTCAACCTGATCGGCACGCTCGCCGGCATGATCGTGCCGCTCGGCGCCTGGGCCTTCTCCATCCTGGTGATGACGGAGTTCATGAAGGACGTACCGCGCGAACTCGAAGAGGCAGCCCGCATCGACGGCGCCGGTGACCTGCGGATCTTCGCGCAGATCATCCTGCCGATGTGCAAGCCCGCACTCGGCGTGATCGGGGTCTTCGGCTTCACCATGATCTGGGACCAGTACCTGCTGCCCCTCCTGGTGGCCACCGACTCCTCCTCGTACACCCTCCCCCTCGCCCTGCGGACCCTGCGGATCGACCCGTCCGTCACCCCGGGCGTCGTGATGGCCGCATCGCTGCTCGCCCTGCTGCCCTCGGTGATCGTCTTTCTCTTCTTCCAGCGTTCCTTCGTCCAGGGCCTGACCTCCGGCGCACTCAAGGGCTGACCGGCCCCTTCCCTCACCCACTTAAGGAGCAGCGCCTTGCGTGCGCGCAGCGACACCACCTGGTTCACCCATGACCGCTTCGGCCTGTTCGTCCACTGGGGTCTGTACGCGCTCCCGGCCCGGCACGAGTGGGTCAAGAACCGCGAGCGGCTGACCGACGACCAGTACCAGGTCTACTTCGACCACTTCGACCCCGACCGCTACGACCCCGCCGCGTGGGCGAAGACGGCGAAGGCCGCCGGCATGCGGTACGTCGTCCTCACCACCAAGCACCACGACGGCTTCTGCCTCTGGGACAGCGCGCTGACCGACTACAAGGTCACCAACACGCCGTACGGCCGCGATCTGCTCGGCCCCTTCGTCGACGCCTGCCGCGCCGAGGGTCTCAAGGTCGGCTTCTACTACTCCCTCATCGACTGGCATCACCCCTCCTTCCCCGTCGACGGCACGCACCCGCAGCGCGACGACGCCGCGTTCATCGAGGCGGCCGCAGACCGGGACATCGCCGAGTACCGGACGTATCTGCACGGCCAGGTAAGGGAGTTGCTCACCTCCTACGGCACGATCGACTACCTCTTCTTCGACTTCTCCTACGCCGGCCGCGAGGAATGGTGGGGCGGCAAGGGCGCCGACGACTGGGACGCGCCCGCACTGCTCGACCTCGTCCGTGAGCTTCAGCCGGACATCCTGGTCAACGACCGGACCGGCATACCCGGCGACTTCATCACCCCCGAGCAGTACCAGCCCTCGGGACCGATGACCGAGAACGGCCGCCCGGTGGTCTGGGAGGCCTGCCAGACCCTGAACGGCAGTTGGGGCTACGACCGCGACAACGTCGACTTCAAGAGCGCCGACCTGCTGATCAGGATGCTGGTCGACGGGGTGTCCAAGGACGGCAACCTGCTCCTGAACGTCGGCCCCACCGGACGCGGCGACTTCGACCCGCGCGCCGTGGACACCCTGGCCGAGATCGGCCGGTGGATGGACCTGCACGAGAGGTCCGTACGAGGCTGCGGCCCCTCCCCGCACCAGCCGCCTGCCGACTGCCGCTACACCCAGCGCGGCGACCGCCTCTATCTGCACCTCTTCAACTGGCCGCTGCGCCATGTGCACCTGCCCGGACTCGCGGGCCGGGTGCGGTACGCGCAGCTGCTCGGCGACGCCTCGGAGATCGTACGCATCGAGGTGGACCCCTCCCTGCCCGCCCAGAACACCCGGATGGGAGGCCAGCCGGCCGGCACGCTCACGCTCCAACTGCCCGTACGGCGGCCGGAAACGCCCGTCCCCGTCATCGAGCTCTTCCTCAACTGACCCGTCCGCTCAGCACTGTGGAGGCATTATGCAACGACGCACCTTCCTCACCGGCACCGCACTCGGCATCACCGCGGCCGCGCTTCCGACCGTCAACGCCCGGGCGGCGACGTCGAAGACGGTCACCTCGCTGACCGCCCTGCAGACCGCGATCAATACCGCGGGACCCGGCGATGTGATCACCGTGGCCAACGGCACCTACGCCGTACCGGACAGCGCCCCGATCACCGTCCAGGGCAGGCACGGCACGAACAAGGACGTCCCGATCACGATCGTCGCGCAGTCGCGCGGCGGCGTCGTCCTCACCGGGAAGCAGAGCTTCGTCTTCTCCGACTCCTCCTGGGTCACGATCTCCGGCTTCGCCTTCCGGCAGAGCACCACGCTGGAGGTCCCGACGAGCTGCACCGGCATCCGCCTCACCCGCAACGACTTCCAGCTCGCCGACATCAGCGGTCTGCACTGGGTCATGATCCGGGGCAACGACAGCAAGATCGACCGCAACCACTTCCACAACAAGTCCCAGCTGGGCATCATGCTCGGGGTGGAGGGGGAGCCCCCGGTCAACGGCGACGGTGACATCGCCACGGGCGTCGTCATCTTCAAGAACTACTTCTCCGACCACTCCTTCACCGGCGACAACGGCGGCGAGCCGATCCGTCTGGGCGTGAGCCCGTACGCGCTCTCCACCGCGGGCGCCACGGTCGAACTGAACCTCTTCGAGCGGTGCAACGGAGACCCCGAGGCCATCTCGGTGAAGTCGTCCGGGAACTTCGTCCGCCGCAACACGATCCGTGACAGCAAGGGCGGCATCGTCCTGCGGCACGGCAACAGCACCACGGTCGACAGCAACTGGATCCTCGACGGCGAGGAGGGGATACGTATCTACGGAAACAACCACGTGATCGCCAACAACTACGTCTCCGGCCTCTCCGGAACGGCCCTGATCATCGGCAGCGGCTCCGAACGCGACCACCTGCCCGGCGAGCCGTCCACTTCCCGGACCGGCAACGACGCACCCGACGGGGTGACCGTCGTGCACAACACCCTGCGGAACAACGCCAAAACCCTCGCGGGCGAGCCCCAGCGCACCGAGGAGCCGCGCGACTGCGTGGTCGCGGACAACCTGCTCGTCGGCGACTCGGGCACGCTGGTGGCGATGGCGACCACGGTCCGCTTCACCTGGCAGAGCAACATCCTCTTCGGCGCGGCCACCGACGGAAACATCCCCGCCGCCACCTACACCCGCACCGACCCGAAGCTGGTGACCGGCTCGGACGGCATCGCCCGCCTCTCGGCCGGCAGCCCGGCGATCGGCCAGGCCACCTTCCAGCCCGCGCAGTCCATGCCGCCCCTGGCCTACGACATCCAGGGCGACCCGCGCGGCACCACCAGAGACGTCGGCTGCGACGAGTACTCCACCGCAACCGCCCTCTACCGCCCGCTCACCCCGGCGGACGTGGGCCCGAACGCAGCCTAGGCAGCAGCCTCGGTCTTTCTGGCCCGGTACGACATCCAGGCGGCGACCAGCGCCCCCGACACGTTGTGCCAGACCGAGAAGATTGCCGCGGGCAGGGCGGCGAGCGGGCTGAAGTGGGCGGTGGCGAGCGAGGCGGCCAGACCGGAGTTCTGCATCCCGACCTCGAACGCCATCGCCCGGCTCGCGGGCTTCCCGAGCCGGGCCGCCTTGCCGGCACCGTAACCGAGCAGCAGGCCGAGGCCGTTGTGCAGGACGACGGCCAGCAGCACCATGGCCGCCGCGGACTTGATCGCCGCCGCGCTGCCCGAGACCACGATCACCACGATGACGGCGATGGCGGCGGCCGAGAGCCAGGGCAGGGCGCTGAGCACCCGGTCGACGTACCGGCCGGCGAAGTACCGTACGGCCAGACCCGCGAGGACGGGCAGCAGCACGGTCTTGAGGATGTCGGTCACCATCGCGCCCGCGTCGACGTGCAGGTACTCGCCCGCGAGCAGCAACGTCAGCGGCGGAGTGACCAGCGGCGCCAGGACGGTCGAGACGGTGGCCACCGAGACGGACAGGGCCACGTCACCGCGCGCGAGATACGTGACGACATTGGACGCCGTGCCGCTGGGAGCGCAGCCCACCAGGATGACGCCGGCGGCCAGTTGGGGCGAGAGATTCAGCGCGTGGGCGATGAGCCAGCCCAGGCCCGGCATGATCACGTAATGGGCGACCAGACCGAGCCCGACGGCCCACGGGCGCTTCATCACGCCCTGGAAGTCCACGGCGGTCATCGTCAGTCCCATGCAGAACATGACGACGCCCAGGAGGTACGGGACGGAGGTCTTCCACCCCGCGAAGGTGTCCGGGGTGGCCAGGCCCGCCGCCCCCGCGGCGAGGACGAGGACCGGGAAGACGGTGACCGCGCGGCGGGCCGCGCGGTCGGTGGAGTCGGGGGCGGTACGGGGTATCGCTTGATCAGTCTGCACGGCGCGATGCAACGCCTCCGCCCTACCGCCGCGCAACCGCGTCTCGTTATGTGGTCCCTACACCGACTGCTCGGCGGCCGGGGGAGTGGGCGGCAGCGGAAGCGGCAGTCCCGGGAGGCCGTCGATGCTGGTCGCGATGTACTCCTTCTTCTGGAAGTACGCGTCCAGCTCGGCGTCGTCCCGGCGCGCGAAGTACTGGCCGTGCAGATCACGGTCCTCGTCGTACGACATGAAGGGCACGGCGTAGCCACAGGTGTCCCTGACCAGCTCGGCGGTGACGACGATGATGGCGCGCAGCCCGTTGCGGGACGTGTCGATGCCGGGGAAGCGGGCGAGCAGCTCCGGGAAGCGCGGGTTGTCGCGGAAGACCGGCTCGCCGCGGCCGTGCACGCGCACGATGGTCGGCGGACCGTCGAAGGCGCACCACATCAGAGTGATCCGCCCGTTCTCGCGGAGGTGGGCCACGGTCTCCGCGTTGCTGCCGGCGAAGTCGAGGTAGGCCACGGTGAGTTCGTCGAGCACGGCGAACGATCCGTTGAGGCCCTTGGGGGAGAGGTTGACCGTGCCGTCGCCCGACAGGGGCGCGGTCGCGGTGAAGAATATGTGCTGCGCCTCGATGAAGGCGCGCAGTCGTCCGTCTATGCGCTCATACGTCTTTCCCATGCCTGGGATTGTCCGCCCTCGGGGTCCCGGGTGATCGACCGTCCCACTCCGTGGAATTGACGAAACATACGGAGGAGTGCATAGTTATGCCTATCGTTGAATGCATCGTACGGAGGAACCCGCTGTGAGCAGCAACACCGGTGACGTCAGGCTCTGGGGCGCACGCTTCGCCGACGGTCCGGCCGAGGCGCTGGCCAAGCTGTCCGCCTCCGTCCACTTCGACTGGCGGCTCGCTCCGTACGACATCGCGGGCTCCCGCGCCCACGCCCGCGTGCTCCACAAGGCGGACCTGCTCACCGCGGACGAACTGACCCGTATGCTCGCGGGCCTCGACCAGCTGGAGACGGACGTCGACGCCGGTACGTTCGTCGGCACCGTCGCCGACGAGGACGTGCACACCGCCCTGGAACGCGGTCTCCTGGAGCGGCTCGGCGCCGACCTCGGCGGCAAGCTGCGGGCCGGCCGGTCTCGCAACGACCAGGTCGCGACACTCTTCCGGATGTACCTGCGCGACCACGCCCGGACCATCGGCGGTCTGATCGCCGACCTCCAGGACGCCCTGGTCGGCCTCGCCGAGGCCCACAAGGACGTCGCCATGCCGGGCCGCACCCACCTCCAGCACGCCCAGCCGGTGCTCTTCGCCCACCATGTCCTGGCCCATGTCCAGGCGCTGTCCCGGGACGCGGAGCGGCTGCGGCAGTGGGACGACCGGACGGCCGTATCCCCTTACGGATCCGGTGCGTTGGCGGGTTCCTCGCTCGGCCTGGACCCGGAGGCGGTCGCCGCGGACCTCGGTTTCGAGCACGGTTCGGTCGGCAACTCCATCGACGGCACGGCCTCGCGCGACTTCGTCGCCGAGTTCACCTTCATCACCGCGATGATCGGCGTCAACCTCTCCCGGATCGCGGAGGAGGTCATCATCTGGAACACGAAGGAGTTCTCCTTCGTCACCCTGCACGACGCCTTCTCGACCGGCTCCTCGATCATGCCGCAGAAGAAGAACCCCGACATCGCGGAGCTGGCGCGCGGCAAGTCGGGCCGTCTCATCGGCAACCTCACCGGACTCATGGCGACGCTGAAGGCGCTCCCGCTCGCGTACAACCGCGACCTGCAGGAGGACAAGGAGCCGGTCTTCGACTCCTGCGACCAGCTCGAGCTCCTGCTGCCCGCCTTCACCGGCATGATGGCCACCCTGACCGTCCACCGCGAGCGCATGGAGGAACTGGCCCCGGCCGGCTTCTCGCTCGCCACCGACGTCGCCGAGTGGCTGGTCAAGCAGGGAGTGCCGTTCCGTGTCGCGCACGAGGTCGCGGGCGAGTGCGTCAAGGTGTGCGAGCAGCACGGGATCGAGCTCGACCAGCTCACCGACGAGCAGTTCGCGAAGATCTCGGAGCATCTGACACCCGAGGTGCGTACGGTGCTCAACGTTCCCGGCGCCCTCGCCTCGCGCAGCGGCCGCGGCGGTACGGCACCCTCGGCGGTCCGGACCCAGATGGTCGAGATGAAGGCGAACTTGATCATCCAGCACGCCTGGGCGACCGCCAAGGACAAGAAGTAGCCCGTACGGAAACAGCTGAGGGCCCGGACGCGACCGCGTCCGGGCCCTTCGCCGTACGTCAGCTCCTGGCGCGCTTGCCGCCCGCGTAATTGCCGAGGTCGAGCAGCAGCCCGAGGATGACGAACAGCCAGCCGATGCCGCTGACATGGAAGACGGGGCTCCAGGAGAGCACGTACATCAGCGTCGTGAACGGCAGGAAGGCCAGCCCGATCAGCGGCACGATCCAGCTGTCGAAGGGCCGGGTCACCATGTTGGTGAACAGCCACAGGAAGAGCAGAGCCAGACGCGGTGCGAATGCTCCGAGCAGGACGACGAAACACATGACCCAGTCGTAACACCGGGCGGCGCGTTCCGCGCGCGGAGAAGGAGACAAGCGGAGACAAACGGAACCGCCCCGGCGAGACCGAGGTCCGACCGGGGCGGTGACGTACGGCGTGAGGTCAGGCGAGCGTCGCGATGGCCTGGTTGAACGTGGCCGACGGGCGCATGATCGCGGCCGCCTTGGCCGGGTCGGGCTGGAAGTAGCCACCGATCTCGGCGGGCGAGCCCTGGACCGCGATCAGCTCGGCGACGATGGTCTCCTCCTGCTCGGCCAGGGTCTTGGCCAGCGAGGCGAAGGACTCGGCGAGCGCCGCGTCGTCCGACTGCTGCGCCAGCTCCTGCGCCCAGTACAGGGAGAGGTAGAAGTGGCTGCCGCGGTTGTCGATGCCACCGAGGCGACGGCTCGGCGACTTGTCCTCGTTGAGGAAGGTCGCGGTCGCCCGGTCCAGGGTGTCGGCGAGCACCTGGGCGCGCGCGTTGCCCGTGGTCTGCGCGAGGTGCTCGAAGCTCACCGCGAGCGCGAGGAACTCGCCCAGGCTGTCCCAGCGCAGGTAGTTCTCCTTGACCAGCTGCTGGACGTGCTTCGGGGCGGAGCCGCCGGCGCCCGTCTCGAAGAGGCCGCCGCCGTTCATCAGCGGGACCACCGAGAGCATCTTGGCGCTGGTGCCGAGCTCCAGGATCGGGAACAGGTCGGTGAGGTAGTCACGCAGCACGTTGCCGGTCACCGAAATGGTGTCCTCGCCGCGGCGGATGCGCTCCAGCGAGAAGGCGGTCGCCTCGACGGGGGAGAGGATCTCGATCTGCAGGCCCTCGGTGTCGTGCTCGGCGAGGTACGTCTTGACCTTGGCGATCAGCGTCGCGTCGTGCGCGCGCGTCTCGTCCAGCCAGAACACGGCCGGGACGCCGGTCGCTCGGGCGCGGGTGACGGCGAGCTTGACCCAGTCCTGGATGGGGAGGTCCTTGGTCTGGCACATGCGGAAGATGTCACCGGCGCCGACCGTCTGCTCGAGGACGACGTTGCCGGCGGCGTCGACGACCCGCACCGTACCCGTGGTCTGGATCTCGAAGGTCTTGTCGTGGCTGCCGTACTCCTCGGCCTTCTGCGCCATCAGACCGACGTTCGGGACGGAGCCCATGGTCGAGGGGTCGAAGGCGCCGTGCGCGCGGCAGTCGTCGATGACGACCTGGTAGACGCCGGAGTAGCTGGAGTCCGGGAGGACGGCCAGGGTGTCGGCCTCGCCGCCGTCCGGGCCCCACATGTGGCCCGACGTGCGGATCATGGCCGGCATCGACGCGTCGACGATGACGTCGCTCGGGACGTGCAGGTTGGTGATGCCCTTGTCGGAGTCGACCATCGCCAGCTCGGGGCCCTCGGCGAGCTCGGCCTCGAAGGAAGCCTTGATGGCCGCGCCCTCGGGCAGCGCCTCGAGTCCCTTGAGGATGCCGCCGAGACCGTCGTTCGGGGTGAGACCGGCGGTGGCCAGCGTCTCGCCGTGGGCGGCGAAGGTCTTCGGGAAGAAGGCGCGCACCACGTGACCGAAGATGATCGGGTCGGAGACCTTCATCATCGTGGCCTTGAGGTGCACGGAGAAGAGGATGTCCTCCTCCTTCGCGCGGGCGATCTGCGCGGTGAGGAACTCGCGCAGGGCGGCGACACGCAGCACGGAGGCGTCGACGACCTCGTTCGCGAGGACGGGTACGGACTCACGCAGGACGGTGGTGGAGCCGTCGTCCCCGGAGAGCTCGATGCGGAGCGAACCGGCCTCGGTGATGACCGCGGACTTCTCGGTGGAACGGAAGTCGTTCTCGCCCATGGTGGCGACATTGGTCTTGGAGTCGGCCGTCCAGGCGCCCATGCGGTGCGGGTGCGTCTTGGCGTAGTTCTTGACCGAAGCGGGGGCGCGGCGGTCGGAGTTGCCCTCGCGCAGGACCGGGTTGACGGCGCTGCCCTTGACCTTGTCGTAACGGGCGCGGACGTCCTTGTCCTCGTCGGACTTCGGGTCCTCGGGGTAGTCCGGGAGCGCGTAGCCCTGCGCCTGGAGCTCGGCGACGGCTGCCTTCAGCTGCGGGACGGAGGCCGAGATGTTCGGAAGCTTGATGATGTTGGCGCCGGGCGTCTTGGCCAGCTCGCCGAGCTCGGCGAGGGCGTCCTCGATGCGCTGGTTCTCCTGGAGACGCTCGGGGAAGCTGGAGATGATGCGTCCGGCCAGGGAGATGTCACGGCTCTCGACGGTGACACCTGCCGTCGAGGCGTAGGCCTCGACCACGGGCAGGAACGAATACGTCGCCAGGGCCGGGGCCTCGTCGGTGTGCGTATAGATGATGGTCGAGTCAGTCACCGGGTGCTCCGCTCCAGGTCTGCAACATTGCTTGACATCAAGATATCTCCTGCGCGGCCCGGCGGGGACAGGGCCCTGCCCTCCCTTGCCCGAGGGGCTTGACGGTGGGGCTGCCGGAGCATGTGTGAGACATCAGTGTCTCATTCGGGCTATGGTTGTCTCATGACAGTCGACCGGGACCAGGTGCTGCGCGCCGCCGCCGTCCTTCTCACCCGCAAGGCGACGTCCACCATGGACGAAGTCGCCAAGGCGGCGGGGATCGGCCGCGCCACCCTGCACCGCCACTTCGCCGGCCGCGAAGCCCTGGTCAGGGCCCTGGAGAATCTGGGGATCCAGGAGTTCGAGGCCGCCATCGGCGCGGCCCGGCTCGACGAGGGCCCCGCGGGCGACGCCCTGCGACGGCTCATCGGCGAGGTGGAGCCCGTCGCCGGTCTGCTCGCCTTCCTTGTCACCGAGAACCAGCTGTTCGAGGGTGCGCAGATAAACGACGGCTGGGCCCGGCTCGACGCCCGCGTCGCCACCCTCTTCAAGAGGGGCCAGGAACAGGGCGAGTTCCGGATCGATCTGACCCCCGCCTGGCTCACCGAGGCGCTGTACGGACTGATCGGCAGCTGCGCCTGGGCCATTCAGGACGGCCGGGTCGCCCCCAAGGACTTCCAGTACATGATCGCCGAGTTGCTGCTCGGCGGCGCACGACGGAGCGTGGAGCAATGACCAGCACAGATCAGCGGGCCAACGACAGCGAGGCACTGCGCAGCCCCGGCCGCTGGCTGGCGCTCGCCGTGCTCGTACTCGCCGTGCTGCTGGTCGCCGTCGACGCGACGGTGCTCGGACTCGCCACGCCCTTCCTCAGCGAGGACCTCAAGCCGTCCGGCACCCAGCTGCTCTGGATCGGTGACGTCTACTCGTTCGTCATCGCGGGTCTGCTCGTCTCCATGGGCAGCCTCGGCGACCGGATCGGCCGCAAGAAACTGCTGCTCGTCGGCGCCGTCGCCTTCGGCGCGGTCTCCGTACTGAATGCGTACGCATCGAGCCCCGAGATGATGATCGCCGCGCGGGCGCTGCTCGGTGTCGCCGGCGCGACCCTCATGCCCTCGACCCTCGCGCTGATCCGCAACATCTTCCACGACCCCAAGGAGCGCAGCCTCGCCGTCGGCATCTGGGGTGCCGCGGCCTCCGCCGGCGCCGCGGTCGGTCCGGTGGTCGGCGGATTCCTCCTGGAGAACTTCTGGTGGGGATCGGTCTTCCTGATCAACCTTCCGGTGATGGCTGTCCTGGTCGTCGTCGGCATCAAGCTGCTGCCGGAGTCGCGCGACCCGAACCCGGGACCGTGGGACCTCATCAGCGTCGTGCTCTCCCTGGTCGGCATGGTCGCCGTCGTCTATGCCGTGAAGGAGGCGGCGGTGGACGGCTTCCGCTGGGACATCGCCGCATCCGCGGTGGTCGGCCTCGCCGCCCTGCTCTGGTTCGTCAGGCGGCAGTTGACGCTCAGATCACCGCTGCTCGACATGCGGCTCTTCCACCACCGGGGGTTCTCAGGAGCCGTACTGGCCGATCTGCTGACCATCCTCGGCCTCTCCGGACTGGTCTTCTTCCTCTCGCAGTTCCTCCAACTGGTGCAGATGCGCTCGCCGCTCCAGGCAGGACTGATCGAACTGCCCGCAGCGGTCGGTGCGGTGGGCGCGGGGCTGGCGGCCGGGTACATCGCCCGGCGGGCATCGGTGCGCAGCGCGGTCTCCGGCGGACTCGCCGCGGTCGGCTTCGCACTGGCCGCCTGTATGGCGCTCAGCGCCTCCACCGGCATCTTCGCCCTGGGTGCCGCGCTCTTCCTCGGCGGTCTGGGCGCGGGTCTCGCCTTCACCGTCACCGCCGACGTCATCCTCTCCAGCGTTCCCAAGGAACAGGCGGGCGCGGCCTCCGCGGTCTCCGAGACGGCGTACGAACTGGGCGCGGCCCTCGGCATCGCCCTGCTCGGCACCGTGGTGACCGGCATCTACCGGGGCTTCACCGTCCCGGCCGGAGTCCCCGCCGACACCGCGGACGCGGCCCGCGACTCGCTCGGCGGGGCGGTCGAGTCGGCGGCGCAACTCCCCGCCGACCAGGGAGCGGCCCTGATCTCCTCCGCCCAGGGAGCGTTCACCGACGGTTTCCAGACAGCGGCGGGTGTGGGCGCCGGGGTGCTGTTCGCCACGGCGATCGCCGCCTGGTTCCTGCTGCGGGGCCAGAAGCTGGAATCGTAGACAAAGCCGTCGTACGCCGAAGGGCCGCACCCCCGACCGGGGTGCGGCCCTTCGGTGAATTCCCTCTGCCTCAGGCGGCCTTGGCCTTGGTGGCGTACATGTCGACGTACTCCTGGCCGGAGAGCCGCATGACCTCGGCCATCACCGAGTCGGTCACCGCGCGCAGGACATAGCGGTCGCGGTCCATGCCCTCGTAGCGCGAGAACTCCATCGGCTCGCCGAAGCGGACCGTGACCTTGCCGGGGCGCGGCACGCCTGCGCCGCCCGGCTGGATCTTGTCCGTACCGATCATGGCGAACGGCACCACCGGCGCGCCCGTCATCAGCGTCAGGCGCGCGATTCCGGTGCGCCCGCGGTAGAGACGGCCGTCGGGGGAGCGGGTGCCCTCCGGGTAGATCGAGAAGACCTTGCCGTCGTCGAGCACCTGGCGGCCCGTCATCAGCGCCGCGACACCGCCGCGTCCGCCGTCGCGATCGACCGGGATCATACCGACGCCGGTGAAGAACCAGGCCATGAGGCGGCCCTTGAATCCCTTGCCCGTGACGTACTCGTCCTTGCCGATGAAGTAGACCCGGCGGTCCAGGCAGATCGGCATGATCATCGAGTCGATGAACGTGAGGTGGTTGCCCGCGAGGATGACCGGTCCCGTCCCCGGAATGTTCTCGGCGCCCTCCACCCGGGGGCGGAACATCAGGCGCATGACCGGTCCGAGCACTGCCTTGATGAGCGCGAGACGGGACAACGGGTCCTCCGGGGTCGTGGGCAGTGCCGTGGATGCGGGCGGGGAGTGTCGGGAAGTGTGCAGGTGAGGACGATACTCGCGCGTCCTCCTCGATCGCACATCGGGTTCATCAAGTGGATACGCAGTGTTGACGTGCGCTTGCACTGTGTTCCATCCAGTCAACCCGGGTGTCATCCGTTTCGGTAGGGATCGGACCGGGTGAGCAGGGTCACCCCGAAAGCTTGTCAAAGGGGGTGAGTTGTCCATGACTTCTCGCAGGCATGTGTTCGACACCTGGGAGCCGCGCCGTGTTGTGTCCACGCTCTCCCGTACGTAAGGCGTGGCTGCCTACCATCGGGCACTTCGCTTTGACAGGTGCGGGACATCACACGAGGAGCGGTTATGACACAGGGCGCGGAGAAGAACCCCGGCCGGCGGACCGTACTGGGAGCGGCAGTGCTCTCCACAGCCGTACTCGGTCTGCCAGCGGCGGCGGCAAGAGCCGACGAGCGCAGCGGTGGCCACGGGGCCTCGTACAAGGAACTGCCCCACCCGACGGTCATCGGGCACCGCGGGACGGCCGGGTACCGCCCGGAACACACCTTCGGCTCGTACGAGCTCGCCCTCGAACTCGGCGCGCACCTCATCGAGCAGGACCTGGTGCCGACCAAGGACGGGCACCTCGTCTGCCGTCACGAGAACGACATCACGGCCACCACGGACGTCTCCGCCCACCCGGAGTTCGCGGCGCGCAAGGCCACCAAGACCGTCGACGGTGTCGCGATCACCGGCTGGTTCACCGAGGACTTCACGCTCGCCGAGCTGAAGACGCTGCGCGCCAAGGAGCGCATCCCGGGCAACCGGCAGCGCAACACGCTCTACGACGGACGGTGGGACATCCCGACCTTCGAGGAGGTGCTGCGCTGGGCCGAGAAGGAGGGCCGCAAGCGCGGCAAGCCGGTCTGGCTGTACGTGGAGACCAAGCACCCCACCTACTTCCGCTCCATCGGTCTCGGCCTGGAGGAACCGCTGGTCAAGCTGCTCCGCAAGTACGGCCGCGACCACCGCAACTCCCCGCTGATCCTCCAGTCCTTCGAGCCGACCTCCATCCAGCGGCTCTCCCGGCAGGTCTCGACGCCGGGCGTCGTGCTGCTCTCCGGCGCGGGCACCCGCCCGTGGGACTTCGTCGCGACGGGCGACCCGCGCACGGTGGACGACCTCGTCACGCCCGCCGGGCTGAAGTGGATCGCCTCGTACGCCCAGGGCATCGGGCCCACCCTGGACCTGATCATCCCCAAGGACGCGTCGGGGAAGCTCACCCAGCCGACGACGCTGGTGCGCGACGCCCATGCGCAGGGGCTGATCCTGCATCCGTACACGATGCGCAACGAGAACAGCTTCCTGCCCGCCGACTACAGGAAGGGGACCGACCCGAACGCCTACGGAGACGCATTCGGCGCCTTCCAGCGGTACTTCGAGACGGGTATCGACGGGGTCTTCTCCGACAACGCGGACACGGCCCTGCTGGCCGCCGCGGACTTCAACCGGCGTTGACCGGCTCTTCTCGTACGGGTGAGATGCGGCCCCCGCGGAAACCGCCGCCCGCGGCCGCCGCGTCCCGCCCGGCATGAACCTCGTAGAAGAACTGACTCCGCTTCTGTCCGCCGAGGCCGCAGCCGAGGCCTCGGCGGCCGGGATCGAGGCGGCCGACCTCGAACAGGCCGTCTGGGTACGGCTGCTGGAGCAGGCTCCGGCGGAGCCCAGGCGCTGGGTGCGCTCGGCGGTGCGGGCCGAGGCGCGGCGCGCCCGGCGCCAGGCCCTGCGGGAACTCCCGTACGCCGTCGAGCCGTCCACGGCGCCCGAGGCGGGCCCCGACCACCGCGCGCTCACGGCGGAGAGGCGGCGCGCGGTGCGCGCGGCCGTGCGCAGGACACCGGGCCGCTGTCCGGAACTGCTGGCCGCGATGCTGGCGCCGGAGGATCCCACCTACCGTGAGATCGCAGGGGAGTTGGGAATGTCACAGGGGAGTCTTGGCCCGGTTCGTTCCCGTTGCCTGGGATGCCTGCGCAGAATGCTGGCGGCGGAGGTTGCAGCTCCTGAAGTCCGGGGAATGGAGCGTTAGACAACCGGCGGACCAGGTGAGCGGGAGGCATGCACACATGGGCATGAGCGTGACCATCCATGCGGCAACTGCGCAGGACGCCGAACAGATTCTGAAGCTCCAGTACCTGTGCTATCAGAGCGAGGCAGAGCTCTACGGCGACTACGCCATCGAGCCACTGACCCAGACCCTGGAGGGCCTGCGGGCCGAACTGACCGACGGGTACGCCCTGGTGGCCCGCCTCGGTGACGAGGTGGTGGCATCGGTGCGCGGCAAGGTCGATGCCGCGAACACGGCGCAGATCGGCAAGCTGATCGTCCATCCGCGGATGCAGCGCCACGGCCTGGGAGGCCGGCTGCTGCACGCCATAGAGGCCCATTTCGCCGCAGAGCCGGCGGCCAAACGCTTCCAGCTGTTCACCGGCCACCGCAGCGAGCACAACCTGCGGCTGTACCGGAGCCACGGCTACGTCCAGATCTCCACGCGCGAGGCGAGCCCGGCCCTGACGATCGTGACCCTGGAGAAGGAGGCGGAGTCGGGCGCGTACGCGACGAGTGCCTAGGGGCGGATCAAGGCCCGCCGCCGACGACCTCTAGCGCTTGGCCCTCCGCAGCCACAGCATGCCGAGCACCGGCAGGATCACCGGGATGAACAGGTACCCCATCCCGTAGTCCGACCACACCGTCGCGTCCGGGAAGGCGGACGGATCGGCCAGCGTCCAGGTCCCGACGACGAGCACGAAGACCAGCTCGGCGGCACAGCACACCAGTGCCGCCCTGCGGGCCTTCTCGCCGCCCCGCACCAGGGAGTACGTGATGAATCCGTACACCACGGCCGCCACGGCCGACAGCGTGTAGGCGAGCGGCGCCTTGCCGAAGTCCATGATCATCTGGACGATCGAGCGGGATGCGGCGGCGACGGTGAAGACGCCGTAGAACCAGACCAGGACGCGTCCGGGCCCGGTGCCCAGCTGGTACGCCGGCTTCTCCTCAGCTGCGGTCATCGTCAGCCTCCCCAGATGTCGTAGAGCCGTACTTCGAGCACGGCGAGCACCACGGCCCCCGCGGCGACCGTCACCGAACCCCAGCGGGTCCGCTCGGACAGCGACAGCACCCCGGCCGCGGGAACCGCCGCGAACGCGCCGATCAGATAGGCGACGAAGACCGCCGTGCCCTGCTCCGGCCGCTCACCGCGCCCGAGCTGCACAAAGCCGATCACCATCTGCACCAGGGCGAGGACGGTGACCACGGCCATGCCGATGAAGTGCCAGTCCTTGGTGGGCTGGTCCCGGTAGGCGGCGAAACCGCACCAGGCGGCGAGTACGAGCGCGGCGACGGCGACCGCGATCGTGAGGGCGTCAAGCATGACGTCGAGGGTATTACGGGCCGAAAGACCCGATGCGCGCGGCCCCACGACCGCACGTAGGGTCGACGACCATGAAGATCTACGCCGATGCCCTGCTGTTCGACAACGACGGCACCCTCGTCTCCTCGCTGGAGTCGGTGAACCGCTGCTGGACGCAGTGGGCCCAGGAGTACGGCGTCACGGCGGACGACTTCGCCAGGATCGGACTGCACGGGCGCCCCGCCGCCGAAATCGTCGCCGATCTGCTGCCCGCGGACATCGTGCCCGAGGCACTCGCCCGTATCGAAGACCTCGAAGTCGCGGATGTGGCCGGGGGCGTCGAGCTCCTTCCCGGCACCGCCGCGCTCCTCGCCTCGCTGCCGGCGGACCGCTGGGCCGTCGTCACCTCGGCGGGCCGCCGCCTGGCGGAAGCCCGCCTCGCCGAGGTCGGCATCGCCCCCAAGGTGATGATCGCGGCCGACGACATCACCCGGGGCAAGCCCGACCCCGAGCCCTATCTGCTCGGCGCCGCCCGCCTGGGCGTGGACCCGGCACGCTGCGTGGTGTTCGAGGACGCCCCCGCCGGACTGCGGGCCGGGCGCGCGGCGGGTATGCCGACCGTGGCCTTGGCCACAACGCACGACCGCGCAGAGCTGGTCGCCGATGTCGTCCTGTCCGATCTCTCCGAGGTATCGGTGCAGGTCGTGGCGGGTGGGCTGGAGATCACCACGGCCGGCTGACGTGAGACGAGGATGTCCGCTATACGGACATCCTCAGCTGTCCCGTACTCACGTCTGGTTTACTTGCGAGCATGACCACGACGAGCAGCCGCACCCTTGCGACCGAGGCGATGATGACGCCCGGTGCTCGCTGTATGTGTCGAATGCGCGCCTTCTGAGGGCCCCCGCCTGAGCCTTGCGGCCTGAGCCTCGCGCCCCGAAGCGAGACGAAGAGCCTGCCCCGCGCACGATGTGCCTCCCGGTAGCAACTGCCGTGGCCGTGCTGCGTTTCCAGACGAATGCCCCGTGCCCGGCGGACATCGCGCCGTGCACTCGACAGTGACGGAATTTCTGTGATCACCACCACCGGCCTGACGAAGGTCTATGCCTCGCGCGGCCGTGAGGTCACCGCCCTGGACGGCGTCGACCTCCATGTGCGTGAGGGCGAGGTGTACGGCGTCATCGGCCAGAGCGGCGCCGGCAAGTCCTCCCTGATCCGCTGCATCAACCTCCTCGAGCGCCCCACCGCCGGCACCGTGAGCGTCGACGGCGTCGACCTCACCGCACTCGCCGGACGCGGTCCGCGCGCCGGCAAGGAGCTGCGCGCGGCACGCACCCGTATCGGCATGGTCTTCCAGCACTTCAACCTGCTGTCCTCGCGCACCGTGCAGGACAACGTCGAACTGCCGCTGGAGATCCTCGGAGTCACCGGCCGCGAACGCACCCGCAAGGCCCTCGAGCTCCTCGACCTGGTCGGCCTCGCCGACAAGGCGAAGTCCTACCCGGCGCAGCTGTCGGGCGGCCAGAAGCAGCGCGTCGGCATCGCCCGCGCACTGGCCGGCGACCCGAAGGTCCTGCTCTCCGACGAGGCGACGAGCGCACTCGACCCCGAGACCACCCGCTCGATCCTGCACCTGCTGCGCGACCTCAACCGCCAGCTCGGCCTGACCGTTCTGCTCATCACGCACGAGATGGACGTGGTCAAGACGGTCTGCGACTCGGCCGCCCTCATGCAGCACGGCCGCATCGTCGAGTCCGGCACGGTCGGCGAGATCCTCGCGACGCCCGGCTCCGAACTGGCGCGCACCCTCTTCCCGGTCGGCGGCGAAGCGTCCGGGACCGACCGCACGGTCGTCGACGTCACCTTCCACGGTGAGGCCGCCACGCAGCCGGTCATCTCGCAGCTCTCCCGTACGTACAACATCGACATCTCCATCCTGGGCGCCGCGATGGACACCGTCGCCGGCAAGCAGATCGGCCGGATGCGGATCGAACTGCCCGGCCGCTTCGAGGACAACGTCGTACCGATCGGATTCCTGCGCGAGCAGGGGCTCCAGGTCGAAGTGGCGGGCGAAGACGCGCCCGTGCTGGTGAAGGAAGGTGCCAAGTGACCTGGTCCGAGATGCAGCCGCTGCTGTCCGAGGGTTGTTGGGACACCCTCTACATGGTCGGCTGGTCGGCACTCATAGCCGTCGCCGTCGGCACACCTCTGGGCGTGTTCCTGGTCCTCACCGACCGCGGCGGACTGCTGCAGAACACTCCGGTCAACAAGGTCGTCGGCTTCGTCGTCAACGTCGCGCGGTCCTTCCCCTTCCTGATCCTCCTCGTGGCGCTGATCCCCTTCACCAAGATGGTCGTCGGCACCAGTCTGGGTGCCGAGGCGATGGTTGTTCCGCTCGCCATCGGCGCGATCCCCTTCTTCGCCCGGCTCGTCGAGACCGCGGTGCGCGAGGTGGACCACGGACTGGTCGAAGCCGTGCAGTCCATGGGCGGCTCCACCTGGACCGTCGTACGCAAGGTGCTGCTCCCGCAGTCCCTGCCCTCGCTCGTCTCCGGCATCACCACGACGATCATCGCCCTCATCGGCTACTCCGCCATGGCGGGCACGGTCGGCGGCGGCGGACTCGGCGCACTGACGATCAGTTACGGCTACCAGCGCTTCGAGACCGACTTCATGCTCGTCACGGTCGCCCTGCTCGTCGTCCTCGTGGTCCTGGTCCAGCTCGCCGGTGACCTCGTCGTGAGCGCACTGGCCCGGCGCGGCACCGGACGGGCCCCGACCCGGCTGCTCCGCCGCCCCCGCGGCGCGGAAGCCGAACCGGTCGCCTCCTAGAACGTCAACTCCCCTGAGCCCGGACCCTTTGCCGGGCGGATCCATCCCGCACCATCCGCAAGAAAGGCACTCTTCGTGCGTACTTCTGTCAAGCTCACCGCCTCCGTCGCCGCCGTCGCGGCCCTCTCCATCGGTCTGACCGCCTGCGGTTCGGACAAGGCCGGATCGTCCCCGGACGACGCCCTGATCGTGGGCGCGAGCCCCACCCCGCACGCCGACATCCTCAAGTTCGTCAAGGACAACCTCGCGGCCAAGGCCGGCCTCAAGCTGGAGGTGAAGGAGTACACGGACTACGTGACTCCCAACACCGCCCTCGAGGACGGCGACATCGGCGCCAACTACTTCCAGACGGCCGCGTACCTCAAGGACTTCAACGCCAAGAAGGGCACCCACATCGTGGGTGTCGAGAACGTCCACGTCGAGCCGATGGGTCTCTACTCCAAGAAGGCCGAGAAGGCCTCGGAGCTCAAGAGCGGCGACACCGTCGCCATCCCCAACGATGCCGTCAACGAGGGCCGCGCACTCCAGCTGCTCGCCGCCAACGACATCATCACGCTCAAGGACGGCGCGGGCGCCCTCGCCACCGTCTCGGACATCAAGGACGCCAAGGGCCTGAAGTTCAAGGAGATCGAGGCGGCCCAGACGCCTCGCGCCCTGGACGATGTGAAGGCTGCGGTCATCAACGGCAACTACGCCCTCGCCGCGAAGCTCAAGCCCTCCGAGGACGCCCTCGCCCTGGAGTCGGGCACCAACAACCCGAACGCCAACTTCCTCGCCGTCAAGAAGGGCAACGAGAGCGACCCGCGCGTCAAGAAGCTCGAAAAGCTGCTCAACTCCGCCGAGGTGAAGGCGTACATCGAGAAGACGTACGCCGACGGCTCGGTCATCCCCTCCTTCGGCGCCGTCAAGTCCTGACGCCCGCAAGGCTCTTGTGGCCGAAGGCCCCGTACGCCCCCACCACGGGCGTGCGGGGCCTTCGCCGTACCCACCCGCCCATGCACACCACCGTCCACATGCTGCATGCTGTGCCTTTACGACGCGACGGTCCCTGCCCCATGGAGCAGCACATGACGAGCACCTTCCCGGACATCTCCATCAGTACGGACCGGCTCGTGCTGCGCCCGTTCGAGGAGGCGGACATCCCGTCGCTGACCGACATGATGAACGACGAGATGGTCACCGCCTGGACCTCGGCCCCGCACCCGTACCGCCAGATCGACGGCGAACGCTGGGTCCGCAGGATCGCCCCCGCCGAGCGCACCGCGGGCCGCGGCATCGTCCTGGCCGTCACCGAGTTCCTCACCCAGCGCCTCGTCGGCACCGTCCACCTCCGCGCCACCAACTGGCGCACCCTGGCCACCGAGGTCCGTTACGTCACCGCCCCCTGGGCCCGCGGCGAGGGGTACGCCACCGAATCGGTCCTCGCCGTCGCCCAGTGGCTCTTCCGCGACCAGAGGTTCGAGCGCATCGAACTGCGCACCCCCGCCGACAACACCGCGTCCCAGCAGGTCGCACAGAAGATCGGCTGCATCAGCGAGGGGGTCCTGCGCAACGCCTGGATAGCGCGCAGCCGCACCGAGAACGGCACCGACGGCGGCTGGACCGACATCCGCACCGACCTCATCGTCTGGAGCCTGCTGCCCGAGGACCTCGACGGCGTCCCGGACCTGATGGCCGACGCCAACGGCTACGGAACCTTCCCCGACTGGAACTGACCCTGTGCACGGCCGCCGCCGCAGCAGGTAGTCTCACGGTCCTGCCCCGCCCCACCTGCGACGACTCCAGGAGACTCACGACGATGGCCGACCGTGTCACGGTGATCGGCTGGGACGGTTCGCCGCTCACCGACGCCGCCAGGTCCGCCCTCTCCGCCGCCACCCTGGTGGCCGGGGCCGCACACCACCTGGCGCTTCCCGAGGTCCCGCCGGGCGCCGAAAGGATCCGCCTGGGCAGCGTGGACCTCGCCGCGCGCCGGATCGCCGGACACCGCGGCAGCGCGGTCGTCCTCGCCGACGGGGACCCCGGATTCCACGGCGTCGTACGCACCCTGCGCGCCCCCGAGCACGGCCTCGAGGTCGAGGTCGTCCCCGCGGTCTCCTCGGTCGCAGCCGCCTTCGCGCGCGCCGGAATGCCCTGGGACGACGCTGAGGTCGTCGTCGCCCACCCGCGCACACTGCGCCGCGCCGTCAACGTCTGCCGCGCCCACGCCAAGGTCGCCGTCCTCACCTCGCCGGGCGCGGGCCCCGCCGAGCTCGCCCTCCTCCTCGAAGGCGTCCACCGCACCTTCGTGATCTGCGAGGAGCTGGGCACCGAGCGCGAACAGGTCACCGTCCTCACCTCCGACAAGGTCGCCGACCACGCCTGGCGCGACCCCAATGTCGTCATCGTCATCGGCGGTACGGGCCTGCGCGACACCGCGCCGGTACGCGGCTGGGCGCTGCCCGAGGCCGAGTACGGGGAGAACCTCGGCGAGGGCGAGTCGGCAGGACTGCGCGCCGCCCAACTGGCACGTCTGGGCCCGCGCACCGGCGACCTGGTCTGGGACATCGGCTGCGGCAGCGGCGCACTGTCCATCGAGGCGGCCCGCTTCGGCGCGGCCGTGATCGCCGTCGACGCCGACTCGGGCGCCTGCGCACGGACGGAGGCCGCCGCCCGGCGCTTCGGCGTACAACTGCAGGCGGTTCAGGGCCGCGCACCGCACGTACTGGAGCGGCTGCCCGAGCCGGACGTGGTCCGGATCGGCGGTGGGGGCGTGGCAGTTGTCACAGCCTGTGCCGACCGAAGGCCCGAGCGAATCGTGACGCACGCCGCCACGCGCGACGAGGCGGAGGCGGTCGGAGCGGCCCTCGCAGAGGGCGGATACACCGTCGAATGTGCCCTGTTGCAATCCGTCGACCTGGACACTCACGCCTGGACCGAGCGCGAGCGCTCCGTCGTCTTCCTGGTGTCCGGGCGTCGAGACGGTTCCTCCCCCTGACCCTGCCCCAGTACGGCGCGGGGTAGGCTGGCCGACTGTTGTACCGCGGCTGGACGTTCGGCATTTCATACGCCAATGTCCTGAAAAAGGGCCCCTATTGGGGTCCCGGTGTGGTACGGCGGTACTGAAAGAGCGCTAGTCGATGGGCGAGGGGTACGCATGACTGACACCGGCCAGATCCCGGGCGAGGGACAGCCGGAGAACGCAGGCATGGTGGAGCAGCCGGGCATCCCCGCCCCCGGCGCCTACACCTTCCTCGACCCCTCCGAGAACACCGCCGAAGACGACGATCTGCTCCTGATGCCCGCCTCGGCCGGCGCCTGGAGCGATCCGCAGCCCGTCGCCGCCGCTGCACCGGCACCCGGCTCCGAGTACGGCGCCCACGAGGCGGGCGGCCGGGACTCCGGCTCCGTGGACCTCAGCGACGTACGCGCCCAGTTCCAGGCGGTCGCCCCGGCCACCACCTCGGCGCCGACGCCTCCGCCGGCCCGCAGGCCGCTGCACATGGGCCCGCCGGTCCCCGACGCGTCCGCCGGTGTGGTGCGCTCGCTGGCCGACCGCGGACCCACCGCGACGCCGGCGAACCCCGTTCCCGTACGCAACCCGGGGCCGCCGACCACAGGACCGGAGTACTTCGACATCCCCGCCGAGGGCGAGCTCGGGCTGCCCGGACCGCAGCTCGGCGAGATCCCGTCGCAGGCCCCGGTCTGGACCCCTGAGCCGCAGCCGGTCCCGGCCCAGGCGCAGGTCCACACGCCCGCGCCGGTACAGGCCGCGACGCCGCCCCAGTTCACCGCGGACCCGGTGGTCACGGGAGTCCCGGCAGCATCAGCAGAAACGGTCGTTCCCGAACCGGTCATGGCCCGGACGCCTGTGCCCGTCGCGGCCGTGCAGCAGACGCAGACGCCCGCCGAGCAGCCCGCTCCGCTCGCGGCACCCGTGACACCGGTGGCCCCTGTGGTCCCCGAGCCGGCACCGGCCCCCGCAGCCGTAGCCGCTGTGGCGGAGACGCCGACGCCGTTCGTGGCAGAGCCCGTCCAGGCCCAGCCCCAGGCCCCGGCCCAGTCCCAGCCCCAGGCCCAGTCCTCGGGCCAGTTCGTGGCGGTCGAGGGATCGCTCCCGTCCACTCCCCACCTCGCCCCGACGCCGGTGGCCGTCATGACCATGCCGGAGCCCGAGCCCGTACAGACGCCGGAGCCCGAGCAGGAACCGATCGTCGAGCAGCAGGTGGCCCCGGCTCCCGAGCCGGTCGAGATGCCCGCACCCGCGGAAGCCCCTGTCGCCGCCCCCGCTCCTGCTGCCGAGCCCGACGCGGCAGCGACCGTTCCGGCGCCCCGCGACGGCGGCCCCGCGACCCAACTTCCCGTGGCCGAGGAGCCGGAAGCGGCGGAGGCGACCGCACCCGAGGCCGAGCCCGCGCCCGTCGAGCCCGAGCAGATCGCCGAACCGCCGGTGGCCGAGGAGAGCGAGTCCGTTCCCGCTCCCGCCCCTGCCTACGACGACGCCGAGCGCGAAGCGGTGCTGCGCGTCATGCGCGAACGCCGCGACATCCGCAACGGCTTCCGCAGCGACCCCATCCCGCACGAGGTGCTGCTGCGCGTCCTCGAAGCGGCCCACACCGCCCCGAGCGTCGGCCACTCCCAGCCCTGGGACTTCGTCGTCATCCGCTCCGCCGAGACCCGGCGCACCATGCACGAACTGGCCCAGCGCCAGCGCGATGCGTACGCCAAATCCCTCCCCAAGGGCCGGGCCAAGCAGTTCAAGGAACTGAAGATCGAGGCCATCCTCGACACCCCGGTCAACATCGTCGTCACGGCGGACCCCACGCGCGGCGGCCGCCACACCCTCGGCCGGCACACCCAGCCGCAGATGGCCCCGTACTCCTCGGCACTCGCCGTCGAGAACCTCTGGCTCGCCGCCCGTGCGGAAGGCCTCGGCGTCGGCTGGGTCAGCTTCTTCGACGAGCGCGAGATGGTGAGGTCCCTCGGCCTCCCCGAGCACCTCGAGGTCGTGGCCTACCTCTGCGTGGGCTACGTCGACGAGTTCCCCGAGGAGCCTGAACTGATGCAGGCGGGCTGGTCCAAGCGCCGCCCGCTCTCCTGGGTCGTCCACGAGGAGACGTACGGACGCCGGGCGCTCCCCGGCGAGGAGCCGCACGACCTCGTACAGGAGACGATCACCAACATCCGCCCGCTGGACGCCAAGGCGCTCGGCGAGGCGTGGGAGCGCCAGAAGCGGATGACCAAGCCGGCCGGTGCGCTCGGCATGCTGGAGATCATCTCCGCTCAGCTCTCCGGCCTCTCCCGGATGTGCCCGCCGCCGATCCCGGAGCCCGCGGCCGTCGCGATCTTCGCGGGCGACCACGGAGTGCACGCCCAGGGCGTCACGGCCTGGCCCCAGGAAGTGACCCAGCAGATGGTCGCCAACTTCCTCGGCGGGGGAGCGGTCTGCAACGCCTTCGCCAACCAGGTCGGCGCCGAGGTCTGCGTCATCGACGTGGGCGTCGCGGGCGAACTCCCGGCCACCCCGGGCCTGTTGCCCCGCAAGGTCCGGCCCGGCACCGCCGACTTCACCACGGGCCCCGCTCTCACCCGCGACGAGGCACTCTCCGCGATCGAGGTCGGTATCGAGACGGCCCGCGACCTGGTCGCGGCCGGCAACAAGGCGCTGATCACCGGTGAGATGGGCATTGCCAACACCACGGTGTCCGCAGCCCTGATCAGCGTCTACACCGGCCAGGACCCGAGCGAGATCACCGGCCGCGGCACCGGCATCAACGACGAGATGCACGCCCGCAAGGTGGACGTGGTCCGCCGCGCCCTGGAGCTCCACAAGCCGGACCCGGCGGACCCGATCGGCGTCCTCTCGGCGGTCGGCGGCCTGGAGCACGCGGCGCTGGTCGGCTTCATCCTCGGCGGTGCGTCTCTCCGTACGCCGGTGATCCTGGACGGAGTCAGCGCGGGAGCCGCGGCCCTGGTGGCCCGGGCGATCGCCCCCGAAGCCCTGGCCGCGTGCATCGCGGGCCACCGCAGCGCGGAGCCCGGCCACGTGGCGGCCCTGAACAAGCTGGGCCTGCGTCCCCTGGTCGACCTGGACCTCCGCCTGGGCGAGGGCACAGGCGCACTGCTGGCACTCCCGGTGGTGCAGAGCGCGGCGCGGGCCATGCACGAGGTGGCGACGTTCGACTCGGCGGGCGTGACGGAGAAGTAGCCTCCGCGACCGAGCCCGGCGCAGGGACAGAGGTGCCCGCCAGACCATCTCTGTACGCCTGCGCAATCGAGCGCGCGCCGGGCGAAATCCAGCGCACGCCAACCAAATTCAAGCCCCTCCGGCGATTGAGGAGCGGGGGCCCGGGGGGCTGTGCCCCGCCCCCCCGACCCTGGCCAGGGGGCCCGGGGCACAGCCCCCGGTTTCGGGAAGGGGCGGGCCAGGGGAGTCCTCCTCACGACCCGGCCCCACCCCACCGGAGCTCCCCGAAACACCGCGCCCACCCGGCCCCCGTAAGGTAAGCCGCACCGCCTCCCACCAGCACACAAACACACGCACGCACCCCCGCCCGAGGAGCCCCGCCATGGCCGACCACCCCGCCTACCCCGTCGGACTCCGCCTCGACGGCCGACGCGTAGTCGTAGTAGGCGGCGGCCAGGTGGCCCAGCGCCGGCTCCCGGCGCTCATCGCGGCCGGCGCCGACATCGTCCTGATCTCCCCCTCCGCGACCCCCTCGGTCGAAGCGATGGCGGCGTCGGCCGAGATCCGCTGGGAGAAGCGCCCGTACCAGGACGGCGACCTCGCCGACACCTGGTACGCACTGATCGCCTCCACCGACACGGAGGCGAACAACGCCGCCTCCGCCGAGGCCGAACGCACCCGCACCTGGTGCGTCCGCAGCGACGACGCCGAAGCGGCCACCGCCTGGACCCCGGCAACGGGCCGCAGCGAGGGCGTGACCGTCGCCGTCCTCACCGGCCGCGACCCCCGCCGCTCCGCCGCGGTCCGCGACGCGGTGGTCGAGGGCCTGCGCGACGGCACCCTCACGGCCCCTCACCACCGCACGCGCACCCCCGGTGTCGCACTGGTCGGCGGCGGCCCCGGCGACCCCGACCTGATCACGGTCCGCGGCCGGCGTCTCCTCGCCGAGGCGGACGTCGTCATCGCCGACCGCCTGGGCCCGCGCGACCTCCTCGACGAACTCCCGCCGCACGTCGAGGTGATCGACGCGGCCAAGATCCCCTACGGCCGCTACATGGCCCAGGAAGCGATCAACAACGCCCTCATCGACCACGCCAAGCAAGGCAAGGCGGTGGTCCGTCTGAAGGGCGGCGACCCCTTCGTCTTCGGCCGCGGCATGGAGGAGGCCATCGCCCTGGAGGCCGAAGGCATCGCGTACACGGTCGTCCCCGGCATCTCCAGCTCGATCTCCGTACCGGGCGCCGCCGGAATCCCGGTCACCCACCGCGGTGTGGCCCATGAATTCACGGTGGTCAGCGGCCATGTCGCCCCCGACGACGACCGCTCCCTCGTCGACTGGCCCTCCCTGGCGAAGCTCCAGGGAACCCTGGTGATCCTCATGGGCGTCGACAAGATCGGCGCGATCGCGCAGACGCTCATCACCCACGGCAAGTCGGCCGACACCCCGGTGGCCCTCGTCCAGGAGGGCACCACGGCCGCCCAGCGCCGCGTCGACGCCACCCTGGCCACGGTCGCCGAGACGGCGAAGTCCCAGGACGTACGCCCCCCGGCCGTCATCGTCATCGGCCCGGTCGTGAACGTCGGCCCGGCACACACCGAACCGCACCCCCACGCGTAACCCGCAGTAACCGACTCTGCTTCCCGCATTGGCACCACACCCAGGACAAGGCAGTATCACCCCGTGGCTGATCTCATCACTGTCGAGGACCCGGACGACCCGCGCCTGCGCGACTTCACGGGCCTGACCGACGTAGAACTCCGGCGCAAGCGCGAGCCCGTCGAGGGTCTGTTCATCGCCGAAGGCGAAAGGGTCATCAGACGGGCCAGGGACGCCGGCTACGAGATGCGCTCGATGCTGCTCTCCGCCAAGTGGGTCGATGTCATGCGCGACGTCATCGATGAGCTTCCGGCGCCGGTCTACGCGGTGAGCCCCGAGCTCGCCGAGCGCGTCACGGGGTTCCACGTGCACCGCGGAGCCCTCGCCTCCATGCAGCGCAAGCCGCTTCCCACGTCCGACGAACTGCTCCGGACGGCCCGCCGGATCGTCGTCATGGAGTCGGTCATCGACCCCACCAACATCGGCGCGATCTTCCGCAGCGCGGCGGCCCTCGGCATGGACGCGGTGCTGCTCTCCCCGGCCTGCGCGGACCCGCTCTACCGCCGCTCGGTGAAGGTCTCGATGGGCGCGGTCTTCTCGGTCCCGTACGCCCGCCTCGAGTCATGGCCCCGGGACCTGGAGACGGTACGGGAAGCCGGCTTCCAGCTCCTCGCGCTGACCCCCGACGAGAAGGCCTCGGACATCGACGACGCCGCCCCGCACCGCCTGGACCGGGTCGCGCTGATGCTCGGCGCGGAGGGTGACGGCCTCTCCACGCAGGCGCTGGTCGCAGCCGACGAATGGGTACGCATCCCGATGGCGCACGGCGTCGACTCGCTCAACGTGGGAGCGGCCGCGGCAGTGGCCTTCTACGCGGTGGCGACGGGCCGCCCCACCGCCTGAACGGACGGGCCGCTCAGAGCTTCTGAGCGGCGGCGATCCCCAGCAGCACGATCAGCGTCACCACGACGAACACGATCAGTCGCTGCCGCATCATCCGCGGGCTGGGCCCCGTCCGCCGCCCCGAAGCCGTAGGCCTGGTCGTACCCGGGCGGCTGCCGGCGGGGCGCGCCCCGGTGCGCGCCGAGGTGTCACGGGGGGCCGGCGGGCGGGCTCCGTTGCGGGACGAGGAGGGCCGCGGGGCCTGCGGCGCCTGCGAGCGGACCCCGGACCCGGACGTTCCGTTCGTACGCCGCTGCGTCTGCTGATGCTCTTCCGTGTAGCGCTCGGTGAGCCGCCCCGTGGGCCGGTCGAGCTGCGACTCGCGGCGCTGTGCCGGCGGCCGCGTCTCGGAGAGCCCCTGGGCCTCGCGGGCCGCGATCTCCTTGAGCCGCATGGAGAGTTGGAGCGTGCTGGGGCGGTCCCCGGGGTCCTTGGCGAGACAGGCGCGCACCAGAGGTTCGAGCGCGTCGTGGACCTCGTACAGATGAGGCTCCTCGTGCACCACCCGGTAGAGCATGACCTCTGAACTGCCGTGCCCGAAGGGCGAGTCCGCGGTGGCGGCGTAGGCCAGCGTGGCGCCCAGCGCGAAGACGTCCGTCGCCGGGGTGACCATGGCGCCGCGCACCTGCTCGGGCGCGAGGAATCCGGGAGAGCCCACGGCCGTGCCGACATGCGTCAGGGTGCTTGCCCCGGTCGCCCACGCGATGCCGAAGTCGATGATCCGCGGCCCCTTGGGCGACAGAAGAATATTGGACGGCTTCAGATCCCGGTGGACCACACCGGCCTCGTGCACCGCCACGAGCCCTTCGGAGAGCGCCGCCCCGATCGAGGCCACCTCGGCGGCCGACAGCGGCCCCTCGTCATTGACCTTGTCGTGCAGTGAGGGCCCGGGGACGTACTGCGTGGCGAACCAGGGCCGGTCGGCCTCGAGATCGGCGGCCACCAGCCGTGCCGTGCACCCACCGCGGATCCGCCGGGCGGCCGAGACCTCCCGCGCGAACCGCGACCTGAACTCCTGGTCCTCCGCGAGATCAGGGCGGATCACCTTCAGCGCCACCCGCTGCCCGCGCCGGTCGGAGCCGAGGTACACCACCCCCATGCCGCCCGCGCCCAGTCGTCGGTGAAGCCTGAACGAACCGACGACACGCGGATCCTCGCGCCGGAGCCGCATCATCGCCATGTCCATCCCCGCTGCCCGGTCCGTCTGACGAGGCACAGCTTACGTACCCGTGGCCCGGTGTGCTCATAGGCCGCGCCCTCACGTCCCGACCGATTGTCAGTGCCGGGTGGGAAACTTGAAGAGTGGTCAGGAGGCCGGGGATCCAAGGCCCCTTGACCCGGGCGAGAACTCAATGATGCGTCGCAGAAGGGGGATTGGGACGATGAAGGGTGACCGCGTGGAGATAGTGGTGGACGCCGGAGATACGACGCGTACGTACGAGGTGGTGGCCAGCAGGGCGGGACGCCGGGTGGAGACGGCGGTCCGCAGAGGGGTGGTGGAAGTGAGCGAAGTCACCCGCAGCGGCTCGGTGGTGCGCACCGCGCGCTTCATGGCCACCCGGGTGCTGGCCCTGGTGGAGCAGCCGGTCCCCAGGGAGGACTCCTCCGAGCTGGAGGCCCGACCCCTCAGGGAAGACCCCAAGTCCTAGCGCCCGCTCTCCACCCTGGGGAGTACGCCGGTAGTACTCGGCTCATCCTCCTGGAGGCCCGGGAATCGGTACGAGGGCATGACGCCCGGGGCGCACGGCGCGCCTAGATTTGAAGTCAAGCGGCGGGTGCAGCACTCGTCCCCCGAGGTCAGACACCCGCCGCTTGCCAACTCGACAGGAGAGGGACCATGGCCGACACGGCATCGCGGACGATGATCCGCACGCAGGGACGCAAGGCGTACGCCGCGTTCGGCACCCGCCGTTCCGGCACCCGCCACCCCTTGGTGGCGGCCGTCATGGTCCTTCCCCTGGCGGTCCTGCTCCTTTTCGTCTTCGGCGGCTGGGAAGCAGTGTCCACACAAGCGTCGTCCGTGGGCGTGATGCTCGGGCGCTGAGCGGCGTCCAGGATCCGGGAGAGCGGCCCGGGCCAAGAACATCCGGCCAACAACCCCGTGGGGACGGGGGTGCGGCGGACGGCAGCGTTTGTCCGGTCAGCTGGGGAGCTGACCGGACATCGCGCTTTCCGGCACCGTTTTTTTGATGCGGTGCTCGCACCGTGCGGCGCTGGCGCGCCTCACGGGCTTCGGCCCGCTGCGCCGGGCACCGTTTTTTGATGCGGACCTCGCACCGTGCGGCGCTGGCGCGCCCCACGGGCTTCGGCCCGCTGCGCCGGACTCCGTCCGGCGAGGGTGGGGCCCGGCGTCGCGCAGAGAGCCACCGCCGGGCAGCATGCCCGCCTGCGCGTACGCTCCCCCGAGGGGACCGCATCGCACCAGCACCGGGGGAGACCATGACCGCATCCGCCGATGCCCGCGCGCTGTACGCCGCCGCCGAGGCGGCCGCCCACCGCCCCACGCCGCACGTGCCCTGCCACGCCTGCGCGAACGGTGCCACCATCCTGGCCGACCGTCCCGACGGCGCGGTCGTCCGGCATGGCGACGCCGTGGCCAAGTCCCATGCCCCCGATACGGATCCCGGCGCTCTTGACACCCGCGTGGCCGTCGCCGCGCACCTCCTCCTCGCCGGCATCCTGCTGCCCCCACTGGCGCCGCCAGTACCGGCCGCCCGGCCCGTCACCACCTGGCCCTACGGCGCCCCCGTGGACCCGGCCGACCCCGAAGCCGCCCCTTGGGAGGAGGCCGCGGCCCTTCTGGCCCGCCTCCACGCCGTCGACCCGGCAGCCCTCCCCGGCCCGCTTCCCCCGATGCGGGGCCCCGCCAAAGCCGCGCGGGCTCTGGCCCGTATGGCAGCGGCAGGAGCCGACCTGTCCGCCGCCGAGCCCGTTCTGCGGGCCTGGCGGGCCCTCCCCGCCTGGGCCAGGGACGAGGTCAGGGCGCCCGGGCCCTCGTACCTCTGTCACGGTGACCTCCACCTGGGACAGCTCGTCAGGCATCCCGCACCCACCGGCCCCTGGCAGTTGATCGACATCGACGACCTCGGCCTCGGCGACCCCGCCTGGGACCTGGCCCGCCCGGCGGCCTGGTACGCCGCAGGCCTGCTCCCGCCGGACACCTGGACCCGTTTCCTGGACGCCTACCGCGCCGCCGGTGGCCCGGCGGTTCCCCCCGACGGAGATCCCTGGCCCCTGCTCGACGTGCCGGCCCGCGCGCTCACCGTCCAGACAGCCGCCCTCGCCCTGGCCAAGTCGACGGCCGAGCGGCGCGAACTCGACGAAGCGGAGCGGGCGATGCTCGCATCCTGTGTCCGAATTGCCGCTCTCCCGCCCGAGTTGGCGCGCGATCCGTCATCGTAAGGTGAGCAGGTCACGTACCGACGGCGAGGAGTTGAGCCGAGCATGCAGTGTCCCAAGTGCCATGCACCGATGCACACGTACAACCGCAATGGCGTCCAGATCGAGCAGTGCAGCGGCTGCCGGGGGATATTCCTGGACTACGGGGAGCTCGAGTCGCTGACCCGCCTCGAGTCGCAGTGGGGCCAGCAGGCGCCGCCTCCGCCGCCCGCCCCGCAGGCGTACCCGTCAGCGCCGGCACCCGCCTGGGGCGCCCCGCAGCAGCACGGCGGCGGCCACTACGGCGGTCACCACGGCGGGCACCACCGCAACAAGGGCTTCGGCCACATGCTGTTCTCCTCCTGACCGGGAGGAACGACGAAGCCCCGGCCGTCTGGGACGGCCGGGGCTCCGGTGCTTCACGTGCGCGATACTGGGATTGAACCAGTGACCTCTTCCGTGTCAGGGAAGCGCTCTCCCGCTGAGCTAATCGCGCGGGTGACCTGCGAAAACATCCAGGCTTTCTACTGAACTGCGTGCGCGATACTGGGATTGAACCAGTGACCTCTTCCGTGTCAGGGAAGCGCTCTCCCGCTGAGCTAATCGCGCGGGACGATCCTTGCGGACCGGTAATGCATCCTACTGCGTGCGCGATACTGGGATTGAACCAGTGACCTCTTCCGTGTCAGGGAAGCGCTCTCCCGCTGAGCTAATCGCGCAAAGAGGTGGAGACGGGATTTGAACCCGTGTAGACGGCTTTGCAGGCCGTTGCCTCGCCTCTCGGCCACTCCACCAGGAGTGAATACGGGGGTTCGGGAAGATCCCCCACATCGAGCGGACGACGAGACTCGAACTCGCGACATCCACCTTGGCAAGGTGGTGCTCTACCAACTGAGCTACGTCCGCTTGTCGTTTCCGTTTCGCTTGCGCGTCCCGGCGACGTGTTGAACTCTAGCGGATTCCGGGGCCAGTACAAAAACGCGTTTGTGCAGCGTGCTGCGGTGCGTTACCTCCGGAGCGGCAGCCCGGCGCCCGCTCTAGACTCTCACCCGTGCACGACCTCGCTCCTTTGGCCCGCTTCGGCGGCCGTGTCGCCTGTGACCTGCGTGATGTCACCAGCGACCCCACAGCTCTCGACTCCTCAGGCTTTTGGGCCGTCGCCGCGGACTTCGAGGGGCGTCTGGTCTGTGCCCGCTTCGGGGACGTTCGTACGGAAGCGGTGCCGGCCCCGGGACCGGGGCGCTGGCGCGGTCCCGCGACCGGGGACTGGGCGTCCTCGCTGGACCGGGACGCCTACATCGCCGGTGTCCGGACGATCCGGGCCCACATCGCGGCGGGCGAGGTCTACCAGGCCAACCTCTGCCGGGTGCAGAGCGCCCCGCTGCCCGACCCGGACCGCGCCGACGTCGACGCCCTGACCGCGCTGCTGGCCAGGGGCAACCCGGCGCCGTACGCAGGGACAATCCGGCTGCCCGCACACGGAGTGGAGATAGCGACGGCTTCCCCCGAGCTTTTTCTGCGCCGCGACGGCCGCACCGTCGAGTCCGGCCCGATCAAGGGCACCGGCCGGACCGCCGATGACCTGCTCGAAAAGGATCACGCGGAGAACGTGATGATCGTGGACCTGGTCCGCAACGACCTGGGCCGCGTCTGCACCCCCGGTTCCGTCACCGTCCCAGCACTCTGCGCGATCGAACCCCACCCAGGTCTCGTCCATCTTGTCTCGACCGTCCGCGGCGAGCTCGAGGAGAAGGCCGGCTGGCAGGACATCCTGGACGCCGCCTTCCCGCCCGGCTCGGTGACCGGAGCGCCCAAGTCCAGCGCGCTGCGGATCATCGAAGCGCTGGAGACCGCACCGCGCGGCCCCTACTGCGGGGCGATCGGCTGGGTCGACGCCGACCGGGGCACGGCGGAACTGGCCGTCGGGATCCGCACCTTCTGGATCGACCGCGCCGAGGACCGCGGACCGCTCCTGCGGTTCGGTACGGGCGCGGGCATCACCTGGGGCTCCGACCCCGTACGGGAGTGGGAGGAGACCGAGCTGAAGGCCTCCCGGCTGCTGGCTGTAGCGTCGGGCGCGTACACAGCGAGCGGGAGGACCACGGCATGAAAATCTGGGTCAACGGCGGTCTGCGGGACGCGGCTGCGGCGACGGTCTCCGTCCTCGATCACGGGCTGACCGTCGGCGACGGCATCTTCGAGACGGTCAAGGCGACCGAGGGCCGGACCTTCGCTCTCACCCGCCACCTCGACCGGCTGACGCGCTCCGCGCGCGGACTCGGACTGCCCGACCCGGACCTGGACGAGGTACGGCGCGCGTGTGCGGCGGTACTGGAAGCCAACCCCGTCCCGCTGGGCCGGCTGCGCATCACGTTCACCGGCGGGCTCTCCCCGCTCGGCTCCGACCGCGGCGACGCGGGCCCGACCCTCGTGGTCGCGGTGGGAGAGACGTCGCGCAGGCCCGACACCACCGCCGTGATCACCGTCCCCTGGACGCGCAACGAGCGCAGCGCGCTCGCCGGACTGAAGACGACGTCGTACGCGGAGAACGTCGTCGCGCTCGCCAGGGCGCATGAACAGGGCGCGTCCGAGGCGCTGTTCGCGAACACCGTGGGGCAGCTCTGCGAAGGGACGGGCTCCAACGTCTTCGTCGTACTGGACGGCGAACTGCACACCCCGCCCGTCGCATCCGGCTGCCTGGCCGGTATCACCCGTGCCCTGGCCGTCGAATGGGCCGGAGCCAAGGAGACCGACCTGCCGCTGGACGTCCTGGACCGCGCCGAGGAGATCTTCCTGACCTCGACCCTGCGCGACGTCCAGGCGGTCGTCCGCGCCGACGGACGTCTGCTGGAGCGGGAGCCGGGTCCTGTGACCGCCAAGGCGATGCGGATCTGGGACGAGCGCGCCGCGGACGACCTGGACCCGTAAAGCCGGGAATTTCAGATGACGCCTGGTTTCGGGGCGGGTACAACTTCCCTGATGACCACTACCCTGCGGCCGACCGGACCGCTCCAGACCGGCAACGACGGCACGAGGTCTCGTCGTTACGAAGTGTGCGTGAACAGCCGCTCCGTCGGGGCGGTCAAACTCTCCACCGACGGGGATTTCGGCCCCACTTGGGCCCGCATCAGCGGTCTGCGGATCAGTGAACCGGACCGCAGGCGCGGCCGCGGCACGGTCGCCGCGCTCGCGGCCGAGGAGGTGCTGCGCGGCTGGGGGTGCGGGCAGGTACGGATCACGGTGCCCGCCCACGCCGTCGCCGCGCTGCGGATGGCGGACGCCCTCGGCTACACCGAGCGCAATCGCGCGATGCTCAAGCAACTCCCGGAGCGGCCGCCCGAGCTTCCGCAAGGGACGCGGAGCCGGGGGATGACCGAGGAGGAGTTCGTGGTCTGGAAGGCGGCGGACCTCGTCACGTATGCCCGGACCTGGATCGAGCGCGGAGTGGCGGAGCCGCAGGCCAGAGCCAAGGCCGAGGCCGATCACCGCCGGTTCCTCCCGGACGGCCTGGCCACCCCCGGAGCCTCCATCACGGTGCTGGTCGCCGGGGGTGCGCCCGTGGGGCACGTCTGGAGTGCCGTGTCCCCGGACGGCACCGGCCAGTTTGTCTACGACATCGCGGTCGACGAACAGCACCGCGGCCGGGGCCACGGCCGCACGCTGATGCTCATCGCCGAACACGAGGCGCTGGCGGCAGGTGCGACCCGGCTGGGGCTGAACGTCTTCGCGGGCAACGACCCGGCCGTCCGGCTCTATGAGTCGCTCGGTTACGAGACGACCTCGCGCCACTTCACCAAGCAGCTGCTCTAGCTTTCCGCGAGCGCCCCGTCGACGATCTCCTCGATGCGCTGCCGCAGGCCGTCCTGGCTCTTTCCGCCGTCCAGCCGCTCCTCGCCGACGACGTACGTCGGGGTGCCGGTGACGCCGATCGCCTTGCCCTCGGCCTGGTCCGCGTCGACGATCAGCAGATGCCGGCCGTCGATCAGCGCGGTGTCGAACTCCTCGGCGTCCAGGCCGAGTTCACGCGCGATCTCCAGCAGCAGGGGCTCGCCCTTCGACGCGAGCTCCTCGGTGCGGGCGAGCACGGCTTCGACGTACGGCCAGCCCTGACCCTGTTCGAACGCCTCCTCGGCGGCCTGGGCGGCCGCGTACGCGTGCTTGTGCTTCTCCAGCGGGAAGTGGCGCAGCCGCAGCTCCACGCGGTCGCCATAGCGGGCGCGCAGGGCGCGGACGTCGTCCAGGGCGCTGTGGCAGTCGGGGCACTGGAGCTCGCACCAGACGTCGAGGACGACGGGGCGGGCGGGGGAGGCGGGGGTGGAGTCGCTCATGGGCCCAGTCTCCCAGTACCCGGGAAGGACGCCTCACCGGGACCTGAGGAGGATCGTTTCCCGGAGATGTCCCTGAGGTCGTACCGGAACGTGGCATATGTGCGGGCGGCCGGTGCAGGATGGAGGGACAAGACCCCACGGCTGGAGGAGACCGGATGATTGCCGAGACCGTCGCATCCGCGGTGTCCGTGGCCGGGCTGGGCATCGCCGCGGTCACCGCGTACCGCAAGCGCTTCCTGTCGGCGACGCGCATCGCCGCCTACTCCCTGGTTCCGATCGGACTGGTGATGACGGGCGTCGTCGGCTGGGTGTCCGACATGGTGTTCAAGCCGTCGGTCTGGGCGGGATTCGGCGTGCTGGGGATCGCCTGGCTGCTCTTCGTGGCGACCAGGGCCGTCGAGCGCAAGGACGGCGGTACGCGCAAGGAACGCAAGGCCGCCAAGGCGGCGCAGCGCGAGGCGGTCGCCCCCGCCGCGTCCGCGCCCTCGCTCGGACCCGCCACCCGGCCGGCGGCGCAGCCCGCACCCAGGGCGAAGGCCGCCGCACCGGCCGAGGACTTCACCGACATCGAGGCGATCCTCAAGAAGCACGGCATCTAGCTCCCGCAGGTCAGGCCCCCCAGCCCGCCTGGGTGCCGCCCACGCGCTCCGCCGCGATCCGCTCCTGGCGCCCCGAGGCCAGATAGGCGGCGAACGGGTCCGGATGCAGTCCGGACTCCTCGCGGATCCCGGCGAGCAGCGGCCGCACATCGGTGTTGTAGGCATCCATCAGCACGGCGTTCGCAGCGAGTACGTCGCCCGAGCGCTGCGCGGCGGACAGGGCGGCGGCGTCGACGAGCAGCGCCTTGGCGGTCGCCTCCTGGACGTTCATCACGGACCGGATGACCGCAGGGACCTTGGCCTCGATGTTGTGGCACTGGTCGAGCATGAAGTTGACGCCCGCCTCGGGGGCGAGCCCGCCGTTCTGTACGACCTCGTGCATGATCCGGAACAGCTGGAAGGGGTCGGCGGCCCCGACCATCAGGTCGTCGTCGGCGTAGAAGCGCGAGTTGAAGTCGAAAGCCCCGAGCCGCTTCGCGCGCAGCAGCAGTGCGACGATGAACTCGATGTTGGTGCCCGGCGCGTGATGTCCGGTGTCCACGACGACCTGGGCCTTCTCGCCGAGGTTGAGGCAGTGGGCGTAGGCCGTCCCCCAGTCGGGGACGTCCATCGTGTAGAAGGCGGGCTCGAACAGCTTGTACTCGATGAGCATCCGCTGGTCGTCGCCGAGTCGCGCGTAGACCTCTTCGAGCGCCTCGGCGAGCCGGTCCTGACGGGCCACCACATCGTCCTGCCCCGGGTAGTTGGTGCCGTCGGAGAACCACAGCTTCAGGTCGGCCGATCCGGTGGCATCCATGATGTCGACGCAGTCCAGGAGGTGGGCGACCGCCTTGCGGCGCACCTTCGGATCGGGGTGGGTCACCGATCCCAGCTTGTAGTCGTCGTCCTGGAAGACATTGGAGTTGATCGCGCCGAGGGTCAGCCCGCGCTCCTTGGCGTACGCGGCGAGCGCGGCGTAGTCATCGACCCTGTCCCACGGAATGTGCAGCGAGACCCTCGGAGCGACCCCGGTGAACGCGTGCACCTGCGCGGCGTCGTCGAGCTTCTCGAAGGGGTCGCGCGGTACGCCGGCCTGCGCGAACACCTTGAAGCGGGTTCCGGAGTTCCCGTAGCCCCAGGACGGCGTCTCGATCGCCTGCGCGGCCAGTGCGGCCTTCACGGCCCGGAGGTCAGACATGGACAGCCCCTTGGTGAACAGTCGTGAATCGATTCATTCCGCGGTGAAGCTAGCCCCGCCGCCCAGCTCCGTCAACCCTTGACGCACCGACGGGGACGATCTAGCTTCCAGCTGGTTTGCTCTGAATCAATTCACCGAACGAGAGGCCGGATGTGCAACGCATCTGTTTCGTCCTGAGGGTCCGCCCCGACCGGCTCGACGAGTACCGGCTGCGCCACCGCGACATCTGGCCGGAAATGCGCGAAGCCCTCGCGGCCACCGGCTGGGGCAACTACTCACTGTTCCTGCGCGAGGACGGCCTCCTCGTCGGCTATCTGGAGACCGAGGACTTCGACCGGGCCCGCGCGGCGATGGACGCCACCGAGGTCAACGCCCGCTGGCAGGCGGAGATGGCGGAGTTCTTCGAGTCGCTCGACGGCAGCGCCCCCGACGAGGCGATGGAACCGCTCAGTGAGGTCTTCCACCTCGCCTGAGCCCCGACGACCGTACGATGGGCCGATGTCCGACGGCCGCGCCGGACCCGTGAATCAGGTGGGACAAGGTGGCAGGAATCAAGGACGTGGCCCGTCGCGCGGGCGTCTCGGTGGGCACCGTCTCCAACGTCATCAACCGGCCGGCGTCCGTCTCGCCCGAGACCCGGGGCAGAGTCCGGGCCGCGATCGACGAACTCGGTTACGTACGCAGCGAATCGGCCCGCCAACTGCGGGCCGGCAGCAGCCGGATCCTGGCGCTGCTCGTGCTCGACATGGGCAACCCCTTCTTCGTCGACGTCGCCCGCGGCGCCGAGCGCGCGGCCCGCAAGGCCGGGCTCGGCGTGATGGTCTGCAACAGCGACCAGAACCCCTCCGAGGAGGCCGACTACCTCGCGCTCTTCGCCGAACAGCGGGTCGCAGGCGTACTCGTCACCCCCGCCGACCCCACGGGCCGCAGCCTGGAGGCCTTCGGCCGGCACTCCATCCCGTTCGTCCTGGTGGACCGGGTGGCATCGGGCGCGGCCTCCTGCGCGGTCTCGGTCGACGACGTCCAGGGCGGCACTCTGGCCGTACGGCACCTGGTCGCGGCCGGCCATCGGTCGATCGCGTACGTCAGCGGCCCGCCCGAGCTGCGCCAGATCCAGGACCGCCGCCGGGGCGCCCTCGCGGCCCTCGCCGAGGCGGGCCTGCCGGCCGACGCGCTGGTGGAGATCGCCACCCACCGCCTCGACGTGGCGGCGGGCCGGGACGCGGGCGCGCGCCTGGTCGGCCTGGTGCCCCGCCCGACCGCCGTGTTCTGCGCCAACGACCTGCTGGCGCTCGGCGTCCTGCAGTCTCTCTACGCGGCCGGGGTCAAGGTCCCGCAGGAGATGGCCATCGTCGGCTACGACGACATCGAATTCGCCGCGGCGGCCGCCGTCCCCCTCACCTCGGTGCGCCAGCCCGCCGCGCTCATGGGACGGATGGCGGCGGAACTCCTGCTCGAGGAGTCGGGTCACATCGGCGACGGCGAGCATCTGCACCGCAATGTGCTGCTCCAGCCCGAACTCGTGGTCCGCGCCTCCAGCGTCCTGCCCCGCTGAGATCCCGCTTCTCAACGCATACGCACGCACGTCCGGACACCCACGAGATCCGGCGAACTCCCGCGGATTTCACGCGTGTTGGTCACGGAAACCGTATGCCGTGCGTCATCATCACCCCGAGATGCTCGACACATCGCGGGACGAAGTCACCGCCCCCACCACAGCCCCCGACACCTCGGCCACCGAGCCGCGGGGCTGCCTCTACGCCCTCTCCCAGCCACCCCTGATGATCTTCCTGGGGGTGGTCGGCGGCCTGCTGCTGATGGCTGCCGTGCACGACCTCTTCATGCTGTGACCGGCGCTCCCGCCGTCGGCCGCCTCAGGCGGTCGCGGCCTTGCGCCGGGCCCGGTACGCCGCCACGTGGAGCCGGTTGCCGCAGGTGCGGCTGGAGCAGTAGCGGCGAGAGCGGTTGCGCGAGAGGTCGACGAAGGCGTGCCCGCAGTCCGGCGCCTCGCACCGGCGCAGCCGCTCCTGCTCGCCCGCCACGACGAAGAAGGCCAGCGCCATCCCGCCGTCGGCGGCCAGGTGGTCCGCCATCGAGGCGCCGGGCGCGAAGTAGTGCACATGCCAGTCGTAGCCGTCGTGATCGGTCAGCTGCGGAGTGGTGCCGGCCGAGGCGACGAGCTGGTTGACCAGGTCGGCGGCTTCCTGTGGCCCCGGCGCCGCGAACACCCCCGCGAAGCGCTCTCGTACCTCGCGTACCGCTTTGAGGTCCTGCTCTCCGAGGTCGCCGACGCCGCTGATGTCGAAGGCCTGCACAAAGCCGTACAGCGCCTTCAGGTCCATGAGATTGTCCGGCTCGTCGCTCAGTGGGGCGGTGTTCACCAGGCCGACCACTGCGTCGAGGGCAATGCGGGTGTCGTGGGGGATCAGCACGATTCGCTCCCTGGGCTGCAACGGGCGGCTACCCGCCCGGATGCTGGCCGACTCTAGCGGCTCGCCCCCACAGCGCACCGGCGCCGTCCGCACGGTGGATTCCGTGGGACGGCGCCGGTGACTGCCGTATGTGGTTGTCTGCGCGGTGCCGTCGCCCCGAGTCGGACGGCACCGAGCATCTCGCGTGCTGGCTCAGTTCTCGGCCAGGATGTGCGAGAGCTCCGTGTCGAGATCGAAGTGACGGTGTTCGGTGCCCGGTGGCACGGCGGCGTCGGTCCGCTTCAGGAACGACTCCAGAGCCCGTGCCGGGGCTTCGAGAAGGGCTTCCCCCTCCGGGGAACTCAGGGCGATGCAGACAACGCCCTGACCGTGGCTACGGGACGGCCAGACTCGGACGTCTCCGGTGCCCGTGGGCCGGTGCAGGCCCTCGGCGAGGAGATCGCGGGCGAAAACCCACTCGACAGTCTCCTCGGCTCCGGTGTGGAAGGTGGCGTGCACGGCATAGGGATCGGCCGTGTCATAACGCAGGCCCGCGGGTACAGGCAGTGAGGACTCGCTCGACACAACGAGGCGCAGGTGCAGCTCGCAGCTGACCGTGGTGTTCATAAGCGCCAGGGCCTTTCGCTCAGTGTGCGCTCGGGGATTCGCACGTCGGCGAAATCGACATGCCACCTACGGTGCCGTTGTAAACCCCTCTGACCGGTTTGTGCGTCTTCGGGCCACTCGTACGGCCGAGTATCACTTTGTGCAATGCGTCCATTCCAGCGACTCCTACCGGTCCGGTAGGTTGGGCCACATGAATGCGGAGAGTGACGAGCGGAAATCGGCCGCCGTACCGGCGCCCCGAGACCCCGCCACGGGGGACGTGGCCGGAGCCGAGCCGGAGCTGGGGTCCAAGGCGCCCCAGTTCATCAAGGCGTCCAGGGCGCTGCACCTGAGCTGGCAGGTGGGCGTCTTCGTGGTGGGGCTCGCGGTCGTGGCCGCAGGCATCGTGATGCTGCCCCTGCCGGGGCCGGGATGGCTGGTGATCTTCGGCGGCATGGCGATCTGGGCGACCGAGTTCGTCTGGGCGCAGCTGGTGCTGCGCTGGACGAAGCGCAAGGTCACCGAGGCGGCGCAGAAGGCGCTCGATCCCAAGGTGCGCCGGCGCAACATCATCCTGACCGTGATCGGTCTGGTGATCATCGCGGTGCTGGTCGGGATCTATGTGTGGAAGTTCGGGATCGTCATGCCGTGGAAGATCAACGAGTGACCTCGGGGTGGTCGGGGGGGCCTGTGGGCATGCGGTAATGTTTGCGCTGCACCCGGGCGATTAGCTCAGTGGGAGAGCGCTTCGTTCACACCGAAGAGGTCACTGGTTCGAACCCAGTATCGCCCACCACCCGGACCGACGGCCCGGAGGCTTCAAGCCTCCGGGCCGTCGGTGTTTCGCTTCCGTTATCGAAACGTTTCGATGAGTTCCGTTCCAGCCATTGACGCGCCCGCCGACGCTCTCTAGCTTTTCCCGGCAAGCGCTTTCCTAAAACGATTCAATGTGCACGTGGAGGTCGGACTGTGGGTACCACTGGGAGTGTTGACCGGCGCAGCCTGCTCAAGGTGGCGGGGGCCTCGGTGGCCACGCTCGGCCTGGCGGCCGCAGGCTGTGGGGGCGGGAGCGGTTCGGGCGACGGGCCGGTCACCATCCGGTACGCGTGGTGGGGTGCCGACGACCGGGCGAAGAAGATCAACCAGACCATCGCGCTCTTCGAGAAGAAGTTCCCGAAGATCAAGGTCAAGACGGACTTCCAGCCGTACGCGGACTTCTGGACCAAGTTCCAGACCCAGGCCTCAGGCGGCAACCCGCCGGACGTCTTCCAGAACGCGATCGGTTTCCTGCGCAAGTACAACGACAAGCACGTCCTGCTGGACCTCAACGCCCAGGTGAAGGCCGGGAATCTGAGCATGGACGGCTTCCGGGCCGGGCTGGAGAAGTTCGGCGAGGTCGACGGCAAGCTGCTCGGCATACCCGTCGGCTCCAACTCGATGGCGCTGGTCATCGACAAGGACGCGTACGCGAAGGCCGGGATCAAGCCGAGGATCGGCTGGACCTGGGACGAGTACTACGCGGGTCTTGAGAAGATCCACGCGGAGCAGAAGATCGCCGGTGACACCGGGCCGATGGGGATCATGTACCTCTACGACCTGGTGCTCCGGCAGAACGGCAAGGCGTTCTTCACCGACAAGGGGCTCGGCTTCACCGAGGCCGACCTCACCGACTGGTGGACCAAGGGGCTGGCCAGGACCAAGTCCGGGATCTTCGCCGACGCGAAGAAGGTCGACCAGATCAAGCCCAAGGCGGGGCTCTCCGACGGGCTTTCGGCCGGCGAGTTCACCTGGGACAACTTCTCGGTCCGCTACACCGCCGAGGGCAAGGGCAACTACGGCCTCGCGCCGATCCCCTCCACCGACGGCAAGACCACGGGCCAGTACCTCGGCTCCCTGATGCTCAGCGGCTCGGCACGCACCAAGCACCCCAAGGAAGTCGCCCAGTTCATCAACTTCATGGTGCACGAGCCCGAGGTCGCCAAGATCATGGGCTTCGACCGGGGCGTCCCCTCCACCACCGCGCAGTTCGACGCCTTCAAGCCGACCGACGCCGTCGCGCTCGGCATCCAGGCGTACGAGACCGAGATCGCCAACGCCCGGATCCTGCAGACCATCACCCCGCACCCGGCCGGCGCCGACATCTGTGAGGCCGCCCTCCTGCGCATCGCCGGTGACATCGCTCTCGGTTCGCTCTCGGTCGACAAGGGCGTCAAGCAGTTCTTCTCCGAGGCGAAGACCGCACTCGGTTCTTGAGGGGATCAGCTGTGACACACATCCAGGACGCTGCTTCCGAGAGGCTCGTGAAGAGCTCCGGTGCGCAGGACGGTCCGGGAGCGCCTGTCGTCTCCGCCGCGTTCAAGCGGCGGGGACGGCGGGAGAACCTGGCCGGTTTCCTCTTTCTTTCCCCGTGGGTCGTGGGGCTGGTGGTGCTCACGGCCGGGCCGATGCTCGCCTCGCTCTATCTGGCCTTCACGGACTACAACCTCTTCGACTCGCCGAAGTGGATCGGGCTGCAGAACTTCACCGACATGTTCGGCGACCCCCGCTGGCAGAAGTCGGTGCGCGTCACGCTGCAGTACGTGGCCATCGGCACGCCCCTGAAGCTGCTGCTCGCACTCGGGGTCGCGCTGCTGCTCAACCAGAACCGGCGCGGACAGGCCTTCTACCGGGCGGCGTTCTACGCACCCTCGCTGGTCGGGGCGAGCGTCTCCATCGCCATCGTGTGGCGGGCGCTCTTCTCGGACGATGCCGTCGTCGACCGTACGCAGCAGCTGTTCGGTATGCAGGCGGGCGGCTGGATCAGCAATCCGGACATGAAGATCTACTCCCTGGTGCTGCTGACCGTCTGGCAGTTCGGCGCCCCGATGGTCATCTTCCTCGCCGGTCTGAAGCAGGTGCCCGGCGAGCTCTACGAGGCGGCCGAGGTCGACGGCGCGGGCGCCTGGCGGCGGTTCTGGAACATCACCCTGCCGATGATCTCCCCGGTCCTGTTCTTCAACCTGCTCCTCGAGACCATCCACTCCTTCCAGGTCTTCGGCTCCGCCTATGTCCTCGGCAGCCAGGGCTCCAGCTGTGGTCCCGCGGACTCCGTCCTCGTCTACACCTGTTACCTCTACGACCAGGGCTTCGTCGGCGGCCGTATGGGCTTCGCCTCGGCCATGGCCTGGCTGCTGCTGGTCACCATCGGCCTGGTCACGGCCGTTCTGTTCTGGTCCCAGAAACGCTGGGTGCACTACGAGGAGGCCACCCGATGAGCGCGCTCACCGGCTACCGCAGGAAGAGTGCCGGCTCGCTGGTCTGGCACATCGGCGCGTTCGTCGTCCTGGCGGTCGTTCTGTATCCCGTGCTGTGGGTGATCGGCGGCTCGCTCAAGCCGAGCAGCCAGATCGTCGGAAGCCTGGACCTCTTTCCCACGAGCCCGATCACCAAGAACTACACCCGGCTGACCGAAGGCATCGCGGACATCCCGATCTCCACCTTCTTCGTGAACTCGCTCGTCCTGGCGGTCGGTTCGGTGGTCGGCGTGCTGATCTCCTGCTCGCTGGCCGCCTATGCCTTCGCAAAGATCAAGTTCGCCGGGCGCAACGCCCTGTTCGCCGTGATGATCGGCACCCTGCTGCTGCCGTACCACGTGCTGCTGATCCCGCAGTACGTGCTGTTCCAGAAGCTGGACCTGATCAACACCTACACCCCGCTGCTGCTCGGCAAATACCTGGCCACCGACGCGTTCTTCGTGTTCCTGATGATGCAGTTCATGCGGAACCTGCCGAAGGAGCTGGACGAGGCGGCCCGCCTCGACGGCTGCGGGCATCTGCGGACGTACTGGCTGATCGTGCTGCCGCTCTGCCGACCCGCCCTGATCACCAGCGCGATCTTCACCTTCATCAACTCCTGGAACGACTTCCTCGGTCCGCTGATCTATCTCAACGAGCCCAGCAAATACACCGTTTCGCTGGGCCTGAAGATGTTCGTCGACCAGGACGCGGTCGCCGACTACGGCGGGATGATCGCCATGTCGCTGGTCGCGCTGCTTCCCGTGCTCGCCTTCTTCATGGCCTTCCAGCGCTATCTGGTCGACGGCATGGCCACCTCCGGGCTGAAGTGAGGTCGCGCAAGGGCCGCGGCCGGCCCAACTCCGCCGAAGCCGTGCTCCATTCGCGGTTCGCGATCCTCGCCGAGTCGCTGCTCACCGGAGTCTGGCTGACCCTCGCCGCGCTGCCGCTGGTCACGCTGCTGCCCGCTTTCGCCGCAGGGTGCGCGCATCTGCGCCGCCACCTGGACAGCGAGCCTTCCGGCTGGCGGGAGTTCGTCGCCGATGTGCGCGAAGCGACGCGCACCGGGCTGCGGTTCTCGCTGCTGTGGTGGGCCGGCGTCGCCGTGCTCGCCTTCGACTGGCGGGTGGCCGGCAGCGGGCTGCTGCCGGGCGGGCCGCTGCTGGTGGCCGTGGCCGTGGTCGGGCTGCTCGCGCTGGCCGTCACCGGATTGCGTACGGCTGCGGCCTGGCGGCCCGGCGGTTCCTGGGCGCTGGTCCGCAGCGCCGACGTCGGCGGATCCCTGCTGCTGGTGGGGGGATTCGCCGCGGTCGCCGCCACCGCCTGGCAGATCCCGCCGCTCGCGGCTCCGGCGGCGGGCGCGCTGGCCGCTGCCGCCGTCGCTCTGGAACGGCGCGCCGCGCTGCGCTGAGGCGTACGGGCGCGCGGTCCTCTCTCACCCCCACACCTACCTCTGTCATGCCCATGTCCCTGTGAAGTGGAGTGCAGATGTCCCCGATTCCCCGTCGCAACATCCTCAAGGCGGCTGCCGCAGCAGGTGTCGCCGCCCAGTTCTCCTGGGCGCTGGGATCCCAGGCCCAGCCGGCCGCGGCCGCCGAGCAGGCCGCCGACAGCCCCGTCGAGCTCACCTGGCTTGAAGACGGTGGGCTCGGCGCCGCGCCCGGCTCCACCGTCGGAGTGCCGTGGCCGAGAGGTACGTACGCGAAGGGCCAGGAGTTCTCCGTCGCGACCGCCGACGGCAAGCAGGTCCCCGTACAGACCTGGCCCCTCGCGCAGTGGCCCGACGGGTCCCTGAAGTGGACCGCGCACGCCCTCGGACAGGGCGTCGGCGACGGGAAGCTCACCCTGTCCGCGGGGAGCCCGGCCGCTCCCGCGAAGAAGGTGAGCGTCTCCACGAGCGGCGGCACGGTCACCGTCGACACCGGCGTGGTCGTCACCAAGCTCGGGAAGTCCGGATCCACCCTGGTGAAGACGGTGCTCAGGGGCTCCACCGAGATTGCCAAGGACGGGCGGCTCGTGCTGCTGCGGCAGGGCGAGATCGAGGACGGCGACCAGGGCGAGCAGAAGTACGAGCGGTTCGAGAGCGTCATCGGCGAGACGGTGGTCGAGCAGGAAGGTCCCGTGCGTGCCGTCGTCCGCATCGACGGCAAGCACCGCAAGGGGAACCGGAGTTGGCTGCCGTTCTCCGTCCGCTTCTACTTCTACGCGGGCGCCGAGTCCTTCCGTATGGTGCACACGATCACCTACGACGGCACCCAGGATCCCGGCAAGGCGTCCGGTGACTTCATCCGCGGGCTCGGCGTGCGCTTCACCGTCCCGATGCGCGACGCGTCCTACGACCGGCACATCCGAATCGGCGGCGAGGGCACCGGCATGATCCGGGAGGCGGTCAAGGGCATCACCGGACTGCGCCGCGACCCGGGCGCCGCCGTGCAGGCCGCGCAGTTCGCGGGCGAGAAGCTGCCCGACCCCGCCACCTGGGACCAGCGCGTCACGACGCGGCTGCAGTACATCCCCGAGTGGGGCGACTACACGCTCTCGCAGCTCTCGGCGGACGGCTTCACCCTCCGCAAGCGTACGAAGCAGGGGCACGGCTGGATCGCCGCGGGCGGCGGGCGCAGGGCGAGCGGATTCGGCTACGTCGGCGGACCGAGCGGCGGACTCTCCTTCGGGCTGCGGGACTTCTGGGAGAAGCACCCCTCGGGCCTGGACATCCGCGACGCGCACACCGACGAGGCCGAGGTCACGCTCTGGCTCTGGTCGCCCGAAGCCCAGCCCATGGACCTGCGCTTCTACCACGACGGCATGGGCCAGGACACGTACCCCGAGCAGGCCGAAGGCATCCAGATCACCTACGAGGACTACGAGCCGGAGTTCGGCACGCCGTACGGCATCGCCCGCACCTCCGAACTCCTCTTCTGGGCCAACGAGTCGACCCCGGCCCCCGAAGCCTTCGGCCGGCAGGTCGATGCCGTACGCGTGCTTCCCCAGCTCGCCGCGCCGCCCAGGCAGCTCATCAAGGCCGGCGTCTTCGGCCCCGGTCTGTACTCCGAGCCGGACCGCTCCACACCCGCCAAGGCCAAGATCGAGGACCACCTCGACTTCCTCTTCACCTACTACAAGGACCAGGTGGAGATGCGTCGTTGGTACGGCTTCTGGGACTACGGCGATGTGATGCACTCCTACGACCCGGCGCGCCACCAATGGCGCTACGACGTAGGCGGCTACGCCTGGGACAACTCCGAGCTCTCGCCCGACATCTGGCTCTGGTTCGCCTATCTGCGCTCGGGCCGCGCCGACATCTTCCGCTTCGCCGAGGCCATGACCCGCCACACCGGCGAGGTCGACGTCTACCACCTCGGCAAGTGGGCCGGGCTCGGCACCCGGCACGGCGTACAGCACTACGCGGACAGTGCCAAGCAGCAGCGCATCGCCAACACCACCTACCGGCGCTACTACTACTTCCTCACCGGCGACGAGCGCGTCGGCGACCTGATGGCCGCCAACGTCGACTCCGACGAGACGTTCCTGGTCCTCGACCCGCTCCGCAAGATCCGCACCGAGCCCTACACCCCCGACCGGCACGCACTGTCCATCGGCTTCGGCACCGACTGGAGCGGACTCGTATCGGCCTGGATGACCGAGTGGGAGCGGCGCGGACCCAAGTGGGAGAAGGCGCGCGACCGGGTCCTGTCCACCATGGAGACCATCGCCGCCCAGCCCAACGGCTTCGTCCAGGGCAGTGGCCTCTACGACCTGGACACGGGCCGTTTCGCGGTCGCCACGACCCCCGTGGTCGGCGTGTCGCACCTCTCGGCGGTCTTCGGCCTCAACGAGCTCTGCGCCGAGCTGATCGACATCATCGACATGCCCGCCTTCAAGGCGGCGTACCTCGACTACTGCCGCTACTTCAACGCGAGCAAGACCGAACAGGCCGCCCGCTACGGCAGCAACTTCGGCTCGCTGCTGCTCTTCCAGGGCCACTCGCGCCTGGACGCGTACGCCGCCGTGCAGACCGGGGACGCGGCGCTCGCCGCCCGTGCCTGGACGAAGTTCTACAAGAGCGACGGCTACACCGAAGCCTCCCCGTGGGTCACCGAGAAGCTCAGCGGCCCCGTCACCCTGGTGCCGGGCAGCGAGGCCAACTGGGTCTACACGAACGACACTTCGCTCTACGGGCTCGCGGCGATCGAGAACCTCGCCCTGCTCGGGGACAAGATGCCCGGCTGAACCTGAGCGTGTGAGGTCAGCGCATGCGCGCCAGCCGCTCCCGCAGCCGGCGCGCATCGCGCATCCGGTGCTCGTACGTCGCTCCCACGGCCAGCAGCAGCAGACCGGCGAGGGCGGGCACCACCCAGCGGGGGAGTGCGTCCACGACCTGGACGATGTACGGGGCGAGCTCGTGCAGCGCGTCCAGGGCCAGGACGCTCCCCCCGATGACCAGCAGCGCCTGCAGACGGGAGCGCGCCCCGAGCAGGGTGACGGCCAGCGCCGCGGCTCCGAGCAGCAGCGGCCGCAGCCAGTGACTGTCGCCCCAGACCGCGACGAGGCTCGGCAGCATCGTCGCGGCGAGCCCGGGGGCGTACGCCGTCCAGGACGAGGTCTTGGGGTCGCGGCGCCGCCGCAGCACACCGATGGCCAGGGCGGGAACGGTCACCGGAAGCGTGTACGCCTCGGGCGTGGTCACGTCCCAGGCCGCCAGCCGCGCCCAGGAGGCCAGCACGAACAGCACAGGTGCGGCGTAGCCGACGGCCCGGCGCTCGGGGCGCAGCGCGGTGCCCGCGGCGATCACCCCGCACAGTGCGAGCACCAGGGCGAGCGAGGTGATGTCCATCGCCGCCATCACGACCGCGAGGACCGCGGACGCGGCGGAGGTGATCTCCAGAGGGACCGCGACGGGGTGGCGCCGCAGCCGGGCCCCGATCAGGGCGATCACGGCGGGAACGGCCAGGACGAGCAACGCGGTCCGGTACAGCGGCAGTTCGCGCGCGGCACCGGTGGCGCAGGCCAGCGCGGTCGCGTAGACGACGGCAGGTGCGGCCGACACCGTACGGACCAGACCGGCCCGGGCGGCACAGGCCCCGGCGAACAGGACGAGCAGCGCGCCGAAGACGGCGAAGGTCGCCGCCTCGGTCGCCAGCGCGAGCAGCGAGACGCTGACGGCCCCCGTCAGCGCGCAGGTGAGAGCGGTCGTGCAGAGCGCACGCTGCGAGCGCACCGTGTAGGCGGCGGCCACTGCGGTGGTGGTCAGAGCGGTCTGCACCGCGACCGCGGTGGCGAAGGGGAGCCCAAGAGCCGCGGGAGCCACCAGGATCGCCGCCCACATCAGGGCGAGGGCGGCGCACGCCGCCGGGCGACGCCAGGAGGCTTCCGCGTCCGAGACCCGGTGGATGCCCGCGACGACCCCGGCCAGCAGCGCGAGCGTCACCGGCACCGCGGACGGCTCGGGCCACGGCAGGTCCATGGACCCCGGGCCCCCCGACCACGCCTTGAACGCCCAGGCGCCGGGCGCCACCAGTGCGAGGGCCACCGCGGGCAGCGCCCAGATCGCGGCCAGCGCGTGCACCGCGCCGGACGCGGCGGCCAGGCCCTGCCGCAGCGGGCGGGGCAGTGACGTACGGAGCGAGAGCAACACGGTGGAGGCGCAGAGCAGTTGGGCTGGCACGGCCCAGGCGTCGGGCAGTGCGGTGCGTACGACACCGGCGACCGCCGCGATCGCGGCGAGGCCCGCGACCGCCGCGGGGACCGGCGAGAGGCTGCGCCAGGCGGCGAAGAGCGCGAGCCCGGCCGCTGCGACGAGCAGCGCACCGGGCGCGGCCGCCCCGGCCGGCGTGCCGGCGGTCACCGAGAGCGGGGCGGCCGTCAGCAGAGCGGCCCCGCCCGTGGCGCAGGCCCCGGCCCAGGCGACGACGCGCACCACCCGTCCGGGTCCCCACAGCGCGAGCAGCACATCGAGCCCGGCGGTCAGCAGGAGCGCCCAAGCGGTGGGCAGAGCGCCGGCGTCCGAGGCCAGGGCCGCGAGCGGCAGCGGGAGTTGGGCGAGGATCACGGCGGCGGGCAGCGGCAGCCGCAGCCGGCTCACCGCCATCCCGTACGCGGCCCAGAGCCCTGCCAGCACGGCGGCGGCACCCGCGGTGTACGCCAGCGGATCGGTGTCGGCGGCGGCCACCTCGTGCAGGGCGTACGCGTCGAGCACCGTCAGCACCAGACCGAGCCCGGCCACCGACTCCGCCGTCGACGCCAGGGATCGGCGCAGCAGCACGACCGGAGCCCCCAGGGCGGCGAGCGTCACGGCGGCGAGCACCGTCGCCCGCCCGCCGATGCCCAGATGGCCCCAGCTGACCAGGGTGAAGGCGAGGGCGGCGACCGTCAGCAGGACGGCGCCGAGCGTGAGCAGGACGTTCTGCGCGCCGGGCGGCGAGGTCTCCGCGCCGGGAGGCGAGGGCTCCGGGTGCGAACGGGGCTGCGGAGCGCCCCAGGGGTGCGGCGGAGGCGGCTGCAGCACACTGAGCAGCCAGGCCCTGCGGGCCAGCAACTGGTGCCTGCGCGTTTCGATGTGAGCGAGCTCGCGGTCGAGGAGCGTGAGCTCTTCGGCTGGCGGCGGAACGTGTCCCATGAGCAGGAGTGTGGTCGCGGACACGGCTGCGGGGATGCGCGCGGATACTCAGATCCGGCGTGAGTACGCGCAGACTCGGAGGATGGACTGGAGTCTCTACCGCTTCCGCAGTGTCTGGGATCTGCCCGCCGACCCCGACGCGGTCTACGCCGTACTCGAAAAGGCCGACGCCTATCCGCAGTGGTGGCCGCAGGTCAGGTCCGTCACCCCGGTCGACGACCGCACGGGCACGGCCCGCTTCCGGTCGGTCCTGCCGTACGAACTCGTCGTGACCGCCCGCGAGAAGCGGCGCGATCCCGTGGCCCGGGTGCTCGAAGTGGAGATGACGGGAGACCTCCAGGGCTGGGCGCGCTGGACGGTCGGGGGGCGCGGTGAGGGGGCGCGTGCCGTCTACGAACAGGAGGTGGAGGTCCGCAAGCCGCTGATGCGGCGCCTCGCCGTACCCGGGCGCCCCGTCTTTCTCGCCAACCACGCGCTGATGATGCGCGGCGGCCGGCGCGGACTGACTGACCTGCTGCAAAGAGTTTGAAAGCACCCGGCGAAGCCCTGTATGGTTCAGTCCGTTCCCGGGCGATTAGCTCAGCGGGAGAGCGCTTCGTTCACACCGAAGAGGTCACTGGTTCGAAACCAGTATCGCCCACAGGGGAAGGCCGGTCCGTCACAGACGGACCGGCTTTCTTGTTGCGCGCGTACGGATCAGGCCGCCGCGCTGAGTGCCGGACGGGGGCGCAGCGGCCACGACTGGTCGACCGCCTCCGGGGTGCCCTGCCGGGCGAACCACGCCTGCAGGCCACGTGCCTGGGCCGCGTGCCAGCCGGTCTGCAGCGAGTGCAGCTCGGTCGGCGAGAGCCGCTCCAGACGGGCGGAGAACCGGCGGCCGATCGCCCGTACGACCTCCAGCGATGCCGCCGCGTCCGCCGCCGCGTCGTGGGCGCCGTCCAGGACCACCTCGTACTGCGAGCAGAGATCGGTGAGCGTACGGCGGCCCTTGCGGTAGCGGTCCAGATGCTTGTCCAGGACCCGCGGGTCCAGGACGCGGAGCGGCGTGCCGCCCAGGTAGTGCTCCAGGGACGAGGCGCGATGGCGCCTCAACTCCCGGTCGAGCAGCGTCAGATCGAACGGCGCGTTCATGACGACCAGCGGCCGGCCCGCCGCGCACTGCTCGGCCAGGGCCTTGGCTATCTCCTCCACCACAGGGGCGGGCCAGCGGCCGTTGCGCTGCAGATGCAGGTCGGTGAGCCCGTGGATCTCGGTGGCGCCGGGCGGCACCGGGATGCCCGGGTTGACCAGCCAGCGCGTCGCCCGCGGCCTCATGCCCGAGCCGTCCTGGACGACGATGGCGGCCGAGACGATCCGGTCTCCCTCGACGTCGACGCCTGTCGTTTCCGTATCAAATGCGGCCAGGGGGCCTTCGTACCAGCACGGCATGTTCCAACTCCTCGCGCTCACATGGCAGATGGTGTGCGTCCCCTGCCCGATTCGGTGATACCCGGGCTGTTTGCGACATACGCCGGAAGGAGACAACACAGGTGACGGGCTTGGAAATTGTTTGCCCGTCGCGGGGATACTGATCAGCACAGTCCGGAAGGCGCACCACAGCCATGGCGCTTTCGCAGCCCGACCCGGCCGTGCCGGGAGGCAGCCTGCTGCCCGAGCGGATCGCACCGCTGCGCGGCTCACTCGCCACCACCGCCTGTATGGAAACCCTTCAGGTGGGTTACCTCCATGCCGTCGCGGCAGCGGCGGGATGCTCGTTGTCGCAGCCTTTTCCGGACAACGGCATCGACTGGCATGTGAGCCACGGAGCTCGCGCGCACACCGTTGATGACGAAGTGACGATAAAAGTGCAGCTCAAGTGCACCTACCAGATACCGCCGCATCCGCCGGGCGGAGCCTTCTCCTTCACGCTCGACAACCCGCACCTGGAGAAGCTCGCGCGCACACCGGTCTCGGTGCACAAGATCCTGGTGGTGATGCTCGTACCGAGAACGCAGGACGAATGGCTGCGCGCCGGACACGACCGCCTCGATCTGCGGCACTGCTGCTACTGGACCAATCTGGCCGGCCACCCGGTGACGGGGAGGCGCAGGACCACCGTACGGATCCCGACCTCGCGGATATTCGACGACCGAGCGCTCTGCGAGATCATGACCCGTGTCGGGGCGGGAGGGAGACCCTGATGCAGCACCGCCCGATCGACGAGCCCGTACGTGCCCATCCGAGCGAGCTGCCCGGAGTGTGGGACGGCGGCGAGGGCCCCGATCCCTCGCGGGTCGACCCCGCCGTGCTCGGGGCGCTCCTGGAGAGGCACGGCTGGCGGCGGCGCGGCGGCGCGGCCGGGCGCTACGCGCGCTGGACGCCGCCAGGGCCCGGGAACGGCTCCGTGAGCCTGCTCGTGCCGGAGAGCCGCGCCTTTCCCGACAGCGACGAACTCCTCGGCGAGGCACTCACCGCACTCCAGCGCTGCGCGGCGCCGTCGGCCCGCGAGGTGCTGGTCTCGCTGGCCGTGCCGAGCGACGAGATCCGCTGGTGGCGCGATGTGCCCGAAGGTCCTTCGGGGGCCGCCTCGTGGACCGCCCAGGAGCAACTGCGCGGCGCGGCACGGCAGATGCTGCTCGCGGGCGCCCTCGCCGCACGCGGCCAGGCCGGCTACCACGGAGCACGCCACCGGCGGCAGGCGCAGGCCGCGCTGGAGGGTGTGCTGGTCGGCAACGCTCCGGGCGGGCGGGGGCTGACGGCCTTCGTGCCGGTGGAGCGGGGACGTACCGCTGTCGTACGGCTGCACCACGCACTGCACGCCGCCCGCGAGGCGGCCGACTACCAGCGGGCGACCGGCGGCATGGAGGCCTTCGACGCGGCGGTCGACGCGGGCGTGAGCCGGGAGCTGACCGAGGCGGTCATCGCGCTCGTACGGGGCTCGGAGGGCGTCGCCGTCACCCTGGCATGGGCGCCCGCCGCCGGAGTCCCCGACCACTGCGCGGCCCGGCCCGAGCCGGTGGAGTTCTCGCCCGGCGACCTGCCCGCGCTGCGGGAGGCGGGCGCCAGGTACATGCAGGACGAGCCCTCCCTTCCGGTACGGATCACGGGCGCCGTGGTGCGGCTGCGGCGCTCGTCGCCGCGCGGACCGGGGACCGTGCGGCTGCGGGTGCTGGCCGGGGCCGAGATCGCGCACGTGCGGATGGTGCTCGACGAGGAGGCGTACCGGATCGCGGGCCATGCCCATCTGGTGGGGCTGCCGATCCGGGTGCACGGGAGGCTGGAGAGCCGGGGCGGATTCCGCAGGCTGACCGGGGCGGACGGCGTCGTGCCCGTACAGGTGGACGAGGCGGAACGCGACCGGCTGATGAAGTCGCTGCACGAGAACCTCGACTTCTTCGAGGAGGCGTGCAGCGGCGAGGACTGAGGACCAGGGGCCGGAGCCGGGGCTGCGGCAAACCGTTTCGCGTCGGGCCCGGCAGGCTCGGTAAGCTGCGGGGCGTACGCAGCGAAATGCTGCGCGACCCCCTCAGTCAGGAGAGACCGGTGTCAGACGTCCGTGTGTTCATCCATCGCGATTCCGAGCGGGAAGAGCGCGTGGTGACGACGGGCACTACGGCAGCGGAGCTCTTCCCCGGCGAGCGCACCATCGTGGCCGCCCGGGTGGCCGGCGAGCTGAAGGACCTCAGCTACGCCGTGGCCGACGGCGACGAGGTCGAGCCCGTCGAGATCACCTCCGAGGACGGCCTGAACATCCTGCGCCACTCCACCGCGCATGTGATGGCGCAGGCGGTCCAGGAGCTCTTCCCCGAGGCGAAGCTGGGCATCGGTCCGCCCATCAAGGACGGCTTCTACTACGACTTCGACGTCGAGAAGCCGTTCACCCCCGAGGACATCAAGGCCGTCGAGAAGAAGATGCAGGAGATCCAGAAGCGCGGCCAGCGCTTCTCCCGCCGCATCACCACCGACGAGGCGGCCCGCGAGGAGCTCGCGGACGAGCCGTACAAGCTGGAGCTCATCGGCCTCAAGGGCAACGCGGCCCAGGCCGCCGACGGCGCGGACGCGGAGGTGGGCGGCGGAGAGCTGACCATCTACGACAACCTCGACGCCAAGACCGGCGACCTGTGCTGGAAGGACCTCTGCCGGGGCCCGCACCTGCCCACCACCCGCAACATCCCGGCCTTCAAGCTGATGCGCTCGGCGGCTGCGTACTGGCGCGGCAGCGAGAAGAACCCGCAGCTCCAGCGGATCTACGGCACCGCGTGGCCGACCAAGGACGAGCTCAAGGCGTATCTCGACTTCCTCGTCGAGGCCGAGAAGCGCGACCACCGCAAGCTCGGTGCCGAGCTGGACCTGTTCTCCTTCCCCGACGAGCTGGGCCCCGGCCTCGCGGTCTTCCACCCCAAGGGCGGCATCGTCCGCAAGGAGATGGAGAACTACTCGCGGCGCCGTCACGAGGACGCCGGGTACGAGTTCGTGAACACCCCGCACATCTCGAAGGAGCACCTCTTCGAGACCTCGGGGCACCTGCCGCACTACGCGGAGGGCATGTTCCCGCCGATCGAGTTCGACGGACAGAACTACCGCCTCAAGGCGATGAACTGCCCGATGCACAACCTGATCTTCAAGTCCCGCGGGCGTTCCTACCGTGAACTGCCGCTGCGGCTCTTCGAGTTCGGCACGGTCTACCGCTACGAGAAGTCCGGCGTCGTGCACGGCCTGACCCGCTCGCGCGGCTTCACCCAGGACGACGCGCACATCTACTGCACCAAGGAGCAGATGGCGGACGAGCTCGACACGCTCCTGACCTTCGTGCTCGACCTGCTGCGCGACTACGGCCTGGACAAGTTCGAGCTGGAGCTCTCCACCCGCGACGACTCCGACAAGTTCATCGGGACGGACGAGGACTGGGCGGAGGCCACCGAGGCGCTGCGCCAGGCCGCCGAGAAGCAGGGTCTGCCGCTGGTCGCCGACCCGGGCGGCGCCGCGTACTACGGCCCGAAGATCTCGGTGCAGGTGCGCGACGCGATCGGCCGGTCCTGGCAGATGTCGACCCTCCAGGTCGACTTCAACCAGCCCAAGCGGTTCGGCCTGGAGTACACCTCGGCGGACGGTTCGCGCCAGCAGCCCGTCATGCTGCACCGTGCGCTGTTCGGCTCCATCGAGCGGTTCTTCGGCGTGCTCCTCGAGCACTACGCGGGCGCCTTCCCGGCCTGGCTGGCCCCGGTCCAGGCGGTCGGCATCCCGATCGGCGACGCCCACATCCCCTACCTCCAGGAGTTCGCCGACCAGGCGAAGGCCAAGGGGCTGCGGGTGGAGGTGGACTCCTCGTCCGACCGTATGCAGAAGAAGATCAGGAACCACCAGAAGGCCAAGGTTCCGTTCATGATCATCGCGGGCGACGAGGACATGGAGGCCGGCGCGGTCTCCTTCCGCTACCGCGACGGTTCGCAGGAGAACGGCATCCCGGTCGAGGACGCCATCGCCAAGCTGGTGAAGGTCGTCGAGGACCGCGTCCAGGTCTGATGTGCGACGGCGGGCCCCCGGGGAGCGATCAGCTCCCCGGGGGCCTTTCCGTCTCCTCGTCCTCGCGGTCGAAGACCTGCAGCAGCCAGGACGAGAAGGACCCGGTGACCGCACCGAGCAGCGCGAGCCCGCACGCCATCATGGCGACGGCGACCGTACGCCCCCAGGGCGTCACCGGTGTCACGTCGCCGAATCCGACGGTCGTGAGCGTGGCGCAGGTCCACCACACCGCGTCCCCGAAGCTGCGGATCGTCGCGTCGGGTGCGGAGCGCTCCGACTGCCAGACGGTGAGCGCGCCGGCGAAGCCGAGCAGCCCGGCGGTCAGGCCCGCGTACGTCATGACGCGGACGTGCAGGCTCAGCCGCGGCTCCCCGCGCCGCTTCTGCAGGGCCGTGTAGACCTTCACCATCCGCAGTGGGCGCAGCAGGGGCAGGACGACCACAGCCGTGTCCAGCCAGTGCGTACGCAGGAAGCGCAGTCGCTGCCCGCTGAGCACCAGGCGTACCGCGTAGTCCGCCGCGAACAGCACCCAGGTCGCCAGGGTCACGGCCAGCGTGAGGTCGTGCCAGAACGGACGGGTCCCATCGGCCAGCACGTGGAAGGCGTAGCAGCCCAGAAAGAGGAGCGACGCGACGAACAGCGGCACCTCCATGCGCTGCTCCCAGCGGTCCAGCCGGGCCGTACGGGCGGAATCAGGGACGTCCATCGGGTCAGCATCGCCGCAGTGCGGGCCGGTGCGCCCCGGCGACACGTCGCGAACGGGGGAAGCCATATGCTGCACAACATGACGAGTGAGCCGGAGCAGCAGATCGGACCGGTGGGCGAGCCGGACGGATTCGGGCGCCTGTGGACGCCGCATCGGATGGCGTACATCCAGGGCGAGAACAAGCCCACCGGGCCCGGCGCCGACGACGGCTGTCCGTTCTGTTCCGCACCGGGCCGCAGCGACGAGGACGCGCTGATCGTCGCGCGGGGCGCGAGCGTCTTCGCGATCCTCAACCTCTACCCGTACAACGGCGGCCACCTGATGGTGCTGCCCTACCGGCACGTCGCCGACTACACCGACCTCGACGACGCGGAGACCGCCGAACTCGCGGTGTTCACCAAGCGGGCGATGGTCGCGCTGCGCGCCGCCTCGGGGGCGCACGGCTTCAACATCGGCATCAACCAGGGTGTCGCGGCGGGCGCCGGTATCGCCGCCCACCTGCACCAGCACATCGTGCCGCGCTGGGGTGGCGACACCAACTTCATGCCGGTCGTGGGACACACCAAGGTGCTGCCCCAACTCCTCGCCGACACACGGAAGATGCTCGCCGACGCCTGGCCCGCACCGGCGTCGGCGTAGCACTCACGCGTCGTATACGTCCGCCTTGCGCGGCGCCGGGTCCTGGACGAGGCCGCTCAGTATCACCGAGCGGTTGCCGAAGCGCTCGGTGTCCACACCGTGCTCGTCCAGCACGCGCATCGCGGCCGCGTGCACCGCGCGCAGTACGGGGGTGGCCGCGCGCATCGCGTCGTCGGCCATGAAGCGGTGGCGCCAGGGCTTCTCGGCCCAGGCGTGCCGCACCCCGAAGGGCTCGGGCAGGACGAGCTTGCCGCCTGCCCAGTCGAGGAGGCCGGGGAACCACGTCAGCGGGGCGCGCAGGGCGATGCGTACGACGTCGTCGGCCGCTATCAGCGACAGCTCCCGCTCGTGCGTCTCCCAGAACTTGACCGTCCCGCTGACCTCGACGGTCTTGGGCTTGGGCTTGCTGGTGAACAGGGAGTGCACCGGGCCCAGCGCATGGCCGGTGACCTCGATGCGCAGCGTCTCGTGGAGCACGGTGACGGTGATCAGCATCGTGATGACCAACTGGCCGTCCCAGAGCGTGAACTGGACGCCCAGGTAGTGGCGGTTGCCGGCACCGAACTGCTGCTCGTTGCAGATGCGCTGTATCTCGTGGCCCTTGATCTGGAAGGCGTCCACGTCGGTGCCGGTGGGACGGCTGACCTCCTTGGCGTTCTCGCCGACCGGGGAGACGATCCAGTGCTTGACGTCGGGGGTCGGGAAGCCGTTGGTGTGCAGCGGGCTGCGCTCCAGGAGCTTGACCCGGTCGTGGATCGCGCGGATCACGTCCCAGCTGCGGAAGCCGTGGATCTCGGTGTCCTTGTCGCGGGGGACCAGTTCCTCGGCGAGCTGCCAGCTGCCCCAGCGCGTACCCATGCCCAGGATTCCCTTGGGGCCCGCGTAGAAGACCGCGTTGGACTGCTGCTCGGCGGTGAGCTTGGCGAGGTTCTGGCGCAGTTGCTCGGCCGCGGTCTCGGTCGGATTGCGCGGTACGGCCTCGGGGATCTTGGCGCCGACGCCGCCGCCCGAGAGGAGGTTCGTCCAGCGGGCCCGCAGGTCCTTGGCGGTCTTCTCGCAGATCTGCTTGGCCCAGAGCCAGCCGATGACCGGCGCGACGATCATCGCGCGCAGATAGAGCGCCGGCAGACCGCTGAACGGCAGCTTCAGCAGGAAAAGCACGGCCAGTCCGCCGGCGGCTATCAGCAGCGCGGTCCCCAGGGCGCCCGTGCGCCTGTCCTTGGAGTCCTTGAGGGCGCGCCGCAGCGCGAACACGCCCAGCCAGAGCAGCAGTCCGGGGAGGAAGATCAGCCCGAAGACGACCATCACGATCGTGAGGCGGGTGTCCCGCTCCTTGCGGATACGGGTCGCCGCGAGGCAGTGCTCGACCACGGTCTGCGGTTCGGTGCCGAAGGACTGGATGAGCGCCTTGCGGGCGCCGCCGAGCATCCGCACCTGGACGGACCGCGAGAAGGCCTCACCGAGGTCGGGCTCGAGGAGCTTGAACTTGCCTTCCTTCACCTTGGATTCGTGCCACTCGCTGTTGGCCTCGAGGATCGTGTGCACGTCGCTGTCGCGGTACGCGGCCGAAGCCAGGGCATGGGTCGCCGCGGTCTGGCCCGCAGATCCCTGGAGCGGGATCTGGGCCCCGGGAATGAAGTCGAATACGTCGTCCGCCATCGCTGCCCCCATCGCCGCACGCAACCGCTGTTGCGGCCTGTGCCCAACTACCGCACCCTGCACACCTTCTGAGCTGGGATCACAGCGTATCCGTGCTGTCCACTCTCCGTCAGGGGACAGCGGAATGCCGCCCACCGCAAGCGATTTGGGCGGACGGCATCGCGAGTGACCTCTCAACTACGTGCCGGATTCCGCCTGTTCGCGTAGTTTGTCGGACAGTTGGGGAGGCATCGGTTCATGGCGGGCGTACGAGCGGCTGAAGCGGCCCGTGCCGTGCGAGATCGACCTCAGGTCGACGGCGTACCGCCCGATCTCGATCTCGGGGACCTCCGCCCGCACCAGCGTGCGGCCAGGACCCGCCTGTTCGGTGCCGACCACCCTGCCCCGGCGCCCGGAGAGATCGCTCATGACCGGGCCCACGTAGTCGTCGGCGACCAGCACCTGCACCTCGGCCACCGGTTCGAGGAGATCGATCCGGGCGTCCACGGCCGCCTCGCGCAGCGCCAGGGCTCCCGCCGTCTGGAAAGCCGCGTCGGAGGAGTCCACCGAGTGCGCCTTCCCGTCGAGCAGGGTGATCCGTACGTCCACGAGCGGATGCCCCGCCGCCACTCCGCGCGCGGCCTGGGCGCGTACCCCTTTCTCGACGGACGGAATGAACTGCCGGGGAACCGAACCGCCCACCACCTTGTCGACGAACTCGATGCCGGTGCCCGGGGGGAGCGGGGCCACCTCGATCTCGCAGATCGCGAACTGGCCGTGGCCGCCGGACTGTTTGACGTGCCGGCCGCGCCCGGTGGACCTGGCCCCGAAGGTCTCCCGCAGCGACACCTTGTGGGGCACGGCGTCGACCTGCACCCCGTAACGGCTGCGCAGCCGCTCCAGCGCCACGTCCTTGTGCGCCTCGCCGAGGCACCAGAGGACCAGTTGCCGGGTGTCCGGGTTCTGTTCGAGCCGCATCGTCGGATCCTCGGCGACCAGCCGGGAAAGGCCCTGCGAGAGCTTGTCCTCGTCCGCCTTGCTGTGCGCCTCGATGGCCAGCGGAAGCAGCGGGTCGGGCATCACCCAGGGCTCCATCAGCACGGGGTCGTCCCGGCCCGAGAGCGTGTCGCCCGTCTCCGCGCGAGTCAGTTTGGCGACGCAGGCGATGTCCCCCGCGATGACCTGCGACATCGTCCGCTGCTGCTTGCCGAAGGGGGAGGAGAGGGCGCCGATCCGCTCGTCGGCGTCGTGGCGGTCATGATTTTCCTGGGCCTGATCCCGGTCCCGCAGCCCGTGCCCGCAGACATGGACCGTCTCGTCCGGGCGCAGAGTGCCGGAGAATACCCGTACCAGCGAGATGCGTCCTACGTAAGGATCCGAAGCGGTCTTGATCACCTCGGCCACCAGCGGCCCGCCCGGATCGCACGTCACCTCGGGGCGTGAGCCGCCCTGGGGGGTGGTGACCCGGGGGGTCTCGCGCTCGGGGGGAGTGGGGAAGCCGCCGGTGATCAGTTCCAGGAGTTCGACCGTGCCGAGGCCCTGGGTGGCGCCTTCGGCTGCCGGGGCCGCGGTGAGGACGGGGTGGAAGGTGCCGCGTGCCACGGCCCGTTCCAGGTCGTCGACGAGCGTCTTGACGTCTATCTCGTCGCCGTCGAGATAGCGGTCCATGAGGGACTCGTCCTCGCTCTCCGCGATGATCCCCTCGATGAGCCGGTTGCGGGCCTCCTCGATCAGCGGTAACTGCTCGTCCCCGGGCGGGACTTCCTTGCGTACGCCCGAGCGGTAGTCGAAGAGCCGCTGGGTCAGCAGCCCGATCAGCCCGGTCACCGGGGCGTGCCCGTCGGGCGTCTGCGGTCCGTACAGCGGCAGATAGAGGGGGAGCACGGCGTCCGGGTCGTCGCCGCCGAAGATCCGGCCACAGAGCCGGGTCATCTCGTCGTAGCCGGTGCGCGCCGTGTCGAGATGGGTCACCACGATCGCCCGCGGCATCCCGACGGCCGCGCACTCGTCCCACACCATGCGGGTCGTCGCGGCGACGCTGTTGGCCTCCTGGGCGGCCGATACGACGAAGAGGGCCGCGTCCGCCGCCCGCAGACCGGCCCTCAGCTCACCGACGAAATCGGCATAGCCGGGTGTGTCCAGGAGATTGATCTTTATCCCGCCCCATTCGACCGGGACGAGCGAGAGCTGTACGGAACGCTGCTGGCGGTGCTCGATCTCGTCGTAGTCGGAGACGGTCTGCCCGTCCTCGACGCGGCCCGCTCTGTTGACCGCTCCGGCGGTCAGCGCGAGGGCCTCGATCAGCGTGGTCTTGCCCGAACCGCTGTGGCCGACCAGCACCACATTCCGTACGGATGCGGGACGGTCGGCCGTAGCTGCCCTGCCGGCGGCTCCGGGGTGTGCGTTTGCCTTGTCGCCCATGATTCTTGCCTCCCGGGTTGTTGCACGGTGAGGAGTCAGGGCGCGGACACAAGGGGGCCGCAGTGCGTGGCGGCACCGGTGACGCCCGCGGTTATCCGAGCTTTCCACTCCGGTCACGCTGCGTCCATACGTCGTACCGAGCCGCGCGGAGGAAGGGTGCCCGGCGGTGGACCCCGGCGGTCCTGGCTACGATGGGCCCGCCGGTGGCCAGCAGGGCCGCGCGGCCATCCGACCCCTCGGGAAGGCCATGCTGAACAAGTACGCGCGTGCATTCTTCACGCGTGTCCTCACGCCGTTCGCCGCATTTCTGCTCCGCCGTGGGGTCAGCCCCGACGCGGTCACGCTCATCGGCACGGCCGGAGTGATGGCAGGTGCGCTGGTCTTCTTCCCCCGTGGAGAGTTCTTCTGGGGCACGATCGTCATCACCCTCTTCGTCTTCTCCGACCTCGTCGACGGCAACATGGCACGCCAGGCCGGGATCTCCAGCCGGTGGGGCGCGTTCCTCGACTCGACCCTCGACCGGGTCGCGGACGGGGCGATCTTCGGCGGATTCGCGCTCTGGTACGCGGGCAACGGCGACAACAACGTGCTGTGCGCCGTCGCGATCTTCTGCCTGGCGAGCGGCCAGGTCGTCTCGTACACCAAGGCGCGCGGAGAATCGATCGGCCTGCCGGTCGCCGTCAACGGCCTGATCGAGCGGGCCGAGCGCCTCGTCATCTCGCTGGTCGCCGCCGGTCTCGCCGGACTGCACGCCTTCGGCGTCCCCGGCATCCAGATCCTGCTGCCGATCGCGCTGTGGATCGTGGCCGTGGGCAGCGCGATCACCCTGGCGCAGCGGGTGGTGACCGTACGCCGGGAGTCCGCCGAGGCCGACGCCGCAGCAGCAGCTGCCGCGGCGCAGGAGAGCGAGACGGCGTGAAGGAGAAGCTGACCGACGCGCTGTACGGACTGGGCTGGGCCGGCGTCAAGAAGCTGCCCGAGCCGGTGGCCGCGGGCCTCGGCCGGCGCATCGCCGATCTGGTCTGGAAGCGGCGCGGCAAGAGCGTGCTGCGGCTGGAGTCGAACCTGGCCCGGGTCGTGCCCGACGCCTCTCCCGCCCGGCTGGCTGAGCTGTCCCAGGCCGGCATGCGCTCGTACATGCGGTACTGGATGGAGTCCTTCCGGCTGCCCGCGTGGAGCGCCGAGCGCGTGAAGAACGGTTTCGCCGTCAAAGGCGCCCACCACCTGACCGACGGCCTCGCCGCCGGTCGCGGTGTGGTCCTCGCCCTGCCGCACATGGGCAACTACGACCTCGCGGGTGCCTGGGTCACCACCAAGCTCGAGGTCCCCTTCACCACGGTCGCCGAGCGGCTCAAGCCCGAGACGCTGTACGACCGCTTCGTCGCGTACCGCGAAGGCCTGGGCATGGAGGTTCTGCCGCACACCGGCGGCTCGGCCTTCGGGACCCTGGCGCGGCGGCTTCGCGCCGGCGGCCTGGTCTGCCTGGTGGCCGACCGCGACCTCTCCGCCTCCGGAGTCGAGGTGAAGTTCTTCGGCGAGGCGACACGGATGCCCGCGGGGCCCGCGATGCTGGCGCAGCAGACGGGGGCGCTGCTTCTTCCCGTAACGCTCTGGTACGACGGCTCGGCCATAATGCAGGGCCGGATCCATCCGCCCCTCGATGTGCCCGAGACAGGTACACGGGCCGAGAAGACGTCTTCGATGACGCAGGCGCTGGCCGATGCCTTCGCCACCGGAATCGCCGAGCACCCGGAGGACTGGCACATGCTGCAGCGCCTCTGGCTCGCCGACCTAGAGCCCCGCCAGGAGTCTCAGTGAAGATCGGCATCGTCTGCCCGTACTCCTGGGACGTCCCCGGTGGAGTCCAGTTCCACATCCGCGACCTCGCCGACCACCTGATCCGGCTCGGCCACCAGGTCTCGGTGCTGGCCCCCGCGGACGACGAGACGCCGCTTCCGCCGTACGTCGTTTCCGCGGGCCGTGCCGTCCCCGTGCCGTACAACGGCTCGGTCGCCCGGCTCAACTTCGGCTTCCTGTCGGCCGCCCGGGTGCGGCGCTGGCTGCACGACGGCACCTTCGACGTGATCCACATCCATGAGCCCGCGTCGCCCTCGCTGGGCCTGCTGACGTGCTGGGCCGCACAGGGCCCGATCGTCGCCACCTTCCACACCTCCAACCCGCGCTCCCGGGCGATGATCGCCGCGTACCCGATCCTGCAGCCCGCGCTGGAGAAGATCAGCGCGCGCATCGCGGTCAGCGAGTACGCGCGCCGCACCCTCGTCGAGCACCTGGGCGGCGACGCGGTGGTCATCCCCAACGGTGTCGACGTCGGCTTTTTTGACAAGGCGGAGCCCAAGTCCGAGTGGCAGGGCGGCACGATCGGTTTCATCGGCCGGATCGACGAGCCCCGCAAGGGACTTCCCGTCCTGATGGCGGCTCTCCCCAAGATCCTCGCCGAATGCCCAGACACCCGTCTCCTCGTCGCCGGCCGCGGTGACGAGGAGGAGGCGGTCGCCTCGCTGCCCAAGGAGATGCGCGAGCGCGTCGAGTTCCTCGGCATGGTGAGCGACGAGGACAAGGCGCGGCTGCTGCGCAGCGTCGACCTCTACGTCGCCCCCAACACCGGCGGCGAGAGCTTCGGGATCATCCTGGTCGAAGCGATGTCCGCGGGCGCCCCGGTGCTCGCCAGCGATCTGGACGCCTTCGCGCAGGTCCTGGACCAAGGAGCCGCGGGCGAGCTCTTCGCCAACGAGGACGCCGACGCGCTGGCGAAGGCGGCGGTACGGCTTCTCGGCGACGAGGAGCGGCGGGCGGAGCTGAGCGAGCGGGGGAGCGCGCATGTACGCCGCTTCGACTGGGCGACCGTCGGCGCGGACATCCTTTCGGTCTACGAGACGGTGACGGACGGCGCGGCATCGGTGGCCACCGACGAACGGGTCAGCCTGCGCGCCCGGTTCGGGCTCGCCAGGGACTGAGGTGCGGGCCGTGCGGTGAGCGCGGTCGCTGCCTGATCGGGGCACGGTGACGGGTAGCCTTGCCGCCCGTGACCGTAACCCTCATCTGGATCGCCGTCGGCCTCGTCGCGATCGCCCTGTACCTGAGCTGGACAGCGGGTCGGCTCGACCGGCTGCACACCCGGATCGACGCCGCCCGCGCCGCACTCGACGCCCAACTCCTGCGCCGCGCCTCGGTCACCCAGGAGCTGGCCACCTCCGGCGTCCTCGACCCCGCCGCGTCGATCGTCCTCTACCAGGCCGCGCACGCCGCCCGGCAGGCCGAGGAGGACCACCGGGAGGTCACCGAGAGCGAGCTCAGCCAGGCGCTGCGGGCCGTCTTCGGCGAGCAGGCGCAGGTCGACGTCGTACGTGAGGCGCCTGGCGGCGAGGAGGCCGCGGACGAACTGGCAGCGGCCGTACGGCGCGTGCCGATGGCCCGCCGCTTCCACAACGACGCGGTACGGGCCGCGCGCGCCCTGCGCGGCCACCGCAAGGTCCGCTGGTTCCGCCTCGCCGGACACGCGCCGTTCCCCCTCGCCTTCGAGATGGACGACGAGCCGCCGGTGGCGCTGGCCGACCGCCCGGGAACGTAACCGAGGACGGAGAGGGACCAAAACGATCCACCGGCTGTCCATTGGCCCTTGCTGTGGACTGGTCGCAGGGCGTTTCCTCGGTGATGCAAGAACCCTCTTCACCGAGTGAGGTCATTTCCGTGAGCACGCTTCCCACCACCCCCCAAACCCCCGCGACCGGCACCGCACGCGTCAAGCGCGGCATGGCCGAGCAGCTCAAGGGCGGCGTGATCATGGACGTGGTCAACGCCGAGCAGGCGAAGATCGCCGAGGACGCGGGCGCCGTGGCCGTCATGGCCCTGGAGCGGGTCCCCGCCGACATCCGCAAGGACGGCGGAGTGGCCCGGATGTCCGACCCGAACATGATCGAAGAGATCATCGAGGCCGTCTCCATCCCCGTCATGGCCAAGTCCCGCATCGGCCACTTCGTCGAGGCCCAGGTCCTGCAGTCGCTCGGCGTGGACTACATCGACGAGTCCGAGGTCCTCACCCCGGCCGACGAGGTCAACCACAGCGACAAGTTCGCCTTCACCACCCCCTTCGTCTGCGGCGCCACCAACCTGGGCGAGGCCCTGCGCCGCATCGCCGAGGGCGCGGCCATGATCCGCTCCAAGGGCGAGGCCGGTACGGGCAACGTCGTCGAGGCCGTCCGGCACCTGCGCCAGATCAAGAACGAGATCGCCCGTCTGCGCGGCTACGACAACAACGAGCTGTACGCGGCCGCCAAGGACCTGCGCGCCCCCTACGAGCTGGTCAAGGAGGTCGCCGAGCTCGGAAAGCTTCCGGTCGTCCTCTTCTCCGCGGGCGGCGTCGCCACCCCCGCCGACGCCGCGCTGATGCGCCAGCTCGGCGCCGAGGGCGTCTTCGTCGGCTCCGGCATCTTCAAGTCGGGCGACCCGGCCAAGCGCGCCGCCGCCATCGTGAAGGCGACCACCTTCTACGACGACCCCAAGATCATCGCGGACGCTTCCCGCAACCTGGGCGAGGCCATGGTCGGCATCAACTGCGACACCCTCCCCGAGGCCGAGCGCTACGCCAACCGCGGCTGGTAGTCCCTCATGACGAACACCCCCGTGATCGGCGTCCTGGCTCTCCAGGGCGACGTACGGGAGCACCTGATCGCCCTGGCCGCGGCGGACACCGTGGCCAGGCCGGTCCGGCGCCCCGAGGAGCTCGCCGAGGTCGACGGTCTGGTCATCCCCGGCGGCGAGTCCACCACGATGTCCAAGCTGGCCGTGCTTTTCGGCATGCTCGGACCGCTGCGTGAGCGGGTACGTGCGGGAATGCCGGTCTACGGCACCTGCGCCGGACTGATCCTGCTCGCCGACAAGATCCTCGACCCGCGCTCGGGCCAGGAGACCATCGGCGGCATCGACATGATCGTCCGCCGCAACGCCTTCGGCCGGCAGAACGAGTCGTTCGAGGCGGCCGTGGCCATCGAGGCGATCGACGGGGGCCCCGTGGAAGGCGTCTTCATCCGCGCCCCGTGGGTCGAGTCGGTCGGCGCCGAAGTGTCCGTGCTCGCCGAGCACGGCGGTCATATCGTGGCAGTACGGCAGAAGAACGCCCTCGCAACGTCGTTCCACCCCGAACTGACCGGCGACCACCGGCTGCACCAGTACTTCGCGGACATGGTGCGCGCCGCCCTGTGACGGAGTCCCGGTAGGATCTCAGGCGTTCGTACAGAAGACGGTTACGCGAAGGAGACAGGCAGATGTCCGGCCACTCTAAATGGGCTACGACGAAGCACAAGAAGGCCGTGGTCGACGCCAAGCGCGGCAAGCTCTTCGCGAAGCTGATCAAGAACATCGAGGTCGCGGCGCGCTCGGGCGGTATCGACCTCGACGGGAACCCGACGCTCGTCGACGCCATCCAGAAGGCGAAGAAGAGCTCGGTCCCGAACAAGAACATCGACTCCGCGGTCAAGCGCGGTGGCGGTCTCGAGGCCGGCGGCGCCGACTACGAGACGATCATGTACGAGGGCTACGGTCCGAACGGTGTCGCGGTGCTCATCGAGTGCCTCACCGACAACCGCAACCGCGCCGCGTCCGACGTCCGGGTCGCGATGACCCGCAACGGCGGCTCGATGGCCGACCCCGGTTCGGTCTCCTACCTCTTCAACCGCAAGGGCGTCGTCATCGTCCCCAAGGGCGAGCTCTCCGAGGACGACGTCCTGGGTGCGGTCCTGGACGCGGGCGCCGAGGAGGTCAACGACCACGGTGAGTCCTTCGAGGTCATCAGCGAGGCCACGGACATGGTCGCGGTCCGCACCGCGCTCCAGGACGCCGGTATCGACTACGACTCGGCCGACGCCAACTTCGTCCCGACCATGCAGGTCGAGCTCGACGAAGAGGGCGCACGCAAGATCTTCAAGCTGATCGACGCGCTCGAGGACAGCGACGACGTACAGAACGTCTTCGCCAACTTCGACGTCTCCGACGAGGTCATGGAGAAGGTCGACGCCTGACGGGCGTTCACGCATCTCACGCTGCGGGCCGACGGGACACACCCTGTCGGCCCGCAGCTTTGTCGTTTTGTCAGAGGTCCCCGATACCCTGCACAAACAGACGATCGAGTGAGGGGCGGGCAAGGCGGATGCGGGTGCTGGGCGTGGACCCGGGACTGACCCGGTGCGGTGTCGGAGTGGTCGAAGGTGTCGCGGGGCGGCCCCTGACGATGCTCGGTGTCGGTGTCGTACGGACCCCGGCGGACGCCGAGTTGGGCCAGCGCCTCGTCGCCATCGAGCGCGGCATCGAGGAGTGGCTGGACACCTACCGGCCCGAAGTCGTGGCTGTGGAGCGGGTGTTCAGCCAGCACAACGTCAGTACGGTGATGGGGACCGCCCAGGCGAGCGCCGTGGCCATGCTCTGCGCGGCCCGCCGAGGGCTCCCTGTCGCCCTGCACACGCCCAGCGAGGTCAAGGCCGCGGTCTCGGGCAGCGGCCGCGCCGACAAGGCGCAGGTGGGCGCGATGGTGACCCGGCTGCTGCGGCTCGACGCCCCGCCGAAACCGGCCGACGCCGCCGACGCGCTCGCGCTCGCCATCTGCCACATCTGGCGCGCTCCCGCCCAGAACCGACTCCAGCAGGCCGTCGCCGCCCACCGCACGGCGCAGGCAACGAAAGGCCGTACCGCATGATCGCCTTCGTCACAGGCCCGGTGGCCGCCCTGGCCCCGACCACCGCCGTCCTGGAGGTGGGCGGAGTCGGGATGGCCGTCCAGTGCACCCCGAACACGCTCTCCACCCTGCGCCTCGGCCAGGAGGCCAAGCTCGCGACCTCCCTGGTCGTACGGGAGGACTCGCTCACCCTGTACGGCTTCGTCGACGACGACGAGCGCCAGACCTTCGAGCTCCTCCAGACCGCCAGCGGCGTCGGCCCGCGCCTCGCCCAGGCGATGCTCGCCGTGCACTCCCCGGACGCGCTGCGCCTGGCGGTCTCCACCGCAGACGAGAAGTCGCTGACCGCGGTCCCCGGCATCGGCAAGAAAGGTGCGCAGAAGCTCCTCCTGGAGCTCAAGGACCGCCTGGGCGCCCCCCTCGGCACGGGCGCCCACCTCGCCGCCCAGCGCACGGCATCGGGACCGGCCCCCTGGAGCGAGCAGTTGCACTCCGCGCTGGTCGGCCTCGGTTACGCACCCCGTGACGCGGAAGAGGCCGTCACCGCCGTCACCCCGCAGGCCGAGGCCACGGCCGAGCCGAACGTGGGCGCGCTCCTCAAGGCAGCCCTGCAGACCCTCAACCGCGCCCGCTGATCGAGAGACCCGCCACATGCTGCATTCCCCCGGGGACGACCCCCGGATCCCCGTCCGGACCAGCAGGTCACGCCAGGCGACGGGATCGCACGCGCGAGGAGGATCTCAGTGAACTGGGACGAGACGACCGGTGCCGAGCCCGACGAACGACTGGTGGATTCCTCGGCCGACGGTGAGGACCAGGCGGTCGAGGCCGCGCTGCGTCCCAAGGACCTCGACGAGTTCGTCGGCCAGGAGAAGGTCAGGCAGCAGCTCGACCTCGTTCTGCGCGCCGCCAGGCAGCGCGGTGCGACCGCCGACCATGTCCTGCTCTCCGGCGCTCCGGGCCTCGGCAAGACCACCCTCTCGATGATCATCGCCGCCGAGATGGGAGCGCCGATCCGCATCACCTCGGGCCCCGCCATCCAGCACGCCGGCGACCTGGCGGCGATCCTCTCCTCCCTCCAGGAGGGCGAGGTCCTCTTCCTGGACGAGATCCACCGGATGTCGCGCCCCGCCGAGGAGATGCTCTACATGGCGATGGAGGACTTCCGGGTCGACGTCATCGTCGGCAAGGGCCCCGGCGCCACCGCCATCCCCCTGGAGCTGCCGCCTTTCACCCTGGTCGGCGCGACCACCAGGGCCGGACTCCTGCCGCCCCCGCTGCGCGACCGCTTCGGCTTCACCGGCCACATGGAGTTCTACGAACCGGCCGAGCTGGAGCGCGTCATCCACCGCTCCGCCCGCCTGCTCGACGTGGAGATCGACACCGAGGGCGCGGCCGAGATCGCGGGCCGCTCCCGCGGCACGCCCCGCATCGCCAACCGCCTGCTGCGCCGCGTCCGCGACTACGCCCAGGTCAAGGGCGACGGCAGCATCACCCGCGAGGTCGCAGGCTCGGCCCTTGCGGTCTACGAGGTCGATGCCCGCGGCCTCGACCGCCTGGACCGGGCCGTCCTGCAGGCCCTGCTCAAGCTCTTCGGCGGAGGCCCGGTGGGCCTTTCCACCCTGGCGGTGGCGGTGGGGGAGGAGCGCGAGACGGTCGAGGAGGTCGCCGAGCCCTTCCTGGTACGGGAGGGGCTGCTGGCGCGCACTCCGCGGGGACGGGTGGCGACGCCCGCTGCCTGGGCCCATCTCGGCCTCGTACCGCCGCAGCAGACCGGGGCAAATAACGGACAAAGCGGTCTGTTCCAGGCGTAACGGCGCGGAGGGTCGCGGGGTCAGGAACGGCAGTGCCATGCTGGGCGTTGTTCCAATGATGCGGACTCGCTTAGACTCCGCCGACGTCGCCCTTCCAGGCCGACGTGCCCACCCCCGTAGATCAGGCCGCTCACCAGCGCGGTCGTGCGAAGGAAGTCCGTCCCGTGAGTCCCATCACTCTCCTCCCCTTCATTGTGCTCATCGGGGCGATGTTCCTGATGACCCGCTCCGCCAAGAAGAAGCAGCAGGCGGCCGCGTCGATGCGCAATGAGATGCAGCCCGGCACCGGCGTCCGCACGATCGGGGGCATGTACGCCACCGTCAAGGAGATCCACGACGAGACGGTGACCCTCGAGGTCGCTCCCGGCGTCCACGCCATCTACGCCAAGAACGCCATCGGCGCCGTCCTCGTGGACGAGGAGTACAACCGCATCGTCCACGGGGAAGAGGAAGCCGCCATCGTGCCGGACGACGCCTCCTCGCTGACCGGGTCCGACGACGCGGCGGACGACGCCAAGATCGACCTGGGCAAGAAGGACGCCGCGGACGACACGGCGGACGAGGCCGAGGCCGCGCCGAAGGACGACAAGACCGACGGCGAGAGCGACGCGAAGTAGTCACGTACGGGGACCGGACCGCGCTCATCGGCGCACCCGGTCCCCGGCTCGTACGACTTCTGCGGGGGCAGGACCCCTCTACACTTCGTGGCCGCTCACAGCGCACACCCGGCGCAGGGCGGTAGGACAGGGAGAATCGACAAGGTGGCAGCACCGAACAAGGGCCGAAGGCCGGCGGGGGCTCAGAGCAAGCCGGGACGTTCCCTGCTCCTGATCCTGATCGCCATGGTCGCGCTGGGCGGAGGGATGTTCCTCGGCGGGCACACCACGCCCCGTCTGGGCATCGACCTGGCCGGTGGCACGAGCATCACGCTCAAGGCCAAGAGCGAGCCGGGCAAGCCGAACGCGGTCAACAAGACCAACATGGACACCGCGGTCAACATCATTGACCGCCGCGTCAACGGCATGGGCGTTTCCGAGGCCGAGGTCCAGACCCAGGGGTCGGACAACATCATCGTGAACATCCCCAAGGGGACGAACTCGGAAGAGGCCAAGGAGCAGGTCGGCACCACCGCCCAGCTCTACTTCCGCCAGGTGCTGACCACGGGTGCCGGATCCCCGACGGCCAACCCGTCCGCAACGCCCTCGCCGAGCGCCACACCGAGCGGCAAGTCCACCGCCAAGACCACGGCTTCGCCGACCCCGACGGGCTCCTCGACGCCTCAGGGCCGTGCGGTCACCGACGGTCTGAAGGCGGACGCCTCTCCCACGCCGACCCCTTCGGCCAGCTCCAGCGCCTCGGCGGCCGAAGCCGCCACGGCTGCCAAGCTGCAGAAGGAGTTCACGGCGCTCGACTGCACCACCAAGGCCGGGCGTACCAACGCCAGTCTCGGTGCCAAGCCCACCGACCCGGTCGTGGCGTGCAGTGAGGACGGTTCCGAGAAGTACATCCTCGGCCCGGCCGAGCTCTCGGGCACCGACGTCAAGAGCGCCCAGGCCGCCATCTCGCAGCAGAACGGTGCATGGGTCGTCAACATGGACTTCACGGGCAAGGGCTCGAAGAAGTTCCAGACGACCACCACCAAGCTCTCCAAGGCGACGGACCCGCAGAACCGGTTCGCGATCGTCCTCGACAACCAGGTCCAGTCCGCCCCGAGTGTCTCCACGACCCTCAGCGGCAGCGCCGAGATCTCCGGCAGCTTCGACCAGAAGTCGGCGCAGAGCCTCGCGAACGTCCTGTCCTACGGTTCGCTTCCGCTCTCCTTCGACATCCAGAGCACCAGCACGGTCTCGGCCGCTCTCGGTGGCGAACAGCTGCAGGCGGGCCTGATCGCCGGTGCGATCGGTCTTGCGCTGGTCATCGTCTACCTGGTCGCGTACTACCGCGGTCTCGCGGCCATCGCGATCCTCAGCCTCGCGGTCTCCGGAATCCTCACGTACGAGATCATGACGCTGCTCGGCCCGGGTATCGGCTTCGCGCTGAACCTGCCCGCGGTCTGCGGTGCGATCGTCGCCATCGGTATCACCGCCGACTCGTTCATCGTCTACTTCGAACGAGTCCGTGACGAGATCCGCCACGGCCGCACGCTCCGCCCGGCCGTCGAGCGTGCCTGGCCCCGTGCCCGGCGCACCATCCTGGTCTCCGACTTCGTGTCGTTCCTCGCCGCCGCGGTGCTCTACATCGTGACGGTCGGCAAGGTGCAGGGCTTCGCGTTCACGCTCGGCCTCACCACCCTGCTCGACGTGGTGGTCGTCTTCCTCTTCACCAAGCCCGTCATGACGCTGATCGCGCGCAAGAAGTTCTTCGCGGACGGTCACCCGTGGTCCGGCCTCGACCCCAAGCGTCTCGGTGCCAAGCCCCCGCTGCGTCGCTCGCGCAACGTCTCCGCTTCCACCGACCCGAAGGAGGCGTGAGATGTCGCGACTCGGCACCATCGGCGCCAAGCTGTACCGCGGCGAGATCGGCTACGACTTCGTCGGCAAGCGGAAGCTCTGGTACGGCATCTCCATCCTGATCACCATCACGGCCATCGTCGGCCTCGCGGTGCGTGGTCTCACCATGGGCATCGAGTTCGAGGGTGGAGCGGTCTTCACCACCGACACGAGGGTCAGCGCCTCCGTCTCGGAGGTGAGGGAGGACGCGGAGAAGGCTTCGGGCCACGACGCGATCGTCCAGCAGCTCGACGGCGGCAAGATGCGCATCCAGGTCGCCGGCATCGACGTCAAGGAGTCGGGCAAGGTCCAGAAGCAGCTGGCCCAGGACCTCGACATCCCGGTAAGCAAGATCAACGCCGATCTCGTCGGCCCCAGCTGGGGCGAGACGGTCGCCAACAAGGCATGGACCGGTCTCGCCGTCTTCATGGTCCTCGTGGTGATCTATCTGGCGATCGCCTTCGAGTGGCGCATGGCCATCGCCGCGCTGATCGCCCTGGTCCACGACCTCACCATCACCGTCGGTGTGTACGCACTGGTCGGTTTCGAGGTCACCCCGGGCACCGTGATCGGTCTGCTGACCATCCTCGGTTACTCCCTCTACGACACTGTCGTCGTCTTCGACAGTCTCAAGGAGGGCGGCAAGGACCTCACCAAGCAGACCCGCTGGACCTACAGCGAGATGGCCAACCGCTCGCTCAACGGCACCCTGGTGCGCTCCATCAACACCACGGTCGTCGCGCTGCTCCCGGTGGCAGGTCTGCTCTTCATCGGTGGCGGTGTCCTCGGCGCCGGCATGATCAACGACATCTCCCTGTCGCTCTTCGTCGGCCTCGCGGCCGGTGCGTACTCCTCGATCTTCATCGCCACTCCGCTGGTCGCCGACCTCAAGGAGCAGGAGCCGGCGATGAAGGCCCTCAAGAAGCGGGTGCTCGCCAAGCGGGCGGCCGCTGCCGCCAAGGGTGAGTCCGTCGAGGACGACAGCGCGCAGGACGTCGGCGACGAGTCGGCCGACGCCGCTCCGGCCGGTGCGGTCGTCGGCGGTCAGCGCCGTCAGCAGCCCGTCCGGGGACGTGGGAAGCGCCGATGACCAGCACCCAGGAGCTCCTGCTCAGCCGCATCCGGGATGTGCAGGACTATCCGAAGCCCGGCGTCGTCTTCAAGGACATCACGCCGCTGCTCGCGGACCCGGAGGCCTTCACGGCCCTCACCGACGCCCTCGCCGACCTGTGCGTCAAGCACGGTGCGACGAAGATCGTCGGGCTCGAGGCGCGCGGGTTCATCCTGGCCGCACCGGTCTCGGTCCGTGCGGGCATCGGTTTCATCCCCGTGCGCAAGGCGGGCAAGCTCCCCGGAGCGACGCTCTCGCAGGCGTACGACCTGGAGTACGGCAGCGCCGAGATCGAGGTGCACGCCGAGGACCTCGGCGCCGACGACCGCGTCATGGTCATCGACGACGTCCTCGCCACCGGCGGCACCGCGGAGGCCTCGCTGGAGCTCATCCGGCGGGCCGGTGCCCAGGTCGCGGGCGTGGCCGTGCTCATGGAGCTCAGCTTCCTCGACGGGCGTGCCCGTCTGGAGCAGGCTCTGCGGGGCGCCCCGCTGGAGGCCCTGATCACGGTCTGATCCGTAGGCGTACGTACGGAGGGCGGGCACCCGGGATCACCTCGGGAGCCCGCCCTCCGTACGTCCGGGTACCGGCCCAGGGCGAGCACACGGCCAGGGGTCGATACCATGGGCTCTTCGGACCTGACCGGGGGACCCGGACCCGCACGAGGAGCGCTCTTGCCAGACGAGGCCCAGCCCGCAGCCGCCGCGCAGCCCGAACCGCCGGAGAAGAAGGCCGCGGCAGCCCCCGCCACGCCCCCCAAGCCGCCCGCGGAGAAGCCCAAGCCCGCGGACGCACCGGTGCGTGCGGGCGGCGCGGCCCCGCTCTCCACCCCGAAGCCCGCCGTCCAGGGTTCGACCGCGCGCTCCGGCGGCTCCTCGAACCGGGTCCGCGCACGCCTCGCCCGGCTCGGCGTCCAGCGCTCCTCCCCGTACAACCCGGTCCTCGAGCCTCTCCTGCGGGCCGTCCGCGGCAATGACCCGAAGATCGAGACGACCACGCTGCGCCAGATCGAGCGCGCGTACCAGGTCGCCGAGCGCTGGCACCGCGGCCAGAAGCGCAAGAGCGGCGACCCCTACATCACCCACCCTCTCGCGGTCACCACGATCCTCGCCGAGCTCGGCATGGACCCGGCGACCCTGATGGCAGGTCTGCTGCACGACACCGTCGAGGACACCGAGTACGGCCTGGACACCCTGCGCCGGGACTTCGGCGACCAGGTCGCGCTGCTCGTCGACGGCGTCACCAAGCTCGACAAGGTCAAGTTCGGCGAGGCCGCGCAGGCCGAGACCGTACGCAAGATGGTCGTCGCGATGGCCAAGGACCCGCGCGTCCTGGTCATCAAGCTCGCCGACCGCCTGCACAACATGCGCACCATGCGGTATCTCAAGCGGGAGAAGCAGGAGAAGAAGGCCCGCGAGACCCTCGAGATCTACGCGCCGCTGGCCCACCGCCTCGGCATGAACACCATCAAGTGGGAGCTGGAGGACCTCGCCTTCGCGATCCTCTACCCCAAGATGTACGACGAGATCGTGCGCCTCGTCGCCGAGCGCGCCCCCAAGCGCGACGAGTACCTCGCCATAGTGACCGACGAGGTGCAGAGCGACCTGCGCGCGGCCCGTATCAAGGCGACCGTCACAGGACGCCCGAAGCACTACTACAGCGTCTACCAGAAGATGATCGTCCGAGGCCGCGACTTCGCCGAGATCTACGACCTGGTGGGCATCCGCGTCCTCGTCGACACCGTCCGCGACTGCTACGCGGCGCTCGGCACCGTCCACGCGCGATGGAATCCGGTTCCCGGCCGGTTCAAGGACTACATCGCGATGCCGAAGTTCAACATGTACCAGTCGCTGCACACGACGGTCATCGGCCCCAACGGCAAGCCCGTCGAGCTGCAGATCCGCACCTTCGACATGCACCGCCGCGCCGAGTACGGCATCGCCGCTCACTGGAAGTACAAGCAGGAAGCCGTCGCCGGCACCTCCAAGGTCCGCACCGACGTCCCCCGGCACAAGGACGACGCGGTCAACGACATGGCGTGGCTGCGCCAGTTGCTGGACTGGCAGAAGGAGACCGAGGACCCCTCGGAGTTCCTGGAGTCGCTCCGCTTCGACCTCTCGCGCAACGAGGTCTTCGTCTTCACGCCCAAGGGCGACGTCATAGCGCTACCGGCCGGATCCACACCGGTCGACTTCGCGTACGCCGTCCACACCGAGGTCGGCCACCGGACCATAGGAGCACGGGTCAACGGTCGGCTCGTACCGCTCGAATCGACCCTGGACAACGGCGACTTGGTGGAGGTCTTCACCTCCAAGGCCGCCGGCGCCGCGCCTTCCCGCGACTGGCTCGGCTTCGTCAAGTCGCCGCGGGCACGGAACAAGATCCGCGCCTGGTTCTCCAAGGAGCGCCGCGACGAGGCGATCGAGCAGGGCAAGGACGCCATCGCGCGCGCCATGCGCAAGCAGAATCTGCCGATCCAGCGGATCCTCACCGGGGACTCGCTCGTCACGCTCGCGCACGAGATGCGCTACCCGGACATCTCCTCGCTGTACGCGGCGATCGGCGAAGGCCATGTCGCCGCCCAGGGCGTCGTACAGAAGCTGGTCCAGGCGCTCGGCGGCGAGGAGGCCGCCAACGAGGACCTCGCCGAGAGCGCGCCGCCCTCGACAGGCCGCTCGCGCCGCTCCAGCGCCGACCCCGGTGTCGTCGTCAAGGGTGTCGACGACGTCTGGGTGAAGCTCGCCCGCTGCTGCACCCCGGTGCCGGGCGACCCCATCATCGGCTTCGTCACCCGCGGCAGCGGTGTCTCGGTGCACCGCGCGGACTGCGTCAATGTGGACTCGCTGTCCCAGCAGCCCGAGCGGATCCTCGAAGTGGAGTGGGCGCCGACCCAGTCCTCGGTCTTCCTGGTCGCCATCCAGGTCGAGGCCCTCGACCGCTCGCGGCTGCTCTCCGACGTGACCCGGATCCTCTCCGACCAGCACGTCAACATCCTGTCCGCGGCCGTCCAGACCTCCCGCGACCGGGTGGCCACCTCGCGCTTCACCTTCGAGATGGGCGACCCCAAGCACCTCGGTCACGTCCTGAAGGCGGTACGGGGCGTGGAGGGTGTCTACGACGTCTACCGGGTGACCTCGGCCAGGCGCCCGTAAGAGCGCAAAAGGCGGCCCCGGTACGGAAGTTGATCCGTACCGGGGCCGCCTCACGCAGTGCCCGGCTGCTCAGCCGCCGAACTCCTCCAGGCCCTTCAGCGCCTGGTCGAGCAGCGCCTGCCGGCCTTCGAGTTCGCGCCCGAGCTTGTCCGCCTTGGCGTTGTTGCCCGCCGTACGCGCCGTGTCGATCTGCGTCCGCAGCTTGTCGACCGCGTCCTGCAGCTGACCCGTCAGACCCGCGGCACGCGCACGCGCCTCCGGGTTCGTACGGCGCCACTCCGACTCCTCGGCCTCCTGCAGCGCACGCTCCACCGTGTGCATCCGCCCCTCGACCTTGGGACGGGCGTCACGCGGTACGTGACCGATGGCCTCCCAGCGCTCGTTGAGCGACCGGAACGCGGCACGGGCCGCCTTGAGATCCGTCACCGGGAGCAGCTTCTCGGCTTCGAGGGTGAGCTCCTCCTTCAGCTTCAGGTTCTCGCCCTGCTCGGCGTCGCGCTCCGAGAAGACCTCGCTGCGCGCGGCGAAGAAGACGTCCTGGGCACCGCGGAAGCGATTCCACAGGTCGTCCTCGGACTCGCGCTGCGCGCGGCCCGCGGCCTTCCACTCCGTCATCAGGTCGCGGTAACGGGCGGCCGTCGTGCCCCAGTCGGTCGAGCCCGAGAGCGACTCGGCCTCGGTGACCAGCTTCTCCTTGGCCTTGCGGGCATCCTCGCGCTGCGCGTCCAGCGACGCGAAGTGCGCCTTGCGGCGCTTGGAGAACGCCGAGCGGGCGTGCGAGAAGCGGTGCCACAGCTCGTCGTCGGACTTCCGGTCGAGCCTCGGGAGGCCCTTCCAGGTGTCCACCAGCGCACGCAGCCGCTCGCCCGCCGACCGCCACTGGTCGCTCTGCGCCAGCTCCTCGGCCTCGACGACCAGCGCCTCCTTGGCGTGCTTCGCCTCGTCGGTCTGCTTGGCCTTCTCGACCTTGCGCTCCTCGCGGCGCGTCTCGACCGTCGCGACCAGCGCATCGAGCCGCACCCGCAGCGCGTCGAGATCGCCGACGGCGTGATGCTCCTCGACCTGCCCGCGCAGATGATCGATGGCGGTCTGGGCGTCCTTCGCCGACAGGTCGGTGGTCTTCACCCGCCGTTCGAGGAGGCCGATCTCGACCTTCAGGCCCTCGTACTTGCGCTCGAAGTAGGCCAGAGCCTCCTCGGGAGAGCCTGCCTGCCACGAGCCGACGACCTTCTCGCCATCGGCAGTTCGCACGTACACGGTGCCTGTCTCGTCGACTCGGCCCCACGGGTCGCTGGTCACAGCGCCTCCATCCACATGATGCCTGCGAGGGCTGTTCGGCCCCCGGGCATCGTCCACAGTTTCTTCGCCGGGCCACATGCGCCCTGCACACCGCCAACATAGGCGAACGGCAGGGCGGCTGTCCGCATCCAGCCCATCCGGATATCCCGAATCAGGACTTGGTGACAGTGGCCTTCGAGATGGTGACCGCTTTCTTCGGCGCACCGTCGGCCGCTCCGCCGGCGACTCCGGCCGCTCCGACCACCTTGACGACCTTCTGGCCGGCTGCGTCGATCGTCGCGAACGGGGTGTACGTCGGGGGCAGCTTGCTGTCCTTGTAGACCAGGAAGAACTGGCTGCCGCCGGTGTGCGCGGCGCTGGTGTTGGCCATCGCCACCGTGCCCGCCGGGTAGGTGACGGTGCCGTCGGCGCCCGCCTTGCCGTACGCGGTCAGGTTCTCGTCGGGGATGGTGTAGCCGGGGCCGCCGCTGCCGGTGCCCGTGGGGTCACCGCACTGCAGTACGTAGATACCGCTCGTGGTCAGACGGTGGCACTTCGTGTTGGTGAAGTAGCCCTTGTCCGCCAGCGACTTGAAGGAGTTGACCGTGTGCGGCGTCTTCTTCGCGTCCATGGTCAGGGCGATGTCGCCCTGGCTCGTCTTGAGCGTGAAGGTGTACTTCGCCGTCTTGTCGATCGCCATCGCGGGCTCTGGCGTAGCGGAGGGCTTCGGCGAAGCCGCGGCGTCCGAGCCCTTCTTCTTGCCGTCGCTGTCGAACGCGCCCGTCGCGAACGCCGTGGCGCCCGCCGCGATCACCACGGCGACGACCGCGGCGATCACCGCGGTGAGCTGACGGGTCTTGCGCTGGGCCGCGGCGCGGCGCTGCTGCTGCCGCTCGAACTTCTCTCGGGCGAGCTGGCGCCGCCGCTGATCGCTGCTGACCACCGGGTGTTCTCCTCGTGCGTCTCGTGAACCGGTCCGGGCTTAAGTTAGCCCGTACCGTATATGGGTTCGCTGTGTGATGAGCAGCGCCGGTAGGCTCTGATCTGCCGCAATCTCCCACCGCGCCGACATTTAAGGACGATCGTGCTCATTGCCGGGTTCCCCGCCGGGGCCTGGGGGACCAATTGTTATCTGGTCGCCCCCGCCGCCGGTGAGGAGTGCGTGATCATCGACCCGGGCCACCAGGCCGCCCAGGGTGTCGAGGACGCGCTGAAGAAGCATCGGCTCAAGCCCGTGGCGGTCGTCCTCACCCATGGCCACATCGACCACGTGGCCTCTGTCGTCCCGGTGTGCGGAGCGCACGACGTACCGGCGTGGATCCACCCTGCCGACCGCTTCATGATGAGCGACCCGGAGAAGGCCCTCGGCCGCTCCATCGGTATGCCGCTGATGGGCGAGCTGACCGTGGGGGAGCCGGACGACGTCAGGGAACTGGCCGACGGTACGGAGCTGCGGCTCGCCGGAATGGAATTCTCCGTCGCGCACGCGCCCGGGCATACCAAGGGGTCGGTGACGTTCAGAATGCCCGAGGCCGCGGACATCCCGCAGATCCTCTTCTCGGGCGACCTGCTCTTCGCCGGCTCCATCGGACGCACCGACTTCCCGGGCGGCTCCCACACCGAGATGCTCGAGTCGCTGGCCCGTGTGTGCCTGCCGCTCGACGACTCGACCGTGGTGCTGCCCGGTCACAACCAGCAGACGACCATCGGCCGAGAGCGCGCCACCAACCCCTACCTGCAGGGACTGGCCGCTCCCCGACGAGGAATGTGACGTTTCTTCCGTGAGTACTTTCCAGGCCCCCAAGGGCACGTACGACCTGCTCCCTCCGGACTCCGCGAAGTTCCTGGCGGTGCGCGAGGCGATTGCCGCACCGCTGAAGAACTCCGGCTACGGCTACATCGAGACCCCCGGCTTCGAGAACGTCGAGCTCTTCGCGCGCGGTGTCGGCGAGTCCACCGACATCGTGTCGAAGGAGATGTACTCCTTCACGACCAAGGGCGGCGACGAGCTGGCCCTTCGCCCCGAGGGCACCGCTTCCGTGCTGCGCGCGGCGCTGGAGGCCAATCTGCACAAGGCAGGGAACCTCCCCGTCAAGCTCTGGTACTCCGGCTCGTACTACCGCTACGAGCGCCCGCAGAAGGGCCGCTACCGTCACTTCTCGCAGGTCGGCGCCGAGGCGATCGGTGCCGAGGACCCGGCGCTGGACGCCGAGCTGATCATCCTGGCCGACCAGGCGTACCGCACGCTCGGGCTGCGCAACTTCCGGATCCTGCTCAACTCGCTGGGCGACAAGGAGTGCCGCCCCGTCTACCGCGAGGCGCTCCAGGGCTTCCTGCGCGACCTCGACCTCGACGAGGAGACCCGTCGCAGGATCGAGATCAACCCGCTGCGGGTGCTCGACGACAAGCGGGCCGACGTACAGAAGCAGCTGGTCGGCGCCCCGGTGCTGCGCGACTATCTGTGCGACGCGTGCAAGGCGTACCACGAGGAGGTGCGCGCGCTGATCACCGCCGCGGGCGTGGCCTTCGAGGACGACGAGAAGCTGGTGCGCGGCCTCGACTACTACACCCGTACGACCTTCGAGTTCGTCCACGACGGGCTCGGCTCGCAGTCCGCGGTGGGCGGCGGCGGCCGCTACGACGGCCTGTCCGAGATGATCGGCGGCCCGGCGCTCCCGTCGGTGGGCTGGGCGCTCGGCGTGGACCGTACGGTCCTGGCGCTGGAGGCTGAGGGCGTGGAGCTCGAACTGCCCTCCCTCACCAGTGTGTTCGCGGTCCCGCTCGGCGAGGAGGCACGCCGGATCCTGTTCGGCGTGGTCACCGAGCTGCGCAAGGCAGGCATCGCCACCGACTTCGCCTTCGGCGGCCGCGGCCTCAAGGGTGCGATGAAGAGCGCCAACCGCTCCGGCGCGCGCTACACCATCGTCGCGGGCGAGCGCGATCTCGCCGAAGGCGTCGTGCAGTTCAAGGACATGGAGTCCGGCGACCAGACCGCCCTCCCGCTGGAGGGCATCGTCGAGGCCGTGCGTACGCGCCTCGGCTGACATGCAGTCCCGGAGTGCCCCTGACGAGTCCGCTCGGCAGGGGCACTTCTGCGTCAGAGCAGACCCTGCCGCATCGCGCTCGTCACCGCCGCCGTCCGGTCGTCGACCCCCAACTTGCCGAAGGCGCGCAGCAGATGGGTCTTCACCGTCGACTCGCCGATGAACAGGCGGCGGCCGATCTCCGCGTTGGTGCACCCCTCCGCGACCAGCTTGAGCACGGCCGTCTCGCGCTCCGACAGACGTACGCGCTCCGGCTTCGTACGCAGCTGGTCGACCAGGCGGGTGGCCACCGAAGGGGCCAGTACGGTCTCGCCGCGGGCCGCAGCCCGTACCGCGTCGGCCAGTTCACCGCGGGCGAGGTCCTTGAGGAGATAGCCCGCCGCGCCGGCCTCCACCGCCCGCAGGATGTCGGTGTCCGTCTCGTACGTGGTCAGGACGATCACCCGGCAGGGGAGTCCGGCCGTGGTCATCCGTCCGATCGACTCGACCCCGCCGCCACCGGGCATGCTCAGATCCATCAGCACGATGTCGGGCAGCAGTTCGGCGGAGAGCGCCTCGGCCTGAGGCCCGCTGGACGCCTCGCCGACGACCTCCAGGTCCGGCTCGGCGGTCAGCATTCCGCGCAGGCCCTCGCGTACGACGGGATGGTCGTCGGCGAGCAGGATGCGGATCAACTGGGGCTCCTCAGGGACACGGTGACGGTGGTGCCCTCGCCCGGACCGCTCCGCACCTGCGCGGTGCCGCCGACCTCGACGGCGCGGGCCCGGAGCCCGCTGAGGCCGTAGCCCTGGTTCGGGACGCGCGGGTCGAAGCCGCGCCCGGTGTCCTTGACCGAGACGGTGAGGGCGAGGTCAGCGTAGGTGAGCGTGATCGCGACGGGGGTGTCGGGGCCCGCGTGCTTGCGGGCGTTGGCGAGGGACTCCTGGCAGGTGCGCAGGGCCACGACCTCCAGTCCTGGCGGCAGCGGCTGTACGGTCCCGGCCACCGTCACCTCGGCGGCCGCGCCCGTCTGCTCCGCATGGCGTGCGGCCAGGCGCCGTACGGCATCGGGCAGCGAGCTGCCGTCCAGGTCCGCGGGGGCGCCACCGGCCACCAGGGCGCGGGCCTCGGCGAGGTTCTGCCGGGTCGTGTCGGCCATCAGCTGCAGGTGGCGGCGGGCGGCAGGCAGATCGTGCTCGACCTCCGCCTCCACCACCTGGATGAGCATGAGGAGGCTGGTGAAGCCCTGGGCGAGGGTGTCGTGGATCTCGCGGGACATCCGTTCGCGCTCGGCGAGCGCGCCGTGCGCACTGGAGAGACGGGCGATCTCCTCGCGTTTGGTGTCCAACTCGGCGATGAGCACGGCCCGTTCCTTGCTCTGCTCGATGACCTTGTTGATCCAGGTGCCGAAGAAGAAGGAGAACGCGAGCGAGGCCACGGCGAAGACGGTGTTGAAGAAGACGACCTGACGGGCCGGATGCCAGACCAGGGCCCAGCCGATCACCGGTGCGAGAACGATCACGGACATGGCGATCAGAGCCCGCCGTACCCGCAGCAGCATGAAGCACTGCGGGGCGAGGGCGAATGTCGCCAGCCGGGTCTCCCCGACGAGCCAGGAGGCGGAGAGGAAGAGCAGGACCGCGCCCGCGAGGTACACGGACCCCCGGTGCTCGTCGTCTCCCTCGGCGCTGATCACGGGCCGGCCGACCATCACGTACCAGGGGATCAACAGCGCCAGCAGCGCCGCGGCCGTGATGCGTACGGGCAGCCCCGGGGTGTCGGTGCCGAGCACGAAGACCACGGTGGCCGCCCAGACCACGGCGAAGTACGCGTCCCACGGCAGGAACGACCGCTCCCACACATGGGACGCGCGGGCCCCGCTCAAGCGTCGCGCCGGTTCTTCCAGCGGAAGGTCAGAAGACACAGCACCAATCCTCCGGCACACCACGCCCCCAGCACCAGGGCGATCTTGCCGTACTCCCAACTCCCCGTCTGCTCAAGGACGGAGGCGGACTGCGGGAGGAAGACCCCGCGGAAGCCCTGGCACATCCACTTCAGCGGGAACAGGGCGCTGATGTCGAGCAGCCAGTCGGGCACCGTGCCGACGGGGATGTAGACACCGGAGATGAACTGCAGGATCAGGAAGGGCAGTACGACGACCGAGCTGGCGCTCTTCCCGGACTTGGGCAGCGAGCTGATCGCGATGCCGAGCAGTGCGCAGGAGGCCAGCCCCAGGGCGAAGATCCAGGCGAAGGTCAGCCAGCTGACGGCGTCCGTCGGAAGATCGAGACCGAACAGCCCCGAGCCGGCGCCCAGCAGGATGAGCGTCTCCACGGTCCCCGTGGCGAGGACCATCCAGACCTTGCCGAGGAAGTACGCGGCCGGAGGCATCGGTGTCCCGCGCAGCCGCCGCAGGACCTTCTCGTCGCGCTCGATGGCGATGGAGATGCCCAGCGACTGGAAACTGGTGGACATGATGCCGGCCGCGAGCATCCCGGCCGCGTACAGCTGCGAGGCGGTGATCCCCGCGCCCTCCACGTCGTCGCTGAAGATCGAGGCGAAGAGCGCCAGGAAGACGACCGGAAAGGCGAAGGTGAAGATCACCTGGTCGCGGAGGCGGAAGAACTGCTTGAGTTCGAGCGCTCCGCGGCTGAGCCCGAGCGACCAGGCTCCGGGAAGAGCGGCGGACGCCTTGCGCGCGGCGGCCGGTGCGGTGGTGGCTGTGGTGGAAGTCATCGGGCGTTCTCCTGTCCGGTGAGGCGCAGATAGACGTCTTCGAGGGTGGGGCGGCTGATCTTCAGGCCGGGAATCTCGCCGTCGTAGCGATGCATGAGCTCGGCGACGGTACGGGTGGGGGTCGCGGTCTGGTCGGAGCGCGGGGTGCCGTCGGGCTCGGTCCACTCCACGGTGGCGCCGTCGCCGTACCGCCCGCGCAGCTCGGCCGGTTCGCCCTCGGCGACGACCTTGCCGGCGGCGATGACCGCGAGCCGGTCGGAGAGTTCCTCGGCTTCCTCGAGGTAGTGCGTGGTGAGGACGATGGTGGTGCCCTCGTCCGCCAACTTCCTGATCAGGTCCCAGAACTGGCGCCGGGCGGCAGGGTCGAAGCCGGTCGTGGGTTCGTCGAGCAGCAGCAGATCGGGTGCGCCGATCACCCCGAGCGCGACATCGAGCCTGCGCCGCTGGCCGCCGGAGAGACCCTTGATCCGCGTCTCCGCCTTGGCATCGAGACCGACCAGGGAGATCACCTCCTCCGCATCACGCGGATTCGGGTAGTACCGGGCGAAATGGGTCACGGTCTCGCGCACCGTCAACTCGGCCGGTGCGGATTCGTCCTGCCATACGATCCCGACACGGGAGCGCCAGGCGCGGTTCGCGGTGGCCGGATCGGCGCCGAGAACGGACACTTCGCCCCCGTCGCGGGAGCGGTGACCCTGCAGAATTTCCACGGTGGTGCTCTTGCCCGCCCCGTTGGGGCCGAGGATCCCGAACACCTCGCCCTGGCGAATGCCCAGGTCCAGTCCGTCCACAGCGGCCACGTCGCCGTACATCTTGCGAAGTCCGCGTACTTCCACCGCGAGTGATGTCATGCCGATGAGTCTTCTGCGGAGCCGGACACGACGGTACGACCGTGCGTACATGCTTATGTCCACCGAACGGTGGACACGGCGCCCGGTACGGCAGAATGACGGTGCCCAGCAGGTCACAGGAGCGACGGATCGGCACTATGACGACGACAGTGGTGGATGAGGTGTCCGGGGACCAGGGACGCAGGACCGGCGGCAGCCGCGCCTTCGCCTGGCTGCTGGTGATCACGGGAGCGGCCGGACTGCTCGCCGCGTGGGTCATCACCCTCGACAAGTTCAAGCTGCTCGAGGACCCGAACTTCACCCCGGGCTGCAGCCTCAACCCGGTGGTCTCCTGCGGCAACATCATGAAGAGCGACCAGGCGTCGGCCTTCGGCTTCCCGAACCCGATGCTGGGTCTCGTCGCGTACGGGATGGTCATCTGCGTCGGGATGAGCCTGCTGGCCGGCGGCCGCTTCGGCCGCTGGTACTGGCTGACCTTCAACGCCGGCTGCCTCTTCGGCGTCGGCTTCGTCACCTGGCTCCAGTACCAGTCGCTCTACAACATCAACTCGCTCTGCCTCTGGTGCTGCCTGGCATGGGTCGCCACGATCACCATGTTCTGGTACGTCACCTCGTACAACGTCCGCAAGGGCCACCTGCCCGCCCCGTCCTGGCTGAAGAGCTTCTTCTCCGAGTTCACCTGGGTCGTGCCGGTGGTGCACGTCGGCATCATCGGGATGCTCATCCTGACCCGCTGGTGGGACTTCTGGACGAGCTAGGGTTCCTGGGTGGAACCCGATCTCTTCACCGCCGCAGCCGAAGAACGCCAGGAGAAGGACCCGTCCAGCAGCCCGCTGGCTGTACGGATGCGCCCGCGCACCCTCGACGAGGTCGTCGGCCAGCAGCATCTGCTGAAGCCGGGCTCACCGCTGCGGCGCCTGGTGGGGGAGGGGAACGGCGGTCCGGCCGGCCCCTCGTCGGTGATCCTCTGGGGGCCGCCCGGCATCGGGAAGACCACCCTCGCCTATGTCGTCAGCCAGGCCACCAAGAAGCGCTTCGTCGAGCTCTCGGCGATCACCGCGGGTGTCAAGGAGGTCAGGGCGGTCATCGACGGCGCCCGCCGGGCCTCGGGCGGTTACGGCAAGGAGACCGTCCTCTTCCTGGACGAGATCCACCGCTTCTCCAAGGCCCAGCAGGACTCGCTGCTTCCCGCGGTCGAGAACCGCTGGGTCACGCTCATCGCGGCGACCACCGAGAACCCGTACTTCTCGATCATCTCCCCGCTCCTCTCGCGCTCCCTGCTGCTCACCCTGGAATCGCTCACCGACGACGACCTGCGCGCCCTGATGCGGCGCGCGCTCACCGAGGAGCGCGGTCTGGGCGGCGCGGTCACGCTGCCCGAGGACGCCGAGGCGCATCTTCTGCGGATCTCGGGCGGAGACGCCCGGCGCGCGCTGACCGCCCTGGAAGCCGCTGCGGGAGCCGCGATCTCCAAGGGCGAGCCCGAGATCACCCTGCAGACGCTGGAGGAGACGGTCGACCGCGCGGCGGTGAAGTACGACCGTGACGGCGACCAGCACTACGACGTGGCGAGCGCCCTCATCAAGTCGATCCGCGGTTCCGACGTCGACGCGGCCCTGCACTATCTGGCGCGGATGATCGAGGCGGGCGAGGACCCCCGCTTCATCGCCAGGCGCCTCATGATCTCCGCCAGCGAGGACATCGGCCTCGCCGACCCGACGGCCCTGCCCCTCGCGGTCGCCGCCGCCCAGGCCGTCGCGATGATCGGCTTCCCCGAGGCCGCGCTCACCCTCTCGCACGCCACCATCGCCCTCGCGCTGGCGCCCAAGTCGAACGCCGCGACGCTGGCGATCTCCGCGGCCCAGGAGGACGTGCGCAAGGGACTGGCCGGCGCCGTCCCGCCGCATCTGCGCGACGGCCACTACAAGGGCGCCGCCAAGCTCGGCCACGCCCAGGGCTACGTCTACCCGCACGACGTCCCCGGCGGGATCGCCGCCCAGCAGTACGCCCCCGACGAGGTCAAGGGCAAGCGCTACTACACGCCCACCCGCTACGGCGCCGAGGCCCGCTACGCCGACGTCGTGGAAAAGGTGCGCGAGCGCCTCGGCGGTGAGAGCTCCGCCGACGGGCGCCACTGATCCACCGGGCCTACGCTCCGGAACATGGCCCCTCGCGCCCTGCTCCCGTACCTGTGCGTGCTCGTCGGCGCCCTGACCGCGACCGGCTGCCAGGCGTCCGGCGACGACCAGCCGGACGCGGCCCTGGTCTCCGCGGTCCCGCTGGTCAGCCCCGGCTTCCCGCCCTCCGCGGCGCAGGCGAAGGCGGGCCTGGGCCGCCTCACGGTCGGCTGGGGCCAGCACTGGGAGACGTACAAGCGCGAGGAGTTCGGCAAGACCTGGTCGGACGAGACGGACGCACCCGGCGGGCGCAACGGCTGCGACACCCGCGACGACGTACTGCGGCGGGATCTGACGGACATGCGGCAGGGCGACCGCAATCCGTGTGTGGTGCTCTCCGGGGTCCTGAACGATCCGTACACGGGCAAGAAGCACCCGTACTCCTACCGCCGCGCCTCGCAGATCCAGACCGACCATGTCGTCGCCCTGGGTGCGGCCTGGCGGGGAGGTGCCTGGTCCTGGACCCCGCAGAAGCGTCTTGAGTACGCCAACGACCTGGACGTCCTTCTCGCGGTCGACAAGCAGGCGAACTACGAGAAGAGCAGCAAGACCGCGGACAAGTGGAAGCCGCGCAAGGAGTACTGGTGCACCTACGCGGAGCGCTATACCGGCATCAAGACCAAGTACAAGCTGACCGTGACGCCGCCGGAGAAGACCGCGCTCCAGGAGATGCTGGCCACCTGCCCCAAGTGACCTACCGGGCCGCCTCGAAGAGCGTGTGCATGGCACGGCGCAGTTCGGTCACGTCCCGTACCGGCTCGGGAAAGTCGAAGCGCGCGTCGAAGCACTCGGCCCCCGTGCAGCGCACCCGCAGCCCGAACCGGTCCAGCGCCAGCGGCACCACGTCCCGCTGCTCGCCCGCCCGCTCCCCGAGCAGCGTGGACAGCGTCCGCAGCTGGTCGCCGTGGGCCGCGTGGAGATGCTGCAGCAGCTCCGTCTCGTGCACGGCCAGCGGATCGGCCGCGGCGTCCTTGAGCTCCTCCGGTTCGACGCCGCCCGCTCCCCAGAGGTCGTCGACGTACGCCTCGGCGGTCTCCAGCCGCAGCATCATCCGGCCGGGCCGGGTCATGCCGGGTACGGAGGTGAGCCAGCCGGAGACCCGTGCGCGGCCGCGGATACGATGGGGGACCGAGACCGGGGCGACGTCCGTGATCTCCAGCACAGCGGTCAGCTCGTCGTCCTGGGCGTGGGTCGCGGCCCGTACGACCGGGGCATCCGCGAGGAATTCGAGGAACAGATCCCCCTCGGGTCCCACCGTCCGGGCCTCCGGAACGGACTGCCAGGGATGGGCCCCTTCGAGGCCTGGTACGAGCAGTACCGCCGAGCAGGTACTCTGTACGAGAGTTCGTGTGCGCTCAGCTGCTGACGGCATCTGAGTGTTTTCAAGCCCGCTGGGACGCGGCTGACCACGATCTGATCGGTCCTCCGTCATATCGACCCCTTCTGAGTGGGTCGATTCTGTCGTGTTGTCCGTGACGTGTGTGGTGTTCCCAGGGCGAGACATGCGATCTCCTTGAGTAAGGTGAGCCTAACCTAACCCAACCATGGAGGTCTGGAGAACGTGCCTAACCAGTCGCGTCCCAAGGTCAAGAAGTCTCGTGCGCTCGGCATCGCCCTGACGCCGAAGGCTGTCAAGTACTTCGAGTCCCGCCCCTACCCGCCGGGCGAGCACGGCCGTGGCCGCAAGCAGAACTCGGACTACAAGGTCCGTCTGCTCGAGAAGCAGCGTCTGCGCGCCCAGTACGACATCAGCGAGCGCCAGATGGCCCGCGCCTACGACCGCGCCAAGAAGGCCGAAGGCAAGACGGGCGAGGCGCTGGTCGTCGAGCTCGAGCGCCGCCTCGACGCGCTGGTCCTGCGTTCGGGCATCGCCCGCACCATCTACCAGGCCCGCCAGATGGTCGTCCACGGCCACATCCAGGTCAACGGTGGCAAGGTCGACAAGCCGTCGTTCCGCGTCCGTCCCGACGACGTCGTGATGGTCCGCGAGCGCAGCCGCGAGAAGGTCCCGTTCCAGGTCGCCCGTGAGGGTGGCTACGACACGGACGGCGAGACCCCGCGCTACCTCCAGGTGAACCTGAAGGCCCTGGCCTTCCGCCTGGACCGCGACCCGAACCGCAAGGAAATCCCGGTCATCTGCGACGAGCAGCTGGTCGTCGAGTACTACGCCCGCTGATCCGGACGTACCTCGCGGTTTTCTGAGGATTGCAGTACCACGTCGGCCCGTCGGCCCCTCGCTCCTTGCGGAGCGGGGACCGGCGGGTCTTCGCGTAGCACGGGACGGTGTACGGCCCGCGAGACCGCCTCGTCGATCTCCAGCAGCGCGCCCTCGCGCCGGACCCTCTCGTACGGACCGTCGCCCAGCTCCTTGCGGGACCGCTCCTCGCACAGCGCGTGCGGCCCGCTGTAGTGCGCCGAACCGAACAGCGGCAGCCCCACCGAGGGCCAGATCCGCTCGGCGGCACCCTGCAGCAGCGCGGCCTCGGCGGGATCGCCCTCCTCCAGGGTCACCAGCGCCAGCATCTCCAGGGCCAGTACCGATCCGAGCAGATCGTGGAAGGCGTGGTTGACGACGAGGCACTCGGTCAGCAGTTTCCTGGCCTGTTCCGTCCGGCCACGCGTCCACTGCGCGTAACCCAGCACGTACAGCGCATAGGCCATCGCCCAGCGCTCCCCGTGGTCCTCGCAGACGGCCACCACGTCCTCGCAGATCAGAGCGGCCTCGGCCAGATCGCCGCGGAAGGCCACCGCCATCGCCAATTCGACCTGCGCCATCAGCACATTGCTGTTGAGCTCGCCGATCTCCGCGTAACTCTCGATCGCCTGCCGCAGCAACTGCTCGGCGCGTTCCACGTCGTCGGTGACCAGGGCCAGGCATCCGGTCCGGTGCAGTGCGTACGCGGCCGCCGTCGCGTCCCCGGACAGCTCGGCCTCCTCGCGGCACTCCTGCAGGGCGGCGACCGCCGCGGCCGCGTCCCCCTGCAGAACGGCCACGTATCCCAGCACCCACAGCGCCTTGAGCCGCGACGTGTCGCGCTCGGCATCCGCCTCCAGCACATGGGCGAGCCAGTGCCGGCCTTCGGAGAGACGGCCGCAGCCGACCCAGTAGAACCAGAGCGTGCCGGCGAGATACTGCGCCAGGTGTGCGTCGCCGGGAAACTCCAGCGAACACTCCATCGCGGTCCGCAGATTGGGAAGTTCGCAGTCGATACGAGCGGCCACCTCGGCCTGGCGCGGACTGAACCAGTCCAGCTCGCACCAGGTGGCGAGCCCCAGATACCAGTCGCGGTGGCGGCGCCGCAGCCGGTCGGTGTCGCCTGTCGCCGTGAGCCACTCCGCCCCGTACTCCCTGACCGTGTCCAGCATCCGGTAGCGGCGTCCCGCCGGACCGTCCTCGGGCACCACCACGGACTGGGCGAGCAGCTCGCCGAGCACGTCGAGGATCTGCTCGGACGGCAGGCCGGAACCGCCGCAGATGTACTCGACCGCCTCCAGGTCGAACTGCCCGCTGAAGACGGAGAGCCGTGCCCACAGCAGCCGTTGCTCGGACGTGCACAGCTCATGGCTCCAGCCGATCGCCGTGCGCAGCGTCTGGTGGCGCGGCAGCGCGCCCCTGCTGCCCCCGGTCAGCAGCCGGAACCGGTCGTCGAGCCGCTGCAGCAGCTGCTCGACGGAGAGTGTCCTGGCCCGCCCTGCGGCCAGTTCCAGCGCGAGCGGAATCCCGTCGAGGCGCCGGCACAGTTCCGTCACGTGACGGAGGTTGCCGCCCGTCAGGCGGAAGGTGGGCTGCCCGACTGCGGCACGGTCGGCGAAGAGGCGTACGGCATCCGAGTCCGCCATCGGCGCCAGCGGGAACGTGCTCTCGCCGTCGACCTGCAGCGGCCGGCGGCCCACGGCGAGCACGTGCAGTCCCGGGGCGCGGCGCAGCAGTTCGCGTACCAACTCGGCGCAGGAGTCCACGAGCTGCTCGAAGCCGTCCAGTACGAGCAGCAGCCGGCGCTCCTCGAGGTGGGCGATCAGCGCGGCCCGCGGTGTCCTGCTGGTGTGGTCGGTCAGGCCCAGCGCCTGGGCCAGGGCGTGTTCGAGGAGATCGGGGTCACGTACGGAGGACAGCTCCGCCAGCCAGACGCCGTCGCAGTACCGTTCCTGCAGGAGAGCCGCGGCGTGCGAGGCGAAGCGGGTCTTGCCGACCCCGCCGACTCCCACCACGGTGACCAGCCGGGCGTCCTGCAACAGGCGCCCCAGCTCGGCCAGTTCGCTGGTCCGCCCCACGAATCGGTTGAGTTCCGCCGGAAGATTGCCATGTCGCATGAGACACGGAGAGTACTGGGAGGTAAGCATTCCGTACAATCGGATGCCGCAAACCGGTCCCCACGCAGGGCGAATCCGGTAGGGGACCCGAGCCCCGGCGCGATAGGCTCGGGAAACCGAAAATCAACGACCAGAGAGCGGTGCGACGTGTCCGGTGGAGAGGTGGCCGGCCTTCTGGTGGCTGTCTTCTGGGCGATCCTGGTCTCCTTCCTCGCCGTGGTGCTGGTGAGGCTGGCCCAGACGCTCAGGGCGACCACCAAACTGGTGGCGGACGTGACCGACCAGGCCGTACCCCTGCTCGCCGACGCATCGGCGGCCGTGCGCTCCGCGCAGACCCAGCTGGACAAGGTCGACGCCATCGCGTCGGACGTCCAGGAGGTCACCTCGAATGCCTCGGCGCTCTCGACCACGGTCGCCTCCACCTTCGGGGGCCCGCTGGTCAAGGTCGCGGCGTTCGGGTACGGAGTACGCCGGGCGCTGGGACGCAGGGATGCCGCGGAGCCGCAGCGTCCGGGTCGCAGCGTGATCGTCGGCCGCACGGTCCCGGCCGCGCGGCGCAAGAAGCGGAAGGGCTGACCTGCTGATGTTCCGCCGTACGTTCTGGTTCGCCACGGGCGCCGCCGCCGGTGTGTGGGCCACCACCAAGGTCAACCGCAAGATCCGGCAGCTGACCCCCGAGAGCCTCGCCGCGCAGGCGGCCAACAAGGCGCTCGACGCGGGCCACCGGCTCAAGGACTTCGCCCTCGACGTCCGCGCGGGGATGGCCCAGCGCGAGGCCGAACTCGGCGAGGCACTGGGCCTGGACGCCCCGCCGGACCCCGAACTCCCCGCGCAGCGGCGACTCGCTGCCATCGAATACACCAAGCACACGCTCAACTCGTACAACCGGAATGAGGACCACTGATGGAGTCGGCTGAAATTCGCCGCCGCTGGCTGAGCTTCTACGAGGAGCGCGGGCACACCGTCGTGCCTTCGGCGTCGCTCATCGCGGACGACCCGACTCTGCTGCTGGTCCCCGCGGGAATGGTCCCCTTCAAGCCGTACTTCCTCGGCGAGGTCAAGCCGCCCGCGCCGCGCGTCACCAGCGTCCAGAAGTGCGTCCGTACGCCGGACATCGAAGAGGTCGGCAAGACCACCCGCCACGGCACGTTCTTCCAGATGTGCGGCAACTTCTCGTTCGGCGACTACTTCAAGGAAGGCGCCATCGAGTACGCCTGGGAGCTGCTGACCAGCTCCGTGGCGGACGGCGGCTTCGGCCTGGAGCCCGAGAAGCTCTGGATCACCGTCTACCTCGACGACGACGAGGCCGAGCAGATCTGGCGCGACAAGATCGGCGTCCCCGCCGAGCGCATCCAGCGCCTGGGCAAGAAGGACAACTTCTGGTCCATGGGCGTCCCCGGACCCTGCGGACCGTGCTCGGAGATCAACTACGACCGCGGCCCCGAGTTCGGTGTCGAGGGCGGCCCGGCCGTCAACGACGAGCGCTACGTGGAGATCTGGAACCTGGTCTTCATGCAGTACGAGCGCGGCGCCGGTGACGGGAAGGAAGACTTCCCGATCCTCGGCGACCTGCCGTCGAAGAACATCGACACGGGTCTGGGCCTCGAGCGTCTCGCCATGATCCTGCAGGGCGTACAGAACATGTACGAGACCGACACCCTGCGCGTCGTCATGGACAAGGCCACCGAGCTGACGGGCATCCAGTACGGCGCCGAGAAGGGCTCCGACGTCTCGCTGCGCGTCGTCGCCGACCACATCCGCACCTCCGCGATGCTCATCGGCGACGGTGTCACCCCGGGCAACGAGGGCCGCGGTTACGTCCTGCGCCGCATCATGCGCCGCGCGATCCGCAACATGCGCCTCATGGGCGCCACGGGTCCCGTCGTCCAGGACCTCGTCGACGTCGTGATCAACACGATGGGACTGCAGTACCCCGAGCTGATCACCGACCGCAAGCGCATCGAGACCGTCGCGCTCGCCGAAGAGGCCGCCTTCCTCAAGGCGCTCAAGGGCGGCACCAACATCCTCGACACCACAGTCACCGAGACCAAGGCCGCGGGCGGCACGGTCCTCGCCGGCGACAAGGCGTTCCTGCTCCATGACACGTGGGGCTTCCCGATCGACCTCACCCTTGAAATGGCCGCCGAGCAGGGCCTGTCCGTGGACCAGGACGGCTTCCGCCGCCTGATGACCGAGCAGCGCGACCGCGCCAAGGCCGACGCCAAGGCCAAGAAGACCGGCCACGCCGACATGTCCGGCTACCGCGAGATCGCGGACGCCGCGGGCGAGACCGACTTCATCGGATACACCAGCACCCAGGGCGAGTCGACGGTCGTCGGCATCCTGGTCGACGGTGTGCCTTCGCCTGCCGCCACCGAGGGCGACGAGGTCGAAATCGTCCTGGATCGCACCCCGTTCTACGCCGAGGGCGGCGGCCAGGTCGGCGACACCGGCCGCATCCGCCTCGACTCGGGCGCGGTCATCGAGGTACGCGACTGCCAGAAGCCCGTCCCGGGCGTCTACGTCCACCGGGGTGTTGTCCAGGTCGGCGAGGTCACGGTCGGCGCTTCCGCCCAGGCCACCATCGACCTCGTACGCCGCCGGGCCATCGCCCGCGCCCACTCCGCCACGCACCTCACCCACCAGGCGCTGCGCGACGCGCTGGGCCCGACGGCCGCCCAGGCCGGTTCGGAGAACCAGCCCGGCCGCTTCCGCTTCGACTTCGGCTCCCCGGCCGCCGTTCCCGGCACGGTCCTCACGGACGTCGAGCAGAAGATCAACGAGGTCCTCAGCCACGAACTCGACGTGCACGCCGAGGTCATGTCGATCGACGAGGCCAAGAAGCAGGGCGCCATCGCGGAGTTCGGCGAGAAGTACGGCGAGCGCGTGCGCGTCGTGACCATCGGCGACTTCTCCAAGGAGCTGTGCGGCGGTACGCACGTGCACAACACCGCCCAGCTGGGCCTGGTGAAGCTGCTCGGCGAGTCGTCGATCGGCAGCGGAGTGCGCCGCATCGAGGCGCTGGTCGGCGTGGACGCGTACAACTTCCTCGCCCGTGAGCACACGGTCGTCGCCCAGCTCCAGGAGCTGGTCAAGGGTCGCCCCGAGGAGCTTCCGGAGAAGATCTCCTCCATGCTCGGCAAGCTCAAGGACGCCGAGAAGGAGATCGAGAAGTTCCGCGCGGAGAAGGTCCTGCAGGCCGCAGCCGGCCTCGCCGCCGGCGCCCAGGACGTACGGGGCGTCGCCCTCGTCACCGGTCAGGTCCCGGACGGCACGGGCGCCGACGACCTGCGCAGGCTGGTCCTCGACGTACGCGGCCGCATCCCGGGCGACCGCCCTGCCGTGGTCGCGCTCTTCACCACCGCCAACGGCCGGCCGCTCACGGTCATCGCCACCAACGAGGCCGCCCGTGAGCGCGGGCTCAAGGCGGGCGACCTGGTCCGTACGGCCGCCAAGAGCCTCGGCGGCGGCGGTGGCGGCAAGCCGGACGTCGCCCAGGGCGGCGGCCAGAACCCCGAGGCCATCGGCGACGCCGTGGCCGCGGTCGAACGCCTGGTCGGAGAGACCGCCTGATGCGACGAGGCCGCCGCCTTGCGATCGACGTCGGGGACGCCCGGATCGGGGTCGCTTCATGCGACCCCGACGGGGTCCTCGCGACGCCGGTGGAGACCGTGCCGGGACGTGATGTCCCGGCGGCCCACCGGCGGTTGAAGGTCCTGGTCGAGGAGTACGAACCGATCGAGATCGTCGTCGGCCTGCCCCGTTCCCTCAACGGAGGAGAGGGTCCGGCCGCGGCCAAGGTCAGGGCTTTCGCCCAGGTCTTCGCCGCAGCGGTCGCGCCGATCCCGGTCAGGCTGGTCGACGAGAGGATGACCACAGTGACGGCCACTCAAGGGCTGCGCGCCTCGGGCGTAAAGTCCAAAAAGGGTCGTTCTGTCATCGACCAGGCGGCGGCAATCGTCATTCTTCAGAACGCTCTTGAGTCCGAACGGGCGTCAGGTAAAGCTCCGGGCGAGGGCGTCGAAGTGGTTGTCTGATCGCGATACGGTAACGTTCCGCGCCATGCGACAGTGTTCGAACAGCTGCCGCACAGTAAACGAGGCGGACGATCCGGCGGCCTCGCGGCTCTAGGGGACCGATGACTGAGTATGGCCGGGGCGCAGGCTCCGAACCGTGGCATCCCGAAGACCCGTTGTACGGGGACCAGGGATGGGGAGGCCAGCAGGCTGCATCCGGTCAGCAGGATCCGTATGGCGGCGGCCAGCAGCAGCACCCGCAGCAGCAGCCGCAGCAGTACGGGAACCAGCAGAACCAGCAGAGTTACGGAAACCAGCAGTACGGCCAGGACCCGTACCAGCAGGACCCGTATGCCCAGCAGCCGCAACACCCCCAGCAGCCCCAGTACAACGGCGGTTGGGACACCGGCCAGCAAGCGGCGATGCCGTACGGCGCCAACCCTGCCGACCCGTACGGCGCCCAGCAGCCTCACTACGGCGGCGAGAACCCGGACTACTACCGGACCCCCGACGCCTACCCGCCGCCGCAGCCCCCCGGCCGCCGCGAGCCGGAGTGGCAGCCGGAGCCGCCCCCCGCCGAGGAGACCCACCCCTTCTTCACCGGCGCGGACAGCGATGCCCGCGACGACAGGGACGACTACGACGAACCGGACGACGGCGGCCGGGGCGGCAGAGGTGACCGCAGGAGCAAGTCCAAGCCCAAGAAGCGCCGCAGCGGCTGTGCCTGCCTGGTCGTCACCGCCGTCCTGGTGGGCGGTGTCGGTGGCGTCGGCTATTTCGGCTACAACTACTGGCAGAGCCACTTCTCCACCGCGCCGGACTATGAGGGCGTGGGCGCCAACCCCGTACAGGTCGAGGTCCCCAAGGGCACGAGCATCGGCGGGATCGGCCGACTGCTCAAGGAGAAGGGCGTCGTCAAGAGCGTCGACGCCTTCGTCTCCGCGGCCAACAAGGACCCCAAGGGCAAGTTCCTCCAGGCCGGCGTCTACTCGCTGAACCAGCAGATGTCCGCGGCGAACGCGGTCAAGGTGATGGTGGACCCGAACAGCCTCAACTACGTCATGGTCTACCCGGGCGAGCGGTCCAAGAAGATCTACTCCCAGATCGACAGCCACCTCGGGCTGAAGGCGGGCACCACCGCGGGCGTGGCCAAGTCCAAGGTCAAGACCCTCGGACTGCCGGACTGGGCCGACGACAACAAGGACATCAAGGACCCGCTGGAAGGATTCCTCTACCCGGCCAGCTATTCGGTGGCCAAGGGGATGAAGCCGGAGGACGTCCTCAAGAACATGGTCTCCCAGGCCAACGAGGCGTACGGGAACGTGGACCTCAAGGCAGCCGCGAACAAGCTCGGTCTGAAGTCCCCCTTGCAGGTCATCACGGTGGCGAGCCTCGCCCAGGCCGAAGGCATCTCGAATGAGGACTTCAAGAAGATGGCGGCCGTCGTCTACAACCGTCTGAAGCCGACGAACATCAAGACCATGCAGAAGCTCCAGTTCGACTCGTCCTTCAATTACCTGAAGAACGAGAGCAACATCGACATCAGCGACAAGGAGATCAACACCAACCCGGACCCGTACAACACGTACGTGCACAAGGGTCTGCCGCCCGGTCCGATCGGGAACCCCGGCAAGGACGCGCTGGCGGCGACGATCAGCCCGGACAGCGGTGCTTGGCTGTACTTCATCTCCATCGACGGCAAGACGACACAGTTCACCAAGACGTACCCGGACTTCCTGAAGCTCAAGGCCCAGTTCGACGCCAGCCGGAAGAACGGTGGCTGACCCCCGTCGGGCGGCGGTGCTCGGATCGCCCATCGTGCATTCGCTCTCGCCGGTGCTGCACCGGGCCGCGTACGCCGATCTGGGGCTCGGCCACTGGTCGTACGACCGCTTCGAGGTGGACGAGGCCGCGCTCCCCGGCTTCATCGAGGGGCTCGACGCGTCCTGGGCAGGACTCTCCCTGACCATGCCGCTCAAGCGCGCGGTCATCCCGCTGTTGGACGAGATCAGCGAGACGGCGTCCTCCGTGGAGGCGGTCAACACGGTGGTCCTCACCGAGGACGGCCGCCGCCTCGGCGACAACACCGACATCCCCGGCATGATCGCCGCCCTGCGCGAGCGCGGGGTGGAGAAGACGGAGTCGGCCGCGATCCTCGGGGCGGGCGCGACCGCGTCGTCCGCGCTGGCCGCGCTTTCCCGTATCTGCACAGGTCCCGTCACCGCGTACGTACGCAGCACCGCCCGGGCCGCCGAGATGCGCGGCTGGGGCGAGCGTCTGGGTGTCGACATCCGTACGGCCGACTGGTCGGAGGCGGCGCAGGCGTTCGCCGAGCCGCTGGTGATCGCGACCACGCCGGCCGGGACCACCGACGCCCTGGCCGATGCGGTGCCGGACACTCCGGGAACACTCTTCGACGTGCTGTACGACCCCTGGCCCACCGCCCTGGCCGCCCGCTGGTCGGCGCGCGGCGGAGCAGTCGTCGGCGGGCTCGATCTGCTGGTGCACCAGGCGGTGCTCCAGGTCGAGCAGATGACCGGAAAGACCCCGGCGCCCCTCGTGGCCATGCGTACGGCGGGCGAGCGCGCACTGCACGCCGCACCCTGATCTGTCCGGGCAGTGGACACCGGACGGAGCCGCCCTCCGCGGCGTGGGAGGATCGGGGGTGGCGAGTCCGGGTCGCGCACCTGGTCGCGCCGTTGCAGTTCGAGGCGTGAGCAACAAGAGGAGCACCGTTGAGCAGGTTGCGCTGGCTGACCGCGGGGGAGTCGCACGGCCCCGCACTGGTGGCGACGCTGGAGGGTCTTCCCGCCGGCATCCCGATCACCACGGACATGGTGGCGGACGCACTTGCCCGGCGGAGGCTCGGTTATGGCCGCGGCGCCCGGATGAAGTTCGAGAAGGACGAGGTCACCTTCCTCGGCGGTGTCCGGCACGGTCTGACCATGGGCGGTCCGGTGGCCGTGATGGTGGGCAACACCGAGTGGCCCAAGTGGGAGAAGGTCATGTCGGCCGACCCGGTCGACCCCGACGAGCTGGCCAAGCTCGCCCGCAACGCCCCGCTGACCCGGCCGCGCCCCGGCCACGCCGACCTGGCGGGCATGCAGAAGTACGACCTCGAAGAGGCCCGGCCGATCCTGGAGCGCGCCAGCGCCCGGGAGACGGCGGCCCGCGTGGCGCTGGGCACGGTGGCGCGCTCGTACCTCAAGGCGACGACCGGGATCGAGATCGTCAGCCACGTCGTCGAGCTGGCCGCGGCCAAGGCTCCCTACGGAGTCCTGCCCGTCCCCGCCGACGAGGCGAAGCTCGACGAGGACCCGGTGCGCTGCCTGGACGCCGACGCGTCGAAGGCGATGATCGCGGAGATCGACCAGGCGCACAAGGACGGCGACACCCTGGGCGGGGTCGTCGAGGTCCTCGCGTACAACGTGCCGGTGGGCCTCGGCTCGCACGTGCACTGGGACCGGCGACTGGATGCCCGTCTTGCCGGTGCCCTCATGGGGATCCAGGCCATCAAGGGCGTCGAGGTCGGCGACGGCTTCGACCTGGCCCGGGTGCCGGGATCGCAGGCGCACGACGAGATCGTGCCGACCGCGGACGGCGTACGCCGCACGACCGGGCGCTCCGGCGGCACGGAAGGCGGCATGTCCACGGGCGAACTGCTGCGCGTACGGGCCGCGATGAAGCCCATCGCGACCGTGCCCCGCGCGCTCGCCACCATCGACACCGCCACCGGCGAGGTCGCGGCCGCCCACCACCAGCGCTCCGACGTGTGCGCGGTGCCGGCCGCCGGGATCGTGGCCGAGGCCATGGTCGCGCTGGTGCTCGCGGACGCGGTCGCGGAGAAGTTCGGCGGCGACAGCGTCGGGGAGACCCGCCGCAATGTCGAGTCGTACCTGAAGAACCTGCGCATCCGGTGAGCGGCCCGCTGGTGGTCCTCGTCGGGCCGATGGGTGTGGGCAAGTCCACCGTCGGCGCACTGCTCGCAGAGCGGCTCGGTGCGGTCTACCGCGACACTGACGCCGACATCGTGGCCGCCCAGGGACGCGAGATCGCCGAGATCTTCGTCGACGAGGGCGAGCCGCGCTTCCGTGAGCTGGAACGCCTCGCGGTGCACGACGCACTCGCCGGGCACGACGGTGTGCTGGCCCTGGGCGGTGGCGCGATCCTCGACGAGAGCACGCGCGCGCTGCTCGCGGGCCACGCGGTCGTCTATCTCTCGATGGACGTCGACGAGGCGGTCAAGCGCACGGGGCTCAACACCGCGCGCCCGCTGCTCGCCGTCAATCCGCGCCGCCAGTGGCGTGAACTGATGGACGCCCGCCGTTCGTTGTACGCCGAAGTCGCCCGCGCTCAGGTCGCCACCGACGACCGCACCCCCGAAGAGGTCGCACAAGCGGTCCTCGACGCCTTGGAGTTGAAGAACGCATGACGCAGGACGCCCCCACCCGGATCCAGGTCGGCGGCTCGGACGGCGACCCGTACGAGGTGCTGGTCGGCAGGCAGCTCCTGGGCGAGCTGCCCGCGCTCATCGGCGAGCAGGTCCAGCGTGTCGCCGTGCTGCACCCCGAGGCGCTCGCCGAGACCGGTGAGGCGCTGCGCCAGGACCTGGCCGACCAGGGGTACGAGGCCATCGCCATCCAGCTGCCCAACGCGGAGGAGGCCAAGACCGTCGAGGTCGCCGCCTACTGCTGGAAGGCGCTGGGGCAGACCGGCTTCACCCGCAGCGACGTCATCGTCGGCGTCGGCGGCGGAGCCACCACCGACGTGGCCGGGTTCGTCGCGGCGACCTGGCTGCGCGGGGTGCGGTGGATCGCCGTACCGACGACCGTGCTCGGCATGGTGGACGCGGCGGTCGGCGGCAAGACCGGCATCAACACCGCCGAGGGCAAGAACCTCGTCGGCGCCTTCCACCCGCCGGCCGGGGTCATCTGCGACCTGGCCGCCCTGGACTCGCTGCCGGTCAACGACTACGTGTCGGGCCTCGCCGAGATCATCAAGGCCGGCTTCATCGCCGACCCGGCGATCCTGGACCTGATCGAGGAGGACCCGGAGGCGGCCCGTACGCCCGCGGGACCGCACACCGCCGAGCTCATCGAGCGGGCGATCCGGGTCAAGGCCGAGGTCGTCTCCAACGACCTCCGCGAGTCCGGGCTGCGCGAGATCCTCAACTACGGTCACACGCTCGCCCACGCGATCGAGAAGAACGAGCGCTACAAGTGGCGGCACGGCGCGGCCGTCTCGATCGGCATGGTCTTCGCCGCCGAACTCGGCCGCCTCGCGGGCCGTCTCGACGACGCGACCGCGGACCGGCACAGCGCCGTACTGAAGTCGGTCGGTCTGCCGCTGACCTACCGCGGCGACCAGTGGGCCAAGCTCCTGGAGAACATGAAGGTCGACAAGAAGTCGCGCGGCAATCTGCTGCGCTTCATCGTCCTGGACGGCCTCGCCAAGCCCACCGTCCTTGAGGGCCCCGACCCGGCGGTCCTGCTCGCGGCGTACGGCGAGGTCTCCGTATGAGCCGCCAGGTCCTCGTGCTCAACGGGCCGAACCTGGGCCGGCTCGGTTCCCGCGAGCCCGATGTGTACGGGGCGACCTCGTACGCCGGACTCGTCGAGGCGTGCCAGTCGCTGGGCAAGGAGCTCGGCCTCGACGTCGAGGTCCGGGAGACCAACGACGAGGGCGAGTTGATCCGCTGGCTCCACGAGGCGGCGGACGGCGCGATTCCGGTCGTCATCAACCCCGGGGCCTTCACGCACTATTCGTACGGAATGAGGGACGCGGCAGCCCAGCGCACCGCCCCTCTCATCGAGGTGCACATCTCCAACCCGTACACCCGCGAGGAATTCCGCCACAACTCGGTGATCGCAGCCGTCGCCAGCGGCACGGTCGCGGGTTTCGGCATCGGTTCCTACCGGCTCGCCCTGCGTGCCATCGCGGACGAACTCGCAAGCTGAAGCGGCACTTTGAGCCCTCCTCGGCCGTTCACAGGATGACGCCCGGGGAGGGTACCGTTCGGTAGCGACGACCAGTCGCAGTGACGAGACGGAGTGGCACCGGATGCAGCACGCATGGGCGCACGGCACCCGTCCCCAAGCTCTCAACTCCGTTCGAGCAGGGGAGGCCCCATTCCCGGGTCCGCCGCCCCCGCAGGGCCCGCCGCCCGCTCCCGGCTGGGCCGGACCGCCGCCACAGCCCGTGCCGCCCGCGGGCCCGCCCACCCTGGACACCACGGGGCACATCCAGCTCCCGCCGGGCGGCCCCGTGCCGCTGCCCGCACCGCCGCCGGCCACCACGCAGGCGGGCACCGGCGCGATCACCCTCGCCGTGCTGCTCATCGGCCCGGCCGGCGCCGGCAAAACCACCGTCGCCCGCCACTGGGCACAGAGCCGGCGCGTCCCCACCGCCCACATCAGCCTCGACGACGTCCGTGAATGGGTCTGCTCCGGCTTCGCCGACCCCCAGTCCGGCTGGAACGACCACTCCGAGGCCCAGTACCGCCTCGCCCGCCGCACCTGCGGCTTCGCCGCCCGCAACTTCCTCGCCAACGGCATCTCCTGCATCCTCGACGACGCCGTCTTCCCCGACCGCCCGGTGGTCGGTCTCGGCGGCTGGAAGCGCCACGTGGGCCCCGGACTGCTGCCCGTGGTGCTGCTGCCCGGCCTGGAGGTCGTACTGGAGCGCAATGCCGCGCGCAGCGGCAACCGCCGTCTCAGCGACGAGGAAGTCGCCCGCATCCACGGCCGGATGGCCGGGTGGTACGGATCGGGACTGCCCATCATCGACAACTCCGGTTACGACGTGGCGACCACCGCCCAGGTCCTGGACGACGTCCTGGCCCGATCCATCGCGAGCCCGCCCAGCTGGTAGCCGGGACCCCCGGTCGGACGCGCTGAACCGGCCGGGTCAGGCCCCCGCTCATACGCTCGGACCATGTCAGAGGTCTTTGGGGTCCGGCGAAATCATCTGCGCGACCGGTGTGCTGCCGCGGGCAGTGAGGCCGCGCTCGTCTCGCGCCCGGCGAATGTGCGTTACCTCGCGGGCGGAGCGCCCCCCGGCGCCGTACTGCTGCTCGGCAGCAACAGCGGCGGCGATGTGCTGCTCTGCCCCGGCACCCCGGCCGGTGACCCGGCTGACGGCCGCCCCGACGAGTCGCTGCGGCTGACCGTCCTGCCCGCCCCCGGGGGCGATCCCGCCGTAGCGGCGGCGGATCTCCTCGCCTCCACCGGGGCAGGCTCCCTCGCCGTGGAAGAGAACCATCTGACGGTGGCCAGACACCGGGCCATGGGTTCGGTGGCGCCCCGGCTGCGCCTCGACGGCCTGGGCGGGGCCGTGGAACAGCAGCGGATCATCAAGGACGAGGACGAGATCGCCTGTCTGCGGATCGCGGCCGAGATCGCCGACCAGGCGCTCGGAGAGCTGCTCGAATCGATTCTGGTCGGCCGGACCGAGCGCCATCTCGCCCTGGAACTGGAGCGCCGGCTGGTCGACCACGGAGCGGACGGGCCCGCCTTCGCGACCTCCGTGGGCACCGGCCCGAATTCCGGCCGCGGCAAGCACCGCCCCTCCGACCGCAGGGTCGAGGAAGGGGATTTCCTTTCCGTGTGCCTCGGTGCGAACTACCGTGGATACCGGTGCGAGGTCGGCCGTACGTTCGTGATCGGCACGACTCCCGCGGACTGGCAGATCGAGCTCTACGACCTGGTTTTCGCCGCTCAGAGGGCCGGCCGGGAGACCCTGGCCCCCGGCGTGGAGTACCGCGAAGTGGACCGCGCCGCCCGTCAGGTGGTGGACGCGGCGGGCCACGCGGAGGCCCTCGCGGAGACCACCGGACACGGTGTCGGGCTCGAAATCGACGAGGACCCGCAGCTGGCACCTGCGGCCATGGGTAAACTGGACGCTTGCGTGCCGGTCACCGTCGAACCGGGGGTCCACCTCCCGGGCCGGGGCGGAGTCCGGATCGATGACACGCTAGTCGTACGCCCCGAGGCGGACGGCGGACCCGAGCTACTCACCATTACGACCAAGGAACTGCTCGCTCTCTAGCGTGCGGACCCTCGGTCCCACACACGCGCAGTCCAGGAGAACCTCAACCGTGGCTTCCACGAACGACCTCAAGAACGGCATGGTGCTCAAGCTCGATGGCGGCCAGCTCTGGTCCGTCGTCGAGTTCCAGCACGTCAAGCCCGGCAAGGGCCCGGCCTTCGTGCGCACCAAGCTCAAGAGCGTGATGTCCGGCAAGGTCGTCGACAAGACGTTCAACGCCGGAACGAAGGTCGAGACGGCCACCATCGACCGCCGCGACATGCAGTTCTCGTACATGGACGGCGAGTACTTCGTCTTCATGGACATGAGCACGTACGACCAGCTCATGGTCGACCGCAAGTCCGTCGGCAGCACCGCCAACTTCCTGATCGAGGGCTTCACCGCCTCCGTCGCCCAGCACGAGGGAGAGGTGCTCTACGTCGAGCTGCCGGCCGCCGTCGAGCTGACGATCCAGCACACCGACCCGGGCGTCCAGGGCGACCGCTCCACCGGTGGCACCAAGCCGGCGACGCTGGAGACCGGCTACGAGATCGGTGTCCCGCTGTTCATCTCGACCGGCGAGAAGATCAAGGTCGACACCCGCACGGGCGATTACCTCGGCCGGGTGAACAGCTAACCGTGGCTGCCCGGAACACGGCGCGCAAGCGCGCCTTCCAGATCCTCTTCGAGGCCGATCAGCGCGGGACGTCCGTGCAGACGGTCCTCGCGGACTGGATCCGTCATTCCCGCAGCGGCGACGACCGTCAGCCGCCGGTCAGCGAGTACACGATGGAGCTCGTCGAGGGGTACGCGCAGTACGCGGACCGCATCGACGACCTCATCTCCACCTACGCGGTGGGCTGGACGCTCGACCGGATGCCGGTCGTCGACCGCAACATCGTGCGCCTCGGTGCGTACGAACTGGTGTGGGTCGACGGGACACCGGACGCCGTGGTGATCGATGAGGCGGTGCAACTCGCCAAGGAGTTCTCCACCGACGAGTCGCCGTCCTTCATCAACGGCCTGCTGGCCCGCTTCAAGGACCTCAAGCCGAGCCTTCGCCGCGACTAGCAGCACGCACAGCACCTTCCGGGCCCGGAGCAGAAGATGAACAATCTTCAGCTCCGGGCCTGGTGCATGTCCGCACAGGTGATCTAGGTTTCGGGCCATGCCCGAACCCGCGCTGGGGGCCAGGGTCCGGATCGGCTACGGGCTGGGCTCGTTCGCCACCGGCACCTTCGGCACCGTCCCCGGCCTCCTGCTGCTGTACTACCTGACCGACATCCTGGGCGTCGCCGCCGGGGTGGCGGGGCTCCTGGTCTTCCTTCCCAAGGCGTGGGACGTCCTGCTCAACCCGTGGATCGGCAGCCTCTCCGACCGCACCGAGCACCGCTGGGGCCCGCGCCGCCCCTGGATGCTGCTGGGCGCGCTCACCATGCCGCTGTGCTTCGCCGCGATGTTCGCCGCCCCGGACGTGGGCACGGGCTGGGCCGCCGCCTATGTGGCGCTGCTCTTCCTGCTGACCGCCACGGCGTACGCCTGCTTCCAGGTGCCCTACCTCGCCCTGCCGGCCGAACTCACCGCCGACCCCGACGAGCGCGCACGCGTCATGTCCTGGCGGGTCGCCTTCCTCGGTACGGCGATCCTCCTGTCCGGGGCCGTCGCACCTCTGCTCGCGGGGGCCACCGACGACGAACTCGGAACGCCCGGCGGATACCGGCTGATGGGCGTGGCGGTCGGGGTCCTGCTCTGCGCGGGGATGCTCGCGGCCTTCGCCGCCACCTCCGGGGCACGCGGCGTGCTCCGTACGACCAGCGAGGGCGGCCTTCTCGCCCAACTGCGGGCCGCCAGGACCAACCGGCCCTTCCTCTGGCTGCTGGCCGCCTTCGTCGTGCAGGCGGCGGCCACCGGGCTGATGCTGGCGGGCACCCAGTACTTCGCCACGTACATCCTGGGCAGGCCGAGTGCGACGACCCTGCTCTTCGCCTGTCTGATCGTGCCCTCGCTGCTCGCGATGCCGGTCTGGCTGGCCGCCGGTCGGCGCACCGGGAAACGTACCGCCGCGATCATCGCCTCCTGCTGCTTCCTGGCGGGCGCGCTGGTCGCGGCGCTGGCCCGGCAGGTGCCGAGTGGTGCGGTGTACGCAGGGGTCGCGCTCGCCGGGATCGGCTACGCCGGCATGCAGATGCTGCCGATGGCCATGCTCGGCGATGCCGTCGCGGCCGATGCCTTCCGCAGCGGGCGGCGCAGGGCCGGGCTCTTCACCGGGCTGTGGACGGCGGGGGAGACGCTCGGACTCGCCGTGGGCCCCGGCCTGTACGGGCTCGTCCTGACCCTCGGCGGATTCGTCTCCTCGGACGCCGCACACCGCGTCGACCAGCCCGACTCGGCGCTCACCGCGATCGTCGTGGGTTTCGGCGCCCTCCCCGCCGCCCTGCTGCTCATCAGCCTGCCCCTGCTCGGCCGCTACCGGCTCAGCGAGAGCGAACTCGTCCGGCTGCGCGACGCCGCCGTACACGAACCTTCCGTACCGACCGTGGAGCAACCGTGAGCACTGACCAGGACATCCTCGAGCGGCTCGGCGCCCTGCGCGCGGCCGACCTGCCCGTCAAGGGCGGGCGCACCATGGCGTACGTCTACGACTCGGGGCTGGAAGGCATCGAGGAGCTCGCGGCGGAGGCGGCAGCCCGGTTCGCGGGCGTCAACGGGCTGGACATGACCGCCTTTCCCAGCGTCGTGGCCCTGGAGAACGACATCGTCGCGAAGGCCTCCCAGCTGCTCGGCGGGACCGAGGACACGGCGGGGACCTTCACCAGTGGAGGCACCGAGAGCTGCCTGCTCGCCGTGTACACGGCCCGCGAACACGCCCGCCGGACACGGGGCGTGCTCGCCCCCGAGATCGTCCTGCCGGACACGGCGCACGCCGCCTTCCACAAGGCGGCCGCGCTCTTCGGACTGAAACCGGTCGTTGTACCCGTCGACCCGGAGACCTACGTGGTGCACGCCGAGGACATCGCGGCTGCCCTCACCGAGAACACCGCACTGGTCGTCGTCTCGGCACCCTCGTACGCCCATGGGGTCATCGATCCGGTGGCCGCGGTGGCCGGGGAGGCGGCCCGGCGCGGGATCCTCTGCCATGTCGACGCATGCATCGGCGGCTGGTACTTGGGCCATCTGCGCCTCTCGGAGGAGGCGCCGCCGCTGCCGGCGTTCGACCTGTCCGTGGCGGGAGTCACCTCGCTCTCCGTGGACCTGCACAAGTACGGGTACGCGGCCAAGGGCGCCTCGGTGCTGCTCTTCAGGGACGCCGAACTGCGCCGCCACGGCTGGTTCGCCCATGCCTCGTGGCCCGGATACCCGGTGGTCAACGCGACCTTGCAGGGCACCAAGTCGGCCGCGCCGCTGGCCGCGGCATGGGCCGTTCTGGAGCGCATCGGCACCGAGGGGTATATCGATCTGTCGATACGGGTCCACCGGGCGGCCGCCGATCTGGCGGAGGGCATCCGGTCCATCGAGGGGCTGCGGATACTCGGCAGGCCCGATTCCTCGCTGATCGCCGTCGCCTCGGACGAGCCAGGCGTCGACCCCTTCGTGGTGGCCGACGAGATGCGCGGGCACGGCTGGTACCTCCAGCCACAGCCGTCCTTCGGCGGGTCCCCGGCGAATCTGCATCTGACCGTGACCGCGGCGGTGGCGGGGGAGGAGACCGTACGGCAGCTGCTCGCTGACCTCGCCACCGCGGTGGCGGCTGCCAGGGCACTCGGCCCGGTCGAAGTCGATCCCGAACTGGTCGCGGCGGCCGGGCTGCTGGATCCGGACACCCTCACCTCGGCGGAGGCGGCCTTCGCGCTGAGCCTCGCGGGGGTCGGAGAGGGCGGCGAGCTGCCTGAGCGGATGGCCCCTGTCCTTGCCGTACTCCAGGTGCTGCCGCCGAAACTGACCGAGCGTCTGCTGCCGGAGCTCATCGGCCGCATCTACACCTGACAACGACCGAGGGCGGACCCGCGACAAGCGGGTCCGCCCTTCGGACGTGACGTTTCTTCCGGAAGATCCGGGGAGGGGTCAGACCTCGTCGTGGACCGCACGACGGGCATCCGCGTCCAGCACGCCCCAGCTGATGAGCTGCTCGGTCAGGACCGAGGGGGACTGGTCGTAGATGACGGCGAGCGTGCGCAGGTCGTCCTGACGGATCGACAGCACCTTGCCGTTGTAGTCGCCGCGCTGGCTCTGGATCGTGGCGGCGTAACGCTGCAGCGGCCCGGCCTTCTCCGGCGGGACGTGCGCGAGGCGCTCAAGATCCAGGACGAGCTTGGGCGGCGGCTCGGCGGCTCCGCCCGGCGTCGTACCCGGAAGCAGTTCCTGCACCGGGACGCCGTAGAAGTCCGCCAGCTCGGCGAGGCGCTGTACGGTCACGGCGCGGTCGCCGCGCTCGTACGAACCGACCACCACGGCCTTCCAGCGACCCTGGGACTTCTCTTCGACACCATGGAGGGAGAGGCCCTGCTGGGTGCGGATGGCGCGGAGCTTGGCCCCGAGCTGTTTTGCGTATTCGCTGGACATAAGGCTCCCCGGACACTGAGTCAATGTGCGGCTCCGCCGCGCGGCTGGTAACTCACTGTGAGGTTACGCAGCGTTACTTGGATGCGTCAAGCCGAATGGTCCGGACCGCCCCCTGCCGGGGCCCGTGAGAAGGGCCGCGCACCCCCTGGTACCGTGGAATACGTAATTTCGACGTCCTTTAAGGTCCGTCCCGTGAGGCGGAGAAGGAGGTCCGTTTCATATGGACGCAAGCACAGCAGGCAACACCGATGCCCGCCCCGTTCTCGAGGGCCCGGACATCGCGCGGGTTCTGACCCGCATCGCGCACGAAATCGTCGAGCGCGCCAAGGGCGCCGAAGACGTCGTGCTCCTCGGCATTCCGACCCGTGGCGTCTTTCTCGCCCGTCGACTGGCCGAAAAGCTCGAAGAGATCACCGGCCGCAAGATCCCGGTCGGCTCCCTCGACATCACCATGTACCGCGACGACCTGCGCATGAAGCCCGCGCGGGCCCTCGGCCGCACCGAGATCCCCGCCGACGGGCTCGAAGGCAGGCTCGTCGTCCTCGTCGACGACGTGCTCTTCTCCGGCCGCACGATCCGCGCCGCTCTGGACGCCCTCGGCGACCTCGGCCGTCCGCGCGCCGTGCAGCTCGCGGTTCTGGTCGACCGGGGCCACCGCGAACTGCCGATCCGCGCCGACTACGTCGGCAAGAACCTCCCCACGTCGCTGCGGGAGACGGTCAAGGTCCAGCTTGCCGAGGAGGACGGTCGCGACACCGTGCTGCTCGGCTCCAAGCAGCAGACCACCGGCGCGTAGCACTTCAGGGACCGCCTTCCCGTGGTCCTTTCGCGCGCTCCCATGCCCGAAATCTCCGCTTTCCCTGGAGCTGCAACAAGATGAAGCGTCACCTCATCTCGGCCGCCGACCTCACCCGCGACGACGCCGTACTCGTCCTCGACACCGCCGAGGAGATGGCCCGGGTCGCCGACCGGCCCATCAAGAAGCTGCCGACACTGCGCGGCCGCACGATCGTCAATCTCTTCTTCGAGGACTCGACCCGCACCCGGATCTCCTTCGAGGCCGCGGCCAAGCGCCTGTCCGCGGACGTCATCAACTTCTCCGCCAAGGGGTCGTCGGTCTCCAAGGGCGAGTCCCTCAAGGACACCGCGCTGACCCTGGAGGCCATGGGCGCCGACGCGGTCGTCATCCGCCACCCCGCCTCCGGAGCGCCCTACCGCCTGGCCAACTCCGGCTGGATCGACTCCACGGTCGTCAACGCCGGCGACGGCACCCACGAGCACCCCACCCAGGCCCTGCTCGACGCCTTCACCCTGCGCCGCCGGCTCGTCGGCCGGGACGCGGGCATGGGCAAGGGTCTGGACGGCCGCCGGGTCACGATCGTCGGCGACGTACTGCACAGCCGCGTCGCCCGCTCCAACGTCCTGCTCCTGCACACCCTGGGCGCCCAGGTCACCCTGGTCGCCCCGCCGACCCTGGTCCCCGTCGGCGTCGAGAGCTGGCCGTGCGAGGTCAGCTACGACCTCGACGCCGTACTGCCGAAGTCCGACGCCGTGATGATGCTGCGCGTCCAGCGCGAGCGGATGAACGCCGCCTTCTTCCCCACCGAGCGCGAGTACTCGCGGCGCTACGGCCTCGACGGCCTGCGGATGGCCAAGATGCCCGCCGACGCGATCGTCATGCACCCGGGGCCGATGGTCCGCGGCATGGAGATCACCGCCGAGGTCGCCGACTCCGACCGCTGCACGGCCATCGAGCAGGTCGCCAACGGCGTCTCGGCCCGCATGGCCGTCCTCTATCTGCTTCTGGGCGGCTCCGAGCCCGCCATCAGCACGACCCGCACCGAGGAGAACAACTGATGAGCAAGATCCTGATCCGTGGCGCGAAGGTCCTCGGCGGCGAGCCGCAGGACGTGCTGATCGACGGCGAGACGATCGAAGCGGTCGGCACCGGGCTCTCGGCGGATGGTGCCCAGGTCGTCGAGGCCGAAGGCAAGGTGCTCCTCCCCGGCCTCGTCGACCTCCACACCCACCTCCGCGAGCCCGGCCGCGAGGACTCCGAGACCGTCCTCACCGGTACGCAGGCGGCCGCGAGCGGCGGCTTCACGGCCGTCTTCGCCATGGCCAACACCTTCCCCGTCGCCGACACCGCCGGCGTCGTCGAGCAGGTCTGGCGTCTCGGCAAGGAGTCCGGCTACTGCGACGTGCAGCCCATCGGCGCCGTCACCGTCGGCCTGGAGGGCAAGAAGCTCTCCGAGCTGGGCGCCATGCACGACTCCGCCGCCCAGGTCACCGTCTTCTCGGACGACGGCAAGTGCGTCGACGACGCGGTGATCATGCGCCGTGCGCTGGAGTACGTGAAGGCCTTCGGCGGCGTCGTCGCCCAGCACGCCCAGGAGCCCCGCCTCACCGAGGGCGCCCAGATGAACGAGGGCGTCGTCTCCGCCGAGCTCGGCCTCGGCGGCTGGCCTGCCGTGGCCGAGGAGTCGGTCATCGCCCGCGACGTCCTGCTCGCCGAGCACGTCGGCTCCCGCGTCCACATCTGCCACCTCTCCACCGCCGGCTCGGTCGAGATCGTCCGCTGGGCCAAGTCGCGTGGCATCGACGTCACCGCCGAGGTCACCCCGCACCACCTGCTGCTGACCGACGAGCTGGTCCGCTCGTACAACCCGGTCTACAAGGTGAACCCGCCGCTGCGCACCGAGACCGACGTCATGGCGCTGCGCGAGGCCCTCGCCGACGGCACGATCGACATCGTCGCCACCGACCACGCCCCGCACCCGCACGAGGACAAGGACTGCGAGTGGGCCGCTGCCGCCATGGGCATGGTGGGGCTGGAGACCGCGCTGTCCGTCGTCCAGCAGACGATGGTGGAGACCGGGCTGCTCGACTGGGCCGGCGTCGCCGAGCGCATGTCGCACAAGCCGGCCCGCATCGGCTCGCTCAGCGGCCATGGACGCCCCGTCTCGGCAGGTGAGCCCGCGAACCTCACCCTCGTCGACACCGCTTACCGTGGAGAGGTGGACCCCGCGGGCTTCGCCTCGCGCAGCCGCAACACCCCCTACGAGGGTCGTGAGCTGCCGGGACGTGTCACACACACCTGGCTCCGGGGCCGCGCGACGGTCGTGGACGGGAAGCTGGCGTGACACCTCTCATCAATCTTGCAGCCGAGCAGAAATCGGCGGACGTGACGGACTGGGCCGGACGTATCGGCTGGGTCGTCGGGCTGCTCCTGTTCGTCGCGCTCGTCTACTGGCTGATGCGCGAAGGCTGGAAGTGGCGCGGCACGCTCCAGGGCGACCTGCCCGAGCTCCCCACCGCGCCGTCCGAGCCCGGTGAGCCGAAACTGGTGATGAGCGGCCGCTACCACGGCTCGACCACCGCCGGTCAGTGGCTCGACCGGATCGTTGCGCGCGGCCTCGGCACGCGCAGCAAGGCCGAGCTGACGCTCACCGACGAAGGCCTGGACGTCGTACGCCCCGGGGCGGCCGACTTCTTCGTCCCCACCGACGCTCTGCGCGAGGCCCGCCTCGACAAGGGCATCGCGGGCAAGGTCCTCGCCGAAGGCGGTCTCCTGATCGTCACCTGGGCCCACGGCGACAAGCTGATCGACTCCGGCTTCCGCTCCGACCGGGCGGCCGAGCACGCCGCCTGGGTCGAGGCCATCAACTCCATGCGCACCACATCCCTGACGACCACGACGGAAGGCATCGCACGATGACGACCTCCACCCGGGGAGCCGCCAAGGCTCCCGCCGTACTCGTCCTGGAGGACGGCCGCAGCTTCCGCGGCCGTGCCTACGGGGCCGTGGGGGAGACCTTCGGCGAAGCGGTCTTCAACACCGGCATGAGCGGTTACCAGGAGACCCTGACCGACCCCTCGTACCACCGCCAGGTCGTCGTGATGACCGCCCCGCACGTCGGCAACACCGGCGTGAACGACGACGACCCCGAGTCGGGCCAGATCTGGGTCGCGGGCTATGTCGTACGGGACCCCGCGCGCGTCGCGTCGAACTGGCGCTCGCAGCGCTCGCTCGACGAGGAGCTCGTCAAGCAGGGCGTCGTCGGGATCTCCGGCATCGACACCCGCGCCCTCACCCGCCACCTGCGTGAGCGCGGCGCCATGCGCGTCGGCATCTTCTCCGGCGAGGCACTGGCCGACGAGGCCACGCTGCTCGCCCGTGTGAAGGAGGCGCCCGAGATGGTCGGCGCCGACCTCTCCACCCAGGTCGCCACCAAGGAGACGTACGTCGTCCCCGCGATCGGGCCCGGCGGCGAAGCCCTGCCCATCGGGAGCGCGCGCTTCACCGTCGCCGCCCTGGACCTGGGCATCAAGGGCATGACCCCGCACCGCATGGCCGAGCGCGGCATCGAGGTGCACGTGCTGCCCGCGACCGCCACGGTCGAGGACGTCTACGCGGTGAACCCCGACGGCTTCTTCCTCTCCAACGGCCCGGGCGACCCGTCCACCGTCGACCTGACCGTCGTCAAGGCCGTGCTGGCGAAGAAGACCCCGCTCTTCGGGATCTGCTTCGGCAACCAGATCCTGGGCCGGGCGCTCGGCTTCGGTACGTACAAGCTCAAGTACGGTCACCGCGGCATCAACCAGCCCGTCCAGGACCGCACCACCGGCAAGGTCGAGATCACCGCGCACAACCACGGCTTCGCCGTCGACGCGCCCCTCGACAAGGTGAGCGAGACCCCCTTCGGCCGCGCCGAGGTCTCCCACGTCTGCCTCAACGACAACGTGGTGGAAGGCCTCCAGCTGCTCGACCAGCCGGCCTTCTCCGTCCAGTACCACCCCGAAGCAGCCGCGGGCCCGCACGACGCCGCGTACCTGTTCGACCGCTTCGTAGAGCTCATGGAGGGCCAGCGTGCCTAAGCGCACCGATATCCAGTCCGTCCTGGTCATCGGATCGGGCCCGATCGTCATCGGCCAGGCCGCGGAGTTCGACTACTCCGGCACCCAGGCCTGCCGCATCCTCAAGGCCGAGGGCCTGCGGGTCATCCTGGTCAACTCCAACCCGGCCACGATCATGACCGACCCGGAGATCGCCGACGCCACGTACGTCGAGCCGATCACCCCCGAGTTCGTCGAGAAGATCATCGCCAAGGAGCGCCCCGACGCGCTCCTGCCCACCCTCGGCGGCCAGACCGCGCTCAACACCGCGATCTCCATGCACGAGCAGGGTGTGCTGGAGAAGTACGGTGTCGAGCTCATCGGCGCCAACGTCGAGGCCATCAACAAGGGCGAGGACCGCGAGCTCTTCAAGGGCGTCGTCGAGGCCGTCAAGGCCAAGATCGGCTACGGCGAGTCCGCCCGCTCGGTCATCTGCCACTCCATGGACGACGTCATCGGCGGCGTGGACACCCTCGGCGGCTACCCCGTCGTCGTCCGCCCCTCCTTCACCATGGGCGGCGCCGGCTCCGGCTTCGCGCACAACGAAGAGGAACTGCGCCGCATCGCCGGACAGGGACTCACGCTCTCGCCGACCACCGAGGTGCTCCTGGAGGAGTCCATCCTCGGCTGGAAGGAGTACGAGCTGGAGCTGATGCGGGACAAGAACGACAACGTGGTTGTCGTCTGCTCCATCGAGAACTTCGACCCCATGGGCGTCCACACCGGCGACTCGATCACCGTCGCCCCGGCGATGACGCTGACCGACCGCGAGTACCAGCGCCTGCGCGACATCGGCATCGCGATCATCCGCGAGGTCGGCGTCGACACCGGCGGCTGCAACATCCAGTTCGCGATCGACCCGACCGACGGCCGGATCATCGTCATCGAGATGAACCCGCGCGTCTCCCGCTCCTCGGCGCTCGCGTCGAAGGCCACGGGCTTCCCGATCGCGAAGATCGCCGCCCGTCTCGCCGTCGGCTACACCCTCGACGAGATCCCCAACGACATCACCGAGAAGACCCCGGCCTCCTTCGAGCCGAGCCTCGACTACGTCGTCGTCAAGGTCCCGCGCTTCGCATTCGAGAAGTTCCCGGCCGCCGACGCGACCCTCACCACCACGATGAAGTCGGTGGGCGAGGCCATGGCGATCGGCCGCAACTTCACCGAGGCGCTGCAGAAGGCGCTGCGCTCGCTGGAGAAGAAGGGCAGCCAGTTCACCTTCGTCGGCGAGCCCGGCGACAAGGCCGCCCTCCTGGAGACCGCGAAGGTCCCCACCGACGGCCGGATCAACACCGTCATGCAGGCCATGCGCGCCGGCGCCACGCCCGAGGAGATCTTCGACGCGACGAAGATCGACCCCTGGTTCGTCGACCAGCTGTTCCTGATCCTGGAGCACGCGGACGAGCTCGCAGCCGCCGAGAAGCTCGACCCCGAGCTCCTTGCCGACGCCAAGCGCCACGGCTTCTCGGACACCCAGATCGCCGAGATCCGCGGGCTGCGCGAGGACGTCGTACGCGAGGTGCGCCACGCCCTCGGTGTGCGCCCGGTCTACAAGACGGTCGACACCTGCGCCGCCGAATTCGCCGCCAAGACCCCGTACTTCTACTCGTCCTACGACGAGGAGAGCGAGGTCGCGCCGCGCGAGAAGCCCGCCGTGATCATCCTGGGCTCCGGTCCCAACCGCATCGGCCAGGGCATCGAGTTCGACTACTCCTGCGTCCACGCCTCCTTCGCGCTCAGCGACGCCGGCTACGAGACCGTGATGGTCAACTGCAACCCGGAGACGGTCTCCACGGACTACGACACCTCCGACCGCCTCTACTTCGAGCCGCTCACCCTCGAAGACGTCCTGGAGATCGTCCACGCCGAGTCCCTCGCGGGCCCGATCGCCGGCGTCATCGTCCAGCTCGGCGGCCAGACCCCCCTCGGTCTCGCCCAGGCGCTCAAGGACAACGGCGTCCCCGTCGTCGGCACCCCGCCGGAGGCCATCCACGCCGCCGAGGACCGAGGAGCGTTCGGCCGGGTCCTCGCCGAGGCCAACCTGCCCGCCCCCAAGCACGGCACCGCGACGACGTTCGCACAGGCGAAGGAGATCGCCGACGAGATCGGCTACCCGGTCCTGGTCCGCCCGTCGTACGTACTCGGCGGCCGCGGCATGGAGATCGTGTACGACGAGACCCGCCTCTCCTCGTACATCGAGGAGTCCACCGAGATCAGCCCGACCCGCCCTGTCCTGGTCGACCGCTTCCTCGACGACGCCATCGAGATCGACGTCGACGCGCTCTACGACGGCACCGAGCTCTACCTCGGCGGCGTCATGGAGCACATCGAGGAAGCCGGCATCCACTCCGGCGACTCCGCCTGCGCCCTGCCCCCGATCACCCTCGGCGGCCACGACATCAAGCGGCTGCGCGCCTCCACCGAGGCCATCGCCAAGGGCGTCGGCGTCCGCGGACTGATCAACATCCAGTTCGCCATGGCCGGGGACATCCTCTACGTCCTCGAGGCCAACCCCCGCGCCTCGCGCACCGTCCCCTTCACCTCGAAGGCCACCGCGGTCCCGCTCGCCAAGGCCGCCGCCCGCATCTCGCTGGGTGCGACCGTCGCCGAGCTGCGCGCCGAGGGCATGCTCCCGGCCAAGGGCGACGGCGGCACGCTGCCGCTGGACGCGCCGATCTCCGTCAAGGAGGCCGTGATGCCCTGGAGCCGCTTCCGCGACATCCACGGGCGCGGCGTCGACACGGTGCTCGGCCCGGAGATGCGCTCGACGGGTGAAGTCATGGGCATCGACTCGGTGTTCGGCACCGCGTACGCCAAGTCGCAGGCCGGCGCGTACGGTCCGCTGCCCACCAAGGGCCGCGCCTTCATCTCGGTCGCCAACCGCGACAAGCGCACGATGATCTTTCCCGCGCGTGAACTCGTCGCCCACGGCTTCGAGTTGCTCGCGACCTCGGGCACGGCGGAGGTGCTGCGCCGCAACGGCATCAACGCCACCGTGGTGCGCAAGCTCAGCGAGGGTGAGGGTCCGAACGGCGAGAAGACCATCGTCCAGCTGATCCACGACGGCGATGTCGACCTGATCGTCAACACCCCCTACGGCACCGGCGGCCGCCTCGACGGCTACGAGATCCGTACGGCAGCCGTCGCCCGCTCCGTCCCCTGCCTCACCACGGTCCAGGCCCTCGCGGCCGCCGTGCAGGGCATCGACGCGCTCAACGGCGGGGACGTCGGCGTGCGTTCCCTGCAAGAACACGCGGAACACCTGATCGCGGCCCGCGACTAGCAGCCCACGAGGGGGACACCGAACCGGTGTCCCCCTCTTTCATGAGGACATCACCATGTACAAGCTGTTCTTCAACCTGGTCTTCAAGAAGATGGACCCCGAGAAGGCCCACTACCTGGCCTTCCGCTGGATCCGCCTCGCGGCCCGCGTCCCCGTCCTGCGTACGTTCGTCGCGGCCGCGCTCGCGCCCCGCCACAAGGAGCTCCGCACGGAGGCCTTCGGCTTGCGCATGCACGGCCCCTTCGGGCTCGCCGCCGGCTTCGACAAGAACGCGGTCGCGATCGATGGCATGACCATGCTCGGCTTCGACCACGTCGAGATCGGCACGGTCACCGCCCAGCCCCAGCCCGGCAACCCCAAGAAGCGCCTGTTCCGCCTCGTGCAGGACCGCGCGCTCATCAACCGCATGGGCTTCAACAACGAGGGCTCCGAGGCCGTGGCGGCCCGTCTGGAGGCCCGCAACCCCGTCTTCCGTACGACGGTCGGCGTCAACATCGGCAAGACCAAGGTCGTACCGGAAGAGGAGGCGGTGGGCGACTACGTCACCTCCACCGAGCGCCTCGCCGCCCACGCCGACTACCTGGTCGTCAACGTCTCCTCGCCGAACACGCCGGGACTGCGCAACCTCCAGGCCACCGAGTCGCTGCGCCCGCTGCTGACGGCCGTACGGGAAGCGGCCGACCGCACCGTCACCTCGCGGCGCGTCCCGCTCCTGGTGAAGATCGCCCCCGATCTCGCCGACGAGGACGTCGACGCGGTGGCCGACCTGGCTGTCGAGCTCGGCCTGGACGGCATCATCGCCACCAACACCACGATCGCCCGCGAGGGCCTCGGCCTGAAGTCCGACCCGGCGATCATCAAGGAGACGGGCGGCCTCTCCGGAGCGCCGCTCAAGGAGCGCTCCCTGGAGGTCCTGCGCCGTCTGCACGTCCGTGTGGGCGACGAGATCACCCTCGTCGGGGTCGGCGGCATCGAGACCGCCGAGGACGCCTGGCAGCGGATCCTGGCTGGTGCCACGCTCGTCCAGGGCTACAGCGCCTTCATCTACGAGGGTCCGTTCTGGGGCCGTGCGATCCACAAGGGTCTCGCGGCCCGCCTCAAGGCAAGTCCGTACGCCACGCTCGCCGAGGCCGTCGGCGCAGCCAACCGGAAGGTGACCCAGTCATGACCCTCGAACCGTTCGGCGCCCGCCTGCGCCACGCCATGGACACCCGTGGACCGCTCTGCGTCGGCATCGACCCGCATGCCTCGCTGCTGTCCGCCTGGGGCCTGAACGACGACATCGCCGGCCTGGAGCGCTTCTCCCGCACGGTCGTCGAGGCGCTGGCCGACCGGGTCGCCGTGCTCAAGCCGCAGTCGGCGTTCTTCGAGCGGTTCGGCTCGCGCGGTGTCGCGGTGCTCGAGAAGACGGTCGAGGAGGCCCGCGCGGCCGGTGCGCTGGTCGTGATGGACGCCAAGCGCGGTGACATCGGCTCCACGATGGGCGCGTACGCGGCGACGTACCTCGACAAGGAGTCCCCGCTCTTCTCGGACGCGGTGACCCTCTCGCCGTACCTCGGCTTCGGTTCGCTGCGTCCGGCTCTGGACGCGGCCAGGATCAGCGGCGCGGGCGTCTTCGTCCTCGCCCTGACCTCCAACCCGGAGGGCGCAGAGGTCCAGCGCGCCACGGCCGCGGACGGCAGGACACTCGCCCAGCTGATGCTGGACCACATGGCCGCGGAGAACGAGGGTGCGACGCCGCTCGGCTCGGTGGGCGCGGTGGTCGGAGCGACGCTCGGCGACGCGGGCGTGGACCTCGCCATGAACGGCCCGCTGCTCGCGCCCGGCATCGGCGCCCAGGGGGCGACCCCGGCGGACCTCCCCGGCGTATTCGGCGCGGCGGTCGGCAATGTCGTCCCGAGCGTCAGCCGGGGTGTGCTGCGACACGGTCCGGACGTGACGGGTCTGCGCGACTCCGCGGCGCGGTTCGCGGACGAGGTGCGTGTGGCGGTCGCCGGGGCGTAAGTGCGGGCCGGGAGCGGATTTCCGGGCCCGGGAGCAGGACTTCGCAGGGGTGCACACGCCGCCTTGACGAATCTTTTTCGTTCCGGAGGCCGAAAACCGGGGTGTTATGCCCGAAATATCCCGTCCCGCCAAGGCTGACCAGGACTTTTCGTCTGTTCTCGCTGACTGGAGCGGCCCAGGCCGCTAGTCTCCGTCGAGAGCGAACGGGCGAGTGCGTTGCTCGTAGCTCACCCCTGGTGTGGGGCGACTAGGTTCCTCACCGGTCCGTATCCGACAGATCGACATCCGAGGTGACGTAGGCGTGGCTCTTCCGCCCCTTACCCCTGAACAGCGCGCAGCCGCGCTCGAAAAGGCCGCCGCGGCTCGCCGGGAGCGGGCCGAGGTCAAGAATCGACTCAAGCACTCCGGCGCTTCCCTCCACGAGGTCATCAAGCAGGGCCAGGAGAACGACGTCATCGGCAAGATGAAGGTCTCCGCCCTCCTTGAGTCCCTGCCCGGCGTGGGCAAGGTCCGCGCCAAGCAGCTCATGGAGCGGCTCGGGATCTCCGAGAGCCGCCGTGTGCGCGGTCTCGGCTCCAATCAGATCGCTTCTTTGGAGCGCGAGTTCGGCGGTGCCGGAGCCTGACGTCCTGGGCACCCCCGGGAAGCTGGAATAATCGCCGCATGAACGAACGTCCGCGGTTGACCGTGCTCTCCGGCCCCTCCGGGGTCGGCAAGAGCACGGTCGTCGCCCATATGCGCAAGGTCCACCCCGAGGTTTGGCTCTCGGTGTCGGCGACGACCCGCAAGCCACGCCCCGGCGAGCGCCACGGCGTCCAGTACTTTTTTGTGGACGACGAGGAGTTCGACAAGCTCGTCGCCAACGGCGAACTGCTGGAGTGGGCCGAGTTCGCGGGCAACCGTTACGGCACCCCGCGTCAGGCAGTCCTCGACCGCCTCGGCGCGGGGGAGCCCGTACTCCTGGAGATCGACCTCCAGGGTGCTCGGCTGGTCCGGGAATCGATGCCCGAGGCTCAGCTGATCTTCCTCGCCCCGCCGAGCTGGGACGAACTGGTCCGCAGGCTCACCGGCCGCGGAACCGAAGCACCCGAGGTCATCGAGCGCCGCCTCGCGGCCGCGAAGGTCGAGCTGGCCGCCGAGGCAGAGTTCGACAAAACCCTGGTCAACACCTCCGTCGAGGACGTGGCTCGCGAGCTGCTAGCCTTGATGAAGGTTCTTTAGACCCTTTAACTCCATCGGAAGGCAGAGAGTGTCCTCTTCCATCTCCACGCCCGAGGGCATCATCAACCCGCCGATTGATGAGCTCCTCGAGGCAACCGACTCCAAGTACAGCCTCGTGATCTACGCCGCCAAGCGCGCGCGTCAGATCAACGCGTACTACTCGCAGCTCGGCGAAGGCCTGCTCGAGTACGTCGGTCCCCTGGTGGACACTCACGTCCACGAGAAGCCCCTCTCGATCGCGCTCCGCGAGATCAACGCGGGTCTGCTGACCTCCGAGGCCATCGAGGGCCCCGCCCAGTAGGCAGTAAGCACCACAGCAGTGTCACCACAGGCCCGGCAGCGCGACTGCCGGGCCTGTGGTGTGTGATGGGTCGTACGGAACCGAGTGCGGGGAGACATCGACGTGGCGGACAAGCCGAAGGTCGTTCTGGGGGTCAGCGGCGGCATCGCCGCCTACAAGGCGTGCGAGGTGCTGCGGCGGCTCACCGAATCCGGTCACGACGTACGGGTCGTGCCGACCGACTCCGCGCTGCACTTCGTCGGCGCCGCGACCTGGTCCGCGCTCTCCGGCCACCCCGTCTCGACCGAGGTGTGGACCGACGTCCACGAGGTCCCGCACGTACGGATCGGCCAGGGCGCCGACCTGGTCCTGGTCGCACCGGCCACCGCCGACATGCTGGCCAAGGCGGCCCACGGGCTCGCCGACGACCTCCTGACCAACACTCTGCTCACCGCGCGCTGTCCGGTGGTGTTCGCACCTGCGATGCACACGGAGATGTGGGAGCACCCCGCGACCCAGGAGAACGTCGCCACGCTGCGCCGCCGCGGCGCCGTCGTCATCGAGCCCGCAGTCGGCCGGCTGACCGGGGTCGACACGGGCAAGGGCCGGCTGCCCGACCCCGGCGAGATCTTCGAGGTGTGCCGACGGGTCCTGGCCCGGGGCGTGGGCGAGAGCGATCTGGCCGGGAAGCACGTCGTGGTCAGCGCGGGCGGCACCCGCGAGCCGCTCGACCCGGTCCGCTACCTGGGGAACCGGTCCTCCGGGAAGCAGGGTTATGCCCTCGCCCGTACGGCTGTCGCCCGCGGCGCCAGGGTGACGCTGATCGAGGCGAACACCGGCCTCACGGATCCGGCGGGCGCCGATGTCGTCCGTGTCGGGACCGCCGTGCAGCTGCGGGAGGCCGTGCTGAAGGCCGCGGCGGACGCCGACGCCGTGGTCATGGCGGCCGCGGTGGCCGACTTCAGGCCGGAGTCGTACGCCACCGGGAAGATCAAGAAGAAGGACGGCCAGGAGGCGCCCACGGTCGCCCTCGTCCGTAATCCGGACATTCTCGCCGAGATTTCGGCCGATCGTGCGCGGCCCGGACAGGTCGTGGTGGGCTTCGCCGCGGAGACCGACGACGTGCTCGCCAACGGGCGCGAGAAGCTGCGGCGCAAGGGCTGCGACCTGCTCGTGGTCAACGAGGTCGGGGAGCGCAAGACCTTCGGGTCCGAGGAGAACGAGGCCGTTGTCCTCGCGGCGGACGGCGCGGAGACCCCGGTTCCGTACGGTCCGAAGGAAGCCCTTGCCGATACCGTCTGGGATCTGGTCGTACCCAGGCTCGAATGAAATCTATGTTTCGCCCCATCGGGCGGGAAAAGTCCGGCAAATCAGGCCTTTAACCCCCTGGTGTCCGGCGATCGTCATACTGCACAATGCAGTGCCGCAGATCACACGACTCCCACGGAGCGAGACGCGTGGTCCAGCGACCGGAAGTGACCGATAAACTGGTCTCGGAATGATGTCGGGCGCAGCCCCCGAACCGTTCCGCCAATGATCAGCCAGCAGCCGCTGCAACCCCAGGGAGCGTTGTGTCCCGTCGCCTGTTCACCTCGGAGTCCGTCACCGAGGGCCACCCCGACAAGATCGCTGACCAGATCAGCGACACCATCCTCGACGCGCTCCTGCGCGAGGACCCCACCTCCCGGGTCGCCGTGGAGACGCTCATCACCACGGGCCAGGTGCACGTGGCCGGTGAGGTCACCACCAAGGCGTACGCGCCGATCGCGCAGCTCGTGCGCGACAAGATCCTCGAGATCGGCTACGACTCTTCGAAGAAGGGCTTCGACGGCGCCTCCTGCGGCGTCTCGGTGTCCATCGGCGCGCAGTCCCCGGACATCGCGCAGGGCGTCGACACGGCGTACGAGAAGCGTGTCGAGGGCGACGAGGACGAGCTCGACAAGCAGGGCGCCGGCGACCAGGGCCTGATGTTCGGCTACGCCTGCGACGAGACCCCCGAGCTGATGCCGCTGCCGATCCACCTGGCGCACAAGCTCTCGCGCCGTCTCTCCGAGGTCCGCAAGAACGGGACGATCCCCTACCTGCGCCCCGACGGCAAGACCCAGGTCACCATCGAGTACGACGGCGACAAGGCCGTCCGCCTCGACACGGTCGTCGTCTCCTCGCAGCACGCTAGCGACATCGACCTGGAGTCGCTGCTCGCCCCCGACATCCGCGAGTTCGTCGTGGAGCACGTCCTCAAGCAGCTCCTCGAGGACGGCATCAAGCTGGAGACCGAGGGCTACCGCCTCCTGGTCAACCCGACCGGCCGCTTCGAGATCGGCGGCCCGATGGGCGACGCCGGCCTCACCGGCCGCAAGATCATCATCGACACGTACGGCGGCATGGCCCGCCACGGCGGCGGTGCCTTCTCGGGCAAGGACCCGTCGAAGGTCGACCGTTCGGCCGCGTACGCGATGCGCTGGGTCGCCAAGAACGTCGTGGCCGCGGGTCTCGCCGCGCGCTGCGAGGTCCAGGTCGCGTACGCGATCGGCAAGGCAGAGCCGGTCGGTCTCTTCATCGAGACCTTCGGCACGGCCACGATCGACACGGACAAGATCGAGCACGCGATCGCCGAGGTCTTCGACCTGCGCCCCGCCGCGATCATCCGTGACCTCGACCTGCTCCGCCCGATCTACGCCCAGACCGCGGCGTACGGCCACTTCGGCCGCGAGCTCCCCGAGTTCACCTGGGAGCGCAAGGACCGCGTGGACGCGCTGCGCAAGGCCGCCGGCCTGTAAGCGTCATCGGTCGTACGCGACGGCCCCGGACCTCATCGGTCCGGGGCCGTCGCGCTGTCCCCGTTGTCGGTGCGGGCTGGTAGGAATGTGGTTGTGAGCAGCGAGAACGAGGAGTCCGGGGGCGGGGCGCCGGAGCAGCTTGCGCTGATTCGGGAGACCGTGCGGAAGGCGAAGGTGCCCAAGGCCAAGCCGCGGACCTGGCGGGGGGCCGCGCTGGCCAAGGAGCTGCCCGTCGCGCGCGTCGTCGTCAACAAGGGTGTGCTGCATCTCGATCAGTTCTTCGACTACGCGGTTCCTGAGGAGCTCGACGAGATCGCCCAGCCGGGTGTGCGCGTGCGGGTGCGGTTCGGGGCGGGGAATCGCAATGTGCGGGAAGGGCGCCGTGAGGGCGGGGGGCTGATCGACGGGTTCATCGTCGAGCGGCGGGCCGAGTCCGACTATGAGGGGGCGCTGGCCGCGCTGGCCGGGGTGGTGTCCGACGAGCCGGTGCTCGGGCCCGAACTGCTGGGGCTGGCGCGGGCCGTTGCGGACCGGTATGCGGGGAGTCTGGCCGATGTGCTGCAGCTGGCCGTGCCGCCGCGCAATGCCCGGGCCGAGGCGAAGCCGTCTCCCGAGCCGTTGCCACCGCCGCAGGCTCCGGGGGCCGGGACGTGGGAGCGGTACGGGAAGGGGCCGGGGTTTCTGGACGCGCTGGCGGGCGGTGGGGCCCCGCGAGCCGTATGGACCGCGCTGCCGGGGCCGCACTGGCCCGAGGAGCTGGCGCGGGCCGTGGCGGCGACGCTGGCTTCCGGGCGCGGGGCGCTGGTCGTGGTGCCCGACGGGCGGAGTGCCGCGCGGGTGGATGCCGCGCTGACCGGGGTGCTGGGGGAGGGGCGGCACGCGGTGCTGACCGCCGAGGCCGGTCCGGAGAAGCGGTACCGGCAGTGGCTCGCCGTGCGGCGGGGGGCCGTTCGGGCCGTGGTGGGGACGCGGGCCGCGATGTTCGCGCCCGTACGCGACCTCGGGCTGGTCGTCATCTGGGAGGACGGGGACTCCAGTCACAGCGAACTGCATGCTCCGTTGCCGCATGCGCGCGAGGTGCTGCTGCTGCGGGCCGCCCACGACAAGTGCGGGTTCCTGCTGGGGAGTACGAGCTGCACGGTGGAGGCCGCGCAGCTGGTGGAGAGCGGGTGGGCCGCGCCGCTCGTCGCCGATCGGGAGCATGTACGGGTCGCGGCGCCCCTGGTGAGGACCGTCGGGGATCTCGAGGTGGCGCGGGACGAGGCCGCACGCGCCGCCCGGCTGCCCAGCCTCGCCTGGGAGACCGTACGGAACGGGCTGAGGACCGGACCCGTGCTGGTGCAGGTGCCGCGGCGGGGGTACGTACCGCGCCTCGCCTGCGAGCGGTGCCGTACCCCGGCGCGCTGTGTGCACTGTGCCGGGCCGCTGGAGGCGCCCGACGAACGGGCGCTGCACTGCGCCTGGTGCGGGCTCGGAGAGGCCGGCTGGCACTGCATCGAGTGCGGGAGCACGCGGCTGCGGGCGCAGATCGTGGGGGCGCGGCGGACCGCCGAGGAGCTGGGGCGGGCCTTTCCCGCAGTACCGGTGCGCACTTCGGGGCGTGACCATGTGCTGGACACCGTGCCGGGGCAGCCCGCGCTGGTCATTTCCACGCCCGGCGCCGAACCGGTCGCCGAAGGCGGGTACGCGGCGGCGCTGCTGCTCGACGGCTGGGCGATGCTCGGGCGGCCCGATCTGCGGGCCGGCGAGGAGGCGCTGCGGCGGTGGATCGACGCCGCTTCGCTCGTACGCGGGCAGGGCGAGGGCGGCACGGTCGTGGTGGTCGCGGAGCCCACACTCAGGCCCGTACAGGCCCTGGTGCGGTGGGATCCCGTCGGGCATGCGGTGCGTGAGCTGGCCGAGCGGGCCGAGCTGAGATTTCCGCCCGTGTCGCGGATGGCGGCGGTCTCGGGGAAGCCGGAAGCGCTGAGCGAGTTTCTCGGTACGGCCGAACTGCCGGGTGACGCCGAGGTGTTGGGGCCCGTTCCGCTGCCGGTCGCCGATCCCGGCAGGCCGCGCAGGCCTGGGGACGCCCCGCTCGGCGAGAGCTGGGAGCGGGTGCTGCTGCGGGTACCGCCCGGCAGCGGGGCGGCGCTGGCCGCTGCGCTCAAGCGTGCGCAGGCGGCCCGGATGACGCGCGGCGTCGATCCGGTACGGATCAGGGTCGACCCTCCGGACATCGGCTGAACGGGGGCAAGGGGCGGGGGCGCGGGCGGACGCACCGCTGCCCCTGACCGTGCGCACACGGCAGGGGCAGCTGGTGGAAAGGTCAGCCGTTGCGCGGACCGGGGAAAGCGCTGGGGCGGACTTCCTCGTGCAGGGACTGGATGCTCGCCGAGGGCTGGGGCGGCATGGAGCGGGCGGCGGGGACGGCGGGCAGTCCCGTACCGAGGGGCGGCATCGTGCGGGTCGGCGCGGAAGGGGTCTCCGCGGTGGCGTGCTCCGGCTCCGGAGCGCCCGGCTGGACACCGGCCCGGCGTGCGCCGTAACGGCGGTGCACCGCCTGCTTGGTGACCCCGAGCGCGGAGCCGACCGCGTCCCACGAGAAGCCCAGCGAGCGGTCGAAGTCCACCGCCGCGGTCACCAGGGTCTCGACGCTGTCCCGCAGTTCCTGGGCGAGACGGACGGTCGGGGCCGGTGCCCGGCCGTAGACGACGAAGCCCGTGGAAGGGCCGGAGCGGCGCGGGCGGTAGACGTTGCCCAGCTGGGCGGTGAGGGTGCGCAGCGCGTCCACCTGCCGGCGGACCCGCTCGATGTCCCGCACCAACAGGTGCAGGCTGGCCCGCGCTTGGGCGTCGTGGGTTGCGTGGTCGGCCATGAACAAGCCTCTCGAACCGGCGTGGAAAGAAGTGGACAAGGAATCGGGCCCCGTCTGCGGCCCGGTTCGGTCAATCTCTTTTGACCAACGCGCTACCGGCTGTTGTGGTCACGCTGCGGGGGCGTATGGGCATATGCGAGGGGCGCGCGGCCGTGCGTACGCCCCCTGCGCCCGGGCCCCATAGACTGGTGCGCTGCTCGCCGTCGTACGCACCGGGCTGACCGGTCTGAGAGGTACTCAGTGAAACTCGTCTTCGCAGGCACCCCCGAGGTCGCCGTTCCCGCCCTGGACGCCCTGATCTCCTCCGGCCGTCATGAGGTGGCCGCCGTCATCACCCGCCCCGACGCCCCCGCGGGGCGCGGCCGCAAGCTGGTGGCCAGCCCCATCGCGCAGCGCGCCGAGGAGGCCGGGATCGAAGTGCTCAAGCCGGCCAGGCCCCGCGACGAGGAGTTCCTGGCGCGGCTGCGCGAGATCGGCCCCGACTGCTGCCCGGTCGTCGCGTACGGCGCCCTGCTGCCCAAGGTCGCCCTGGATATCCCGGCCCGCGGCTGGGTCAATCTGCACTTCTCGCTGCTGCCCGCATGGCGCGGCGCGGCCCCCGTACAGCACGCGATCATCGGCGGGGACGAAGTCACCGGCGCCTCCACCTTCCTGATCGAGGAGGGCCTCGACTCCGGTCCGGTGTACGGCGTGCTCACCGAGGAGGTCCGCCCCACCGACACCAGCGGTGACCTGCTCACCCGTCTCGCCTTCGCGGGCTCGGGCCTGCTCGCCGCCACCATGGACGGCATCGAGGACGGCACGCTGCACGCCGTACCGCAGCCCCACGAAGGCATCTCGCTCGCCCCGAAGCTCACCGTCGAGGACGCCAGGATCGACTGGGCGGCCCCCGCGCTGCGCGTCGACCGGCTGGTGCGCGGTTGCACCCCCGCGCCCGGCGCCTGGACCGTCTTCCGCGGCGAGAGGCTCAAGCTGGTCGCGGCAGCGCCCGCGGCCGACCGCACCGACCTGGCGCCCGGCGAGCTGTCCGCGGCCAAGAACAACGTGTACGTCGGCACCGGCTCGCACGCCGTCGAGCTGCTCTGGGTCCAGCCCCAGGGCAAGAAGCCGATGCGCGCAGCGGACTGGGCGCGCGGGGTGCGGATCGCCCCGGGTGAGCGTGTGGGGCAGTCGGACGTAACCTGAGAGGGTTCGCCCCCGACACCATCAGCGGAGCACCTTTCTCGTGAACGACCAGCCGTCCCGCCGTCCCGCCCAGCAGCCGAAGGGGCACCGCCGTCCCAAGAAGGACCCGGTGCGCATCCTCGCCTTCGAGGCGCTGCGGGCGGTCGACGAGCGTGATGCGTACGCCAACCTCGTCCTGCCCCCGCTGCTGAAGAAGGCGCGCGACAAGGGCGATTTCGATGCGCGGGACGCGGCGCTCGCGACCGAGCTGGTGTACGGGACGCTGCGCCGCCAGGGCACGTACGACGCGATCATCGCGGCCTGCATCGACCGGCCGCTGCGCGAGGTCGACCCGCCGGTGCTCGACGTCCTCACCATGGGCGCCCACCAGCTCCTCGGCACCCGTATCCCCACCCACGCCGCGGTCTCCGCGAGCGTGGAGCTGGCGAGGGTGGTGCTCGGCGACGGGCGCGCCAAGTTCGTCAACGCGGTGCTGCGCAAGGTCTCGGCGGACGACCTCGACGGCTGGCTGGAGCGGGTCGCACCGCCCTACGACGAAGACGCCGAGGGGCATCTCGCGGTCTTCCACTCCCACCCCCGCTGGATCGTCTCCGCCCTCTGGGACTCCCTCGGCGGAGGCCGCGCAGGCATCGAGGACCTCCTGGAGGCCGACAACGAACGTCCCGAGGTGACGCTGGTCGCGCGCCCCGGGCGCTCCACCACGGACGAGCTGCTCGACGTGCTCGGCGAGGAGTCCGGGCTGCCCGGCCGCTGGTCGCCCTATGCCGTACGGATGGCCGAGGGCGGCGAGCCCGGTGCGATCGAGGCGGTGCGCAACGGACACGCCGGTGTCCAGGACGAGGGCAGCCAGCTGGTCGCGATCGCCCTGGCCAACGCGGAGATCGAAGGCCGCGACGAGCGCTGGCTGGACGGCTGCGCCGGCCCCGGCGGCAAGGCCGCGATGCTCGCCGCGCTCGCCGCACAGCGCGGGGCTTCGCTGCTGGCCTCGGAGAAGCAGCCGCACCGGGCGCGCCTAGTCGAGCGTGCCCTGGCGGGCAACCCGGGTCCGTACCAGGTGATCGCGGCCGACGGGACCCGGCCGCCGTGGCTTCCCGGCTCCTTCGACCGGGTGCTGATGGACGTGCCCTGTACGGGACTCGGCGCCCTGCGCCGCCGCCCCGAGGCGCGCTGGCGCCGTCGCCCCGACGACCTGGAGGGCTTCGCACCGCTCCAACGAGGGCTGCTGCGCGAGGCGTTGAGCGCAGTACGCATCGGGGGAGTCGTCGGTTACGCGACCTGCTCGCCGCATCTCGCCGAGACCCGGGTGGTCGTGGAGGACGTGCTCAAGGGGCGCGGCGGCCAGCAGTCGGTCGAGGCCGAGTGGATCGACGTACGGCCGCTGATGCCCGGCGTTCCGGCGCTGGGAGACGGCCCCGACGTACAGATGTGGCCGCATCTGCACGGCACGGACGCGATGTACATGGCGCTACTGCGGCGTACTGCCTGAGCTCGCTTCGACACGGGGCCGCTCCGGTGCCGCGTCCAGTACGGCGGACTCGCGGGCGAGGCGGTGCGGCCACCACACGCGCGGGCCGACGTCCAGGAAGAGCGACGTGACCAGCACGGACCGTACGACGAAGGTGTCGAGCAGCACGCCGAGCCCGACCGCGAAGCCCAGTTCGGCGAAGGCGACCATCGGCAGCGTGCCGAGCACGGCGAAGGTGCCCGCGAGGACCAGACCGGCCGAGGTGATGACCGCGCCGGTCGCCGCGAGGCCGGTCGTCACGCCCCGCCTGGCGCCCTGTCGGCCCGCCTCCTCACGGATACGGGTCGACAGGAAGATGTTGTAGTCGATGCCGAGCGCGACGAGGAAGACGAAGACGAACAGGGGCAGGTCGGTGCCCTCGCCCGCGTAGTCGAAGAGATAGCGGAAGGCCAGCGCGCTGATCCCCAGTGCGGTGGCGAAGGACAGCACCACCGTGGCGATGAGCAGCAGCGGGGCCACCAAGGCGCGCAGCAGTACGCCGAGGATCACCAGCACCACCAGCAGCACCAGCGGGATGATCAGTACGTTGTCGTGACGCGTCGCGGAGTTCATGTCGATCACCGAGGCGGTGGTTCCGCCGACCTCCGCGTCCGCGCCCGGGATCTTGTGCACGGTGGTCCTGAGCCGCTTCACGGTCTGCTGGGCCGCATCGCTGTCGCTCGCCGCGACCGTGGTGGCCTCGAACAGGGCACGCCCGCCCGCCACTTGCTTCGATCCGGGCGGTACGCCGATGGATCCGGGCACCACGCCCGGGTCCGCGGCCACCGCCTTGCGGACCGCGTCGGCCTGGTCCGCGGCCGCGATCACGACGACCGGGTCGCCGCTGCCGGCCGGGAAGTAGCGGGCCTGGACCTGCTGCCCCACGATCGAGTCCGGTGTGCCGGTGAAGGCGTCGGCGTTGCCGATTCCGTCCGCCCGCAGCTGCACCAATCCCACGGAGAGCCCGCCGAGCACCAGGGCCGTCACCACCCACACGGCGCGGGGACGCCGCGCGATGCGGTCTCCCGTACGCGCCCAGAAGCCGCTCACCGTGGGCTCGGGGGAGCCGAAATGCGGCGCCACGGGCCAGAAGATCCACCGGCCGAAGATCACCAGCAGGGCCGGGAACAGCGTCAGCATCGTGAGCAGGGCGACGGCGACACCGATCGCGGCGACCGGGCCGAGGCCACGGGTGGAGTTCATCTCCGCCACCATCAGGACGAGCATGCTCAGTACGACGGTGGCGCCGCTCGCCAGCACGGCGGGACCGGCGCGGTGCAGCGCGAGTGCCATCGCCTCGTGCCGGTCCTCGTGCTTGCGCAGCTCCTCGCGGTAGCGGGCGACGAGCAGCAGCGCGTAGTCCGTGCCCGCGCCGAAGACCAGCACGGTGAGAATGCCCGCGCTCTGGCCGTTCACGGTCAGGCCCGCGTGCCGGGCCAGCAGATAGATCACCGCCTGTGCGACGGAGAGCGCGCCGACCACCGAGAGCACCGGGACGAGCAGCAGCGACGGGCTGCGATAGGTGATCAGCAGCGTGACCACGACCACGCCGAGCGCGGAGAAGAGCAGCGTCGAGTCGATGCCCTCGAAGGCGTCGGAGAAGTCGGCCGAGATCCCGCCGGGGCCGGTGATGTGCACCTGGCGTCCGTCGGCGTCCGATCCGGTGATCTTCCGCATCGAGTCGACGGCCGGGGCGATCCGCTCCCAGCCCTTGTCGCCCATGGAGACCGGGACGAAGATCTGTGCGGCGGTGCCCTTGGAATTGAAGGCGGGCCCCTGCACGTCGCCGCCCAGGATGCCGTGGTCCGTCAGCTTCCTCAGGGCGGCAGCGTCCTCCCCGATGCGGCTGCGGTCGGCCGCGGTCAGCCCGTCGGCGCGTGCGTAGACGACGATCGCGGGGATCGACTGAGGCCTGAACTCCTCGGATGCCGTGAGGACCTGCGTGGACTCCGCACTCCCCGGCAGCCAGGTGCTGGCGTCGTTGTTCTGCGCGCCGGTCAGTTTGGAGGCGAGCGGGAAGGCCGCGAAAATCACCACCAGCCACACCCCGAGCACCAGCCACTTGGTGCGCCTGCCGCACACGAGCCGGGCCACACCGCGTCGTCCGCCGTGCTCCGCGTCGGTCATGACGCCCCCCAAGTGCCTCCGCCGCGGGCTCTCCCGCCCCCGAGGTGCCGGTGAATCGCCAGGATTGCACGGCATGTACTGATCCCGGGAGGGTTTGGTCCGTACCGTGGCAGGCAAGTGGCGCGGGACATGGCAGGCTTGGGGCATGGCCGTGCAGATCAACCCCAGCATCCTGTCCGCCGACTTCTCCCGGCTCGCCGAGGAGGCCAAGGCCGTCGAGGGCGCCGACTGGCTCCACGTCGACGTGATGGACAACCACTTCGTGCCCAATCTGACCCTGGGCGTACCGATCGTGGAATCGCTCAGCCGGGCGACGGACATCCCGCTGGACTGCCATCTGATGATCGAGGACGCCGATCGCTGGGCACCGCAGTACGTCGAAGCGGGTGCGGGTTCCGTCACCTTCCACGCGGAGGCGGCGGCCGCTCCCGTACGGACGGCACGCGAAATCCGTGCCAAGGGTGCCCGCGCCTCCATGGCGCTCAAGCCGGCGACACCCATCGAGCCGTACGAGGACCTGCTCCCCGAGCTCGACATGCTGCTGATCATGACGGTCGAGCCCGGCTTCGGAGGCCAGTCCTTCCTCGACATCATGCTGCCCAAGATCCGCCGCACCCGTGAGCTCATCTCCAAGCACGGTCTGGAGCTGTGGCTGCAGGTCGACGGCGGCGTCTCGGCGTCCACGATCGAACGGTGCGCCGAGGCGGGCGCGGACGTGTTCGTGGCGGGCTCCGCGGTGTACGGGGCGGACGACCCGGCGGCGGCGGTGCGCATGCTCCGCCACCAGGCGCAGGAGACCACCGCAACGGCCGCATGGGCATGCGGCCACTGAACCACCAGCAGGTGAACGAAGCCCTTCCGGGCTGATCAAGATCTGCCGGATCTGACAGGATGACGGATCCGGGACGTGTACAGCAGTGAGGAGAACGCGGTGTCTGCGATGTCGGCGGGACGGTCTGCCCTGCGGATGGGACCCGCGGAGCTGGTTCAGGCGGCGGCCATGGCCCGCCGCTTCTACCTGGAGGGCAAGTCGAAGATCCAGATCGCCGAGGAGTTCGGCGTCAGCCGCTTCAAGGTGGCCCGGGTCCTGGAGACGGCCCTGGAGCGCGATCTCGTACGGATCGAGATCCGCGTCCCCGCCGAACTGGACGCGGAGCGCTCGGACGCCCTGCGCGCCCGCTTCGGACTGCGGCACGCGGTCGTCGTGGAGTCCCCGGCCGACGCCTCGGACGACGCACCCGACCCGGAGAACCTGGGCGAGGTCGCGGCCGACCTTCTCGGCGAGCTGGTGAACGAGGGCGACGTCCTCGGTCTGGCCTGGGGCCGCTCCACCATCCATATGGCGGCAGCCCTCGACCGGCTCGCGCCGTGCACCGTCGTCCAGCTCACCGGGGTGTACGACGCCGGGACCGCCGAGCGCGGCTCGGTCGAGGCCGTGCGGCGTGCCGCCCAGGTCTCCGGCGGCGAGGCCCACCCCATCTACGCCCCGATGCTGCTGCCCGACCCGGCGACCGCCGCGGCCCTGCGCAACCAGACCGGCATCGCCCGCGCCTTCGAGTACTTCGACAAGGTGACCGTCGCGGCCGTCTCCATCGGCTCCTGGGAGCCCGGCATCTCCACCGTCCACGACATGCTCAGCGACGCCGAGCGCGAGCACTACGCCTCGCTGGGTGTCGCCGCCGAGATGTCCGCGCACCTCTTCGACACCGAGGGACGCCGCGTCGGCAGGGACCTCGGAGAGCGCTGCATCACCGTCGAGGCGGACCGGCTGCGCCGGATCCCCGAGGTCGTGGCGATCGCGGGCGGGCTGCGCAAGGCGGCCGCGATCGGTGCCGTACTGAAGTCCGGTCTGGTCACCAGCCTGGTCACGGACACGGCCGCGGCCGACTTCCTGCTCACGGAGACGAGTCCGGGGCCGCGCCCGGCGCTGGACCGGGCCGACCCCGACGGGGAGTGAGCGCCGGCTGACCGGCCCAGGGGCCGGTCAGCGCGTGACGGGCCTGCCGCGTCCCCACGCCCAGGCGAGCCGGTCGGCGCCGGACTGGTTGGTGGTGGCCAGCCAGGGCCGGTCGGGGTCGCCGGTCAGGGTCTGAAGCGAGTAGGTGTCGTCGGTACGCAGGCCGGGCCAGTAGACCGACCCCATCTTCAGTTCGCGGAAGGTGTCCGTGGCGGCCTGGATGTAGTTGACGAAGTTGTCCGAGGCATCCGGCTTGTTGTAGTCCAGGCCCGTGGTCATCGGAGCGCCGAACTCGTCGGCGACGGTGCGGCTCGCGCAGTCGCCGATGCGCCCCTTGATGTCGGCCACCCACTCGTCGTAGGTGGCGTAGTCCTTCCAGAACCCGTAGTCGTGCAGCGAGAGATAGGTGCCCTTCAGGCGCGGGTCGGCGCAGACCGAGGTGACGTGGTCGTTGTATCCGGCGCCGCTGACGAAGACCCGGTCGCGGGGGACCGAGGGGTAGGCGGCCAGCCACTTCGCGGCGGTGTCGGCCCACTCGGTTTCGGTGTAGCCGTGCGGTTCGTTCATCGGCTCGAAGTAGACGCGCTTGTTGTGCTGGTAGGCCTTGATCACGGTGTCCCACATGGGCCAGTAGGTGGCCTCGTCGTCGATGAGGCCGTCCTTGTTCGCGCCCGTGCCCTCCCAGTAGGAGACGATCACCTTGAAGCCCTGGGCCGATGCCGCGTCGATGACTCCGCGGTACGACTTCCAGTAGGCGCCGTTGACCGTGTACGGATTGATCGGCAGCCGCACGGTGTTGGCGCCGAGATTCGCGCGGAACGCGGCGATGACGCGGCTCGCCTTGGCGTAGGTCCGGGCGTAGCTGTCGGACGTCGACAGGCCTGACAGTACGACGGGGTCGTCGGCGTAATTGTCGCGCGGGTCGGCCCAGTTGACGCCCTGGAACGGGGTGGTGTCCTGACGGGGCGCGGCGTGGGCCGGGGCGGCGGCAGCGACGGTGGTGCCGGCGGTCGCGGCCAGTGCCAGTGCCAGGAGGGTGGCGCGCAGGCGGGGGGTGGGACGGGATATGGCAGGGGTGTTGCGCATCGACATGCCCTTTCGGGGATGGGTGGCGGGCGCCGAGGAGTGGAATGTTTACGTAAACATCACGGAGCCGGAATCGTGGCATCCGTTGCACCGGCCGTCAAGGTGTCCCGCACGTAACGCAGTTGACGGTGCGCAGGCCGCCATCTCGGGTCCTGTGTTCGTGGTGTCGAACAGCGTCCGGTTTTTCGGACCTTTTTCTGTCCGGAGTCTTGACCTCACGCTTCCCGGCTTCTTCACTGGCCACCGCCGCCCCCCGAATGTCACCGAGAGAACGTGAGGACCAGAACGTATGCCTCGTGCCACGAGTCCACGCCTGCCGGTTTCTTTGCTGTCGCGACGGAGTCTTCTCGTCGCCGGCGCCCTCGCTCTTGCGGCTCCTGCCGTCTCCGCTCACGCGGCTCCGGCGAAGCCCCGCAAGGGTTCCTACGCGGGCTACTTGTTCGTGTACTTCACCGGTGAGAGTGCCGCGGACGGCGAGCAGATCCATATGGCGCTGAGCCATGGCGACGACCCGCTCCACTTCCGTGAACTCGGCGGCGGAGAGCCGGTCCTGACCTCCGTGCTGGGGGACAAGGGGGTGCGGGACCCCTTCATCATCCGCTCGCCCGAAGGCGACAGGTTCTTTCTGATCGCCACCGATCTCAAGATCTACGGCGGTGCGAGCTGGGACACCGTGCAGCGGCACGGAAGCAGGTCGATCATGGTCTGGGACTCCACGGACCTGGTGAACTGGTCCGCTCAGCGCTCGGTGCGGGTGTCGCCCGAAACCGCCGGCAACACCTGGGCCCCGGAGGCCTATTGGGATCCCGACCTCGGGGCGTACGTGGTGTTCTGGGCATCCAAGCTGTACGACGAGGCCGACACCGATCACGCCGGCGACACGTACAACCGGATGCTGTACGCCACCACCCAGGACTTCGTGACGTTCACGGAGGCGAAGGTGTGGAACGACCCCGGATACTCGGTGATCGACTCCACGGTGATCGACCACGACGGCGTCTACTACCGCTTTACCAAGGACGAGCGCTCGGCGGCCTCCTCGGCCTGCGGCAAGTTCATCCTGCAGGAGAAGTCGGCCGATCTGCTGAACACGTCCTGGGACCAGGTGGCCGAGTGCATCGGCAGCGGAAGCATCTCGGCCGGTGAGGGGCCGCTGGTCTTCAAGTCGAACTCCGAGGACAAGTGGTACCTCTTCGTCGACGAGTACGGCGGGCGTGGCTATCTCCCCTTCGAGTGCACCGACTTGAACGCAGGCGACTGGGCCATGTCCACGGCGTACCGGCTGCCCTCGGCGCCCCGGCACGGCACGGTGCTTCCGGTCACCTCAAGGGAGTACGACCGGATCTTCGCGCAGTGGGGGATACCCCCGGTGCGGTCCGGCAAGGACGGCCTGGTGGCCCGGTGGCCGCTCGACGGCACCGCGGACGACGTGTCGGGCAACGGCCATCACGGCACGGCCGTGGGCGACGCCACGTGGGCGGACGGCGCGCTGGTACTCGGCGGTGCCACCGGTCATGTCTCTCTCCCCGACGACCTGTTGGCCGGGGTGGACCGGGTGACCGTGACCGCCGATGTGTGGGTGGACTCCGATCAGCAGGCGCCGTACTTCCTGTTCGGCTTCGGGAACGTCTCGGGCTCCACCGGCCTCGGCTATCTGTTCGCCACCGGCGGCAGCGAGTCCGGCGGCTTCCGGGCAGCGATCTCCGACGGGAACTGGACCAAGGAGCAGGCGGCCGGGCCCACCGGCGGGCTGCCGCGCGGCCGGTGGAAGAACGTCACGTACACCATCGACGGGGACACCGCGGTGCTCTACCTCGACGGTGCGGAGGTGGCGCGCAACGAGAGTGTGACCCTGATGCCCGGGGACATCAACGGCGGCCGCACCACGGCGAATTACCTCGGGCGTTCGCAGTACGCGGCGGACCACCGCCTCAAGGGGCGGCTGCGAGACGTACGCCTCTACAACAGGGCGCTCACGGAGGCCGAGATCGCCGCGCTGCCGCACAACGCCACCCGTGTCCGCGACGTCCGGCTCGGTGAGCTCAAGGTCCCGGCAGTCGTGTACGCGGACGGCGACACGATCACCCTGCCGGTCCGGCCCGGTACGCAACTGCGCAGGCTGCGACCGGAGTTCGAGCTCGCGCCCGGTTCGACGATCCGGCCACGCAGTGGCACCAAAGTCGATCTGCGGAAGGCGGTGACCTACACCGTCACGTCGGCCGAAGGAGCGACCCGTGCGTGGAAGGTTTCCGCCGCCGAGATGCGCAGTCCGGTCCTCCCCGGCTATCACGCCGACCCCAACATCGTGATGTTCGGCGACACTTACTACATCTATCCGACCACCGACGGCTACGCGGGCTGGGGCGGAACCTCCTTCAGTGTCTGGTCCTCGAAGAATCTCACCGACTGGACCGACCACGGTGTGGTGCTCGACCTGGGCAAGGACGTGAGCTGGACCGACTCCCGGGCCTGGGCGCCCACCATCGCGGAGAAGAACGGCACGTACTACTTCTACTTCTGCGCCGACGCCAAGATCGGGGTGGCCACCGCCCCCTCGCCCACCGGTCCGTTCACCGATTCGGGAGCGGCGCTGATCCCGAAGAACCCCGACGGCACCGGGCAGCCCATCGATCCGGCCGCGTTCACCGACGACGACGGACAGACGTACCTCTACTGGGGCAACGGCTCGGCCTGGGTCGTGCCGCTGGGCGACGACATGGTCTCCTTCGACTCCGGCGCGGTCGAGCGGATCACCGGTCTGACGGACTTCCGTGAAGGCATGTTCATGGTCAAGCGGCAGGGCATCTACCACCTGACGTACTCGATCGACGACACCGGCAGCGAGAACTACCGGGTCGGCTACGCCACCGCGACCAGCCCCCAGGGCCCCTTCACCTACCGAGGCGTGATCCTGGAGAAGGACCCGTCCCAGGGCATCCTCGGCACCGGCCACAACTCGGTCCTGCAGATCCCCGGTACCGACGACTGGTACATCTGCTACCACCGGTTCGCCACGCCGGGCGGCGACGGGACCCACCGCGAGACCACCATCGACAGGCTCGGCTTCGGCGTGGACGGCCTGATCGAGCGGGTCGTCCCGACGCTCGGGAGCGTGGATCCGCGACCGGTCCCGGCCTCCGTTACGCGGACTCCCTGATCACCAGCTCGGTGGGGAGGATGAGCGGCGTCGGCTGCTCGCCGTTGATCAGGCGCACCAGCATGCGGGTCATCTCGCGGCCCAGTGCCTCGATCGGCTGGCGGACGGTGGTGAGGGCCGGCTGGGTGTGCTGGGCGGTGACGATGTCGTTGAAGCCCACCACCGCGATGTCGCCGGGTACCGTACGGCCGCGGTCGCGCAGGACCCGCAGCGCTCCGGCCGCCATGGCGTCGGAGGCGACGAACACCGCGTCCAGGTCCGGGTGTTCGTCCAGCAGCTGCGTCATGGCGGCCGCCCCGCCCGCCTCGGTGAAGTCGCCGTGCGCCACGCGGCGGTCGCTCAGCCCGGCGAGCGCGACGGCCTCGCGGAAACCCAGGTAGCGGGAGACGCCGACGTGCATGTCGAGCGATCCGGTGACGGTGGCGATGCTGCGGCGGCCCGTGGCCAGGAGGTGTTCCACCGCCTGGCGCGCGCCGCCGCGGTTGTCGGCGTCGACGTACCACTGCGGTACACGGTTGAGCGGGCGGCCGCCGTGCACGACGGGGACGCCGCCGTTCTCGGCCACCTTCGACAGGGGGTCGTTCTCGCGCAGCGCGAGCAGCATGACGCCGTCCGCGCCGCGTGACTGCAGGATGCGGGTGAGCCGGGCGCGGCCGCGCTCCGAGGCGGCGAGGACCAGGAGCAGCTCCAGGTCGGTCTCCTCGATGACGGCGTTGACCCCGGAGATCACCTCGGCGAAGAAGAGGTTGGCGAACAGGGCGGGGTCGTCGCTGGAGATGGCGAGGACCACCGCGCCCCGGCGCTGGGAGGCGAGGGAGCGGGCCGCCATGCTCGGTACGTAACCCAGTTCCTCGATCGCGCTCTTGACCGCCTGCCGCGCTTTCTTGCTGACGTGCTCACGGTCGTTGATCACACGCGAGACGGTGCCTCTGGAGACCCCGGCGCGCAGCGCCACCTCGTCGAGTGTGGGCTGCCGGTTGTTCATGGGGGAGCTGCTCCTGTTGATCGTCCGGGGTGGGGGACATCAGAACTCTAGGCCGGTGGTTCACAGACCGCCACGCTCGATGACGGCGGCGTACCAGCGGGCGCTGTCCTTGGGGGTGCGGCGCTGGGTGGGGTAGTCGATGTGCACGATGCCGAAGCGCTGGGAGTATCCGTAGGACCACTCGAAGTTGTCGAGGAGCGACCAGACGAAGTAGCCCTTGAGCGGGACGTCCTGGACGATGGCCCGGGCGCAGGCGCGCAGATGGCCGTCGAGGTAGGCGATACGGGCCGTGTCGTGGACCTCTTCGTCGAAGGCGGCGCCGTTCTCGGTGACGTACAGCGGGACCGCGGGGTAGTCGGCCTTGAGGCGCAACAGCAGGTCGTGCAGGCCGTGTTCGTCGATCTCCCAGCCGATGGCGGTCCTCGGGCGGCCGCCGTCGGCGATGTGGACCGACGGGGAGCCGACGTAGGCCGATGCGGTGGGCTCGGTGCCGCCGGCGACCAGCATCGGCGCGTAGTAGTTGATGCCGAGGAAGTCCAGCGGGGCCGCGATCGTCTTCAGGTCGCCGTCCTGGATGTGGCCGGTGCCGGTGACGTCGCGCAGGTCGTGCAGGACGTCCTTCGGGTACGCGGCGCGCAGGAGCGGGTCGAGGAAGAGACGGTTCTGCATGCCGTCGATGCGACGGGCCGCGTCGAGGTCGGCGGGAGCCTCGGTGCGCGGGGTCACGTGTGTGAGGTTGAGGGTGATGCCCACGCGGGCGTCCGGCATCGCCTCGGCCGCGAGGCCGTGGCCCAGGAGGAGGTGGTGGGCGGCGCGTACGGCGGCTGCGGGCTCGCGGCGGCCGGGGGCGTGACGGCCGGTGGCGTATCCGAGGAAGGCCGAGCACCAGGGCTCGTTGAGGGTGGTCCAGTCCGTGATGCGGTCGCCGAGGGCTTCGTACGCGAGTGAGGCGTACTCGGCGAACCGCTCGGCGGTGTCCCGCTCCGGCCAGCCGCCCTTGTCCTCCAGCGGCTGGGGCAGGTCCCAGTGGTAGAGCGTCGGCCAGGGCTGGATGCCCTGTTCCAGGAGGGTGTCGGTCAGGCGGCGGTAGAAGTCGAGGCCCTTGGGGTTGGCGGGGCCGCGGCCGTCCGGCTGGATGCGGGGCCAGGCGAGCGAGAAGCGGTAGGCACGCAGGCCGAGTCGGGACATCAGCGCGATGTCCTCGGGGTAGCGGTGGTAGTGGTCGGCGGCCACGGCGCCCGTGTCGCCGTTGAGGATCCTGTCCGGCGTTGCCGAGAAGGTGTCCCAGATGGAGGGACCGCGCCCGTCCTCGGTGACCGCGCCCTCGATCTGATAGCTGGAAGTGGCCGCGCCCCAGAGGAAGTCGGGATCGAACGTGGTCATGACTTGACGGCCCCTTCCATGATGCCGCCGATGATCTGCTTCCCGGAGACGAGGAAGACCAGGAGCAGGGGGAGCGTGGCGACGAGGGCTCCGGAGAACATCAGGGTGTAGTCGGTGTAGTACGAGGTGGAGAGCTGGTTGAGGGAGAACTGGACCGTGGGGTTGTCCGACTCGAGCACGGCCAGCGGCCAGAGGAACTCGTTCCAGGTGCCCATGAAGGTGAACAGGCCGAGCACCGCCGCACCCGGCCGCAGGGCCGGCATGACGATCGTCCAGAAGATCCGGAAGGTGTGGCAGCCGTCCACCCGGGCGGCCTCGATGAGCTCGTCGGGGACCGCGCGCTCGGCGTACTGGCGCATCAGGAAGACCCCGAACGCCGAGACGAGGAACGGCACGATGACGGCCTGGAGGCGGTTCTCCCAGCCGAAGTCCACCATGATCATGTAGAGCGGGATGATGCCCATCTGGACCGGGATCATCATGGTGCCGAGGATCGTCATCAGCAGGAAGTTCTTGCCGCGGAAGCGGAGTTTGGCGAAGGCGAAGCCGGCCAGCGAGCTGAAGAAGACCACGGACACGGTGACGGCGAGCGAGGCGATCGCCGAGTTCAGCATGCCCTTGAGGAAGTGGGCGTCCTCGGCGTCGAAGAGCCGCGAGATGTTGTCGAGGAGGTGGCTGCCGGGGAGCAGGGGCGGCGGCCAGTCGCCGACGATGTCGTTGGAGCGGGAGGCGACGACGAAGAGCCAGTACAGGGGGAATGCGGAGAGGGCTATCGCGACGATCAGGGTGAGGTGGACGAGGGGGCTGGTTCTGCGCACGGCTACTTCGCCCTTCGTACGACGAGGAAGTTGATCAGGGTGAGGAGCATGATGACGAGGAAGATCATCCAGGCGACGGCGGATCCGTATCCGTAGTCGAAGTCCCTGAAGGCCTTCTCGAACATGTACATCGACAGCGTCTGGAACTGGCGCAGGGTGCCGCCGGAGATCGCGTAGTTGCCCTGTCCGAAGATGAGCGGCTCGGTGAAGAGCTGCATGCCGGCGATGGTCGACGAGATCACGGTGAAGATCACGGCGGGGCGGATCATGGGAACGGTGATGCTCCACAGTTGGCGCATCCGGCCGGCCCCGTCGATGGCCGCGGCCTCGTACAGCTCCCGTGGGATCGACTGCATCGCGGCCAGGTAGATCAGGGCGTTGTAGCCGGTCCAGCGCCAGTTGACCATGGTCGAAATGGCGAGCCAGGACGACCACTTGTCGGCGCGCCAGTCGATCGGGTGGACGCCCACCAGGCCGAGGAGACCGTTGGCCATGCCGGCGTCACGGTCGTATATCTGGCTGAAGACGATGCCCACGGCGGCGACCGAGGTGACGATCGGCAGGAGCACGCCCATGCGCAGGAAGGTCGTGGCGCGCAGCTTCTGGTTCAGCAGTCCGGCCAGGACGAGGGCGATGAACAGCTGGGGGACGGTGGCGAGCACCAGCATGCCGAGGGTGTTGACGAGGGCGTTCCAGAAATCGGGGTCGCCGAACAGCTCGGTGTAGTTGTCGAAGCCGATGAAGTCGCCCTTGCCGGTCATCGACCAGGAGTGCATCGACACCCAGGCGGTGTAGCCGAGCGGGAAGAGCCCGAAGACGGCGAAGACGACGTAGAACGGCGCGAGGAAGAGGTACGGGGAGCCCTTGGTGTCCAGCCGGGACAGCAGGCGGGCGCGCGGGGCGTCCGGGGAGGGGCCCGCGTCGTGGGCGGCGGCCCCAACAGGGCGTTGCCGCAGGTGAGTTGCCAAGACGAGTCCTTGAGTCCTTCGGAGTGCGGTGTGGTGCGGGCGGCCGTGGGGGCGCGGTGCGTCCCGCTTCCGCGCCCCCGGCCGTCGACGGGGTTTACCTGGCTGCGCGCTTCGCCTCTGCGACGGCCGTGTCCCAGGCGGCGTCGGGCTTGAGCTTCCCCTGCTCGATCGCGGCCAGGGCGTTGGTGACGCGGTCGCCTATCTGGATGTTGTCGGGGCCCAGGTAGACCGGCTGCAGTGCCTTCACGCTCGCGCCGAAGATCTGCCCGACCGGTGCGTTGTTGAAGTACGCGCTGGTGTAGCCCTGTACGGCGGGATCGTCGATCGCCTGGAGCGCGGAGGGGAAGTTGCCCTTGGACTTGAAGGCGGCCGTCTGGCCCTTCGCACTGGTCAGGAAGGCCGCGAGCTCGGCGGCCTCCTTCTGGTGCTTGCTCTGCTTGGGCACGGCGAGGAAGGAGCCGCCGCGTACCGCACCGTTGCCGGGGACCTTGGCGACGTCCCACTTGCCGGCGTTCTCCGGGCCCGCCTGCTTCTCGATGGTGCCGAGCATCCAGGAGGGGCAGGGGATCGTGGCGAACGTTCCCTTCTTGAAGCCGGCGTTCCACTGCGGGCTCCACTGGGCGATGTCGGCGGAGAGCTTGGCGTCGACCATCTCCACGGTCTTGTCCCAGGCCGCCTTGACGCCCGGATTGCTGTCGATCACCAGCTTGTTGTCGGTGTCGTAGTACGTGTGGTCGCCCTGCTGCATCAGGATGTTCTGGTAGATGGATCCTGCGGAGTCGAAGAAGTGGGCGCCGCCGGTGTCGGCGGCGGTGAACTTCTTCCCCGTGGCCAGATAGTCGTCCCAGGTCGGCCAGAGCGCGCCGACCTGTTCGCGGTCGGTGGGCAGTCCGGCCTTCTTGAACAGATCGGTGCGGTAGCACATGCCCTGGGCGCCCACGTCGGTGCCGAGTCCGACGAGCGTCTTGCCGTCACGGGTCAGGGCCTGCTTCCACTTCCAGTCGAGGAAGTCGCCCTTGAGCTTTCCTGCGCCGTGGTCGAGCAGATTGACGAACTGGTCGGGCTTGTCCATGAACTGGGTGAGGATGCCCTCCTCCAGGGCGACCACGTCGCCGGCGCCCCTCCCGGTGGCCATCCACTGCTGGAGCTTGGGGGAGTAGTCGCCGAGTTTGGCGATGTTCTCCTCCTTGATCGTGATGCCGGGGTGGCTCGCCTCGTATTCCTTGTAGAGGTCCTCGTAGCCGAACTGGGCGAACGTCTTGACGACCAGGGTGGTCTTCCCCGAGTCGGAGGCGCTGTCGCCTCCTGAGCCGCAGGCGGCTGTGGCCATGAGTGTGCCGGTGACCGCAGTCGCGAGCAGCACTCGTCCAAGTCGAGCGATCATGCGGGTGCCTCCAGTCTCGCCGGAGAGTTTCCGGGAGCGGTAACAATCGGAATGGCCTCGTCCAAGGCCGTTTTCACACCATTTACCTGGGTTGACGCCACAGTCGTAGCCGGTGAGTGTGTCCGCTCCCTGTAAAAACTGGGAGCGGTAACAGCCCGGAGATTAGAAGGAGTTCGCCGCTCATGGGAAGAGCTGGGGCGGAGAAAGTTTTCATGAGTTGAACGCGTCGAAAGCGTTGACACCTCTGGCGGCCGACGCGAACATCTGGCACTGACGCCGCACCGAGCCGGGATCCCTGCCATCGAGAAGGGCCCGGTATGTCCCTCAGATTCAGACTGGCCGCAGTCTGTCTGCCCCCTGCGCTGATCGTCGCCATGACGGCGACGCCCGCGCATGCCGCGAGCTATGAACGGGTGCTCAACGGCACGTTCGACAGCGTGAAGACTCCCTGGTGGAGCAGCGGGAACACGCCTTCCCGTGTGGAGCTGGGGCGGCTGTGTGCCGACATCCCGGCAGGTACGGCCAACGTCTGGGACTCCATGGTCGCGGAGAACGACATCCCGCTCGAGGCCGGTCAGCCGTACACGCTGCGGTTCACCGCCTCCGCCAGCAGGAGCGTCTCCGTCCACTCCGTCCTGCAGCTGGCCGCAGCGCCGTACACCACCACGCTCAACAAGACGGTCGCCCTCACCGCCACGCCCAAGTCCTTTGAATTCACCGGCACTTCCACGGTGGCCGGCCTGCACGGCCAGCTCTCCTTCCAACAGGGCGGCGCCACCGAAGCGTTCACCTTGTGTATCGACGACGTCTCGCTGACCGGTGGCGCGGTGCCGCCCGGCGGGGGCCGGGACTTCGGCTCTCCGGTACGCGTCAACCAGTACGGCTACCCGGCCTCGGGCCCCAAGAAGGCATCCATCGTCGACGCCTCGACCACCCCCGTCCCCTGGCGGCTGCTCAACGCCTCGGGTGCGGCCGTCGCCGACGGACTCACCCGCGTCCAGGGCCAGGACGCCGAGTCGGGCGACCATGTGCACATCGCGGACTTCAGCCGGATCCGTACCGTCGCCGCCGGCTACACGCTCGTCGTGGGAGACGCGGCCAGCGCGCCCTTCGCCATCGCGGACAACCCCTACCGGGCGCTCGCCAAGGACGCCCTCGGCTTCTTCTACGCCTCGCGCAGCGGCACGCCGATCGAGGCGCAGTACGCCGGTGCCGCCTACGCCAGACCCGCCGGACACCTCGGCATCGCACCGAACAAGGGCGACACCGACGTGCCGTGTCTGCCCGGCACCTGCGACTACTCGCTGGACGTCCGCGGCGGCTGGTACGACGCCGGGGACCAGGGCAAGTACGTCGTCAACGGCGCCCTCGCCGACTGGCAGTTGATGGATTCCTACGAGCGCTCACTGCACCAGGGCGACCGCGAGGAAACCCGGGACGGTCTGCTGAGCATCCCGGAGAACTCCAACAGCGTCCCGGACGTCCTCGACGAGTCCCGCTGGGAGACGGAGTTCCTGCTCGGCATGCAGGTGCCCGCGGGCAAGCCGCTGGCCGGCATGGTCCACCACAAGATCCACGACCTGGCCTGGACCGCGCTCCCCACCCGGCCCGACCGCGACACCCAGCCCCGCTATCTCCACCCGCCGTCGACCGCCGCCACCCTCAACCTGGCGGCCGCCGGAGCCCAGTGCGCACGGGTCTGGGCCCGCTACGACAAGGCGTTCGCCCAGCGGTGTCTGACAGCGGCCCGGACGGCCTGGCAGGCCGCGCTCGCCCACCCCGACATCTACGCACCGAAGAGCGACAGCGTGGGCGGCGGCGCCTACGACGACACCCAGGTCGACGACGAATTCTCCTGGGCGGCCGCGGAGTTGTACGCCACCACGGGCGACCGCGGCTATCTGCGTCACATCGACACGCAGATCACCTCTGCCGGATTCTCCTGGCGCGACACCGGCGCGCTGGCCGACCTCACCGTCGTACGGCTGCCGCACCGCTTCCCTGCCCGCATGGTCGCCGCCGCCCGCAAACGCGTCCTCGCCGTCGCGGACGGCTTCGTCACCGACCAGCACGCCCAGGGCTACCCCAACCCCTACCTGCCCGCAGACGGCGCCTATGTCTGGGGCTCCAACAGCGCCACCGCCAACAACGCCCTGGTCATCGCGACGGCGTACGACCTCAGCCACCGCGGCCGCTACCGCGACGCCGTCCTGGAATCGATGGACTACCTGCTCGGCCGCAACGCCCTCAACCAGTCCTTCGTCACCGGTTACGGGACACGGGCCAGCCACAACCAGCACCACCGCATCTGGGCCCACCAACTGGACGCCACGCTGCCGTCCCCGCCGGCCGGATCCCTCGCGGGCGGCCCCAACTCCGCTCTGCAGGACCCGGTGGCCCAGCAGAACCTCCCCGGCTGCGCCCCCGCCACCTGCTACATCGACGACATTTTCTCGTACTCCACCAACGAGGTCGCCATCAACTGGAACTCGGCGCTCGCCTGGACGGCTGCCTTCGCCGCATCCCGCTGAAGCAAAGGAGAACCATCGTGCGTGGGAAAGCCCTGCTCGGAACTGTCCTGATCTGTCTGGCCGTTACGCTGACGGCCCCTCGGGCCACCGCGAACACCACACAGGCCGCAGCCAGCCCCATCAGCCTGACCAGCGGTTTCTACGTCAACCCCAACTCCAGCCCGGCCGTCTGGGCCAGAAACAACCCCTCCGACGCCCGGGCGTCACGCATCCAGTCGTCCATCGCCTCCCGGCCGATCGCCCGCTGGTTCGCCAATGAGAGCGGCGGCATCGGACCCGCCGTGTCGTCGTACGTCGGTGCGGCGGCAAGCCATGGCCAGCTGCCCGTCCTGGTCGCGTACAACATCCCGGGCCGCGACGCGTGTGGCGGCGAGTCGTCGGGAGGGGCGGGCAGCGTCGCCGCGTACCGCACCTGGATCTCCACCTTCGCCGCGGCTGTCGCCGACCGCCCGGCGCTCGTCGTGATCGAGCCCGACTCCCTGGCGGACTTCAGCTGTATGAGCGCCACGGCGGTCGCCGACCGGCTCGCGATGATCGACTACGCCGCCCAGATGTTCCAGCAGAAGGCCCCCGACACCTGGGCCTATCTCGACGCCGGGAACGCCGGCTGGGTGGACGCGACCACCATGGCGAGCCGCCTCGACTCGGCCGGGGTGCACCGGGTCCGGGGATTCGCGGTGAACGTGTCGAACTTCTACACCACGGCCGCCTCGGTCTCGTACGGGAACTCGGTCACCGCGAAGCTGGGCTCCGCCCCGAAATTCGTCGTCGACACCAGCCGCAACGGCAATGGCTCCAACGGTGTGTGGTGCAACCCCTCGGGGCGCAGGCTCGGCACGTCACCGCAGGTCGGAGGCGGTGCGGATCTGCTGCTCTGGATCAAGACACCCGGTAATTCGGACGGGAAGTGCGGCACCGCACCCACCGTCCCCGCGGGGCAGTTCAGCCCCGATCTCGCTGTCCGTCTGATCGACGGCACCTGACCCGCGGCGCGGGGCGGGAGGCTCCTGACAGCCCCCGCCCCGCGCCCGGCCACGGAAAGCGCTTGGAGGATGCGACCAGCACGTACCCCGCAGCCCTGGAGGAATCTCCCGGGCTGCGCAATCGTCCGGGCATGGGAGAATGAACTACGTGCTTTTTCCCCTGGCTGAAATGCCTAGGGGCCACTCCGATCGACTGGGATGTTCAGCACGTGCGTTTCCTCAATGATCTGAAGCCGCCGTACGACCTGACGTACGACGATGTGTTCATGGTGCCGAGCCGCTCCGCGGTCGGCTCCCGCCAGGGCGTCGACCTCTCCGCCCCCGACGGCACCGGCACCACCATCCCGCTGGTCGTCGCGAACATGACCGCGATCGCCGGCCGCCGGATGGCCGAGACCGTCGCCCGCCGCGGCGGCATCGTCGTCATCCCCCAGGACATCCCGATCGACGTCGTCACCGACGTCATCTCCTGGGTGAAGACGCGCCACCTCGTGCTCGACACCCCGATCGTGCTGGCCCCCACCCAGACCGTCGCCGAGGCGCTGTCGCTGCTGCCCAAGCGCGCGCACAACGCCGGCGTGGTCGTCGACGCCGACCACAAGCCGATCGGTGTCGTCACCGACCAGGACCTGGCCGGAGTGGACCGCTTCACCCAGCTCTCCGACGTCATGTCCAGGGACCTGGTGCTGCTCGACGCGGACATCGACCCGCGCGACGCCTTCAACAAGCTGGACGGCGCCAACCGGCGCTACGCCCCGGCCGTGGACGGCGGCGGCAGGCTCGTCGGCATCCTCACCCGTACGGGCGCCCTGCGCGCCACCCTCTACAGCCCCGCCGTCGACGCCCAGGGCAGGCTGCGCATCGCCGCCGCCGTCGGCATCAACGGCGACGTGGCGGGCAAGGCCAAGCAGCTCCTCGACGCGGGCGTGGACACGCTCGTCGTGGACACCGCGCACGGCCACCAGGAGTCGATGATCGCCGCGGTCAAGGCCGTACGCGCGCTCGACCCGAACGTCCCGATCGTCGCGGGCAACATCGTCGCGGCCGAGGGCGTACGCGACCTCATCGAGGCCGGCGCGGACATCATCAAGGTCGGTGTGGGCCCCGGCGCCATGTGCACCACCCGCATGATGACCGGCGTGGGCCGCCCGCAGTTCTCCGCCGTCCTGGAGTGCGCCGCCGAGGCGAAGAAGCACGGCAAGCACGTCTGGGCCGACGGCGGCGTCCGTCACCCGCGCGATGTGGCCATGGCGCTCGCCGCCGGTGCGTCGAACGTCATGATCGGCTCCTGGTTCGCGGGGACGTACGAATCCCCGGGCGACCTGCAGCAGTCGGCCGACGGCCGCTGGTACAAGGAGTCGTTCGGCATGGCCTCGGCCCGCGCCGTCCGCAACCGCACCAGCGAGGAGTCGGCGTACGACCGCGCCCGCAAGGCGCTCTTCGAGGAGGGCATCTCCACCTCGCGGATGTTCCTGGACCCGGCCCGCCCCGGCGTCGAGGACCTGATCGACTCGATCATCGCGGGCGTCCGCTCCTCCTGCACCTACGCAGGCGCCAACTCCCTGGAGGAGTTCGCCGACCAGGCGATCGTCGGCGTCCAGAGCGCCGCCGGATACGCCGAGGGCAAGCCGCTGCACGCCAGCTGGAACTGACCCGCATCTGCCCAACCACACAGCCGGTCCCCGCACTTCGCGGGGGCCGGCTGCGGCATTCCGGCACCCTTTCCTCACAGCCTCCGCCACTTCCTTGGCCTGATTTCCGTGAATGGACGACGGCATACCGGGTAGTCGGCTTCTGCGAACGCATCTGAGCAGAAGGGGAGGACACCGTGTCCATGGCGAGCCGAGTCCCAGTCCCGACCGGACTCATGTCGCACGATGCCGGTCCGGACAGTGAGCGGACGGACGAGCAACTGCCGTACGTGGAAAGCCCCGCAGCGGTCGCTCCGCGCGACGCCCGGGAGCTCTCACGGCTCTTCTTCGCGCGGCTGTCGACGCTCGAAGAGGGGACGCACGAGTACCAGTACGCCCGTAACACCCTGATCGAACTGAACCTCTCCCTGGTCAAGTTCGCGGCCGCGCGCTTCCGCAGCCGCGCCGACCAGATGGAGGACATCGTCCAGGTCGGCACCATCGGTCTGATCAAGGCCATCGACCGCTTCGAACTCAGCCGCGAGGTGGAGTTCGCGACCTTCGCGATGCCGTGCATCGTCGGCGAGATCAAGCGGTTCTTCCGCGACACCAGCTGGTCGGTGCATGTTCCGCGCAGGCTCCAGGAGTTGCGGATCGCGCTCGCCCGCGCCAACGACGAGCTGTTCCAGCTGCTCGACCGCACGCCGACGACCGCGGAACTCGCCGCGCACCTCGACCTCTCGGAGAACGAGATCATCGAGGGCATGGTGGCGGCCAACGGCTACACCGCGGGCTCCATCGACATCCCGCTGGACGACGCCTCCGAGAGCGGATCGGACGCGCTCGCGGACCGCCTCGGCGAGGACGATCCCGAGCTGGAGGCCATCGAGAACCTGACCGCGCTGAAGCCGCTCGTCGAGGAGCTCGACGAGCGCGACCGCCAGATCCTGAAGATGCGGTACGGGCTGGAGATGACCCAGTCGCAGATCGGCGCCGAACTCGGTGTGTCCCAGATGCATGTGTCGCGGCTGCTGACCCGCATCACCGCGCAGCTGCGCAAGGGGCTCCTCACGCAGGAGTAGGAAACGGTCCACAGGAACCCTCGCCGAGCCGACTCGGCGAGGGTTTCGGCCATTCAGCAGGCGGTCGCCGGCCGGGTCCATGTCGTACGTACGGTCTTGCCGAGCGGCAGCGGACAGATCTCCACCCGGCCCGCGAGCCGCAGCACCAGCGGCCAGCCGAAGCCGCCACCGCCGCCGAAGTCGGGTGTACGGGCGACCGGGTGGTGCGGGCTGGAGTCGTCCAGCTCCACCACCAGCTGCTCCGGGCCGGCGCTCAGGCGCAGCCGCCACCAGCCGGCCGTGTGGCGGGCGGCGTTGGCCACCAGCTCACTGACGACCAGCAGAACGGCGTCGAGGTCGGCCCAGGGGCAGTGCTCGACGAGAAAACGGGCGGCAGTGTCGCGAGCGGTGGCACTGTCCGCCAAGGGCGAGTCCACGACAACCACGGGCGGCTCCTCAGGTATCTCCCGCTCGCATACCCCGACTGAGCGGATCCACCACCACGGATCCTGGGGTTCGCTGCGGGCGGACAGGGCGCGGGCATCTCCGGAGTCCGGACGGCGCCCGGCCCCGTGATCTACTGCGCATACGGGACGCCACGCTCCCGCCCCGATCCCGCAGAGAAGTGACCTCCCCGCAGTGCGACTGAACGACCTCGACGAACGCATCGTCCACGCCCTCGCCGAAGACGCCCGCCGCTCCTTCGCGGACATCGGCGCCCTCGTCGGCCTCTCCGCGCCCGCGGTGAAGCGCCGGGTGGACCGGCTGCGCGCCGAGGGCGCCATCACGGGCTTCACCGTCCGGGTGGATCCCGCCACGCTCGGCTGGGAGACCGAAGGCTTCATCGAGATCTACTGCCGCAGCAACACCTCTCCCGAAGCCATCCAGCGCGGCCTCGAGCGCTACCCGGAGATCGTCTCCGCCTCCACCGTCACCGGCGAGGCCGATGCGATCGTCCAGGTCTTCGCCTCCGACATGCGCCACTTCGAGCGCGTACTGGAGCGCATCGCGGGGGAGCACTTCGTGGAGCGCACGAAATCGGTCCTGGTGCTCTCGCCGCTGCTGAGGCGCTTCTCCTCGGGCGCACCCGCCTGACAGGATCTCCCCCCATGGGCGAGAACAAGCAGCGGATGATGGCGGGCGACTGGTTCCTGCCGCAGGACGACGAACTGGGCGCCGACACCGTACGACGTATCGGCCTGCTCGACGCGTACAACGCCGCGGGAGCGACCGGACCCGAACGCACCAAGATCCTCGGGGAGTTGCTCGGCTCGGTGGGCGAGGACGTCCGCATCAGGCCGCCCTTCCACTGCGACTTCGGCCACCGGATCAGCATCGGACCGCGCACCTTCGTGAACTTCAACGCCGTCTTCCTGGACACCGGGGCCGTGACCATCGGTGCGGACTGCCAGATCGGCCCCAACGTGCAGCTGCTGACCCCTCAGCACCCACTCGACGCCGAACGGCGCCGGGCCGGCTGGGAGAGGAGCGAGAGCGTCACCCTCGGGGACAACGTCTGGCTCGGCGGTGGAGTCATCGTCTGTCCCGGCGTGAGCATCGGGGACAACACGGTCGTCGGCGCGGGCTCGGTCGTCACCAAGGATCTGCCCGCGGGCGTGCTGGCCGTGGGCAACCCGGCCCGGGTGATCCGCACCCTGGAGTGACCCGCAAGGGGTGACCGGGGTCACGTATGCAATGAATCGCCGTCTCGGACGCTGATTGCGCAACGAACCGACGGTCGGTGCGCAACGGTCGCGTCTTGTCGGGGCTCGGCGCCGAAACGTACCGTCATCACGTCCCCCGAATGCCCGTACGCACCTCCCGAGGTCTGCCATGCCGCCGCTGCGCACCGCCCTGCTCCAGAGCTCCGGCCGCCCCGGCTCGGTCGAGGAAAACCTCCGGGTGCTGGACGACGCGGCGGGCCGGGCGGCGGCCGCGGGCGCGGGGCTGCTCGTCTGCCCCGAGATGTATCTGACCGGATACGCGATCGGCGGCGACGTCCACCGGCTGGCCGAGCCCGCCGACGGTGCATCCGCGCAGGCCGTCGCCGAGATCGCCGTACGCCACGGTCTCGCGGTGCTCTACGGCTACCCCGAGCGCGCGGGCGAAGCGGTCCACAACGCGGCCCAGCTGATCGGCCCCGACGGGACCGTCCTGCTCGGCTACCGCAAGACGCATCTCTTCGGCGGCTTCGAGCGCAAGTGGTTCACACCAGGTGAACAGGCAGTCGTACAGGCCGAGTTGGGCGGCCTGCGGATCGGGATCATGATCTGCTACGACGTGGAGTTCCCGGAGAACGTCAGGGCACACGCCCTCGCGGGCACGGATCTGCTCCTGGTGCCCACCGCGCAGATGCACCCCTTCCAGTTCGTCGCCGAGTCCCTCGTCCCGGTGCGGGCCTTCGAGAACCAGATGTACATCGCGTACGTGAACAGGACCGGCCAGGAAGGCGAGTTCGAGTTCGTCGGGCTCAGCTGCCTGGCGGGCCCCGACGGGGCGGCCCGCGCCCGCGCCGGCCGCGGCGAGGAACTGGTCTTCGGTGACGCGGACCCCGCCTTCCTCCAGGAGTCGCGGGAGAACAACCCGTATCTGCGCGACCGGCGCCCCGGCCTGTACTCCTCCCTGACCTGAGCCCCGCCCTCCCCCCCGCTCTCTCTTTTACGTTTTCGCGCAAGGAGTCCGTACCTCATGACGTCCACGGTGCCCACCACTGCCGTCCAGCACGACGACGCGCAGCCGCCGATCACCATGTTCGGCCCGGACTTCCCCTACGCGTACGACGACTTCCTCGCCCACCCGGCCGGGCTCGGCCAGATACCCGCCACCGCGCACGGCACCGAGGTCGCGGTCATCGGCGGCGGTCTGTCGGGCATCATCACGGCGTACGAACTGATGAAGATGGGCCTCAAGCCCGTCGTCTACGAGGCCGACCGGATCGGCGGACGCCTGCGGACCGTCGGTTTCGACGGCTGCGACCCCACCCTCACCGCCGAGATGGGTGCGATGCGTTTCCCGCCGTCCTCCACGGCGCTGCAGCACTACATCGACCTGGTCGGCCTTGAGACGAAGCCCTTCCCGAACCCGCTCTCGCCCGTGACCCCCTCGACGGTCGTCGACCTCAAGGGCGAGTCCCACTACGCGACCTCGGTCGACGATCTGCCGCAGGTCTACCGCGATGTGATGCACGCCTGGAACGCCTGCCTGGAAGAGGGCGCCGACTTCGCCGACATGAACCGGGCGCTGCGCGAGCGCGACGTGCCGCGCATCCGCGAGATCTGGTCGCACCTGGTGGAGAAGCTCGACAATCAGACCTTCTACGGCTTCCTGTGCGACTCGGAGTCCTTCAAGTCCTTCCGCCACCGCGAGATATTCGGGCAGGTCGGCTTCGGCACGGGCGGCTGGGACACCGACTTCCCCAACTCCATCCTGGAGATCCTGCGCGTCGTCTACACCGAGGCGGACGACCACCACCGCGGCATCGTGGGCGGCTCGCAGCAGCTGCCGCTGCGCTTGTGGGAGCGCGAGCCGGAGAAGATCGTGCACTGGGCGCAGGGCACCTCGCTCGCCTCGCTGCATGCGGGGCGCGAGCCGAAGCCGGCCGTGACGCGGCTGCACCGTACGGCGGGGAACCGGATCACCGTCACCGATGCGACGGGCGACATCCGCACCTACCAGGCAGCGGTCTTCACCGCACAGTCGTGGATGCTGCTCTCGAAGATCGCCTGCGACGACTCGCTCTTCCCGATCGACCACTGGACGGCGATGGAGCGGACCCACTACATGGAGTCCTCGAAGCTCTTCGTGCCGGTCGACCGGCCGTTCTGGCTGGACAAGGACGAGGTCACCGGGCGCGACGTCATGTCGATGACGCTCACCGACCGTATGACGCGCGGCACTTACCTGCTGGACGACGGTCCGGACAAGCCGGCCACGATCTGCCTCTCCTACACCTGGTGCGACGACAGCCTGAAGTGGCTGCCGCTGTCCGCGAACGAGCGGATGGAGGTCATGCTCAAGTCGCTCGGGGAGATCTATCCCAAGGTCGACATCCGGAAGCACATCATCGGCAACCCGGTGACGGTCTCGTGGGAGAACGAGCCGTACTTCATGGGCGCGTTCAAGGCGAACCTGCCGGGGCACTACCGCTACCAGCGGCGGCTGTTCACGCACTTTATGCAGGACCGGCTGGAGCAGGACAAGCGGGGGATCTTCCTCGCGGGCGACGACATCTCGTGGACGGCGGGCTGGGCGGAGGGTGCGGTGCAGACCGCGCTCAACGCGGTGTGGGGGGTCATGCACCACTTCTCCGGTACGACGGATCCCTCGAACCCGGGGCCGGGCGACCTGTACGACGAGATCGCACCGGTGGAACTCCCGGAGGACTGAGAGCGCAAGCCCCCTCCAAGGGCCTACACCCCGGCCGCGCGCGCAGCCTCGTACACCTCCGCCGCCACGTCCACCAGCTCCTTCGCGTCCCGCATCGTCCCCTGCAGGTCCAGCAGGAACTCGTCCGCGATCCCGGTCGCCGCATGTTCCGCCAGGTCCTGGACGATCTGTGCCACGCTGCCCTGGAAAGGGCGGCGGTCGTCGCCCTCGTACGGCTGCGCGCTGTACGAGGCGTTGACCCTGACCGTCACCGCCACCGGACGCTCCCTGCCCCGCTCCGCCGCCAGTTCCTGGATCTTCTGCCAGCCCGCGGTCAGCGGTCCCGGTCCCATCGCGGCGGGCATCCAGCCGTCCGCCCGGTCCACCAGGCGCCTGGATGCCTTCGGGCTGTTCGCCGGGAGGTAGACGGGGATCGGGCGCTGCGGCTTGGGGCCGACCTCGGAGGGGGCGATGGTGGTGAGCTCGCCTTCGTACGCGACCGGGTCCGGGCCCCAGACCGCCGCGCACACATCCAGCAGCTCGTCGAGGACCGCACCGCGCCGTGCGAAGGGCGCCACCGCTGCCGCCGCGTACTCGTCCAGGGACCAGCCGGTGCCGAGCCCCGCCACGACCCGGCCGCCGCTCGCCGCGTCGAGCGTCGCCAGGGATCTGGCCAGCTGGAAGGGCAGGTGCAGCGGGGCGACCAGGACGCTCGTGCCCAGCCTGGCCCGCTCGCTCGCCGCGGCGGCCAGCGTCAGGGTGACCAGCGGGTCGGCGACCGAGCGGTACCGGTCCGGCCAGGGCAGGCCCGGGATTCCGTACAGGCCCTGGGCCGGGGGCTCCGGGAACAGGATGCGCTCGAAGACCCAGAGCGACGCGTAGCCGGTCTCCTCCGCGGTGCGTGCGACGAGGGGGACGTCGCGTCCGATGGCGTACTGCTTCATCTGGGGGAGTCCGAGACCAAGTGCGATCGTCATGTGTCCGACCCATCTCCTTGAGGCGTCAACGTCAGCGCAGCGGCGTCAGCAGGCACCGCCCCACCAGGCCGACGCCCGCGTCCATCCGCTCTCTGAACTCCCCGGCCAGTCCCGGGAGTTCCCGCAGACCCCACAGGACGCGTGCGGCCGACCAGGCGGCGTCGCGTGCCCGGTCCAGACTCCAGGAGCCGAACAGATGGGTGAGCGGGTCGGCGATCTCCAGAAGGTCGGGCCCCGGCATCAGGTCCTCGCGGATGCGTTCCTCCAGGGTGACGAGGATGTCGCCGACGCGGTCGAACTCGTCCTCCAGGTCTGCCGGTTCGCACTCCAGCATCTGGCAGCTGTCGACGACCGCGAGCGCGAGGTCATGCCCGATGTGGGCGTTGATCCCGGCAAGGGCGAACTGCAGCGGGCGGACGCCCGGATGGCGCCGGTACTGGAAGAGCGGCTGCCAGCAGGCGGGAGGCCGCCCGCCCTCGGCCACCGCGTCGACGGCTGCCAGATAGCGGCCGGCGAAGAGCGCGTCGAGCGCGCAGGCGGCGCGCGCGTCGGTGAACCCGCGGCCGTCGTCGATGCGGCGGTCGATCTCCTCGGTGACGGTCAGATACACCTCGTTGAAGACGGCGACCCCGTCGGCCTGAGGCCACTGGGACCGCAGCGCGCGCATCCGCGCCACCACCATGTCGACCGAAGGGCCGAGAGGACCCGTCCGAACTGCGAAATGTTCCGTCTGCGCCATAGCGGCACCTTTGCAGCCCTAGGCTCCCCGTGTGTGCTGTCAGGGCCGAGCTTCCCCAGAACGGGGGAACGGGGTCCGGGTGAGGGGGAGTTCGAGGTGTCGGGCTTACGCGCGGAGCGCCGCGCGGACAGGATCGAGCGCCGCCGTGCCGTGCGCCGCAATGCCCTGGCTGTCGCCGCCTGCACGGTGGTGATGGCAGGAGCGGCCGCCGGAGTGCTGGCCGCGCAGCACGGCGGCGGGAGTACGCATGAGGCGCGGCCCGAGGTGAGCAGTTCCGCGCAGCCGCTGCCTCTGCCCGCCCGCCCCAGCCCCACGACGTCGTCCGCCGCTCCGAGCCCCTCGGCAACGCCCTCCCGTACGAAGGGAAGCGCCGATCGCCCCACCCGGTACGCAGCGGGGGCGATCAGCGGCCCGCTCTACCGCCACTCCGACTCGCAGGTGCTCGACTGGGTGGAATCCCACCCTGACGACCCGCGCCGCGCGCTCATAGCGTCGCGCATCGCCGGTCGGCCGGCCGCGGTGTGGTTCCCGGAGCACGACCCCGACCAGGTGCGCTCCCGTGTCCGCGCGGTGACGTCGCGGGCTGCCGCCGAGGGCAGGGTGCCGGTGCTCGTCGCGTACGACATCCCGCTGCGGGACTGCGACGGCGCCTCGGCGGGAGGGGCTCCGGACCTGGCGGCGTACGACCGCTGGATGCGCGAGTTCGCCGCCGGTCTCGGCAGCGGCCCCTCGATCGTGATTCTCGAACCCGACTCCATCGCCCAGACCGACTGCCTCTCGGCAGGTCAACGGGCCGCCCGCTTCGCCTCCTTGGCCCGCGCGGGCCGGGCCGTCCACGCCGCCGCACCGAAGGCGAAGGTGTACTTCGACGGCGGCCACTCCGTCTGGAACCCGGCCGCCCGGCAGGCGGCGTCCCTGCGGGCCGCCGGTGCCGCGAGCAGCAGCGACGGCATCTTCACCAACGTCTCCAACTTCAACCGCACCGCCGACGAGGCCGCCTACGCCCGCAGGGTGCTGGCCGCGCTCGGTGGCCCCGCGCGTCTGGGCGCGGTCATCGACACCAGCCGCAACGGCAACGGCGCCCCGGCCGACGACGCATGGTGCGACCCGGCGGGCCGGGCGATCGGGCAGGCGCCCACGACGCACACCGGGCAGGCCCGTATCGACGCCTATCTCTGGGTGAAGCTGCCGGGGGAGTCCGACGGCTGCAAAGGGGAGGCCGGCACCTTCGTACCGGAGTACGCCTATGAGCTGGCGGGCGGCTGATCCGCGTCCCCGTCGCCCTTCTCGTACGAGGAGGTGCCCGAGTCGAGCAGCGGCTCCTGCTCCTTGAGGTGGGCCGGGGCGAAGGCGCGCAGCACGTGATAGCCGGTGATCACGACGATCGTGCCGAGCGCGATGCCGCCCAGCTGGAAGTTGTCGCTGATGTTCAGCGAGACGCCGCCGACGCCGATGATGATGCCCGCCGCGGCCGGCACCAGATTCAGCGGGTTGCGCATGTCCACCCGGGAGTTGATCCAGATCTGGGCGCCGAGCAGGCCGATCATTCCGTACAGGATGACGGTGATGCCGCCGAGCACGCCGCCCGGGATCGCGGCCACGATCGCGCCGAACTTGGGGCAGAGACCGAAGAGCAGGGCGAAGCAGGCGGCGGCCCAGTACGCGGCCGTGGAATAGACACGGGTCGCCGCCATCACGCCGATGTTCTCGGAGTACGTGGTGTTGGGCGGGCCGCCGACTCCGGTGGAGAGCATCGAGGCGACGCCGTCGGCCGCGATCGCGGTGCCCAGCTTGTCGTCCAGGCTGTCGCCGGTCATCTCGCCCACGGCCTTCACATGGCCGGCGTTCTCGGCGATCAGCGCGATCACGACGGGGAGGGCGACCAGGATCGCCGACCATTCGAAGCTCGGGCCGTGGAAGGTCGGCAGGCCGATCCAGTCGGCATGGCCGACCGCCGAGAGGTCAAGGCGCCAGTGGTCGGTGACCTCGCCCGAAGCCGACATCGAGTGGATCTTGCCGAAGACCCGGTCGAAGAGCCAGGAGATGCCGTAGCCGAAGAGCAGCCCGAGGAAGATCGCGATGCGCGAGAAGAATCCGCGCAGACAGACCACGGCCAGGCCGGTGCCCAGCATCACCAGGAGCGCTGTCCACTGGTCCTGCGGCCAGTACGTCGCCGCCGTCACCGGGGCCAGGTTGAAGCCGATCAGCATGACGACCGCGCCGGTCACCACCGGCGGCATCGCCGCGTGGATGATCCGGGCGCCGAAGTGGTGGACCGCGAGGCCCGCGAGGAACAGCACCGCGCCGACGACGAAGATCGCGCCGGTGACGGTCGCGCTGGAACCGCCCGAGGCGCGGATCGCGGCCGCCACCCCCACGAAGGAGAGCGAGCAGCCGAGGTAGCTGGGCACCCTGCCGCGGGTGGCGAGCAGGAAGATCATGGTCGCGACGCCGGACATCATGATCGCGAGGTTGGGGTCGAGACCCATCAGTACGGGCGCGACGAACGACGCCCCGAACATGGCCACCACGTGCTGGGCGCCGAGTCCGGCGGTGCGCGGCCAGGAGAGCCGCTCGTCGGGTCGTACGACTGCTCCGGGAGCGGGGTTCTTCCCGTCGCCGTGCAAGGTCCAGCGCACGCCGAGGCCCATGGTCGCTCCCGTTCGTTCTGTGTGTTCTTCAGGCGGTAAAGATCAGCGCAATGTTAATGCGGAATAAGCAGGTCCACTCATCTCCGTGAACCGGGTGCCCAGGTTTGTCAGGGGCATTGTCAGGTCGACCGGGCGGCTCTACGCTCGCACGGTCTCGTTCATGAACCGCGTTCACATATCTGATGGGAGCGTTCTGTGAGAGGTCGACCTCGCCGGCGTCTGCACGCCCTGATCGCCGCTGTGGCAGCCATCGCCGCCGTACTTGTACCGACCGCGTCCTCCGCCGCCGCGGCCCCGCACCACAGGGGCTCCCCGGCACCCCGTACCCCCGTGATGGACGGACACCGGCTCCAGCAGGCCCGTGCCCGCCTCGCGCACGGCGACCCCGCGCTGAGCAAGGCGGTCAAGTCCCTGACCGCGCAGGCGGATTCATGGCTCGGGCAGGGGCCCTGGACCGTCACCGACAAGCCGAAGCCGGCACCGGGCGGCGACGTCCACGACTACCTCAGCCAGGCCCCCTACTGGTGGCCCTCGCAGCCGAAGACGGCCGACAACCCCTGGGGCTGCCCGTACGTCCAGCGGGACGGCGTGCGCAATCCGGAGGTCGACACCGGCACGGACCGCCCCGACATCGGCAAGGTCTTCAACTCGACGACCACGCTCAGCCTCGCCTGGTACTACACGGGCAAGAAGGTCTACGCCGAACAGGCGGCGAAGATCCTGCGGACCTGGTTCGTCGACCCGGCGACCCGGATGAACCCCAACCTGAATCACGGGCAGTTCATCCCCTGCAAGTACGACGGCCGGGCGATCGGGATCATCGACTTCAGCCAGCAGTACACGAGCGTCCTCGACGCCCTCGCGATCCTCGACACCGGGGCGCCCGGCTGGTCCAAGAACGACCGCGCCGGCATGAGCAGCTGGAACATGAGCTTCCTGGACTGGCTCGTCGACTCCGACTTCGGCAAGCAGGAGTCGGCCGCCGCGAACAACCACGGCACCTTCGCCGACATGCAGATCGCCGGTCTCGCGCTCGCCACCGGCAACAAGGACCTCGCGCGTACGAAGGTCCTCGACGCCCGCGCCAAGCTCATCGACCCGCAGATAGCCGCCGACGGCAGCCAGCCCCAGGAGCTCGCCCGCACCCGAAGCTGGCACTACTCGACATTCGACCTGGTCGCCTACACCCGGCTCGCGGCGATCGGCAAGCAGGTCGGCGTGAACCTCTGGGCCTATCAAGGGCCGCAGGGCCAGAGCCTGTTCAAGGCGGTCGACTATCTGCTGCCCGCCGCGACGGGCGAGGCGGCCTGGCCGCATCCGGAGCTGGAGTTCTACCGGTACGCGGCGAGCGACATCGTGCACGCGGCCGCCGACGCGGGTGACGCGAAGGCGAAAGCCGCCGTACCGAAACTGCAGGCACCGCCCGCCGGGGACATGTGGGCCCTGCGTCCGGCGGCGGAACAGCTGGACTCGATCGCGGGCTGAGCCCTGGCCCCAGGGGCTCCTGAGCAGCCGCTTAGGATGAGGCGATTCTCATCACCGCAGCTCAGGAGCCCCACCCGTGACCACCGTCGAAGCCCCGCCCGTCCTCCAGTACGGCGCCCTCGTCCCCGTATCCGTCCACTTCGACGACCTCGACGCGCTCGGTCTGCTGCACAACGCCCGCTACCCGCTCATGGTCGAGCGCGCCTGGACCGCCTACTGGGAGGAGCGCGGCCTGCGCTTCGAGGGCGACTGGGACGCGGCCGGGGACTTCTGCAACGCCGTCAAGGAACTGCGGATCAGTTACGAGGCTCCGGTCAACCGCACCGGCGCGTACGCCGTCCACCTCTGGCTGGAGCGCCTCGGCAACACCGGGCTGACGTACGGCTTCCGCTTCTGCTCCCCGGACGGGGTGCTGACGTACGCCCACGGCACCCGCGTCCTGGTCCGCCTGGACGCGTCCACCCTGCGCCCCACCCCCTGGAGCGACCTGCTCAGGACCTTGGGCCGGGAACTGCTGCGTCCGCAGGACCAGGGCTGACCTTCTCCGGCGTACGGTCCCCGCCGCCCGCGTTCCGCAGCACGTTCGCCCCGGCCACCAGGCCGAAGGCCAGCACCGTCACCAGGCCGAAGGACACCACCAGCGAGGTCGCGTTCGCGATCCCGCCGATCGCCGACGGGGCGATGAGTCCCGAGGTGTACGTGATGGTGGCGACGCCCGCGATGGCCTGGCTCGGATTGCCGGCGGTACGCCCGGCCGCCGCGAAGGCCAGCGGCACGACGACCGCGACACCCAGGCCGACCAGGGCGAACCCGCCCATCGCCACCACAGGGCCGGGCGCCACGACGACCAGCACCCCGCCGAGCGTCGCGAGCAGTCCGCCCGCGCGCACGGTCCGTACCGCACCGAAGCGGTCCACCACCCGGTCCCCGGCGAGCCGTGCCACGGCCATGGTCAGGGTGAACGCGGTCGTCGACGCGGCGGCGGCGCCCGCCGACGTGTCCAGGACGTCACGCAGATAGACCGCGGACCAGTCCAGGCTGGCACCCTCCGCGAAGACGGCGCAGAACCCGATGGCGCCGATGACCAGCGCGGACTTGGGCGGCAGCGCGAAGCGCGGCGGCGCCTCCTCCTCGGGCGTGCTGTGCAGGTCGAGCACGCCCTGACAGGCGATCAGTCCGAGGGCGGTCAGGACGATGGCAGCTATGCAGTGGTGCAGCCGTGCGTCACCGCCCAGATGGGCCGCGAGGGTGCCGCCCGCCGAGCCGATCAGGGCGCCCGCGCTCCACATGCCGTGCAGGCTCGACATGATGGAGCGGCCCAGCCGGTTCTCGGTCTCCACGCCCAGCGCGTTCATCGCGACGTCCGACATCCCCGCCGTGGCTCCGTAGACGAAGAGCGCCACGCAGAGGGTGACCAGGTTCGGGGCGAAGGCGGGCAGGGCGAGCGCGAGCGTCCACATGGCTATGAGCAGGCGCAGTGCGTTGCGCGCGCCGAGCCGGTGGGTGATCGCACCGGAGACCGGCATCAGAAGGCAGGAGCCGATCGCCGGGAGCGCGAGGGCGAGGCCGAGCTGCCCCGCGCTGAGGCCCGCATGGTCCTGGATCCAGGGGACGCGGGTGGCGAAGCTGCCGGTGACGGCGCCATGGACGCAGAAGACGGCGGCCACGGCGTACCGCGATCGCTTCAACTGCCTCTGATCGAAGACCACTTCACCGGCCATGTGCCCTCCCCGAGCATCCGTCTCCCGCTGTGCGCCCGCTAAGCTATCAGAACTATCAGGAACCCTGCCTGATAAATAGTTCTGGAAGGATCCCGGCCATGCCCGCATCTCCGCGTACCGCCCGGGCCATCAACGACCGGGTCGCCCTGGATCTCCTCCAGCAGCAAGGTCCTCTGACGGCAGGGCAGCTGAAGACACTGACCGGCCTCTCCCGCCCGACCGTCGCCGACCTGGTGGACCGGCTGCAGGGATCCGGGCTGATCGAGGTCGTCGGGGAGAGCGGCGCGGACCGGCGCGGACCCAATGCGCGCCTGTACGGAATCGTGGCCGGCCTCGCCCATCTGGCGGCCCTGGACGTACGGACCCAGAGCGTCGCCGTGGTCGTCACCGACCTCCTCGGCGCCACCCTCGCCGAGGCCTCCCTGCCCATCGGCCGCGACACCGGCACCGAACCCGCCGTCGAGCGGGCGGCAGCCCTCCTGGAGCGCACCGCCCGCGAGGCCGGTGCTGCCCGGCTGCACAGCGTCGGCATCGGCGCCCCCGGGCTGATCGACCCGGCCACCGGCGAACTCCGGGACTCCACGGGCCTGCCCGCCTGGCACCGCAGGCTGGTCGGCGCCCTCAACGAACGCCTGTCGGCCACCGTCCTCGTCGAGAACGAGACCAACCTCGCCGCCGTGGCCGAACAGCGCCTCGGCGCGGCCCGCGACCACGACACCTTCGCCTTCCTCTGGCTGGGCCAGGGCGTCGGCGCGGCCGTCGTCCTGGACGGGAAGCTGCGCCGCGGGGCATCCGGCGGCGCGGGCGAGATCGGCTTCCTGCCCGTCCCCGGCACGGACGGACTGCCCTCCGCGACCGGATGCGAAGGCGGTTTCGACGCCCTCGTCGGAGGGGCCGCCGTCGCGGGGCTCGCCGCGGAACACGGCATCGCGGGCACCGCCGAGGAAGCCGTACGCACGGCGCGGGGGGAGCGCGGCGAGGCGTTCCTGGACGCCCTGGCCTCCCGTATCGCGCTCGGAGTCGCCGCCGTCGCCGCCGTGCTCGACCCCGGTTTCGTGGTGCTCGGCGGCGAGATCGGCCACGCGGGCGGCGAGGGGCTCGCCGCGCGGGTCGAGAAGCACACGGCCGCGCTCAGTCCGCTCCGTACGCAGGTACGCGCAGGAGCGCTCGGCGGCGGCGCCGTGCTCGGCGGAGCCCTGCTCACCGCACGTGACGCGGCCCAGGACGACCTCTTCGGCGGATGAACCTCGAACCCGCTGTGAGTCAGCCCACAACCGCCCGTCTGTATGGCCACCGATCAGGCGTGGCACACTGGCCCTGTACCAGCAGCAGCGCACTCCGGGGTCGGTGTAATTCCGAACCGGCGGTTATAGTCCGCGACCCGTCCGCATCCAGCGGCCGGTTGACCAGGTGAAATTCCTGGACCGACGGTGAAAGTCCGGATGGGAGGCAGTGCGCGGCGGGCCGTATTTCGGTACGCCGGTGTTGATGCGTGACCGTCCATATCCGAGGACCCAGTTCTCAGGATCCCGGGCGATCCGTCTCTTCGTCCTCGGCGTTCCCCTGTGCGATCCCGCTCTCTGTCGTCATCGACAGGCCCCGGAGTCCGTGCCCTATGAGGCAGGAGGACCCGGTGGCCACCGCAGCCGACACAGACGCCATGTGGCGGGCGATCGAGCTCGCCGCACGCGGACTCGGCTCCACCAGCCCCAACCCGGTCGTCGGGTGCGTCATCACCGACGCCTCGGGCGAGATCGTCGGCGAGGGCTGGCACCAGCGCGCCGGCGGCCCGCACGCCGAGATCCACGCACTGGCCGCCGCAGGCGACCGGGCACGCGGCGGGACGGCGTACGTCACCCTGGAGCCCTGCAACCACACCGGCCGCACAGGCCCCTGCGCCCAGGCGCTCATCGACGCCGGCATCTCCCGCGTCGTCTACGCGGTCGGCGACCCGAACCCGCAGGCCACCGGCGGCGCCGACACCCTGCGCGCGGCCGGGATCAAGGCCGAGACCGGGGTCCTCACCGCCGAGGCGGCCGAAGGCAACACCGTCTGGCTCACCTCCCTGCGCCTCGGCCGCCCGTACGTCACCTGGAAGTACGCCGCGACCCTCGACGGCCGGATCGCCGCCGCCGACGGAACCAGCCGCTGGATCAGCTCCGCCGAGTCCCGCGCCGACGTCCACCGGCTGCGCGCCGAGGCGGACGCGGTCGTCGTCGGCTCCGGCACGGCCCGCACCGACGACCCGCACCTCGCCGTACGCGGCATCGAGGGCGCCACCCAGCCGCTGCGCGTCGTCGTCGACACCCACGCCACCGCGGTGCAGCCCGGCGCCCGGATCCTCGACGCGGCCGCGCCCACCCTGATCGCGGTCGCCGAGGACGCGGAGACTCAACTCCCCGACGTCGTACGGCTCCCGCGCAGCAGCAGCGGCGCCGGACTCGACATCCCCGCGCTGCTCGCCGCCCTCCAGGAGCGCGGTGTGCGCCACGTGCTTCTCGAAGGCGGCCCGACACTCGCCGGAGCCTTCGTCGCCGCCGGCGCCGTCGACCGGGTCGTCGCCTACCTCGCGCCCGTCCTCCTCGGCGCGGGCCCCGCCGTCCTCGCCGACGCAGGAATCACCACCATCACCGAAGCGTTGCGTCTCGACGTCACCGAGACCGTCCGCATCGGCCCCGACCTTCGTATCACCGCCACACCGATCGCCAAGAAGGAGCGCTGAGCGCCGTGTTCACCGGAATCGTCGAAGAACTGGGTGAGGTCACCGCCGTCGAGAACCTCGGCGACGCCTCCCGCTTCAGCCTCCGCGGCCCCGTCGTCACCGAGGACGCCAAGCACGGTGACTCCATCGCCGTCAACGGCGTCTGTCTCACCGTCGTCGACTTCGGGAACGGCCAGTTCACCGCCGACGTCATGGACGAGACCCTCAAGCGCTCCAGCCTCGGCGCGCTCGAAGTCGGCTCCCGCGTCAACCTGGAGCGCCCGATGGCGCTCGGCGGCCGCCTCGGCGGACACCTCGTCCAGGGACACGTCGACGGCACCGGCACGATCGTCGAGCGCAAGCCCTCCGAGAACTGGGAGATCGTCAAGATCTCGCTCCCCGCGGACCTCTCGCGCTACGTCGTCGAGAAGGGCTCGATCACCGTCGACGGCGTGAGCCTCACCGTCGTCGAAGCGGGCATCGACTACTTCACCATCAGCCTCATCCCGACCACCCTCGCGCTGACCACGCTCGGCATCAAGCAGGCCGGCGACCCCGTCAACCTCGAGGTGGACGTACTCGCCAAGTACGTCGAGCGACTGCTCGGCGCGGACAGCAGCACCAGGGGGAATGCACAGTGAGCGCCGTCAGCTGGCTCAACACCGAAGCCTTCACCGTCCTCGACCAGCACATCATCTGGTCGGACATGATCGGCAACACCATCGGCCTGATCGCACTCGCGCTCGGCTGGCGGCGTTCCATATGGACCTGGCCCGCCCAGTTCCTGTCCGGTCTGATCCTCGTCGCCGCCAACCTCTCGGTGCACCAGGCGGGGGGCGTCGGCAAGCAGATCGTCGTCATCGCCGTGGCCGTCTGGGGCTGGCAGCGCTGGAGCGGCGGCAAGCAGCAGGCGCAGGACGGCTCCATCGCCGTACGGTTCGCCGGCTGGGGCGAGCGCGGACTGCTCGTGCTCGGCGCGGCTGTCGGCACCCTCGCCGTCGGCGGCCTGTTCACCGCCTTCCCCTCGCTCTCCTGGAGCCCGTGGGCGGACGCGTACATCTTCGTCGGCACGGTCGTCGCGATGGTCGCCCAGGCCCGCGGCCTGGTCGAGTTCTGGTTCGCCTGGCTGCTCGTCGACCTGGTCGGCGTCCCGCTCAACTTCCACAGCGGCCTCGCCTTCTCCGGCCTCATCTACGTCGTCTACGGCGCGCTCGTCCTGTGGGGCATGCGCGACTGGTGGCTCCGCTCCCGTACGAACGCCACGAGCGAGCCCGCCCTGGAAGGAGCAGCAGCATGAGCGCCCAGCCCACCTGGTACACCACCGACAACGCCGAGGACCTCTCCCTCGATCCGGTCGAGCAGGCCATCCGTGACATCGCGGCCGGCCGCCCCGTCGTGGTCGTCGACGACGAGGACCGTGAGAACGAGGGCGACCTCGTCATCGCCGCCGAGAAGGCGACGCCCGAGATCATCGCCTTCATGATGAGCGAGTGCCGCGGCCTGATCTGCGCCCCGATGGAGGGCGAGGAGCTGGAGCGCCTCGAACTGCCGCAGATGGTCGCGCACAACACCGAGTCGATGCGCACCGCCTTCACCGTCTCCGTGGACGCGGGCGCCGCGCACGGCGTCACCACCGGCATCTCCGCGGCCGACCGGGCCACCACCCTGCGCCTCCTGGCGGGCGGCACGGCCGAGGCCGGCGACTTCGTACGCCCCGGCCACATCTTCCCGCTGCGCGCCAAGCCGGGCGGTGTCCTCGTACGCAACGGACACACCGAGGCCGCCGTCGACCTGGCCCGCCTCGCGGGGCTGCGCCCGGCCGGCGCCATCGTCGAGATCGCGGGCGAGGACGGCGTGATGCTCCGGCTGCCCGAGCTCGTCCCGTTCGCCCGCAAGCACGGGCTGACGATCATCTCCATCGAGGACCTGATCGCGTACCGCACCTCCGCCGAACCGACCGTACGCCGCGAGGCCACGGTCCATCTCCCCACCGCCTTCGGCGAGTTCACGGCGTACGGCTTCCGCTCCACCGTGGACGGCGTCGAGCACGTCGCGCTCGTCCACGGCGAGATCGGCGACGGCGAGGACGTCCTGGTCCGGGTCCACTCCGAGTGCCTGACCGGGGACATCTTCCAGTCGCAGCGCTGCGACTGCGGCCCCCAGCTGGAGGCCTCCATGGCCCGTATCACCGAGACCGGACGCGGAGTGGTCGTCTACCTCCGCGGTCACGAGGGCCGCGGCATCGGACTGCTCTCCAAGCTGCGCGCCTACGAACTCCAGGAGCGCGGCCGCGACACCCTGGACGCCAACCTCGAGCTCGGCCTGCCCGCCGACGCCCGCGACTACGCGGCAGGCGCGCAGATCCTCGAGGACCTCGGCGTACGCAGCCTGCGGCTGATGACCAACAACCCCGACAAGACCGACGCCCTCGTCCGCCACGGCCTCAAGGTCAACGGCCGCGAGCCGATGCCCATCAAGGCGGGCGAACACAACCTCCGCTACCTGCAGACCAAGCGGGACCGGATGGGGCACGACCTGCCCTGGCTGGACAACGCGTCCGCCTGCGGCAACCAGTAATTCACACAGCACAGGGAGAGACAGAGACATGAGTGGCAAGGGCGCACCCGAACTCACCGTGAAGAACTGCGGCGACCTGCGCGTGGCCGTCATCGCGGCCCAGTGGCACGAGAAGATCATGGACGGCCTCGTCGACGGCGCCCTGCGCGCGCTGAGCGAGCTGGGCATCGACGAGCCGACGCTCCTGCGCGTCCCCGGCAGCTTCGAACTGCCCGTGGTCGCCAAGGTCCTCGCGGGCCGGGGCTACGACGCGATCGTCGCCCTCGGAGTCGTCATCCGCGGCGGCACCCCGCACTTCGAGTACGTGTGCCAGGGCGTCACCCTCGGCCTCACCCAGGTCACCGTGGAGACCGGCGTCCCGGTCGGCTTCGGCGTACTCACCTGCGACAACGAGGAGCAGGCCCTGGACCGCGCGGGCCTGCCCGGCTCGAACGAGGACAAGGGCCACGAAGCGGTCACCGCCGCCGTCGCCACCGCCACCACACTGCGCACGGTCAGCGAACCCTGGCGCTGAGTGGCAGGCCCGCACCCCGTACTCTTAGGACCATCATGGCGAACACATCCTCCAAGACCTTCGAAGAGCTCTTCACCGAGCTCCAGCTCAAGGCCGAGAACGGCGACCCGGCCACCTCCCGCACCGCGGAACTGGTCGGCAAGGGCGTCCATGCGATTGGCAAGAAGGTCGTCGAGGAGGCCGCCGAAGTCTGGATGGCCGCCGAGTACGAGGGCAAGGAGGCCGCCGCCGAGGAGATCTCGCAGCTGCTGTACCACGTCCAGGTGATGATGGTCGCCCGCGGGATCTCGCTCGACGACGTCTACGCCCACCTCTGAGCACCACCCTCTCCGCACTCCACAACTCCCTCCGCACACAAGGAAGTCGACCCATGCTGCGCATCGCCGTTCCCAACAAGGGCTCCCTCTCCGGACCTGCGATGGCGATGCTCCATGAGGCCGGATACCAGCAGCGCAAGGAGTCCAAGGAGCTCGTCCTGGTCGACCCGGCCAACGAGGTCGAGTTCTTCTACCTGCGCCCCAAGGACATCGCGATCTACGTGTCCTCGGGCAAGCTCGACATCGGCGTCACCGGCGAGGATCTCCTGGTCGACTCCGGCGTCGGCGCAGAGGTCATCCTGCCGCTCGGCTTCGCCCGCTCCACCTTCCGCTTCGCCGCCAAGCCGGGCACCGTCTCCGGCGTAGCGGATCTGGCGGGCAAGACGATCGCCACCTCCTACGAGGGCATCGTCGCCAAGCACCTTGCCGAGCACGGAGTCGACGCCTCCGTCGTGCACCTCGACGGCGCCGTCGAGACGGCGATCGAGCTGGGAGTCGCGGAGGTCATCGCGGACGTCGTCGAGACCGGTACGTCGCTGCGGAACGCCGGCCTCGAAGTCTTCGGCGACCCGATCATGAAGTCCGAGGCCGCGGTCATCCGCCGCACCGGCGCACCCACGGACGACCCCAAGGTGCAGCAGTTCCTGCGCCGCCTCCAGGGCGTCCTGGTGGCACGGTCGTACGTGATGATGGACTACGACTGCCGGGTCGAGCACCTGGAGCAGGCCGTCGCCCTCACCCCCGGCCTGGAGTCCCCGACGATCTCCCCCCTCCACCACGAGGGCTGGGTCGCCGTCCGCTCGATGGTCGCCGCCAAGGAAGCGCAGCGGATCATGGACGACCTGTACGAGATCGGCGCACGCGCCATCCTCACCACCGCCATCCACGCCTGCCGCCTCTGAGGGACCGAGCATCCATGTCTGCCGCTGAACTCCCCGCCCTCCCGGTCACGTTCAGGCCGACCCGCACCAGGGTCGTCCTGCTGAGCGTGGGCGCGGTCATGTTCGCCGTCATCACGGTGATCTCGCTGATGCTGGAGACCCTGACCCCGGGGTCCAAGGTCAGCTTCATCTTCACCGCGCTGGTCTTCTTCGGCGTACTGGCACTGCTCAGCCGACCCAAGGTCGTCGCGGACGAATCGGGCGTCACCGTCGTCAACCTCACCTCCCGGCGGCAACTCGCCTGGGCGCAGATCCTCCGGGTCAATCTGCGCCCCGGCGACGCCTGGGTCTTCCTCGATCTGAGCGACGGCACCAGCCTGCCCGCACTCGGGATCCAGCCGGGCATCGGCAAGGCCCAGGCGATCAGGGACGCCCGTACGCTGCGTGCCCTGGCGGAATCCCACGGCACACACGCAGAGAACGTCTGAGCCCCTGCCCGACCCCGCCTTTTGTTGATTACTCTGGTGTCGGCGGCGCCCCGTGCGCCCCGCCCCGCACCAGAGTGACCCCCGTGGTCCGCGGGGTCGCCCCTGCGACTTGAGGAGTGAATCCCTCCAGCAATGGACGGATCGTCCGGTAGTACCTGCGCCGCCCCTTCCCCGGAGGCGGCGGCATGACCATCCCCCTCCTGCTCCTCGGAGCAGCCTTCCTCCTGATCCTCGCCAACGGATTCTTCGTCGCGGCCGAATTCGGCCTCGTCACCGTGGAGCGGCCGGACGCCGAGCGCGCCGCCGCCGACGGCGACCGACGGGCCCGCACGGTCGTCAAGGCCCTGCGGGAGCTCTCCTTCCAGCTCTCCGGCACCCAGCTCGGCATCACCATCACCTCCCTGGTGGTCGGCATGCTCGCCGAGCCGGCGCTCGCCCAGCTGCTCACCGGACCGATCACGGCCACCGGGCTGGCGAAGGGCGCAGTTCCCGGCGTCTCCGTCGTCCTCGGAATGCTGCTGGCCTCAGCGGTGCAGATGGTCGTCGGCGAACTCGTACCGAAGAACTGGGCGGTCTCCAAGCCGCTCCAGGTCGCCCGTTTCGTGGCCGGACCCCAGCACGCCTTCTCCTCCGCCTTCCGGCCGGTGATCGCGCTGCTCAACACCGTCGCGAACCGTCTCGTACGGGCCCTGGGCGTCGAGCCCGCCGACGAGCTGGCCTCGGCCCGCACCCCCGGCGAGCTCGTCTCCCTGGCCCGCCACTCGGCGCAGGCCGGCGCCCTGGAACAGGACACCGCCGACCTCTTCGTACGGACGCTGTCGCTCGCCGGGCTCACCGCCCAGCATGTGATGACTCCCCGTGTGAAGGTCAGCGCCCTGCAGACCTCGGCGACCGCGGCCGATGTCCTCAACCTCACCCGGGCCACCGGACTCTCGCGCTTCCCCGTCTACCGGGAGCGCATCGACGAGGTCGTCGGCATGGTCCACCTCAAGGACGCCCTCGCCGTCGCCCCGCAGGACCGGCAGCGGACCCCGGCCGCTCTGATCGCCGTCTCCCCGCTCCTGGTGCCCGAGACGCTTCCCGTGCAGCAGCTCCTGGAGCGGCTGCGCAGTGAGCAGCCGATCGCTGTCGTCGTCGACGAATACGGCGGCACCGCAGGGGTCGTCACCCTGGAGGACATCATCGAGGAGCTCGTCGGAGAGGTACGCGACGAGCACGACGACGAGGGCGCCGAGCGGCCCGAACTGGCCCCGGTCGCCCCCGCCGAGGACGGCTTCCCCGCCTGGGACGCCGACGGCAGCTGCCGGGTGCTGACCCTGCGCCGCATAGGGCTCGAGGTGCCCGAGGGCCCGTACGAGACCGTCGCGGGACTCGTCGCCGACCTCCTGGGCCGGATCCCCGCCCCCGGCGACCGGGCCGAACTCCCCGGCTGGAAGCTCCTGGTGCGCCAGGTCGACCGCTACCGCGCCGAACGGGTCCGTCTGGTCCGTACGGCCGAAGTGCCCGCCCTCACGGAGGCTGTGCGATGAGTCTGCTCCAACTCCTCTTCGCCGTGCTGCTGGTGCTCGCCAACGGCTTCTTCGTCGGTGCGGAGTTCGCCCTCGTCTCCGTACGCCGCAGCCAGGTGGAACCCCTCGCGGCCGAAGGGTCGGCACGCGCCCGCCAGGTGCTGCACGGCCTGGAGAACCTGCCGCAGATGATGGCGGCCGCACAGTTCGGCATCACGATGTGCTCCCTGACGCTTGGCGCGGTCGCCGAGCCGACGGTGGCCCACCTCCTGGAGCCCGTGTTCGTGGCGGCGCACCTGCCCGAAGGGCTGGTCCACCCCCTCGGATACGTCATCGCCCTCGCGGTGGTCGTCTCCCTGCACCTGGTCATCGGCGAGATGGTCCCCAAGAACCTCGCCATGGCCGCCCCCGAGAAGACCGCGCTGTGGCTCAGCCCCGGCCTGGTCGGCTTCGCCCGGATCTGCCGCCCGGTGACGGTCGCGCTGGGCGCCTGCGCCCGGCTGATCCTCAAGCTCTTCCGCGTCGAGCCCAGGGACGAGGTCGAAGCCGTCTTCACCAGCGAGCAGCTCAACCGGCTCGTGGAGGACTCCGGACAGGCAGGCCTGCTGGACTCCGAGGCACAGGAGCGGCTGGAGGACGCACTGGAACTGGGCAGCCGCCCGGTCACCGACGTCCTGATCGCCCGCGCCGACCTGATCACGGTCGATCCGTCGATCACGCCCCGCCGGCTGGAGGAGCTGACGGTACGGACCGGCTACTCGCGCTTCCCGGTCTGCGCGGACAGCGGCGCCTTCATGGGCTATCTGCACGTCAAGGACGTCCTGGACCTGGAGGAGCGGGAGCGTGCCGTCCCGCAGCAGGTCTGGCGCCCGATGGCGACGCTGAGGGCCGAACTCCCCCTGGACGACGCCCTGACCGTGATGCGCCGCGCGGCGACGCACCTGGCGCAGGTCGCGGACGGCGGGGGCAAGGTGCTGGGTCTGGTGGCGATGGAGGACGTACTGGAGATGCTGGTCGGCGAGGTACGCGACCCGTCACACCGCGGCGTCGACGCACCCCCCGGCCGGCGCCGCTTCCCGGAACAGGCCTTGGCGGGCTAGCCCCCGAAAGCAGGGGCCTACAGGGGCGGAGGCTCCTGCTGGCCCCTGCCGACCGGTCCGCGCCCGGACAGAACCTCCCCGTACGCCTGCATCAGATCCGGCAGCCGCAACGTCGACAGATCGTCCCGGGTAGGAATCCCCGCATACCCCGACAGCCTCAAGTCCCGGTAGGCGCAGCTCTTCTCGTACAGCGTCCGCAGAAACCGGCCGTTCCCCAACTCGTCGATCCACCCCTGATCGACCACATGCCCACTGACCGAGCGCAGCTCGTCCAGAGCCTCCTCGTCCCACACGTCGCCGTTCTCGCCGGCGAGCACCTCCCCGATGGAGGTGAGCTCCAGCGGCCGGTACGAGGGGAAGTCGACCCGGGTCGTGAAGCGCGAGGACAGCCCGGGGTTCGTGGTGAGCAGCCGGTCCATCCCCTCCGGATATCCGGCCAGGATGACCACCAGATGATCCCGGTTGTCCTCGGCGCGCTTCAGCAGCACCTGCAGGGCCTCGTCGCCGTACGCATCGCCCTTGCTGTAACCGGAGTTGGAGAGGGAGTACGCCTCGTCCACGAAGAGCACCCCACCCAGCGCCGAGTCGATGAGCTCGTTCGCCTTGACGGCGGTCTGGCCGAGGAACTCGCCCACCAGATCAGCCCGTTGGGCCTCGACCAGATGGTCGCCGCCGAGCAGCCCCAGCGCGTAGAAGACCCGCCCCAGGATCCGCGCCACCGTCGTCTTGCCCGTACCCGAGGGGCCGGAGAAGACAAAGTGACGCTTCGGCGGCTGGACCGGGAGGCCCTGCCCGGCGCGCAGCCGGGCCATGTTGAGCTGTGCGGAGAGCGCCTTGACCTGGCGTTTCACCGGCTCCAGGCCGACCATCCGCTCCAGTTCGTCGATCGCTTCGGCGAGCAGCACCGGATCGGTGGGTCCTGCCGGCAGATCGGGCTCGTCCGGCTGCGCGGGGACGGACACCTTGCGGCGTACGGAATCGGGGGGAGGCCCGGCGGTGGTGGCGAGCGGGTCGGCGCCCAGCCGCAGCTCCCTGCCGTCGCCCGGGTCGGTCTCGTAGAGGGCGTCGCCGTCGCGTACGTCCTGGCCGAGCCCGGTGAGCGACACGGCGAAGTCCGCGGAGTCCTCGTAGCCGTCGGCCCCGTCGGACTCGGTGATGGCCGCCAGCCGTGCCGAGGTGTCCATGAAGGCGGGGTCCACCCGGTGCACGGCGCGGTAGAGGGGGAGGGCGGCGGCGCTGCGGCCGGTGCCCTCGTGCGCGCGGGCGAGCCAGTAGCGCAGTTCCTTGCGCTGCGGCTGTTCGCTGCGGCAGCGCATCAGGGAGGCGGCCAGGAGCGGCTCGGCCTGTCCGTACATCTCCAGGCGCACCCGGGCCATCCCGCCGAACAGCCCCGCCTCGATGCCGAGCAGCGGGTCGTCGACCAGCGACTCGGTGTGCCGTACGAGGCGCTCCCAGTCCTTGGCGAGATAGGCGCGGCAGGCGTGCAGGAAGCGCACCTGCGGATCCGTGTCGACCGGTGGCAGTCCCGCCAACGCCCGGTCGAGCTCGGGGACATGACGCCCGTCCAGCCAGTGCGAGGCGTGCGCGAGTAAGAGATCGCGCGGGCTCTCCAGGACCGGCTGCACCCACCAGCCCAGCCAGTACCAGGAGTTGAGCGTGCGCCGATGGCGGGTGCGCTGTTCGCCGAAGCGTTCCCGGTGGCGGTGCATCCGCAGCAGCGCGGTGGTGGTGTCCACCCGCAGCGCGTGCAGCCCGAGCCAGCCGTCCGCCATCCCCGGATCGAGCCGCACAGCGGCCCTGAACTCCTCCTCGGCCTGCGGATATGCGCCCATCGTGTAGGCATCCACGCCGCGCAGCCAGGCGAGATCGGCCGGGGCCCCCGTGCCCTGCATGCCGAAGTCCATCACGTCCCCCACAGACCGTGCCCCCGTACTGTGCGGACCGGCCCGATGGCCGGTGCCGCCCGAAGGGCATCGTACCTGCGCAGGGTGCAAGTACCGAAGAGCGGCGGGGGAGTTATCGACGCGCGTCCACGTCGGCGGACAGTGACCGAGGGTGAGCGTTTGGCGGCGTGCGGCAGCCGGAAAACGGGGGTGGGGGCAGAACGAAGCCCCCGATCACGGGGGAACAACCGGGGGCTTCGCGTCTGCGGGCGGCTTCGAAAAGCCGCACATTGAGAACGTAAGACCTGTACGGGCCCCCGGTCAAGCGGAGTTGGGGCACTGTGAGCGGCGGTCTTCGGCCAGGTCGCACGCCTCCGAGGGGGTTGTCACCCTCTGTGATGGAGTGGTGCGTTCAGGCTGTCACGGAGGGCCGCTGGAGCCACTCGTATCCCGTACGCCGCTGCCGCACCAGAAGGTCGGCGAAGCGTTTCGAGGGATCCTCCGAGAAATGTCGTACCTCCGCCGCGGTCCATCCGTCCCAGAACTCCGCCTGCGCCGGGCCGTCGCGGCGCCGCCCGCGCGCCCAGGACTCCTCGGCGACCAGATCCATCCACAGCAGCGCCGCCAGGAACGGCCGCACCGCCCGGCGCCCCGCCCCCACGCCCTCGATCAGCACGACCGGCGCAGGCCGCAGCTCGCGCTCGGGCCCGAAGCCGCGGAGTGTCCAGTCGTACGGCGCATAGCGTGCGGCCGCGCCCCGGGCGAGCGGACCGATCACCGTCTCGAGCAGCCGGTCCGTCCAGGCGAACAGGTCCTGGTGGGTGGCCACATCGTCGAGGTGCAGCACAGGTGCGCCACCGAGCGCTTCGCCGAGGTTCTCGGCGAAGGTGCTCTTGCCCGAGCCCGCGTGGCCGTCGATGCCGATGAGCCGCACGGGTCCGCAGGAGGCGGGCAGGGCGCTGAGCGAACCGGCCAGGCGAGCGAGGTCTTCCATGGTGATCACCCTAGTGAGGCTGCCGATCCATCGCAGGTCACGCCAGTGGTCCACACCAATATTGGTTCCAGGACGCGGCCCGAATCACTGGCAGAAGTCGGCCGGAACCCGCGATAGTTGGCCCACTGTTCAGCACCTGCTTCCCCATCCGTATCCGACTGGGGGTCCACCACCGTGACCAGCTCCACTTCCCGTAGAACCGTCATCGCCGCCGCGCTCGCGGCCGCCGCGGCCACCGCCGCCGGGTCCGCCGCACCTGCCTCGGCCGCCACCCCCGCCCCCCGCCCCGGCAAGCCCGGGAGCGGGCAGCCCACGCTGGTCGACAACCACGCCTGGACCTCGTACACGGACTGGCGCTGCGGCACCGGCTCGGGCACCCACGCCGTCGCAGGCCGCCGTCCCGGCCTGGTCATCGGCGCACCCGCGGGGCGCACCGACTACACCGACCCGCACACCAAGAAGACCTCCACCTGGGATTACGCGACCTGGACCTCGCCGGTCCACCGCTCGCACGTCCCGGCCACCGAGGTCATCGCCTCCTGGAACGCGCATGCCCCGGCCGGCACCTGGATCCAGATCGAGCTGCAGGGCACGTACTCCGACGTCACCGCGACCCCCTGGTACGTGATGGGCCGCTGGGCGGCGGGCGACGGCGACATCAAGCGCACCTCGCTGGACGACCAGAGCGACGGCAAGAGCTCCATCTGGACCGACACCTTCGCCATCGACGACGCGTCGACCGGGCTGCGCCTCGACTCGTACCGCCTGCGCCTCACGCTGTACCGCACCCCCGGCACCCGGCTCACGCCCACCGTGTGGCGCCTGGGCGCGATGGCCTCCGACATCCCCGACCGCTTCACCGTGCCGGCCTCGACGCCGGGCCTGGCCAGGGAGTTGACCGTTCCGCGCTTCTCGCAGAACGTCCACGCCGGCCAGTACCCGGAGTACGACAACGGCGGCGAGGCCTGGTGCAGCCCCACCTCGTCCTCGATGATCATCAAGTACTGGGGGCGCGGCCCCACCGCCGCCGACCTGGCCTGGGTGGACCCCTCGTACGCCGACCCCGAGGTCGACCACGCGGCCCGCTTCACCTACGACTACCAGTACGAGGGCTGCGGCAACTGGCCCTTCAACGCCGCCTACGCGGCGACGTACAAGGACATGAGCGCGGTCGTCACCAGGCTCTCCTCGCTGAACGACCTGGAGACGCTGATCCGGGCGGGCATCCCGGCCATAACGTCCCAGTCCTTCCTCAAGACGGAGCTGACCGGCGCCGGATACGGGACCTCGGGCCACCTGATGACCGTCATCGGCTTCACCGCCGACGGCGACGTCATCGCCAACGACCCGGCCTCCCCGAACGACGACGCGGTGCGCCACGTCTACAAGCGCGCGGAGTGGGAGAACATCTGGCTGCGTACCAAGCGGTACAACGCCTCGGGCGGTGTGTCCTCCGGCACAGGAGGCGTCTGCTACCTCTACTGGCCCGCCCACCCGACGCCCGCCCAGAAGCGGGCTCTCGCGGCGGTCGGCATCCACTGACCTGCGATTCGGCCCCCGAGGGCGTGACCAACGTCTCTACCTCGGGGGCCCCATCGGCTGGCACTGTGGACACCATGACTGCCACCACGATCAAGACCGCCCGCGCCCGCACCGGCGGCCCCAGGAACACCAACAAGATCGTCGAGCACATCGCGGGCTGGACCTTCGTCGTGGTCCTGGCGATGCTCGTCACCCAGACCGGCCTGATGTGAGCACGGGGTCCTCCAGGTCGGCCTTCCAGTGCCGTACGGGGATCCCCACCAGGCCGTAGAGCCAGCGCACCGGACTGCGCCGCGCGAGCAGCGTGAAGCCGGCCGCCACGGCGAACAGCGCCAGTCCCAGGACGCCGCCCAGCAGACGCATCAGCACGCTCGCGGCCAGTGCGCCCAGGAACGGCAGGCCGTGCACGCCCGCCCCGGCGATCGCGACCGCGACGACCCGCGGCACCTTGCGGTCCTCGTCCGCGCCGGGCAGCTTCCACCCCTCGACCAGCCAGCCGATCTCGGTCAGCAGCATCGTGCCGATCACTGCCGCGCCCAGGACCAGCAGCGCCAGGAAAGTCCCTGAGGTCAGGAAGTCCAGCACGTGGTTGACCACGCTGTCCTTGGGCCAGTCGCGGTACGCAGCCGAGCTCGTGGTCAGCATCCGCCGGTATCCGGTGCCGTCCCAGCCGTGGATCAGCGTGCCGAAGAGCAGGAAGTACCCGCCCACGCACTGGAGATACGCCCAGTACCCGGCGCCCACCAGCACGAGTGCCTGCGCCGCCAGGAAGCCGAGCAGCGCGCCCACCACGATCCCGCCCGCGTAGAAGAGCACGAACCCGGCCCAGATCCCGTCGTGCCCGGACGCCACGTGCATCGTCGCCCACGACGGGTTCTGCCAGAGCAGAAAGAGCCCCGTCGGCACCATCAGGACGGCGGCGAAGAGCAAGGTCAGCGCCAGATAGGGGTTGGCCGCCCGGCTGCGCGTCCGTACCCCCTCGCCGTGCACCGACCGTTCCCACCACTGCAGTTGGCGCCCCGCGGAGAGCGCGAAGGTCGCACCGACGGCGTACGCCCAGAAGAGCGCGGCCTGGATCTGGATCATGTGGCCCCCAGGGTCAGGCCGGTGGTGGTGATCGAGTCGGAGGTGGCCAGCGCCTGGTCGGCGCTGACGTCCGTCAGGAAGACGAACGGCGGCACCACGGGCGGCACAGGGAGCCCGTCCGGGGTGAAGGTCAGACAGACGATCCCTTCGATGCAGCCGCTGAACTTGGTGAGATAGAGCGTCACATGACCGCTCAGCTCCAGCGTGTCCGCCCCGAGGGCCATCTCGTCCCCGCCGTCATGGGTGGTGAGGCGGTAGTCGGTGAGCGAGGCGGAGTTCATCTTCAGCACCATGACCTTGACCGGGCCGCCCGCGCTGGGCACCTCCCGTACGCCCGCGAGCAGAAAGCCGTCGGGGGCGAAGAGCGTGGTGGTGATGGTCGGGGTGCTGCGCGGCACGACCACCGTGCCCGGCTCCGGCGCCTGCCTGCCGGGGGAGCCGAGCGCCGCCAGCAGGACGACGGGCAGCGCGGCCGCGAGCGTACGACTGCCGTGCCGGTCGGGCAGCGTTTCCTTCGCCCGTACGGGATTCCAGGAGAAGCCCATCGCGCTGCCCGCGATGCCCAGCCCCATGCCGAGCAGGAATCCGCCCAGATTGGTCGCCGCGAACGAGAGGACCGACAGGATGAGGGCGTTGATCGAGACGTAGTGGCGGGTGTGCGGCAGGAACCACAGGAAGGCCCCCGCGACCATCAGCGCGAGACCGATGCCGATCGCCGCGATCCCGCCGAGCCCCAGGCTGACCAGGATGGTCAGTGGCGAGAGCGGGACCAGGAGCAGTTCCAGGCCGCCGAGGATCAGCAGCAGTCCGGCCCAGAAGGGCCGGGTGCGCCGCCATGCCCGCACCTCGTGTCTGACGTCGGGCAGCGGAAGACGATCGTCCAACCACCCCATCGTCAGAAGCACTTCTTGCCGTTGAGGCTCACATCGACCTTGAGCCCCTTCAGATGGAAGTTCCCTCCGGTGGCCGACCAGGCATGGGACTTGACGCCGTCGACCTCGATGTCACCGGCCTGCAGGCCGAATTTCCCGGGCTCGCCCTTGACGCCGGGGACCGCGTCGAGGGTGGAGGCGTCCCGGCCGATCTGCGCCGTACCGAAGTGGGCGTCGCCGACCAGGTCCTCGCCGTCGATGACGAGACTGCTGGCGGTGACCTGGCCGGCATCCCCGCCCGCGGTCAGCTTGAAGACCACGGTGCCCACCGGGGTCTTCACCTCGGCCGCCTGACAGATGTCGGAGAGCGTGGCGTTGCCGATGCCCAGCAGGGCCACCGGATGGCCCTTGCCGTCGACGGCCCGGTCCGTCTGGACGTACGACGAGAGGCCGGTGCTGGTGAGTTTCCCCGACGAGACCTGAAAGCTGGTGCCGGAGACGGCGAAGGACGCGGCGAGCGCACCCTGGGCCATGACGGACGCCATGACGCCGACCGCGAGGATCGCGGGGACGGCGACGACGGCGGTCTTCTTCCATGAGGTACGGCCCTCGGGTAACGGCCGTTTGGCTGCGCTCACTTGGTCCTCCCGTACGTCTGCCATACTGCGGGAATCCTGAGGCAGTGGGAGACTAGGGCCGAATTTGAATAATAGTCAACAGCGCGGAACGACCGAGCGATCCCAGGTTCGACGCGCCGAACTCATCGCGACCGGGCGGAAGTTGTTCGCCGACACCTCGTACGACGCGCTCTCCATGGACGACATCGCCAAGCACGCGAGCGTCGCGAAAGGGTTGATCTACTACTACTTCAAGAGCAAACGCGGGTACTACCTGGCCATCGTCGAGGATTCCGTCGCCGAACTGGTGGCCGGTGCGGCCGGCCACACGGACCTGCCGCGCGCCGAGCGCGTGCACCGCACCATCGACGGCTATCTGGCCTACGCGCAGCACCACCAGGCGGCCTACCGCACCATCGTCACCGGGGGCGTGGGCTTCGACACCCAGGTGATCGCGATCCGCGACGCGGTGCGCGAGGAGCTGATCGCCACCATCGCCATGGGCGCGTACGGACGCCGGGAGATCCCGCTGCTCGCCCGTCTCGCGCTGCGCGGCTGGCTGAACACGGTCGAGAGCGTGACGCTCGACTGGCTGGGCCACCAGGAGCTGGAGCGCGACACGATCCGCGAACTGCTGGTGCGGATGCTGCGCAAGACGCTCGATGCGATCGGGGAGTTCGTCCCCGAATGCCCGGCCCCGCCACCGGCCGGAACATAGTGCGAGAGGTGGGGGAGCCGCCGGGCTCCCCCACCCCAAGTGTCATGCGGTGGCGGTCAGTTGACGGACTTGATCAGTTCGCCGTTGGAGGTGTCACCGCTGAGCTCCCAGAGGAAGGTCCCGCCGAGACCCTGCTGGTTCTTGTAGCTCATCTTTCCCGCGATCGTCGCCGGGGTGTCGTAACTCCACCAGTTGGAACCGCACTTGGCGTATGCGGTCCCGGCGATCGTACCCGTGGCGGGGCAGCTGGACTTGAGCACCTTGTAGTCCTCGATGCCCTGCTCGTACGTCCCGGGGGCCGGCCCCGTCGCCGTACCGCCCGGAGCGTCCTGGGTCACACCGGTCCAGCCGCGGCCGTAGAAGCCGATGCCGAGCAGCAGTTTGTCCGAAGGGACGCCGAGCGACTTGAGCTTGGTGATCGCCGCGTCGCTGTTGAAGCCTGCCTTGGGGATCCCCGTGTACGAGGTCAGCGGGGAGTGCGGTGCGGTCGGGCCCTGGGCGTCCCAGGCGCCGAAGAAGTCGTACGTCATGGGGTTGTACCAGTCGACGTACTGAGCGCCACCCGCGTAGTCGGCGGCCTCCAGCTTGCCTCCGGCCGAGGCGTCCGCCGTGATCGCGGCGGTGACCAGGCTGGAACTGCCGAACTTCGAACGCAGCGCGGACAGAACGTTCTTGATGGCCGCGGCGCCGCTGGTGTCACAGGAGAGGCCGCAGGCGTTGGGGTACTCCCAGTCGATGTCGATGCCGTCGAAGACATCGGCCCAGCGCGGGTCCTCGACGAGGTCGTAGCAGGACTGGGCGAAGGCGGCCGGGTTCTGGGCTGCCTGGCCGAAGCCGCCGGACCAGGTCCAGCCGCCGAAGGACCAGATCACCTTGAGACCGGGGTGGAGCTTCTTGAGCTTGCGGAGCTGGTTGAAGTTGCCGGCGACGGGCTGGTCCCAGGTGTCGGCGACGCCGTCGACGCTGCCGGACGCGTCGTACGTCTTCTGGTAGTCGGCGTAGGCGTCGCCGATCGCGCACTTGCCGCCGGTGACATTGCCGAAGGCGTAGTTGATGTGCGTGAGTTTGGCGGCGGAACCCGACGTCTCGATGTTCTTGACGTGGTAATTGCGCTGGTAGACGTCCCAGTCGGCGAAATATCCGACGACCTTGCTGCCAGCCGCGGCGGTCTGTGCCGTCTGTGCGGTCCGTGTCTGCGTGGCCTCTTCGCCGGCCGAGGCGCTGTGCGCCCCGAACAGCAGAGTCGCGCCGAGCACGCCCGTACAGGCTGCGGCGATGAACGCCCTGAAGCGGGCGCGGGAACGGTGTGGTCCGAACATCGTGTCACCTCGTGGGGGAGGGGAGCGTGGGGGGATGGTGCCGTAGACCCTTATTTGACATGAACGCGCAAGGCGCTCGGGGTGAACGGTAGAAGGACTAGACCAGTGCGGTCAATGGTTCGGACCAATTCCGGCCCGTGACGGGAGTCCGCCGATCGGGCATACTCAAGCCGCCACAGCCGCTCTGGTCAGCCTCTTCCGCGATCCGGAAGGGCAGCATCGGTTGCAGGCCGAGACCCGGCGGCGCCGCCACACCCTGGCCGCGCGTACGCCGCAGCGCCCGACAGGGAGGAGAGCGTCGACATGCCCGACCGCGCCCCGCAGTTGGTGGACCGTCAGTTGCCCACCGAGGAGTCCCGGGACCTCATCGCCCTCGTGCGAGACATGGTCCAGCGCGAGATCGCACCCGGAGCGTCCGCCGAGGAGGAGGCCGGGCACTTCCCGCGCGAGATCTTCACGCTGCTCTCCGAGTCCGGACTGCTCGGACTTCCCTACGACAGCGAGTTCGGGGGCGGTGACCAGCCCTACGAGGTCTACCTCCAGGTGCTCGAAGAGCTCGCATCGGCCCGCCTGACCATCGGCCTCGGCGTCAGCGTCCACTCCCTCGCCTGCCACGCCCTGGCCGGCTACGGCACCAAAGAACAGCAGGCCGCCCACCTCCCCGCCATGCTCGGCGGCGGACTGCTCGGCGCCTACTGCCTCTCCGAGCCCGCCTCGGGCTCGGACGCGGCCTCACTGCGTACGAAAGCCGTGCGCGACGGAGCGGACTGGGTGCTCACCGGCACCAAGGCCTGGATCACCCACGGCGGATACGCCGACTTCTACACGGTCCTCGCCCGGACCGGCGCCGAGGGGCCCCGCGGCATCACGGCCTTCCTCGTCTCCGGTGACGCCGAGGGGCTGAACGCCGCCGCGCCCGAGAAGAAGATGGGCATGAAGGGCTCGCCCACCGCCCAGCTGAACTTCGACGGAGTCCGGGTCTCCGACTCCCGCCGGCTCGGCGAGGAGGGCCAGGGCTTCGCCATCGCGCTCTCCGCGCTCGACTCCGGCCGGCTCGGCATCGCCGCCTGTGCCGTCGGCGTCGCCCAGGCGGCCCTGGACGAGGCGGTCGCGTACGCCACGGGCAGGCAGCAGTTCGGCCGCCCCATCGCGGACTTCCAGGGGCTGCGCTTCATGCTCGCCGACATGGCCACCAGGATCGAGGCCGGCCGGGCGCTCTATCTGGCCGCCGCACGGCTGCGCGACGCGGGGCGGCCCTTCTCCCGGCAGGCCGCCATGGCCAAGCTCTTCTGCACGGACACGGCGATGCAGGTGACCGTCGACGCGGTCCAGGTGCTCGGGGGGTACGGCTACACCGTGGACTTCCCCGTCGAGCGCTATATGCGCGAGGCCAAGGTGCTGCAGATCGTCGAGGGCACCAATCAGATCCAGCGGATGGTCATCGCCCGCCACCTTGCGGGTCCCGAGACCCACTGACCTGGTGGGACCAGGCGGGGAACGCCGTGAGCCGCGACCACTCCCGGTCGCGGCGCCCCGGCAGGGTTCTGCCGTCGGTCTCCCAGCGGTGGACGATGCTCTGGTAGATCGGCGTCGCCGAGGAGAGCGGAATCGATTCTTCCGTTACGGGGGCGGTAAGGAGACGGCGCCGCCCGGTGCCGGCCGTGAAGTGCACAGGGGTCATACCGGGCAAACGCTCGATGGAGCGTCCAGGTCACGGCTTCCGCGGCTTCGCGGCTCTGGCTCCGGGTGAGGTTTCTGACGTACCGTCAACTTCCTTGCCGCCCAGGAGGTACGCCGTGACCGTGGACCGACCCGTTGCGCTCGACGAATACCCCATCCACCAGGCGCCTTTGTCGATGAAGCATGTCGCCACAGGTGACCGGAACGCCTACGACCGCTGCATCTTCCATGTCTTCGACCACGAAGGCAGGGCGCTGCTCATCGTCGGATTGGGTGTCTATCCGAACACAGGAGTGATCGACGCCTATGCGACGCTGAGGCGCGGAGACCAACTCCTCGCCGTACGGGCCTCCGACGCCCTCACCGACGACCGGATGAACCTCGCCGTGGGCCCCCTGCGGATCACCGTCGACGAGCCGCTGCGCCGGCTGACCCTGCACTGCGACGCCGACCCCGGCGATCCGGACTCCCTCGCGTTCGACATCGAGTGGAGCGCGGACTTCCCGGCCGTCTGGGAGCCCCACCACGTCCAACGCCGGGGCGAGCGGCTGATGCTGGAGGGCCGCCGCTACGTCCAGGCGGGCAGTTGTACGGGGACGATCCGCGCCGGCGGCGAGGAGATCCAGCTTGCCGCGGGGGAGTGGACCGGTACCAGGGACCGCAGTTGGGGGGTGCGGCCCATCCCCGGCGAGGAGGGCGGCCGTGCGGCCGAGGACCACCGCCCCGAGGGCTTCCACTGGCTCTGGATCCCGGTCCGCTTCGCCGACCGCTTCCTCATGGTCATCGCCCAGGAGGACGCCGACGGCTACCGGACGCTGAACGAGGCACTCCTCGTACGCGACGCACTGCCCGATGCCCAACTCGGCTGGCCCCGCGCCGACATCGCCTACCGCCCCGGCACCCGCCACCCCGAGCGCGCCGTGATCCACCTGACCGACCCGGCGGGCAAACCCATGGAGCTGGGCGTCGAAATCCTCTGCTCCTCACCCCTCGCGGTCGGTGCCGGCTACCCGCCCGCCGCCGACTGGCAGCACGGCACCTGGCAGGGGCGCGGCTGGACCGACCGGCGCGGGTACGACCTCTCCGACCCGGCGGCCCACCCCATGGCGGCCTTCGGCGTCACGGACCACGCGGCCCGCTTCACCCTCGACGGGCAGACCGGCCACGGCATCTTCGAGCACGGCAGTTTCGGCCGCCACGACCCGAGCGGATTCACCGGGTACGACTCGGTCGCCCCCTGACGCCCGTCCCTCACCCCCTGAAGCCCCGCGAGCGAGGAGCACCGCCATGACCACGGCACCCCGCCCCCGCACCACCACCCGCGATCCGCAGGAGCTCGGCCGCCGGCTGACGGCCTGGTTCTCCGGGCCGCTGCCGGGCGCACGCCTCGAAGGCATCACCGTCCCGGACTCCAACGGCATGTCCAGCGAGACGCTCCTCTTCGACCTGGTCCATCCCGATGCGCCGGTACGGGCCTGCGTGCTGCGCCTGGCCGCCGACCCGGCCGCGTACACGGTCTTCCCGTCGTACGACATGGAGCGCCAGCACCGCGTCATGCGTCTCGTCGCCGAGCACACCGACATACCGGTGCCGCTCGTGCGCTGGCTCGAAACGGATCCCGGGCCCCTCGGCGCGCCGTTCTTCGTGATGGACCGGGCCGATGGCCGGGTCCCGCCGGACGTCATGCCGTACACGTACGAAGGGAACTGGCTCCACGAGGCGACGGACGGCGAACGCGCCCACCTGGAGCGCGAGACGGTCTCCGTGCTCGCCCGGCTGCACAGCCAATTCCCGCCGAAGGAAGCCGAGTTCCTGCTTCCGGAGGGCTCGGGGAGTCCGCTGCGGCGCCATGTGGCGGCACAACGGGCCTACTACGCCTGGGTGGTGAAGGGCTTCGCACCCTCACCGCTCATCGAGAGCGCCTTCGACTGGCTCGAGGCGCACTGGCCGGACGACGAAGGGCCGGCGGTCCTCGGCTGGGGCGACGCCAGGATCGGCAACATCATCTACGACGGCTTCGACCCCGCCGCCGTACTCGACTGGGAGATGGCGGCCTGCGGCCCGCGCGAACTCGACCTCGGCTGGGCCGTCTATCTGCACCGCTTCTTCCAGGACCTCACCGAATCGTTCGGCCAGAGCGGCCTGCCGCAGTTCCTGCGCCGCGAGAACATCGAGCGCGAGTACGCCACGCTCACCGGCCACACGCCCCGCGACATGGAGTTCCACACGCTCTACGCGGCCCTGCGGCACGCGATCGTGATGCTCAGAATCGCCTACCGCCAGGTCCACTTCGGTGAGGTCGAGGTGCCGGAGAACCCGGACCTGATGATCCTGCACCAGGCCACTCTGGAGGCCATGGTGCACGGAACGTACTGGTGATCAGGCGGCGCGCCGCATCTGCGGAACCCTCATCGGACGCGAGCCCGGACCGCCCACGTGCGAGAAGGGCTGCGTACGCCAGTCGAGCCCCTGAGGGAGCGTCAACAGCAGCGCGGTGTCCTGCTCCTGGACCTCCAGGGTCTCGTCAGCGGGCTTGGCGTCCGCGGCCGGACGGCCGGTCCCCGTGCACGCCGTGAGCCCGAACGGGTTCCACGGGCTGGCGCAGAGCGCGTGCTGGGGCAGGACGTCCTCGTCCGCCAGCAGCGCGATCGGCTGCGCGCAGTCCGGGCAGATGACCCGGAACATCTCAAAAGTGTCGTACGCGTCCAGCTCGGTGTCCGCATCGGTGTCGATGCCGGCGGATGCGAAGGATGCGGCGGGATCAACGGATTTCAGGTTCTGCATGGAGACTCCCCCTTGGGTGGGCCGACCAGGCGCAGTGGCCTCGACCACAGCAAGCACTTCCCGTCAGGCCCGCGCGGTAACCGCTTCACCCGTACGGACACGGCCACAAACCTGTGGCGTTCGTCACATGCCCGCCGTAGGTGCCCCTTCCGGGTTGCCGCCGACTGTGCCGGAAGCGACCCGGGGCCATAGGTTGATCCGCATGGAGGAGCTGGATCGTCAGATTGTGGAGCTGCTCGTCAAGGACGGGCGGATGAGCTACACCGACCTGGGCAAGGCCACCGGCCTGTCCACCTCGGCGGTGCATCAGCGCGTCCGCAGGCTGGAGCAGCGCGGAGTGATCCGCGGTTACGCCGCGGTCGTCGACCCGGAAGCCGTCGGCCTGCCGCTCACCGCGTTCATTTCGGCGAAGCCCTTCGACCCCAGCGCTCCGGACGACATCGCGGAGCGGCTCGCCGGCGTCGCCGAGATCGAGGCGTGCCACAGCGTCGCGGGCGACGAGAACTACATCCTCAAGGTCCGCGTCCCCACCCCGCTCGCCCTGGAGCACCTGCTGACCCGGATCCGTTCCCTGGCGGGCGTCTCCACCCGTACGACCGTCGTCCTCTCCACGCCGTACGAAGCCCGCCCGCCGCACATCTGACCCCCGGTACGGACCATGGGCGCGCAGGCGCGAGACTGGACCCCATGACCGAGCGCACCGCCTCCCAGGCCGACCACCGCACCGTGCTGCTGCGCGGTGGAGACATCCACAGCCCCGCCGACCCCTTCGCCACCGCGATGGTCGTCGAGCGCGGCCATGTCGCCTGGGTCGGTTCCGAAGGAGCGGCGGACGCTTTCGCCGGCGGTGTCGACGAGACGGTCGACCTCGAAGGGGCCCTGGTGACCCCGGCGTTCACGGACGCACATGTGCACACGACCGCCACCGGCCTCGCGCTGACCGGCCTGGATCTGTCCCGGGCCCGGACGGCGGCCGAGGCGCTCGCTCTCGTACGGACCCATGCGACGGCCCGTCCCGGCGACAAGGTCCTGCTCGGCCACGGCTGGGACGCCGCCCGCTGGACCGGCGAGCAGTCGCTGTCCCGCCGGGCGCTCGACGAGGCGTCGGGCGGCCGTCCGCTCTATCTGCCCCGGATCGACGTCCACTCCGCGGTGGTCTCCACCGCCCTCCTCGACCTGGTGCCGGGCGTCACCGAGCTCGCCGGCTACCGCCCGGACGCTCCGCTCACCGGAGCCGCCCACCACGCCGTGCGCGCCGCCGCGCATGCAGCGGTCACCCCGGTGCAGCGCACCGAGGCGCAGCGCGCCGCGCTCGCCCACGCCGCCTCGCTCGGCATCGGGGCGCTCCATGAGTGCGGGGGCCCCGAGATCTCCGACGAGGACGATTTCACCTCACTGCTGAAGCTCGCCGCCGACGAGGCGGGGCCGAGGGTCTTCGGCTATTGGGCCGAGGAGATTGCACACGCCAAGGATGCCGAGCGCATTCGTGAACTGGGTGCGATCGGCGCCGCCGGCGACCTTTTCGTCGACGGCTCCCTCGGCTCGCACACCGCCTGCCTCCATGAGTCCTACGCCGACGCCCTGCACACCGGCACGGCCCACCTCGACGCACACGCCGTCGCCGCCCATGTCGTCGCCTGCACCGAGGCGGGTCTCCAGGCCGGCTTCCACGCCATCGGCGACGCCGCCGTCACCGCTGTCGTCGACGGGGTGCGCGCCGCCTCGGAGAAGGTCGGCCTGGCCCGGATCCGCGCGGCCCGCCACCGCGTCGAGCACGCCGAGATGCTCACCCCCGAGACGATCGCCGCTTTCGCCGAACTGGGCCTGACCGCCTCGGTCCAGCCCGCCTTCGACGCGGCCTGGGGCGGCGAGAGCGGCATGTACGCCGACCGCCTCGGCGCCGACCGGGCCCGCACCCTCAATCCGTACGCCGCCCTGCTGCGCGCCGGAGTCCCCCTCGCCTTCGGCTCGGACAGCCCCGTCACCCCGCTCGACCCCTGGGGCACCGTGCGCGCCGCCGCCTTCCACCGCACGCCCGAGCACCGGGTCTCGGCTCGCGCCGCGTTCACCGCCCACACGCGCGGCGGCTGGCGGGCGATCGGCAGGGACGACGCGGGTGTGCTCGTACCCGGTGCTCCCGCCGACTACGCGGTCTGGCGTACGTCCGAACTGGTCGTCCAGGCACCCGACGACCGGGTCTCCCGCTGGTCCACCGACCCCCGTTCCGGCACCCCGGGGCTGCCCGACCTGACCCCGGGAGCCGAACTCCCGGTCTGCCTGCGGACCGTGGTGTTCGGACAAACGGTCTTCGTAAGGCCGAACGAGTGACATCGGGACATTTCGTACCGCCGATCGACTTCTGGCGGGCTCTCCGGTCACCTGCGGATCTTCCGTACTGACCTGGTGATTTGGGCCAACACCGCAGGTAGCGCGACTGTTGACAGAAAGCGGTCACCGGCGGGTAGGTTCGGCCGAGTCCACCACAGGACGTCCGGCCGGCAAACCTCCACGCAGTCGTCGAACGCCGCTGGGTCATGGGGTGGTGTGCCGGACCGGCGCACCGTCACCGGGAACCAGGTTCAGCGCCCGCGCCTCGGGGGCGAGGGAAGGTTTCGGCAAGGCCGGATGGTGGGACCCGGGTGGGGCCCGGGGTTCAGTAGACAACGGCTCTCGGTCGACCCGCAGCCAGCGGGTCCCAGGTCGGCCCGAAGGACGCCGGGCCCCGATCCGCAGTACCCCGATCCACACTCCACGCGGCGCAAGCGAGCGTCGGCGGCGGCCTCCGGATGTGCGCTCGATATGGTGGTGCATCAGCGCATGGACAGTAAGGGGCAGCAGTGAACGACGGCGGTCAGCGGCGATACGGTCCGCTCGGCAAGGCCTTGGTCATCATCCCGACCTACAACGAGGCCGAGAACATCAAGCCGATCGTTGCCCGGGTCCGTGCCGCGGTGCCGGACGCGGAGGTGCTGGTCGCCGACGACAACAGCCCCGACGGCACCGGCAAGATCGTGGACGAGATCGTCGCGGGCGACCCCCAGGTCCACGTACTGCACCGCAAGGGCAAGGAAGGCCTCGGCGCCGCCTATCTCGCGGGCTTCCAGTGGGGCATCGACCACGGCTTCGGCGTTCTCGTCGAGATGGACGCGGACGGCTCGCACCAGCCCGAGGAACTGCCCCGGCTGCTCACCGCCCTGAAGGGCGCGGACCTCGTGCTCGGCTCGCGCTGGGTGCCGGGCGGCCGCACGGTCAACTGGCCCAAGTACCGGCAGTTCATCTCCCGGGGCGGCAGCACGTACTCCCGGCTGCTCCTCGGCGTATCGATCCGCGACGTCACCGGCGGCTTCCGTGCCTTCCGCAAGGAGACCCTCGAAGGGCTCGGCCTCGACGAGGTCGCCTCCCAGGGGTACTGCTTCCAGGTCGACCTCGCCCGCCGCTCGGTCGAGGCGGGCTTCCATGTCGTCGAGGTTCCGATCACCTTCGTGGAGCGCGAGATCGGCGACTCCAAGATGAGCAAGGACATCGTCGTCGAGGCGCTGTGGCGCGTCACGGTCTGGGGCGTCGGCGCCCGTGCGGGAAAGCTGCTCGGCCGCAAGCCGTCCTGATCTCCCGCTTACGCCGTCGCGGCGCGCGTCCAGGCACACTGGGAGCATGACGACCGGCGCACCGCCCCCGACAGTTCCCAAGCGCTCACGCGCCCGCACGATCGTGCCTCTCGCCATCGCCGTGTGGCTGGTGCTCGAGATCTGGCTGCTGACCGTCGTGGCGAGTGTCACGAGCGGACTCACCGTTCTGCTGCTTCTGGTGGGCGGCTTCGTACTGGGCGCCGCCGTGATCAAGCGAGCGGGCCGCAGGGCCTTCAGGAGCCTCACCGAGACGCTCAAGGAGCAGCAGTCGGGGGCCGCGCCCCCGGCGGGCGGCAACGGCGCGGAGAGCGGCGGCAACGGCTTTTTGATGCTGGCCGGTCTGCTGCTGATGATTCCGGGGTTCGTCTCCGACGCGGCCGGGCTGCTGTGCCTGCTGCCGCCCGTGCGCTCCCTGCTCAGCCGCTTCACCGAGCGCTCACTGCAGCGCCGGATGAACGCCGCGGCGCCGGGCACCCTGGGCGGCGCCTTCCAGCAGGCGCGCATGCACCGCCCCGACGGCAAGGTCGTCCAGGGCGAGGTCATCAGGGAGGACCGCCCCGGCCCCCGCCGGGACGAGGGCCCCCGCCCGCCCCTCACCTCCTGACACAGCAAGAGCCGCCGGCCTCCACACACCCTGAAGTGTGTGGAGGCCGGCGGCTCTTGTGCGTGCTGTTGTTCGCGAACGCCTCGGCGTTACGCGGACTTGCGGCTGTCCCGCGGGTGCACTGCGATGTTCATGGCACCGGAGCGAAGGACGGCCAGCCTCTCGGCCAGCACCTCCTCGAGCTCCTCGCGGGTGCGCCGCTCCATGAGCATGTCCCAATGCGTACGCGCAGGCTTGCCCTTCTTCTCCTCAGGGCCGTCCCCGTCTACCAGGAGTGCCATGGCGCCGCATGCCTTGCACTCCCACTCCGGCGGAATGTCCGCCTCTACAGAGAACGGCATCTCAAAGCGATGTCCGTTCTCGCATGCGTACTCCACCGCCTGGCGCGGGGCCAGGTCGATGCCGCGGTCGGTCTCGTAGCTGGTCACCACGAGGCGCGTACCGCGGAGAGCTCGCTCACTCATGAATCGTGCCTCCCGGGCTTGTCGCCCACAGGACAGGTGTCGCTGTCGTCGTCATCCGGTCAACGTCCGGTCGCCGGTAAAGATTCCCGTTGCCGGTCATGCGTCGCCCGTCGTGCCGCCCCTTGTTGTACCCACCAGTGCCCGCTTTGTCACATCTGATCGAAGATGTCACCCTGCGTCTTGGCGTAATCACCACGCAGTAACGGTCCGCCTGGCAGACCAAAGGCGTACACTAGCGGCCTTTTACTTCAAGGTCTAAATCCGGTCCGGCACGGCGTTTCCCGCAGCCGCCACCGCCTGCCTCACGGGTACCCGCGCAAGCAGGAAGAAACCGAGCAGGAAGAAGACCACGAGCGAGATGATCGCGTCCCGGTAGCTGCCCGTCAGCTGGTACGCCAGACCGAACACCAGCGGCCCCAGCCAGCTCAGGCCGCGGTCGCTCATCTCGTACGCGGAGAAGTACTCGGCCTCCTTCCCCTGCGGCACCAGGTGGGAGAACAGCGACCGGGAAAGTGCCTGGCTGCCGCCCAGCACCGTCCCGATCGCGGCGGCGAGGAGAAAGAACCAGACGGGCGCACCCGCGGGGAGGAAATATCCCGCGGCCAGAATCAGCGCCCAGACGGCGAGTGAGCCCAGGATCGTGTTCTTCGCGCCGTACGTACGGGCCATTCTGCCCATGCCGAGCGCCCCGGCCACGGCGAGCACCTGCACGATCAGGACAGCGGTGATCAGCGTCGTCTGGTCGAGACCGAGTTCCTCGGAGCCGAAGATCGACGCTTGCGAAATCACCGTCTGGACGCCGTCGTTGTAGACCAGATAGGCGAGCAGGAAGGAGAGCGTCAGCGGATGGCGCCGCATGTCCCGCAGTGTCGCCACGAGTTGCCGCCATCCGGCTCCCACCGCACCCGCGCCGTCGGCCCGCTCCACCCGCCGGTCGCGGAGCCTGCGCAGCGGGACGAGTGTGAAGGCGCCCCACCACACCCCGGCCGAGGCGAGACAGATCCGTACCGCCGCGGCCTCGGAGATGCCGAAGCTGTCGTGGCCCGAGTACAGGATCAGATTGAGGACCAGCACGAACGCACCCGCGGTGTAGCCGAAGGCCCAGCCGCGCGAGGAGACCGCGTCGCGTTCCTCGGGTCCGGCGATCTGGGGGAGATAGGCGTTGTACAGCACCATCGAGACCGAGAGCGACGCATTGGCGACGATCAGCAGGAACGCGCCGAGGAGATAGCGGTCGCCGTCCAGGAAGAACATTCCGGTCGTGGCGATCGCACCGGTGTACGCGGCGACGGCCAGCAGCGGCTTCTTGCGGCCGCTGCGGTCCGCCGCGGCGCCCGCCAGGGGCATCACCAGGATGGCCACGACGACCGAGAGGGAGACCGCGTACGCGAAAACCGAGCCGGCCCGCACCGGAATGCCCAGCGGATGGACGAAGCCTTCCGCGTCCGCGGCGGTCTTGGCCACGGAGGTGAGATACGGCCCGAGGAAGACGGTGAGCACGCTCGTCGAATAGACGGAGCAGGCGAAGTCGTAGAAATACCAGCCGTGTTGCTCGCGTCTGCGGGCGCCGCCGACCGCCGTGCTCCCCACCGCCCGCGCGGTCTTTTCCGCCTCCGTGCTCAACTGGCGCCCCCGTCTCTCAGATCCACGCTCCCCGCTCGGTGAGTACCGTGCGCAAAGTCTCGAGCTGATCGGTCATGATGCCATCCACGCCCAGGTCGAGAAGCCGGTGCATCCGGTCGGGGTCGTTGACCGTCCAGACGTGGACCTGCAGTTGGCGGGCGTGCGCGGCCCGTACGAAGTGCCGGTCGACCACCCTGATTCCGTTGTGGGACTCCGGCACCTGGGCGCTGACGGCGCTGCCCCGCAGGGGCGCGGGCAGACCGTAGGAGCGCAGCCGCAGCGCGAGGATTCCGCTCATGCCGTACGAGGTGGCCAGGCGAGGGCCCGCGAGGCGCTGCGCCCTGGCGACCCTGCTCTCGGAGAAGGAGCCGACGCAGACCCGGTCCCAGGCATCGGTCCTGCGGATCAGTGCGATGAGAGGGGCGAGCGCGGACTCGGTCTTGAGGTCCACGTTCCAGCGGGCCGCGGGGAACTCTTCGAGGAGCTCCTCGAAGAGCGGAAGCGGCGCGTGGCCTGCCACCCTGGCACGACTGACCTCGCTCCAGGGGAGCTCGGAGATCAGGCCGCCCGCGTCCGTCACCCGGTCCAGAGTCGCGTCGTGGAAGGCGACGAGCCGGCCATCCGCCGTGGTGTGCACATCCGTCTCGAAGTAGCGGAACCCCGCTTCGGCGGCGCGCCTGAAAGCGGTCGCGGTGTTCTCCAGGCCGTCCGCCGCCCCGCCGCGGTGGGCGAACGGGATGGGCGCGTCATGGTCGAGGTAGGAGTGGCGTGTGCGGGTCACCGGCGCAGTATGGCTCAGCTGTGTGTCCCGGACCTGAAGCGGTGGGCCCGCTTGTCCGGCTGGGGGTCCGGGGGTGATCCCCCGGGCTGATGCAGCGCCTGCTCCGGTGTACCGCCGGCGACGACCGTGCTGCCTTCGTCCGGCGCCGGAACGGCGAAGACGCGCAGGAAGAACTGGGCCAGTGGACCGATCGCCAGGGCGTACGCGACCGTGCCCACCCCCAGGGTCCCGCCGAGCAGGAACCCCGAGACCACGACGGCCACTTCCAGGGCGGTGCGTACCTGCCGTACCGACCGGCCGGTGATCCGGTTGAGGGCGGTCATCAGGCCGTCGCGGGGGCCGGGGCCGAAGCGGGCGGAGATGTAGAGGCCGGTCGCGACGCCGTTGAGCACGATCCCCGCGACCGTCAGCGCGATACGGGCGGCAAGGCCGTGGGTCTCGGGGAGCAGGGCGAGGGTGGCGTCGATCGCGATGCCGATGGCGAAGACATTGGAGACCGTGCCGAGCCCTGGGCGCTGTCTGAGCGGGATCCAGAGCAGCAGCACCGCGGCTCCGACGATGATCGCGATCTCACCCATGGTCAGGCCCGTCAGCTCGGCCAGCCCCTGGTGCAGCACACCCCAGGGCTCGAGACCGAGACCGCCGCGCACCAGCAGCGCCGAGCTCGCCCCGTAGAGGGCCAGGCCGACATAGAGCTGCAGCAGGCGCCGGGTGAGATTCCTGGACATGGCGTGCCCCCGTGTAGTGATAGTGGACCGATGCATGACACTCTGTGGCTTGGAATCAGATGCCAACCATGGCCAATTCGGGGAAGGTGGACTGAAATCCATGGCTCAGTGGACTTCAGCGGTCGGACCGGCTCAGCTGGCCCGCCAGCTCAACGCCCAGCAGTCCCGCCCCGCCGGGCCCGGAACCCGCAAGCCCCCCGCCTACCGGGCGCTCGCCGACGGCATCCGGCTCCTCGTCCTGGAGGGTCGCGTCCCCGTCGCCGCCCGGCTCCCCGCCGAGCGCGAACTGGCCCTGGCGCTCGCCGTGAGCCGCACCACCGTGGCCGCAGCCTACGAGGCGCTGCGCGCCGAGGGCTTCCTGGAGTCGCGCCGGGGCGCCGGCAGCTGGACGGCGGTGCCCGCGGGCAACCCGCTGCCCGCGCGCGGCCTGGAACCGCTGCCGCCCGAAGCCCTCGGCTCGATGATCGACCTCGGCTGCGCCGCCCTGACCGCGCCCGAACCCTGGCTCACCCGGGCCGTACAAGGCGCCCTGGAAGACCTCCCTCCGTACGCGCACACGCACGGCGACTACCCGGCAGGGCTGCCCGCGCTGCGCCAGATGCTCGCCGACCGCTACACCGCACGCGGCATCCCGACGATGCCCGAGCAGATCATGGTCACCACCGGAGCGATGGGCGCCATCGACGCGATCTGTCACCTCTTCGCGGGCCGGGGCGAGCGGATCGCGGTCGAGTCGCCTTCGTACGCCAACATCCTGCAGCTCATGCGGGAGGCCGGATCGCGTCTGGTGCCCGTCGCGATGGCCGAGGGGCTCGGCGGCTGGGACCTGGGGCGGTGGCGCCAGGTGCTGCGTGATGCCGCGCCGCGCCTCGCCTACGTCGTGGCCGACTTCCACAATCCCACCGGCGCGCTCGCCGACGAGGACCAGCGGCGTCAGCTGGTGGAGGCCGCGCGGTCGGCCGGCACGGTCCTGATCGCCGACGAGACCATGACCGAACTCCGCCTCGACGCGGACGTCGACATGCCGCGCCCCGTCTGCGCCTTCGACCCGGCGGGCTCCACCGTGCTGACCGTCGGCTCGGCGAGCAAGGCCTTCTGGGCGGGCATGCGCATCGGGTGGGTACGGGCGGCGCCGGACGTGATCCGCAGTCTGGTGGCGGCCCGGGCCTACGCCGACCTGGGCACCCCCGTACTGGAGCAGCTCGCCATCAACTGGCTGATGAGCACCGGGGGCTGGGAGGAGGCGGTCGCCATCCGCTGCGCGCAGGCGCGGGAGAACAGGGACTCTCTCGTCGCCGCGGTGCGCAGGGAGCTGCCCAGCTGGGAGTTCGACGTCCCGAACGGCGGTCTGACCCTGTGGGTGCGGACCGGCGGGCTCTCCGGATCCCGGCTGGCCGAAGTCGGCGAGCGGGTGGGGGTACGGGTCCCCTCGGGGCCCCGTTTCGGTGTCGACGGGGCCTTCGAGGGTTACGTACGGCTGCCGTTCACGGTCGGCGGCCCGGTGGCCGACGAGGCCGCCCTGCGGCTGGCGGCGGCCGCGAGGCTGGTCGAGACCGGTGCGGGCACCGGTGCCGAGTCCCCGCGGACCTTCGTCGCCTGACTCAGTTCTCGGCCGCCGCGGCTTCCACGGGCGCCGAGTCCAGCGGGACCTGGCGCTGCGGGAGCAGATCGAGCACCGCCTGGCGGTGTGCCTCGCTGGTGGCGTCGTCGAACGGATCCGGCGTGGCCGGGACCTGGAGGCGGAGCACAGGACCTGTGCCCAGGCGGGCATAGCCCCGGCCGGGCGGGACGGCCGCGGCGGGCGTGGTGTGCGGCGGGGCGCCGAGCACCGCCTCCACCTGCTCGGGCGAGGCCTGGCCGAGCACCACCCGGGCGCGGGTGTGCTGGCGTACGGGGTCGCTGAGCGTGTCCAGGGTGTCGAACTGCTCGGCCACGACCACGGTGACGTTGGCCGCCCTGCCGTGCCGCAGGGGGACCTGCAGCAGCTGCTGCGGATCGGTGCGTCCGTCGGCGGCGGCGAGGTGGCCGAAGATGCTGGGCCGGTCGAGGAGGATCCAGAGTGGGCGTCTGGTGTCCTCGGGAACGGCGTGACCCGCCTGCCTGGCCCGGTTGGCCGAGATCAGCCGGCGCTCGGTCTCGTGCGCGGCCCATTCCAGGGTGGCCAGGGCTCCGGCCAGACCGCACTCGACGGCCAGGACGCCGCTGCGTCCGGTGAGGCAGGCGTACTCGCCCGTACCGCTGCCCTCGATGATCAGCACGTCGCCGTAGCGCAGCGTCTGCAGCGCGATCGACCGCATCAGCGACGTGGTGCCGCTGCCGGGCTCGCCGACGACCAGCAGATGAGGCTCCGTCGAGCGTGCTCCCGTACGCCAGACGACCGGCGGCGCGTCGAAGGTCTCCTCGCCGTCCGTCACCGGGACGGTGCGCTGCACCGCGCCCGCGTCGGTGAACCCGAGAACCGTTTCTCCGGGGGTGGTGACGAAGGGCTGGGCGGCGATCGAGGTGGACAGGGCGGGCAGCACGCTCATGACGAGGTGGTTGCCCTCCTCGTCCCAGGCGAAGTGGTATTCGCGGCCGCGCCCCGACTTGGCGTGCAGGAGCTGCTCGATCCGGGCGCGGGAGGCGGCTTCGCCGTCGGGGAAGTACGCGGGGTACTTCACGTGCAGCGTGCTGATCCGCCCGTCCTCGTCGAATTCATAGTCGCTGAAGGCCTTGTCCCACTCGCCGCCGTGGGCGAAGAGCGGAGCGGGGTCCTCCGGCACCGAGAAGTACGGCACCAGGGCCTCGTAGAGGGACTGCAGGCGCCCGGTCTCCGCCTCGTCGGGACCGGTCTGCACCGGGACGCGTTCCCGGCCCTTCCAGGCGGCCGCGGCCATCACCGTGATCAGGGCCAGCAGTGGCCCGTACGGGATGAGCGCGACCACCAGGACGCAGGCGGCGGCCAGGAACAGCGCGGGACCGCGCCGCTCCTTGGGCAGGGACGCCCATTTCTGCCGCCCGCCGGCTACCAGTTTCCGCAGACCACGACTGATCGTGATCAGCGGATGCAGGACGTCGGTGGCGCTGTCGGCGGCCGTTCGCGCAATCTCGCGGCTGCGGGTGATCGAGGCACTGCTGCTGCTCAGAATGCGGGGGAGTGGTCGCCGGGCCACGTCTGTCTCCAGGGGTGATGGGGGTGGTGGGGAGAGGTCAGAACTTGATCCCGCCCAAGAGGCTGGCGAGGCTCGCGCCTCCGGCCTTGATGCTCGGGGCGATGGCGGTGCCCGCGAGGTAGAAACCGAAGAGGGCGCAGACGAGCGCGTGTGACGCCTTGAGTCCGTCTTTCCTGAAAAAGAGGAAGACGATGATTCCGAGCAGCACCACGCCTGAGATCGACAGGATCATGAGGGGTTCTCCTGGTTGTGGGGACAGTCACCATGAGTTCTTCCAGGCTCACAGAAAGTATCTATGCGATAAAAGGTGCAAATGGGTGGTTTTGCGAGAATTTCACTGGACTGGAGTACGTCGGTCCGCCACTCGGGCGGATGGTGTGCTGCTGGTCACGACGGTGATCACGGTCGCGGTGATCTTTGCCACCGCCGGGCCGGGTCATGTCCTCCGGCGGGCAGTACCCTGGCGATTCACTCGTACGGCTGTGATGTCGTGCTCAGCAGAGAGGCGGTCCGTCCGATGGGCGAGGCACCGGATCCCGAGGTCATCGAGCTGGCGACGAAGGTCTTCGACCTGGCGCGCCGGGGCGAGGCCGAGCCGCTCGCCGCGTATGTGGACGCGGGAGTTCCGGCCAACCTCTGCAACGACCGGGGGGACTCGCTCGTGATGCTCGCCGCCTACCACGGCCATGCCGCCGCGGTGGAGGCCCTGCTGGCGCGTGGCGCGGATGCGGACCGGGCCAACGACCGCGGGCAGACCCCGCTCGCCGGTGCCGTCTTCAAGGGTGAGGACGCGGTGATCCGCGCACTGCTCGCCGGTGGCGCGGATCCGGCGGCCGGAACACCGTCCGCGCTGGATACCGCGCGGATGTTCGGGAAGACGGAGCTGGTGGAGCTGTTCAGCGCCTCATGAGAGCGCTGCACGTAAATGTGGTCGCGGCGGTCAATACGGCTGGGTCATCATGACGTCGCGGGCCCGATTCGGGCCACCGACGAGAGGCAGGAAGATGGTCTACACCAAGCAAGAGACGGCGGGCAGCCGAGCATGTTGTCGCGCGGCCAGGTAATCCACGATTTCCGGTTGCGTCGACAGCTTGATGTGAGGCTTCTTCCATGTTTGATCCAGTCATAGCGCCGAGCGGCACGTTGCTCGGTCTCCTCCAGAGGGGCCGGGGCGACGGCACGCTGCACGCGCTCGCAGCGCCCCGCGCGGAAGCGCTGGCGGCTCTGAACCACTGTGTCGTGAGCGATCCCCGCCACGACTGGCAGGTCGAGAACCGCTCTCTGTACTACGCCCGCCTGTATCTGGATCTCGACGGCGGGCTCGAAGAGATCGCACTGCACCTCTTCGGCGCCGAGGACCTGCTCGACGGCGAGGACACCAGGACCGGACTCGCGCTCGCCGTGCTCGGGCACCTTGCCTCGTACGGCAGGAACGACGCCCTGGGGCTGCTGCGGCGCTACGCCGCGACCGGCGCCAATTGGGCCTGGGCTCTCGACGAACTTGCCCTGCGCGACGACGACGCGGGGCTGCGCGCCCTGGCCGCGCCCGTCCTGGCCAGATACCCCCGTACCCCCGAGGGCGAGGCCGAACTGGCCGCCGCCGTACGGGACTCCTTCGAGCCCCGCCCCTGGCGGCTGTGGGCGCAGGATCCGCGGGAGTCGGTCGGGACGCGCGTGCGGGCGGCGCAGGAGCAGGGCTCCTTCGACCGATGGCAGCGGCAGATGCGACCGACCGGGCCGAGGCCCGGCTGGAGCGTCCAGGCCGTCTTCGACTGGGCGCAGCAGGGGCTCGACCGCGGCACGGAGCTGCATCTGCCCGCGGCGCGGTGCCTGACCGCCGTCGCGGGGCCCGAGGACCGGGCCTCGATCGTGGAGGCCGCACGCGGTGGCACGGACGGGGCGCGCGGCGCTTCGCTGCACTACCTCGCCGAGTCGCGGGACCCCGTCGTACTCGATCTCATCGAAGGCGCCGTCAACACCGGAAGCCGTACCGTCGCCGAAGCTGCCGTGTCCGCCTTCGAGCGGATGTGCGGCGAGGATGCCGTGGACCGGGCGCGCGGCTGGGTCCACCGGCCCGATGCCCTTGGCGGCTCCGCCGCAGGGGTGCTCGCCTGCCGGGGCGGCGCGCAGGACGCCATGCTGGTGCTCGGTGCGCTGCGGGAGACCGTACGGGCCGACGGTCCCGACGCGCCGCTGCTCTGGACGCTCGTCGACGGCGCGGGGCGGCTCGGCATCGCCTGTGCCGCACCCGTACTGCGCCATGTGTACCGGGAGACCGCCTCCTCGCACCTGCGCGGCAACGCGGCCCGTGCGCTCGCCTCCACCGATCCGTCCTTCGGCTCCGGCTTCGCGGTCGAGTGCCTGTGGGACTGTGAGGAGACGACCAGGGAAGTGGCCGCGCACCATGCCGAGACCGGTGATGTACGCGTGGTGGACCGGCTGCGCAGGCTCGCCGCCGATCCGGCCGAGGAAGCCGAGGTGCAGACGGCTGTACGCAGTCGGATCACCCCCGAAGGCAGCGCATTCTGAACGAAGTTGACCGGGATCGAGCGCAAAAGCTCATGGGACGTTCGACGCGAGGAAAGATCCTCGTTGGCCCAGCCACCCCGGGCGCGGCGACAACACACATATGCGTGTCGTCATCGTCACCGAATCCTTCCCGCCCGACGTCAACGGTGTGGCCCACTGCACCCTGCAGACCGCCGCACACCTCACCGCGCGCGGTCATGAACCGCTCGTCATAGCCCCGGCAGCGGCCACAGCCGCCGCTGATGCCGGCGCACCCTGCCCTGTCGTACGTGTGCCGTCCGTGCCGCTGCCCGGATACCCGCAGGTACGCCTCGCGCTGCCGACCCGGCGGATCGCCGCGGCACTGGTCGCGCACCGTGCCGAACTCGTCCATCTGGCCAGCCCGTTCGTCCTGGGCGTACGCGGTATGGCCGCCGCCGCACGGCTCCGGATTCCGGCCGTCGCCGTCTACCAGACCGACCTGGCCGGCTATGCCCGTACGTATCTGGGCACCGGGGAGACCACCGCCTGGCGGCGCATCCGTGCCGTGCACAGCGCCGCCGACCGGACTCTCGCCCCCTCGACGGCGGCCCTCCAGGAGCTGCGGGCGCACGGGGTGCCGCGCGTGCGGCTGTGGCCCCGTGGCGTCGACACCGATCGGTTCCGGCCCGGGCGGCGCAGCGCCGCGCTGCGCCGGGAGCTCGCGCCGGGCGGGGAGCTCATCGTGGGCTACGTCGGGCGACTGGCCCCCGAGAAACACGTCGAGCTGCTCAGCGGGGTCTGCGGGCTCGAGGGCATACGCCTTGTGGTCGTCGGCGACGGGCCGAGCGAGCCGTCGCTGCGGGCCGCGCTGCCGGGCGCCGTGTTCCTCGGGCGCAGGACCGGGGGCGAACTCGCCCGGATCTTCGCCTCGCTGGACGTCTTCGCGCACACCGGACCGTACGAGACCTTCTGCCAGACCGTGCAGGAGGCCATGGCGAGCGGAGTGCCCGTCGTCGCCCCCGCCGCCGGCGGGCCGATGGACCTCGTCGACCACGGCAGGACCGGACTGCTGGTGCCGCCCTGGGACGCCGACGCTGTACGGACCGCCGTCTGGGCGCTCTCCGGCGACCCCGGGCTCAGGCAGGCCTACGGAACGGCGGGCCGCGCGGCGGTCGAGGGGCGGACCTGGGCGGCCGTGGGGGATGCCCTGCTGGGCCACTACGCCGAGGTGCTGGCCGCACGGACGGCGGTTGCGGCATGAGCGGGGCGCTGCGCATCGTGCGGCTGGCGAATTTCGTCACTCCGGCCTCGGGCGGTCTGCGCACCGCGCTGGCCGAGCTGGGGAAGGGGTATCTGGCGGCCGGTCACGAACCTGTGCTGGTGGTTCCGGGTGCGTACGAGAGCGACGAACTGACCGCGCAGGGGCGGGTGATCACCCTGCCGGGGCCGGTGCTGCCGGGAACCGGCGGCTACCGGGTGCTCGCCGACCGGCAGCGGGTGCGCGCGGTCCTCGAAGGGCTGGCGCCCGACCGGATCGAGGTTTCTGACCGTACGACGCTGCGGTGGACGGGCGAGTGGGCGCGGCGCGGCAGGGTGCCCTCGGTGATGGTCTCGCACGAGACCGCCGACGGGGTGCTGCGGACCTGGGGAGTGCCGCCGGGTGTGGCCGCGGGCGCCGCCGACCGGCTCAACCGCCGTAGCGCGTGGGCCTATTCGCGCATCGTGTGCACGACGGAGTGGGCGGAGCGCGAGTTCGTGAGGATCGGGGCGCGCAATGTCCTGCGAGCGCCACTGGGCGTCGATCTGCGGCGGTGGAGGCCGGGGCGGCGCAGTGCCGTGCTGCGGGCCCGGCATGTGCGCGGCGGTGCGGTGCTGCTCGTCCTGTGCTCGCGGCTGTCCGTCGAAAAGCGGCCGGGCATCGCCCTGGACGCGCTGCGCGTGCTGCGCCGGCGCGGCGTGCGGGCCACGCTGGTGGTGGCCGGGGACGGGCCGCTGCGCAGGTCACTGGAGCGCAGGGCCCGCGTCGAGCGGCTGCCCGCCGTGTTCCTGGGGCATGTGGCCGACCGGGAGGAACTGGCGGATCTGCAGGCCGCCGCTGACATCGCCCTGGCACCGGGGCCCGCCGAGACCTTCGGGCTCTCGGCGCTGGAGTCGCTGGCCTGCGGCACGCCGGTCGTCGCGAGTGCCACCTCGGCGCTGCCCGAGGTGGTGGGGGACGCGGGGGTGGCCGCCGTGGACACCGGCCGGGGCTTCGCCGACGCCGTGCAGGAGCTGCTTCGGCGGGACGCGGCGTCGCGTCGCGGGGCGGCCCGGGCGCGCGCCGAACTCTTCGGGTGGCAGCGGTCGGTGGATGCCTTTCTCGCGGCGCACGAGGCGCCGGAGCGGGTCCGTACGGGGGAGGTGCGATGAAGACGTTCCGCTTCGCGGCGCTCGGCGACTCGCTGACCGAAGGGGTCGGAGATCCGGTGGACGGCGGCTGGCGCGGGTGGGCGGCGCTGCTCGCCGCCGGGCTCGCACCGGCCGAAAGCCCGGTGGAGTTCCGTAACTTCGCGGCGAGCGGGGCGCAGACCGGCGATGTGGTGGCACGGCAGTTGCCCGCCGCCCTGGAGTTCGGGCCCGATCTGGTGTCGGTGGTGGTCGGGGTGAACGACACCTTGCGCTGCACCTTCGACATCCACGAGGTCGCGGCCCGACTCGACCTGCTCTGCGGGGAGTTCGCCTCGCGCGGGGCGCTGCTGATGACCGCGTGCCTGCCCGATCCCGGGACGATGCTGGGCCTGCCCGGTGTGCTCGGGCGGCCGCTGGCCAGACGGCAGCACGCCGTCAACGCGGTCGTGCACGAGCTGTCGCGGCGGTACGGAGCCGTGCATCTGCATGCTGCCGACGGCGAGTGGGTGAGCGACCGGACGATGTGGAGCGCCGACCGGCTGCATCCGGGGGAGCGGGGGCACCGGATGCTGGCGGTCCGGTTCCATGCGCGACTCGCCGACGCGGGGCTCGAGTTGGGCGAGGCACCGGCGTCGGAACCGGAGCAGTCCGGACCCACCCGGTCGGCGAGCCTCTTGTGGCTGGCCACGGCGGGGACGGGGTGGCTGGCGCGGCGGTGCACCGATCTGCTGCCGCAGCTGATGCGGCTCACGGCGCAGGAGATACGGCACCGGGCGCGCGGCACCAGCCTGGGGCTCGATCTGGGGACCGCGCACGCGGTGGCGTCCGCGCTGTCCGCGCTTCCGGGTCCTGAGGCGGTCTGATCAGGTGCGACGGAGGAGGGGCAGGAAGATCACGGGGGTGCCGGGTGCGGCCTGGGCGGCCGCCGGGAGGTGTTCTTCGGGGACCACGCCGAGCACCGGATAGCCGCCGGTGACGGGATGGTCGGCGAGGAAGACGACAGGAAGACCGTCGGGCGGCACCTGGACGGAGCCCAATGTCATGCCCTCGCTGGGGAGTTCGCCGGTTCTGCTGCGCTTCAGGGGCGGGCCCTGGGTGCGCAGTCCGATGCGATTGCTCGCCGAGGACACCTGGTAGCGGGCCCGCGCGAGATTCCGCACGGCGGGTGGGGCGAACCAGTCGTCGCGCGGACCGAGGTGCAGCGGCAGGACGAGCTCGGCGGGCGGTGCGGGCGTCGCGAGCGCGTCGACGCCGGTGGAGGGCGCGTGCGGGGCGCCGAGCCCCAGCGTCAGGCCTGCGGTGAGCGGTGCGGGCCCCAGGCCGGACAGGAGGTCGGTGGCGCGGCTGCCGAGTACGGGTTCGGCGTCGATGCCGCCGCGGACGGCGACGTAACTCCGTACGCCCGTCACGGCGCGGCCCACATCGAGGACGGATCCGGCGGGGACGCGGAACGCGGCGCCCCAGGGCGCGGGCCGGCCGTCGACACGTACCGGACAGGGAGCCCCCGTCACCGCCACCGTGACGGTGACCGCGGCCCGCAGGGCGGTGCCGTCGACCGTGGTCTCCAGGGTGGCCGCCTCCGGGGCGTTGCCCGTCAGGAGATTGGCGAGGCGGTGCGCGCGGGGATCCAGGGCGCCCGAGCGCGGGACACCCAGGTGCGCGTGGCCGGGCCGGCCCAGGTCCTGGACCGTGGTCAGGGCTCCAGGGCGTACGACTTCGAGGCTCATCGCGCCGCCCCGAGCAGGGTGAAGCGGACGCGCGTGCCGGGCGAGAGGAGCGCCGCGGGCTCGCGCGAGGAGTCCCAGAGGACCGTGTCCGTGGAGCCGATCAGCTGCCAGCCGCCGGGGGAGGAGCGGGGGTAGACACCCGCGAACTCGCCTGCGAGGGCGAGCGATCCGGCGGGGACCGCGGTCCGCGGGGTCGCGCGGCGGGGCAGGTGGAAGCGGGCGGGGAGACCGGTGAGATAGCCGAAACCGGGGGCGAATCCGCAGAAGGCGACGCGGAAGGCGGTGCCGGTGACGATGCGGGGCACGTCGTCGGGGGAGACGCCCCAGAGGCCGGCGACCTCGGCCAGGTCGGGGCCGTCGAAGCGCACCGGGACGTCGGTCTCCGGGCCGTCCGCCGCGGACAGCGCGGGGATGTCCCAGTGGGCCAGCTGCCCGGCCAGTTCGCGCGGCCGGTCGAGGCCGTCGAGGAGAACGGTCCTGGCGGCGGGGACGATGTCGCGTACGGCGGGGAGCGTGCCGGCATCCCGGCGGCGGAGCAGCTCGGCATGGAGTGCCTCGACGTTCTGGGCCGAGCCGAGTTCGACGAGCAGGGCGTGCTCGCCCATGGGCAGCGTCTTCATCCGTATGCTCACGCGAAAGGCTCCAACTCGACGCCTGCTGCGGTCAGTTCGCGGCGCACGCGCTGGGCGAGTGCGGCCGCGCCGGGTGTGTCGCCGTGCAGGCACAGGGACTTCGCGTGCACGGCGAGTGGTTCGCCGGTGATCGCGGTCACCGACCGGTCGCGCGCCATGGTCAGCGCGCGGGCGACGACCGCGTCGCCGTCGTGGATCACCGCACCCGGCTCGGTGCGCGGCACCAGCGTGGACCGGGCGGTGTACGCGCGGTCGGCGAACGCCTCCTCGACGGGCGGCAGCCCGGCCTTCGCGGCGGCGGCGAGGAGCAGCGACCCGGGCAGGCCGAGCACCGGCAGCCCGCCGCCCGCGATCCGTACTCCCGCGACGACGGCAACCGCCTGGTCCTCGTCGTGCACCGTGCGGTTGTAGAGCGCGCCGTGCGGTTTGACGTACGCGACCCGGGATCCGGCCGCGCGCGCGAAAACCTCCAACGCGCCGATCTGATACGCCACTTCGTCGGCCAGCTCGCCCGCGGGGACGTCCATGGCGCGCCGCCCGAAGCCCGCCAGGTCGCGGTAGGAGACCTGCGCGCCGATCCGGACTCCGCGCTCGGCGGCCAGTTCGCAGACGCGGCGCATCGTGGACGGGTCGCCCGCATGGAATCCGCAGGCGACGTTGGCGCTGGTGACCACGGAGAGCAGGGCCTCGTCGTCGGTGAGCGTCCAGCGGCCGAAGCCTTCGCCGAGGTCGGCGTTGAGGTCGATCGTGGTCATCTCGGTCCTTCCTGGAGCCGGAGCGCGTCGAGGACGGTCCGGCAGGCGTCCTGGAGATAGCGGTGCAGCTCGTCCTGCGCATCGGCCGTACGTCCTGCGGCCAGCAGGTCGGCGATGGTGCGGTTGCGGCCCAGGAACGGTTCGTGGAGCAGACGCTGCGACGGCGTGGCGACGAAGGCGAGGCGCTGTTCCGTGAGGAGTCCGGCCAGACAGGTGTCGGTGCGCGGGCTGCGGGCCAGGGCGCCCAGCGCCTGGTGGAAGCGGAGGTCGGCGGTGCCGACACCGGGCCAGTCGGTCGCCTGGGCGCAGCTCTCGCCGTCGGTGACGGCCGCGCTCACGGCGTGCAGGTATGCGGCGGGGGCTGTCTTCGCCGCCTGTACGCCCGCGGATTCCAGGGCGGTCCGTACGGCATAGATGTCGGCGATGTCGGCAGCACTCGGCCGCGCGACGAAAACGCCGCGATTCGGCTCATGGGCGACCAGACGGCCGTGGGCGAGCAGCCGGAACGCCTCCCGCAGCGTGTTGCGCGAGACGCCCATCGCCTCGCCCAGCGCTTCCTCGGAAAGCCGCGTCCCCGGGGTCAGCGTCCCCTGGGCGATGCGCTCGCGCAGGAGGTCGGCGGTGCGCTGTGCGGTGCTCGCCATGGGGACTCCGGGACGCCGTGGGATTGTTCAACAAAAGCTTAGCCCGGTCGCGGCAGGCCTGTCGCGGGCGAGGTTCCGCCGGCTGCCGAATCGTTTGAGTGAGCTGCCCCATCCGCGCCGTTTCGACCGTTGTCAGTGGGAGGACCTAATCTGTCCGTCGTGACATCGCCTGCCTCGACCGCCTCGACGGAATTCATTCCGCCCCAGCTCAGCGCGGGGCCGCGGCCCGCACAGGGCCCGGCCGCCGACGAAGGGCTCGCGCGGCGCCTTCGTGCGCTCGCGTGCACCGCACCACTGCACGACCTCGACGTACGCAAGGCCAATCTGGCCGGTGAGTACTCGGTCTATGCGATGGCGGAGGTCGCGCTCGCCGCCATCGACCTGGTCACGCTCAACATGGACTTCGACACCGGTGCCGACCACGACCAGATAATCGCCAGGCTGCTGCCGCGCGTCGCGGCCCAGGCCCCCGGGCGTCCCGCCGCCGAGCACGAACGGGTCGCCCGCTGGGTCCTGGAGAACCTGATCAATGTGGGGAGCGTCGACCGGGGCTTCCGCGCGGTCTATGGGACGTTCGGGCCCGACGGTGCGTACACCCGGCGCGATTACGACTTCAAGCTCGTCGAGGAGGTGCCCGGCCACGGCGGCACCGTCTATCTGCGCACCACCGACGAGGCGGTCAACGTACTGGTCGGCGCGCTCGACACCGATGTGACCAGCGCCCAGATCGCCGCCGAGGTCAAGCTCGAAGTGCTGATCAACCGCGGACGGCTCGCCGACGCCCAGCTCGCCGCCGAGCAGGCCAGATACCGCACCGTGCAGTACGCCGAGACGCTCCGCAGGACCCTGGAGGCGACCCGGCGCAATGTGCGCGCGGTCGACTGGCTCAACGCCGTCCCGGACATGATCGCCGAGGCGCTCGACCACGTCGCCGACCGGTACCGCCACGAGAACGCGATCCTCACCAACATCCGCAAGGCGCGCGACGAGGCCGAGACAGGCTTCGACCCGAAGACGGCGGAACACAAACGGCGGGCCGCCGAGCTGGTCGACATCGTCAAGGACTGCATCCGCCGCCACACCCAGCTGCAGTCCAGGCTCCTCGAAGCGGGCCCGCTGTTCCGCGCCGAGCAGGACCGGCAGGCCTTCGCCGCACCCACCACGAGTGCAGGTCTCGACCTGTACGGACAGCTCCTCGCGCCCCTGCTGCCGCTGCCCGTGGAACAGGCGCGCCGGGTCACGGACGCGTTCTTCGCGCGCGGCACGGGGCTGCGCACCCCCGTGTCCGTACGCATGGGCGACCTGGTCGACATACTGCTGACCCCGCCGACCGAGCGCGAACACCTGGGCGCGGAGATGCCCGAGCCCGATCTGATCGCCACCCCCGACGACAGCCGCTTCAGCGAGGAGCAGCTCGCGAGCGCCATGGAGCTCCTCGACCTGGAGCACGACGCACCGCGCAGGCTCTCCGGTCTGCTCGCCGAAGCGCGCAGGCGCGATCCCGAACTGCCGTATTTGGTGGCCCTGCTGGCGATCCACGCGGCCAGCCCGCCGGTCGGCACCGCCTACCGGCAGGGCGAGGAGCGGCTGCTGTTCGCCGTCGACGACGGGACCGAACTCGACGACCCCGAGTTCGGCGGCGCCGACCTGATCGTGGGGACCGCCCTCCTCGACACGGCCTCGATGGCCGCGGGCCGGACGGAGGCGGCATGAGCATGAGTTGCGTACACGACCGAGATGCCAGTACGGACATGACCGAGGAGCCGCAGCCGTGAGCGAGAGCCACGCCGAGCACACCGCGTGGAGCGAGCCGGCCACCACGGACACCGTGGAGGCCCACCGGACTCCCGCACCACCCGCCGCCGTCACGCCGGCCGATGCCGCGGACGCCGCGCGGCTCGTCGCCTTCGGGCTCCAGCCCAAGCTGCAGCCCGCGCGCGACGCCGACTATGCGGAGCTGCTGCGCCGTTACCGCGACGAGTCCGCCTTCGCGCGGCTCGCGGACGCGGTCGCGGCCGGCCTCGGCCTGATCGTCCTGGAAGTCTCGACCCGGGCAGGGATGGCCGTGACGGCCGGGGAGGACTCGGTCTTCGCCGTACGGATGGGCGACTACGCCCGGCGCACGGCCGCGGACTCCGCCGACCGCTTCCTGCACGGGCTCGCCCACCTGGCCGTCGCCGCGATGTCCTTCCCCCGCCCCGAAGACCTCGCCGACGACGGCTACATCGGGCGCATCACGGTCAACGGCGTCGACGCGTTCGTACGCCAGGCCTGCCGGCGCCTCGAGGAGCGCGCCGACGAGCTGGGCGAGAACACCGACCCGGCCAGCGAGGCCCCGGGGCTCGAAGCGGCCTGGCGGATCTACGCCCGGCGCAGCGCCACCGGCGCCACCAAGGACGCACGGCGGCTCGCCGGATCCACCACCGGGATCGTGGGCAAGGCCGTCGCCTTCCTCACCGACTCCGGATTCCTGCAGCGCACCGGTGACGACGCCGGAGGCGCGTACCGCACCACCGCCCGCTACCAGCTCCAGGTCCGCGACATGGCCGGCACCGCCGCCATGGCCGAACTCCTCGAACTGGGTGTGGTCACGGTGACCGACGGCACCGCCACGCTGGTCATGCCGTCCGACCCCGAAGACCTCGAACTGGCCGCCGACGCCGGTCTGCCCTTCCACTCCTGAACTGACGAGAGTCCGCCGCCATGTACGAGCTGTCCCGGGTCCGTCTCTACTCCATCGGACCTGCCGGTGCGCGCTACGCCGACACCGTCCTCGACCTGCGCGGAGTGGGCGCGCCCGTGCCCCATCCGGCGCCCGCGCAGGCGGAGTTCTTCGCCGAGGAGCCGGTCGGCCCGCCGCGCCGGCCCGCCCCGGCCGGAGTGCTCTTCCTGGAGAACGGCGGCGGCAAGTCCGTACTGCTGAAGCTGATCTTCTCGGTGATGCTGCCCGGTCACCGCAACACCCTCGGCGGCGCCAGCTCCGGCGTCCTGCGCAAGTTCCTGCTGGCCGACGACTGCGGGCATGTCGCGCTGGAGTGGCAGCACACGATCACCGGCGAGACGGTCGTCGTCGGCAAGGCGAGCGAATGGCGGGGGCGGCAGGTCTCCAACGACCCGCGGAAGTTCGCAGAGGGCTGGTACTCCTTCAGGCCCGGGCCCGGACTCAGCCTCGACTCGCTGCCTGTCGCCGAATCCACCGCCGTACGACCGCCGGTGGAAGGTGCTTCGGGGGCGCGCGGGCGGCGCCGCACCATGAAGGGTTTCCGCGACGCGATCACCGAGTCCGGCAAGGCCTACCCGCATCTGGACGTGCACTGGGAGGAGATCCACGACCGCTGGAACGAGCACCTCGGCCACCTGGGTCTCGACCCCGAACTCTTCCGCTACCAGCGGGAGATGAACGCCGACGAGGGCGAGGCGGCGGGCCTCTTCGCCGTCAAGAAGGACTCCGACTTCACCGACCTGCTGCTGCGCGCCGTCACCGACACCCGTGACACCGACGGCCTCGCCGACCTGGTCGGCGGCTTCGGCAACAAGCTCGGCCGGCGCGCCGAACTCACCGCAGAACGGGACTTCACCGCAGGCTCCGTCGACCTCCTCGGCCGGATCGTGGAGGCCACCGCCACCCGCGCGCGGGCCAGGGACATCCACGCGGGCTCCGAGCGCCGTACACGCACCCTTGCCCGCAGGCTCTCGGCCCGCGCCGCCGAGGAGCGCGGGCGCGCCGCCGACCTCGCCCAGCAGGTCACCTCCGCGGCCCACACGGTCACCGAGGCCGAGTCGGTCCGGGGCCGCTGCTCGCTGATCGCCGCCGAACTCGCCTACCGGCACGCTTCGCTGGCGCTGACCGTCGCGGAGAAGTCCGCCGCGGCGCAGCGCAAGGAACTGGCCGACGCCCGCACGCTGCACTCCGCCTGGCAGGCGGCCGAGGTCGTCCTCCGCTCCCGTGCGGCCGCCGACCGTTCGGCCCGGGTCGCCGTGGCGATCCGCGAGGCGGAGCGGGACGCCGCGCCCGCGCTGGCCGCACGCGCCACCGCTGCCGTCGACCTCGTACGGGCACTGCACACGGCCGCCGAGGGCGGCGAGCGTGTCGCGGGCGAGCAGGAGGAGCGCTCCGCCGCACTCCAGGAGGCCGGCGAGGCCGCGCACCGCGATGCCACCGCGGCCGCCACCGAGGCGCAGCGCGCCCGCAGCGAGGCAGGTCACCTGCGTCAGCGGCTCGCCGAAGTCGAGCAGGAGACCGCCGAGGCCGTACGGGCGGGATGGCTCGACGACACCGCCCCCGACGCCGACCCGGCCCGCGCCGCGCTGGCGGCCAGCGACGCCGAGAAGACCGCGGTCGCGGCCTGGGACGCGGCACGCGAGGCGGCCCGTACGACGGGCGACCGCGCCAAGGAAGCCGCAGCCGAGGAGAACCGCGCCGCTCTCGTGGCCGCCCGGGCCGCGGACGCGGCGACCGCCGCCGAGCATGCGTACGAGGCGGAGCGCCGTACGGCACAGTCCATCGCGGCGGACGCCCGCCTGGGCGAACTGCTCAGCCTGCCGCCGGCGGTCGCCGCCGGGCTTCCCGGGCCCCGCCGTGGCACGGCGGACACCGAAGGCGCCGAGAGTGCTGCCGTCAGCGGCGAAGTGCCTTTCACCGCAGAGGAGTTGGACCGCAGCGCCGATGAGCTGCGGAGCCTGCTGGAGACGGGCGTCACCGGCGCCGAGCGGCAGCTCTTCGAACTGCGCACGGCTGCCGCCGACGACGCCCGGATCCTGGGGGCATTGGGCGACGGCGGGCTGCTGCCGGCCGGTCCCGACGTCCTGGCAGCCGTCGAGTACCTCGGCGAGCACGGCATTCCCGCTCTGCCGGGCTGGCGCTACCTCGCCCAGGCCGTCGACCCGGCCGACCACGCCGCGGTCCTCGCCGCCCGCCCCGAACTGGTCGACGGTGTGGTCATCACCGACGCCGCCGCGCACACCCGGGCGCGCGAAGTCCTCAGCGGCGCGGCCCTGTTGCCGCGATCCGCCGTCGCCGTCGGAACCACCGCCGCCCTCCTGGCGCCTGTTCCCGGGGCGGGGACGGGCGTCGACGGTGATGTCTTCCTCGTACCGCCGAATCCGGCCATGCACGACGAGCACGCAGCCGACGAGGAGCGTCAGGCGCTCCGCTCCCGTACGGCCGAGCGCGACGAGGAGATCCGTACCCTCGCCGCCCGGCTCGCGGGCGACCGCACGCTCGCCGCCCGGCTGGGTTCCTGGCGCGCGGACTGCCCGCCCGGGATGCTCGCCGAGCTCGCGGAGACCGCCGGGTCCGCCCGCGCGACGGCCGAGACGGCCGAGGCCGCCCTCGCCGAGGCCCGTACCGTACGGGCGGAGACCGAAGAGGCCGCCGCCGACGCCGCGCGGGTACGGGACGAGCGCCAGGACACCGCGCAGCGCGCACGGCGCGTGGCCGACGTGCTGGCCGGGCTGGCCTTCCGGCTGCGCGAGCGCGCCGGATGGCAGGCGAAACTCCGCGAACTGGCGGACGAGGCAGCCGAGTCGGAGGCGCGCGCCACCACCTGTCTGGAGCGGGCCAGGGCCGCCGACGAGGACCGCAGGGCCGCCCAGCGCACCGCCGACGACGCGCACCGCACGGCCCGCGCCCTGCGCGCGGAGCGTGCCGAGATCGCCGGTGTGCCCGAGAACATCCCCGACCCGGAGCCCGGCGCACCGCGCACGGCCCTGCCCGCCCTGCGCGAGGCCTACCGGGCCGCGTCCCAGCTGTACGAGAAGGTCGGGGTGGGCGCCGACCTCCGAGCAGAGCAGGCCAGGGCAGAGAGCGACGAGAGCGCGGCCCTCGCCGAGCTCGACCGGCTGACGAACAAGGTCCGCACCCGCGCCGCCCAGCTCCTCGAATCCACCGACGGCGCCGACGGGCCGTCCCGGCAGGCGGCCGCGGCCCGCGCCGAATCCCTCGTGCAGATGCTGGAGACCAGGGCCTCGACCGCGAGCGAGCACCTCGGGCGGCTGCGCGGCGAGGCCGAACGCCTCGCCCCCGCCGACGGCCAGGACATGCACACCGGGCTTCCCGACGAGAAGGTGCCGGCCGACGCGGATGCCGCCCAGGTTCTGCTGCGGACCGCCACGGCCGAACTGGCCGCCTGCACCGACGCACTGGAGACGGCCCGCGCCGCCCACGCCGAACTGCTGCACGCACACCGGGTGTCGGAGGACGCGGCGGGCGGCTTCGAGGAGACCGCGGCCCTGCTGCGCGATCTGCTCCGGGACCACCACGAGGACGAGGCGGACGAAGCCCCCGAGCCGTACCCCGGCACTCTGGACGAGGCGCGTGGATCCGCCACCGAGGCCCGCCGCTCACTGCGCGGCTGCTCCGCAGACCTCTCCGCGGCCGAAGGTGCCGTACGGGAGGCGAGCGACATCCTCGTACGGCACGCCAACTCCACCCGCTACGAGCAGGTGCGCACCCCCGCCCGCCAGCAGATCCGCGAACTCCCCGCCTCCGCGCTGCCCGAGCACGCCGAGAAGTGGGCCGCGGCCTTCGCACCCCGGCTGCGTGTCCTCACCGACGAACTCGAGCAGCTGGAGCGCAACCGCGACTCCATCGTCGACCGGCTGCGCGGCCTGGTGGAATCCGCGCTGACCACCCTGCGCTCCGCCCAGCGGCTCTCGCAGCTGCCCGAAGGCCTCGGCGAATGGTCGGGCCAGGAGTTCCTGCGGATCCGCTTCGAGGAGCCGGACCAGGCGACCCTCACCGAGCGCCTCGGCGAAGTGATCGACGAAGCGACCCGCGCCGCCCTCAAGAAGAACGCGGCGGCAACCCACGCGGAGGGCCGCAGGGACGGAATGTCGCTGCTGCTGCGCGGTGTTCAGGCAGCACTGGAGCCCAAGGGCATCGCCGTCGAGATCCTCAAGCCGGATGCGGTACTGCGCGCCGAGCGGGTCCCCGTCGGGCAGATGGGCGACGTCTTCTCCGGCGGCCAGCTGCTGACCGCCGCCATCGCCCTGTACTGCACGATGGCCGCTCTGCGCTCCAACGACCGTGGCCGCGACAAGCACCGTCACGCGGGAACGCTCTTCCTCGACAATCCGATCGGCCGCGCCAACGCCACGTATCTGTTGGAACTCCAGCGGGCGGTCTCCGACGCTCTGGGCGTCCAACTGCTCTACACCACCGGGCTCTTCGACACCACGGCGCTCGCGGAGTTCCCCCTGGTGATCCGGCTGCGCAACGACGCGGACCTCAGGGCCGGGCTGAAGTACATCAGCGTGGAGGAGCACCTGCGGCCCGGACTGCCGCAGCAGGACCCCGAGGGCGAGGTCGTGCACGGCGAGATCACCGCGACGCGGATGTTCAAGCGCACCACGGCAGCCGCCGGGCAGGACGCCTGAGCGGGCGGGCAGGCGCCCGCATCACACCCGTTGCGGGACCCGGCGGGACCCGGCGGTGCTCAGGACTGCGGCGACAGCCGGCCGGAGCCCCGCCGGCGTATCCGCTCGGCGTCCCGCACTTCCTGTCGCGCCGCCCCCCGGGCCTGGCGGCGCTCGCGCCGCAGCCGTCGTGCCGTACTGCTCGGGACCGACACCACACCATTGCGCTGGTTCCACACCTGACGCGTGACCCAGACGTCCAGCACGCTCCAGGTCGCGACCACCGTGCTGGCCACACTGCTCACCACCATCGGGAAAGCCAGCCAGGAGCCGGTGATGGTCGACAGGAACGCCACCATCGCCTGGATCGTCGTCAACGAGACGATCAGCACAGCGCGCACCGCTGACGTACGCACAGGATCGGGCAACCGTGGCCGCACAGCGGGCTCTTCGACCCACAGCGGACGCAGCGTGTCCCTTTCGCCGCCCTCTTCGAAGCTCATGGACCCCTCACTCCCCGGCGCAGTCCGACACCCCTACGGCTGCCCGGCTTGCGACGTTTTACGCGCCGCTCCGTCCCTCGTACAGAAAGACGAACGGCCCGCTCCGAAAATTCCCGGCCAGGGACAATCCCGGTCATCCATCCCCACAAAGCGGGTGTGAGGCAGGTGGCATATGGTCAACAGCCGTGCCATTGGCCGAAAATGGCCCGGACGTGTCTTCGAGTTACCTGTGTGGCAGTAGTAGGCTCACGCCGTTTGTTGCCGGATTACCACCCCGCCTCGCGGGGTTGAGCTGGGGGAGGCCATGCGCTTTCGCGGGAAGTCCATCCGCCGGAAGATCGTGGCGTTGTTGCTGGTCCCACTTGTCGCTTTGACGGCAATATGGGCCTTCGCCGTTTTCCTCACCGGGCGGGACGCCCTTCAACTGATGCGTACGGGAAGCATCGTTGAGGATGTGGGCTACCCCCTCGTCGACTCCGTCCAGGAGATCCAGGAAGAACGGGCACTGACGCTGCGCTATCTCGCGGACCCGGGGGCCTCTGACGTCCTCACCGCCCTGCGGCAGCAGCGCCTGTCCACCGACTCGGTCCTCGCCACGCTGCGCAGCAACGCGGAGCACAGTGACGGGAGTTCGGACCTCTCGAAGAGCGACGCGAATCAACTGAGCTCCATCCTGGACGGATTCGCGGCCCTCGGCGCGCTGCGGCAGAACGCGGGAGACCACTCGGTCACCCGTCGCGATGCCTACGCCCAGTACAACCGGCTCGTCGACCCGGTCCTCGACTTCCTGCTCGCCCTGCCGACGCTCAACAACTCCGAGCTCGACAAGCAGGCCCGCGCACTCATCGGCATCAGCCGGGCGCGCGAGGCACTCTCCCGCGAGGACGCGCTCTTCGGCTCCGCACTGGTCGCCGGGCGCATGGACCCCAGGGACCTGCGCGACATGGAGGACCTGTCCACCGCGCGGACGGTCTACTACACCGTGAGCCTGGCCCAGCTCCCCCGGCATGACCGCGACGCCTTCAACGCGTACTGGAAGGGCCCCAGGACGGTCTCCCTGCGCAACGCCGAGACCAACGCCTTCACCGCGGGATCGGCCGGAGCCGCGCATTCCATCCCCGCCGACCGCTGGAAGGCGACCGCGTCGACGGCCCTCAGCGACCTCGACCGGATGGGCACCGACGCGCGCGCGTCCTTCAAGGACCGGGTCAAACCGGCCGCCGTCAACGTCATCGTCAAACTCGCGGTCGCCGCCGCCCTCGGCATCGCCGGTCTGACGGTCTCCCTCATCGTGTCCGTACGCATCGGCCGCGAACTGGTCCGCGACCTGCGCCGCCTCCGCAAGGAGGCCCACGAGGTCTCCGGGGTGCGCCTCCCCAGCGTGATGCGCCGTCTCGCGTCGGGCGAACTGGTCGACGTGGAGACCGAGGCACCGCGCCTGGACTACGAGAAGGACGAGGTCGGCCAGGTCGGCCAGGCCCTCAACACCCTCCAGCGCGCCGCGGTCGAAGCAGCCGTACGCCAGGCCGACATGCGCCGCGGAGTCTCCGAGGTCTTCGTCAACCTCGCCCGCCGCAACCAGGTCCTGCTGCACCGCCAGCTGACCCTCCTGGACACGATGGAGCGCCGCACCGAGGACACCGAGGAGCTCGCCGACCTCTTCCGCCTCGACCACCTCACCACCCGCATGCGCCGCCACGCCGAGGGCCTGGTGATCCTCTCCGGAGCATCGCCCTCCCGCCAGTGGCGCAAGCCGGTCCAGCTGATGGACGTCGTACGGGCGGCGGTCGCCGAGGTCGAGGACTACGAGCGCATCGAGGTACGAAGGCTCCCGCGCATCGGCGTCGGCGGCCCCGCGGTCGCCGACCTCACCCACCTGATCGCCGAACTCCTCGAGAACGCCACGGTGTTCTCGCCCCCGCACACAGCGGTCCAGGTGCACGGCGAGCGCGTGGCCAACGGCTTCACTCTCGAAATCCACGACCGCGGCCTCGGCATGCCCGCCGAAACACTCCTGGACGCCAATCTCAGGCTCGCCGAGACCCCCGAGTTCGAGCTCTCCGACACCGACCGGCTCGGCCTCTTCGTGGTCAGCCGTCTCGCCCAGCGCCAGAACGTCCGCGTCTCGCTGCAGCAGTCGCCGTACGGGGGGACGACCGCCGTGGTCTTCATCCCGGTCGCCCTGCTCACCGATGCCGCCGACATCGACACCAACGGCGTCGGTTTCCGTCTCGACCGCAAGGCCCCGGGACCGGCCGCCGAGCCGAAGGCGCGTGGCGCGCTGTCCCCGGTCCCGGCCGGGCTCCAGAGCCCGCTGCCCGTCATCGACGGGCCCGTCGAACTCGAGCCGCCCATCGACGTGTTGTCGTACGAGCAGACACCTTTCGGGGACGAGGACAGCGAGCCGGGCGGAATCTTCCGCGGCCGCGAACAGCACCAGCAGGCGCCCGACCAGGCACCCCGGGCGAGCGAGTCGGCACGCCCCGACGCGACCGTGCCGCTGCTGCCCAGGCGCCGCAAACCGCAGCCGCCCACCCTGGTCTCCGACCACGGCCGGCGGGTGGACGTACCGGCTCCCCGGGCCGCCGAGCCCGCGACGGGTCCTGTACCGGCCGCATCGGTGGACGCCCTGCCCCGCAGGGTGCGCCAGGCGAACCTGGCGCCGCAGCTCAGGGAAGCGGCCGCGAGCGAACCGCCCGCGGACATCATCGACGACACCGAACGCGACGCAGACGAAGTACGCAGCCGGATGGCCTCGCTCCAGCGCGGCTGGCAACGGGGCCGCGAGCAGAACGGTGAGCACGTCACCGGCGGCCCGGCCGACACAGCACCAGGAAACACATCGGAGGGGACCGGTCGATGACCGCATCGAACGCCGCAGCACAGAACGCCACAGGGAGCTCCGGTGAGCTCAACTGGCTTCTCGACGAACTCGTCCAGCGAGTCGGCTCCATCCGCAAGGCGCTGGTGCTCTCCGGCGACGGTCTGCCCACCGGCGCCTCCAAGGAGCTGACCCGCGAGGACAGCGAGCACCTGGCCGCCGTCGCCTCGGGCTTCCACAGCCTGGCCAAGGGGGTCGGCCGCCACTTCGAGGCGGGCAGGGTCCGCCAGACCGTCGTCGAGCTCGACGACGCCTTCCTGTTCGTCACGGCGGCCGGGGACGGCAGCTGTCTGGCCGTGCTCTCCGACGCCGACTCCGACGTCGGCCTGGTCGCCTACGAGATGACGCTGATGGTCAAGCGCGTCGGCGCCCACCTCGCGACCGCGCCACGTTCCGGCCTGATAGCCGGAGGGTGAGTGGGATGCGATGAGTGATCCGGCCCACTGGTTCGACGACGACGCGGGACCTGTAGTCCGTCCGTACGCGATGACGCGCGGCCGTACCAGCAGCGCGAGCAGGCACCGGCTCGACCTGATCGCCCTGGTCGTCCCGGAGCCCGCGGCGGACGACCCGGGCCGGGACCAGCGGCTCTCGCCCGAACACGTGGACATCGTGGAGCGCTGCAGCGACGCACCGCAGTCCATCGCCGAGCTCGCGGCGGGACTCGATTTGCCCGTCGGCGTGGTCAGGGTCCTCGTCGGCGATCTCGTCGACGACGAACTCGTCCATGTCACCCAGCCCGTACCGCCGGCCGAACTGCCGGACGTCAGCATCCTCCGTGAGGTAATCAATGGCCTTCGGGCGCTCTAGCCGCAGAACGCCGTCCATCGAGCCGGTGACGCTCAAGATCCTGGTCGCGGGCGGCTTCGGAGTCGGCAAGACCACCCTGGTGGGCGCGGTCAGCGAGATCAGGCCGCTGCGCACCGAGGAGAGGCTCAGCGAGGCCGGCCGGCCCGTCGACTCGGTCGAGGGTGTGGAACAGAAGAGCACCACCACCGTCGCCATGGACTTCGGCCGCATCACGCTCCGCGAGGACCTGGTGCTCTATCTCTTCGGTACGCCGGGCCAGGACCGCTTCTGGTTCCTCTGGGACGAACTGGCCCAGGGCGCGCTGGGCGCCGTCGTCCTCGCCGACACCCGCCGCCTGGAGGACTGCTTCGCCGCCGTCGACTACTTCGAGCGGCGCTCCATCCCCTTCACCATCGCCGTCAACTGCTTCGACGGGGCCGACCGTTACCCGGGGGACTCGATCCGCTCGGCGCTCGACCTCGACCCAGGCGTGCCGGTGATGATGTGCGACGCCCGCGACCGCGAGTCGGTCAAGGCGGTGCTGATCGCCGTCGTCGAACACGCCATGGCCCAGGCGGGCAGGGCGCGTGAGCACGCCACCACCTGAGCACGCGCCGATGCGGCCCGTACCCCCGCCGACCGGGGTACGGGCCGCAGCTCGTGGGTCACGTACCTACTGCGCGTCCTCCTCCAGCCAGCCGAAGGAACGCTCCACCGCCTTGCGCCAGTTGGCATACTCGCGCTCGCGCACGGAGCCGTCCATCCGCGGCGTCCACTCGACGTCGCGCTGCCAGTGCGCCTTGAGCTCGTCGAGGTCCGACCAGACGCCGGTGGCGAGCCCGGCCGCGTACGCCGCGCCCAGACATGTCGTCTCCGAGACCTTGGGCCGGATCACCGGAACACCCAGCACGTCCGCCTGATGCTGCATCAGGAGGTTGTTGGCGGTCATGCCGCCGTCCACCTTGAGCGTCGTGATCTGCACCCCCGAGTCCTGGTACATGGCGTCCACGACCTCGCGGGTCTGCCAGCTGGTGGCCTCCAGTACCGCGCGCGCCAGATGCCCCTTGGTCACATAGCGGGTGAGGCCGGTGATGACACCGCGGGCGTCCGAGCGCCAGTAGGGCGCGAAGAGGCCGGAGAAGGCGGGCACGATGTACGCGCCCCCGTTGTCCTCGACGCTCGCCGCGAGCGTCTCGATCTCCTCCGCGTTGCGGATGATGCCGAGCTGGTCGCGGAACCACTGCACCAGAGCGCCGGTGATCGCGATCGACCCCTCTAGGCAGTAGACCGGCGCCTCGCCGCCGATCTTGTACCCCATGGTGGTGATCAGCCCGCTCTTCGAAGGGACGGGCCGGTTACCGGTGTTGAGGAGCAGGAAGCTTCCTGTGCCGTACGTGTTCTTCGCCGTGCCCGTGTCGTAACAGGCCTGCCCGAAGATCGCGGCCTGCTGGTCGCCCAGCGCCGAGGCCACCGGCACGCCGGCGAGCTGGCCGACGGCCGTCCCGTACACCTCCGCGGAGGACTTGATCTCCGGGAGGACCGCCTCGGGGACGTTCATCGCGGAGAGGATCGAGGCGTCCCACTGGAGGGTCTCGAGGTTCATCAGCATGGTGCGCGAGGCGTTGGTGACGTCGGTGACATGGACCCCGCCGTCGGTGCCGCCGGTGAGGTTCCAGATCAGCCAGGAGTCGATGGTGCCGAAGGCGATCTCGCCGCGCTCGGCGCGCGAACGCAGTCCGGGTACGTTGTCGAGCAGCCAGGCCGCCTTGGGCCCGGAGAAGTAGCTGGCGAGCGGCAGCCCGGTGAGGTCGCGGAAGCGGTCCTGGCCGTCCGTGGCGCCGAGTTCGTTGCAGAGTGCGGCCGTACGGGTGTCCTGCCAGACGATGGCGTTGTGCACGGGCTTTCCGGTCGCCCGGTCCCAGAGCACCGTCGTCTCGCGCTGGTTGGTGATGCCGAGCGCGCTGAGCTGGTCGGCACGGAGCCCCGCCTTGGCGAGCGCTCCGGCGACCACTGCCTGGACCTTCGACCAGATCTCGGTGGCGTCGTGTTCCACCCAGCCGGGCTTGGGGAAGATCTGGCGGTGCTCGCGCTGGTCGACGGCGACGATGGCCCCGTCATGATTGAAGATGATGCACCGGCTCGATGTGGTGCCTTGATCGATCGCTGCGACGAACTTGTCCGTCATTGCTGTCCCCTTCGTCAAAAGACGTGTCGGGTGCGTGTCGGGAGTCGTGCCGGGTGCCGGTCAGAAGGCGACGTTGTAGATGAGCCCGGCGAGGGCCCCGCCGATCAGTGGCCCCGCGACCGGCACCCATGCGTAACTCCAGTCCGATGAACCCTTGTTGGGGATCGGCAGCAGGGAGTGGACGATGCGCGGTCCCAGGTCACGGGCCGGGTTGATGGCGTAACCCGTGGGCCCGCCGAGGGAGAGGCCGATGCCGACCACGAGGAGGGCGACGATGAGTACCGTCGTACCGGACTCGCCCAGGCCCTTGGTGAGCCCGAAGGCCAGGATCGGCAGGACGAGCGCGATCGTGGCGATGATCTCGGACATCATGTTGGCCACCGGGTTACGGATCTCCGGTGCGGTGGAGAAGATACCGAGCGTCGGAAGCGCGGTCTCGGTGTCGCGGTTGGCCTGGAACTGCGCGAAGTACGCGAGCCAGCACAGGACGGCGCCCAGCATCGCGCCCACCATCTGCCCCAGCAGATAGACCCAGACCTTGTCCCACTTGCCGGTGTCGACCGCGATGCCGATCGTCACGGCCGGATTGAGGTGCCCGCCCGAGAGCGGGGCCGCGGTGTAGGCCCCGGCGAGAACACCGAAGCCCCATCCGAATGCGATGGCCACCCAGCCGGCGGCCTTCGCCTTCGAGTGGTTGAGCGTGACGGCGGCGCAGACGCCCGCGCCGAACAGAATCAGGACGGCTGTACCGATGATCTCGCCGACGAAAATATCCCCATTGCTCATGGCGGCTCCTTGTCCCTAGCCCGGGACGAGTGGGCCCCGGTCCTCCGTGCAGGGTGCGTTTCCCATGGCTACGGAGCCGGTGACGGGCGTTCCCGCGCCCCGCCCGGCCGCCGTGGCGCGCGTGCCGTGTCCATGACGGGCGCACCGCGTCCGGCGGCGCCGACAGACAACGCGAAGTGTTCACCGGTGGTGATGGAGCGTCAAGGTCGTGGGACGAACGGGCCGCCGGTGGCCGGGAATCCTCTTGCCAGGGCGCTGCTCAGCGGACGGCGATCACCGACGATCCGTGTCCGAAGAGCCCCTGGTTGGCAGTGATCCCGGCGCGCGCACCGGCCACCTGCCGCTCCCCGGCCTGCCCGCGCAGCTGCCAGGTCAACTCGCATACCTGGGCGATCGCCTGGGCCGGGACGGCCTCCCCGAACGACGCCAGACCGCCGCTGGTATTGACCGGTACACGGCCGCCGAGCGCGGTCGCCCCCTCGCGCAGCAGCTTCGCGCCCTCGCCCTCGCCGCAGAGCCCGATGTCCTCGTACCACTGCAACTCCAGCGCGGTGGACAGGTCGTAGACCTCGGCGAGCGACAGGTCGTCGGGACCGATGCCCGCTTCCTCGTACGCGGCCCGGGCGATCGAGGCGCGGAAGGACTCCCCGGACGGTTCCACGGCCGCGCCCGAATCGGTCGCGATGTCCGGCAGGTCGAGTACGGACTTGGGGTAGACGGGGGTGTTGGTCGCGACCGCGCGGATACGGACGGGATCCGGCGCCCCGTGGCGGCGCGCGAACTCCATGCTGCTCAGCACCAGCGCCGCGGCACCGTCGGAGGTCGCGCAGATGTCGAGGAGCCGCAGCGGGTCGCAGACGACCGTGGATGCGGCGACGTCCTGGGGCGTGACGGCCTTGCGGTAGCGGGCGTTGGCGTTGAGCAGCCCGGCTGCCGCGTTCTTCACCTTCACCTGGGCGAAGTCCTCTGGCGTATCGCCGTACAGGGCCATCCTGCGGCGTGCGTAGAGCGCGAAGTAGGCCGGGTTGGTGGCTCCGAGGAGCCGGAAGCGCAGCCAGTCGGGGTCATCCGGGCGCTCGCCGCCGGCCGGGGCGAAGAAGCCCTTGGGCGCGGAGTCGGCGCCCACCACCAGGGCGACGTCCGCCAGGCCGGCGAGGATCTGGGCCCTGGCCGTGGAGACGGCCTGCGCCCCTGAGGCGCAGGCGGCGTACACGCTGGTCACCCGCGCGCCCTGCCAGCCGAGGGCCTGGGCGAAGGTCGCCCCGGCGACGTACCCGGGGTATCCGCCGCGCACGGTGTCGGCGCCGACCACCGACTGCACGTCCTGCCAGCCGATCCCGGCGTCGGCGAGGGCGGCGCGGGCCGCGATCGTTCCGTACTCGACGAAACTGCGGCCCCATTTGCCCCAGGGGTGCATGCCGGCCCCGAGTACCGCTATGTCGCCTGCGCTGCCGGTCATTTGTGCGCTCCCGTCGGCTGCCAGTGCCAGGTGGTCCAGGTGGTGTCGGCGTCCTCGCTGAGCACCCCGGGGACGACCTCCACCTCCATGCCGACGGTCAGGTCCGCGAGCTCCACGCCCGGGGCCGCCTGGCCGAGGACGACCATCCGCTCGGCCTCCAGCTCCACCGCGAGCAGGACGTACGGCTTCCACTCGGCGGAGGGATCGGAGACGTACGGCGCTGGCGGCCGGTAGCGCCCGTCGGTGTACGACCAGACGCGGCCGCGCGGGGAGAGCGGCACCTGGACCAACTCGCCTCCCGTACAGGCCGGGTTGCGGCAGAAGGAGTCCTCGCGCGGAAAGAAGACCGCCGAGCAGGCCGAGCAGCGGGTACCGAGGAGACGGAAGCCGTCCTCTTCGGCGTCGTCGGTGAACCAGTCGGCCACCACGGGTGTACGCGTGCGCGTCAAAATCCCTCCCGGCATCAATGATCTGACGGTACGTCAGGAGTTTGCCACGCGACGGCGGAGAACCGGAAGTGGCCGGTTCGCGTCCGAAAGGAAGTGAAGGAGCGGCCGGAACCCACGGGGGTGGTCCCGGCCGCTCCTTCATCCGCACCGACGCGTCAGTGGTGCCCGGCCACCGACCGCCGCGCGACAGGGAAGTTGAAATACGTGTCGGGGAAGAGCTCGGGCTTGTACGTGTAGTGCCACCACTCCTCCGGGAGATTCACCAGCCCCTCGGCGCCGAGCGCATCGCGCAGCAGGTCACGGTTGGTCCGCTGGACGCCCGTGATGCGTGGGTCGTCGGTGTGCGAGAGGGTGTCGAAGCAGTCGAATCCGGTGCCCATGTCGATCGAGTTGTCCGGGAAGCGCTGCGCCTTCGGCGCGTAGCACGGAACCAGTTCCTGGCCGGGCCGATAGGGGCGCGTCGGCATCGCGGGCAGCCGCACCAGCGTCAGGTCCATGGTGGAGCCGCGGCTGTGCCCGGACTTCTCCGCGATGTAACCGTCCGCGAACAGACGGGTCTTGTCGACCTGCGGATAGAACTCCGCCTTCATCTTCTCGTCGTCCAGGTCCTTGGCCCACCGTACGAAGTGATCGACGGCCCGCTGCGGCCGGTAACAGTCGTACACCTTCAGCGAATACCCCTGCCGCAGCAGCTTCGTCTGCGCCCGGTGCAGAGCCTGGGCCGCGGGCCTGGTGAGGATGCAGAGCGGCTGCTGGTAGCCGTCGACCGGCGCGGCCACGAAGTTGTGCTCGTACGGGTAGCGCATCTCCTGGATGATCGTCGGGTCGACGGAGCTCAGCGCCACGAACTCCTTCGGGGCCTTGGGCTCGGGCGTCGCCCGGGCCGTGGGGGAGAGGGCGGTGACGGCCAGCAGCGTTGCTGCGGCGGTCACCAGGGCACGTACAGCGGAAGTCATTCGTGTCATGGGCACTCCATCTATCAGGTCAACGGCCTTCGGGGAAAGGGCGATCGGATACAGTCCGCGCCCATGAACTACCGCAATCCGCTCCCTGTCGCCGTCGCCCTCCAGCCCGTCCGGGACAACGACAGAAGGGGCCTCGTCGTCATCACCCGCGCCATCGAGCCGCGCAGCGGCGGCCTGGCCCTCCCCGGCGGCTACATCGACCACCTGGAGGACTGGCGGCACGCGGTCGTACGGGAACTGCACGAGGAGACCGGCATCGAGGCCGCCCGGGAAGACGTACGCCTGGCCGACGCGATGAGCGCCCCGGACGGCTACCTGCTGCTCTTCGGCCTCCTGCCCGAGCGCGCGCCGCAGGACCTCCCGCCCTCCGTGCCCACCGACGAGACCGCAGGCTGGCACGCGCTCTACACCCCGCAGGACCTCGCCTTCCCCCTGCACACGGCGGCCCTGCGCACGTGGTTCGCAGGCGGGTACACCCCCTAGACGCCCTGGACCCCCCGCACCCGTACCGGATACCGAGGCTCGGTCGCGCTTCCTTCGACGACCTGCTCCACCACCACCCGCCCCCGCACCAGCTTGGTGGTGAACCGCTCGACCGTCGCTTTCTCCCACCCGTCGCCCGTGTCCGCCACGACGATCCCGCCCCCGGTACGTCCCGCGGCCGGAGCCCACACCTCCAGTTCGAGCGAGCCGTCCGCGTCCCGCACCGGAATCACCGAACCGGCCCTCGCCAGTACCGGGATACGGGAAAGCGGCGCATCCAGCAGCACCTGCCCGGGCCCCTCGTGCGCCTGCCCCGTAGCCGTGTCGTACCACCGCCCGCGCGGCAGCCGCACCGCCCGCCGATCGCTCCCGCGCTCGAGAACCGGCGCCACCAGCAGCGCGTCCCCCAACAGGAACGCGTCCTCGCAGTCGCGCAGCGCCCGGTCGGCCGACGCGCCCCACCACAGCGGCCGCACATAGGGAGCCCCGGTCAGCCGCGCGAGGTGCGCCAGCGTCATGAAGTACGGCCGCAGCCGCTCCCTCTCGACCAGCGCGGCGCGCGCATGCTCCAGCACCCGCGGCCCGAACTCCCACGGCTCCCGCCGCCCCGCCCAGATGGCCGAATGCGTACGGAACAGCGGCAGATACGCGCCCAGTTGGAACCACCGCAGAAACAGCTCCGGGGACGGCCGCCCGTCGAATCCGCCCACATCGGGCCCCGAATACGGCACCCCGCACAGCCCGAGCCCCATCACCAGCGACAGCGAGGCCCGCAGCCCCGGCCACCCGGTCGTCACGTCCCCCGACCAGGTGCCGCCGTAGCGCTGCATGCCCGCCCACCCGGACCGCGAGAAGAGGAAGGGCCGCTCGTCGGGACGGAGCGCCCGCAGCCCCTCGTAGCCGGCCATGGCCATCGTCAGCCCGTACACATTGTGGGCCTCGCGATGGTCCCCGCCCCGCCCCTCCAGATCGTGCCGGGACGACCGGGGCAACGTCGGATCCCCGAAAGCGGCAAAGGAGGCGGGCTCGTTCATGTCGTGCCACACCCCGGAGAATCCCTGCGCGAGGCGCTCCTCGTACAGCCCGCCCCACCACTTCCGCACCCGAGGAGCCGTGAAGTCGGGGAAGACGCACTCGCCCGGCCAGACGACGCCGCGCGCCGGCCGCCCGCGTGTGTCCCGTACGAAGGCATCGACACAAGCCCCGCCCTCGTACACCGCGTTCCCCGCCTCCGCCTTCACCGCCGGATCGACGATCGACACGAGCCGGACGCCCTCCGCGCGCAGATCCCTGGCCAGCCCCGGCAGATCGGGAAATCGCTCGCGGTCCACGGTGAAGACCTGATGCCGGTCGTAGTGGTCGATGTCGAGATGCAGCGCGGCCAGCGGAAGATCCCGCTCCCGGTAGGCCGCCGCGATCCGCCGCACCTCGTCCTGGCTGCCGAACCCCCACCGCGCGTGCTGAGGCCCCAGCGCCCACGACGGCGGCAGCGCGGGCGCACCGGTCAGCGCCGTCCACCCCTGCAGTACGCGCGCGGGCGTGCCGGCCACCACCCAGCAGCGCAGCGGTCCGCCGCCCATCCGCAGCTCACTGGTCCCCGGCCGGTCGTGTCCCGACCCCTCGCCCTCCTCGCCCTCGGACAGCACCACCCTCCCCTCCCACGTGTTGTCGTGGAAGCAGAGATGGGTCCCGGCATCGGCCACCACCAGCTGCACGGGCATGGTGATGTACAGCGGATCGTCACCGCGGTCGAATCCCCCGCGCGGATCGGTGTTCCACAAGACGTACGCACCGTCGCGCAGCCGGGGCCCCGCGCCCCGCCCGCCCAGGCCGAAGAACCGTGCGTCGGCGGGCACTTCGGACCGCTGCACCCACCGCGCCTGGCCGCCACCGGCCGGCTCCCACCAGCGCGGCGGCAGTTCCCGCCGCAGTACGACACCGCCCGGAGTCAGCAGTTCGATGGCCCCGTGCCGCGACACGGCGACCGTCAGCCGCTCCGAGACCACCCGCCAGCCGCCGTTCTTGTCCGGTTCGAGGAAGGCCCGCGCATCGGGCTCGGGGCCGCCCCCCGTGATCGCGTACGAGGGCAGCGGCCCGGCCCCCTCCCAACCCCAGAAGACCGCGCCCCCCACCCCCACCGTGACCTGCAGCTCGGCGCGCGCGAACCGCACCACACCGCCCCCGGGCCGGGGCTCGACACCGGTCATCACACCCGGCACGCGTGCCCGCTCCGCGCCGCGCGGCGGCAGCTCCCTGGCATCCGTACGCTGTCGTCGCCACGCGGAACGCACGGCGCGCAGTCCCTGCATCGTTCCGACTGCCTTCACCGAGCGCACCAGGTCAGAGACGTCCATGCCGCTCACCCTGCCACCGACCACCGGCGCCGCGAGGTCCGTTCAACTTCCGTTCACCCGCGGTGGCACCACCGGACCCCACGCCCCACCATGGGCTGAGCACCCTGGTGCACAAGACGATCACGTGGCATCGTCCCTGACAGCCGCGTCACGCGCACACCCCCGCACGTGCGCGCGACCCACGCAGACCACGCGTACAGTCCGGGAGCCGCACCATGACCACAGCGAACGCCGCACCTCTCTGGCAGCCCAGCCAGGAGCGCATCGACAGCGCCACGATCACCCGTTTCCAGGCCTGGGCGGCAGAGCACCACGGCGCCCCCGCCGAGGGCGGCTATCCAGCGCTCCACCGCTGGTCGGTCGATGATCTGGACAGCTTCTGGACGGCAGTGGCCGAGTGGTTCGACCTCCGCTTCTCGACTCCGTACGACACCGTCCTCGCCGACCGCTCCATGCCCGGCGCGCAGTGGTTCCCCGGAGCCACCCTCAACTACGCCGAACACGCCCTGCGCACCGCCGAAGACCCCTCCCGCGCGGACGACCCCGCCCTCCTCCACGTCGACGAGACGCATGGCCCCCAGCCCGTCAGCTGGTCGGAGCTCCGCCGCCAGACAGGAGCGCTCGCGGCCCGGCTCCGAGCCCTGGGCGTACGCCCCGGAGACCGCGTCAGCGGCTACCTCCCCAACATCCCCCAGGCCGTCACCGCCCTCCTGGCCACCGCCGCGGTCGGCGCGGTCTGGACCTCCTGCGCCCCCGACTTCGGCGCCCGTGCCGTCCTCGACCGCTTCCAACAGGTCGAACCCGTCGTCCTGTTCGCCGTGGACGGATACCGCTACGGCGGCAAGTCCCACGACCGTACGGAAACCGTCGCCGAGCTCCGCCGCGAACTCCCCACCCTCCGCGCGGTGATCCACATCCCGCTCCTGGGCACGGAGGCCCCCGAGGGCGCCCTCGACTGGTCAGAGGCCACAGCCGGCACCACAGCCCCCGTCTTCGAGCAGGTCCCCTTCGACCACCCCCTCTGGGTCCTCTACTCCTCAGGCACCACAGGCCTCCCCAAGGCGATCGTCCAGTCCCAGGGCGGCATCCTGATCGAGCACGTCAAGCAGATCGGCCTGCACTGCGACCTGGGCCCCGGCGATCGCTTCTTCTGGTACACCTCCACCGGCTGGATGATGTGGAACTTCCTCGTCTCCGGCCTGCTCACGGGCACCACGATCGTCCTGTACGACGGCAGCCCCGGCTTCCCCGACACCGGAGCCCAGTGGCAGGTCGCCGAGCGCACCCGCGCCACCGTCTTCGGCACCTCGGCGGCGTACGTCATGGCCTGCCGCAAGGCCGACATCCACCCCGCCCGCGACTACGACCTGACCTCGGTCAAGTGCATCGCGACCACCGGCTCCCCGCTCCCGCCCGACGGCTTCCGCTGGCTCCACGAGGCGGCGGGCGACGACGTGTGGATCGCCTCGGTCAGCGGCGGCACCGACGTCTGCAGCTGCTTCGCCGGCGCGGTGCCCACCCTCCCGGTCCACATCGGCGAACTCCAGGCCGCCTGCCTGGGCACGGACCTCCAGGCCTGGGACCCCCAGGGCAAGCCCCTCATCGGCGACGTCGGCGAACTCGTCGTGGCAGCCCCCATGCCGTCCATGCCGATCCGCTTCTGGAACGACCCCGACGGCAGCCGCTACCACGACAGCTACTTCGACACCTACCCCGGCGTCTGGCGTCACGGCGACTGGATCACGATCACCGACCACAACTCCGTGGTCATCCACGGCCGTTCGGACTCCACCCTCAACCGCCAGGGCGTCCGCATGGGCTCCGCCGACATCTACGAAGCAGTCGAACGCCTCCCCGAGATCAAGGAATCCCTGGTCATCGGTCTGGAGGAACCGGACGGCGGCTACTGGATGCCGCTCTTCGTCCACCTCACCGAAGGCGCAACGCTCGACGACAGCCTCCGAGCGCGCATCATCAGCACCATCCGCACCGAGCTCTCGCCCCGCCACGTCCCGGACGACATCATCGAGGTCCCCGGCGTCCCGCACACCCTGACCGGAAAACGCATCGAGGTCCCGGTCAAGCGCCTCCTCCAGGGCACCCCCCTGGACAAGGCGGTCAACGCGGGCTCGGTCGACAACCTCGACCTCCTCCGCTTCTACGAGACCCTGGCCCGCACGCGCCGCTAGAGGGTGTCGCCTTCCTCCGCCTTGCAGCTGCACGCACCGGACCACCGCTCACCAGCAGTGAAAGCATCAACGCCGAGCAAGAGCGACCTGATCCGCCGGACACCCCCTAACCCCCGTACGTGGCCTCGGACTCGCCCAGCACCTCGGCGAAGTCCGAGGCCAGCCGCACCGCGTCGCCCACCTCCAGAGTGGCCGTCGTGATCCGTACAGCCGTAGGCGTGGCGATACGGAACCGAGCACCCGCCGCCACCCACCACCCGCGCGACCGCAGCCCGTTGACCACAGCGGACTCGTCCCGCACCGGCACCCACACATTCAGCCCACTCGCTCCGTGCGCCCCGATCCCGCGCCCGCCGAGCTCCCCGATCAGCGCCTCGCGCCGCTCGCCGTACGTAACCTCCGCACGCTTCACCAGCGCCCGCGCACCGGCATCGGACATGGTCCGCAGAACCGTCTCCTGCAGTACGTGACTGACCCACCCGGACGTGAGCAGCATGCGCCCCTCGTGCCGGGCCAGCGTGGTCGCGTCGCACGCGAGCGCCGCCCACCGCAGGTCGATCCCCAGATGCTTGGAGACGGTCCGCACCTGCGCCCACCGGGGCAGACCCCCCGACGCCAGCGCGTGCGAAGCGGCCCCCGACACCTCCGCGTTGTGGTCGTCCTCGACGACGAGCACCTCCGGATACGCGCTCAGCACCTCCAGCAGAGCCTCCTGCCGCTCCGCCGAGAAACAGCCGCCCGCCGGACTCTGCGCCCGAGGGCTGCACACCAGCGCACGGGCCCCCGCCCGCAGCGCGCCGCGCAGTGCGTCGGGCCTGATGCCCTGGTCGTCCACCGCCACCGGAGCCATCCGCAGCCCCAACGCCGGTACGAGATCGAGCAGATGATGAAATCCGGGATCCTCCACGGCCACGATGTCCCCGGGCTTCAGCTCCACCGAGAGCAGTCGTGCCATGCAGTCCAGCGCCCCGTGCGCGAAGGTCACCTGCCCGTCCGGCACCCCGTCGCGCGCGAACCACGCCCTGGCCGCCTCCTCGAGCCCGGCGAGTCGGGGCGAAGCCCGGTGGGAACCGTTCACCGGATCGACCCGCTCCGGGGGCAGCAGCACCGGCAGGAACGCCGTGTCCGGATGCCCGCCCGCCAGATCCCGCACCCCCTGCGGCACCCGCGGCGGCCGCCGCGCCCCCACGGCGGGAGCCTGCGCCACTACCGTCCCGCCCCGCCCGCGCGTCACCACGATCCCGCGCTGGCGCAGCTCCTTGTACGCGGTCGCCACCGTTCCCGCGCTGACCCCGAGCTCGTCGGCGAGCCGCCGCACCGGAGGCAGGGCCTCTCCCGGTCCGAGCCCGCCCTCGGCCACCGCCTGCTCGACCGACGAGGCAATCCCCTTGGCGGTCGTACCACTGATCGCATATTGTGCTGCCACGTAGCAAAGTATGTATCAATACAAAAGTGGAAGTCAAGGGGGAACAGTGAGCTTCAGTCGTCGCCGGGCCGCACTGTACGCAGGGATACCAGGAGGCCGCGACGGCCGCCGCATGCTGTGGATCGCGCTGATCAACAAGGCGGGCACCGGCCTCTGGATGGGCGCGGCCGCCCTGTACTTCACCCTGGTCACCGGCCTTTCCGTCACCGAAGTCGGCCTGCTCATGGGGATATCGGGAGCCGCGGGCATCGCAGGAGCCCCATTCGCCGGCCACCTCGCCGACCGCTTCCCCGTCACCCGGGTCCTCATCGGCGCCCAACTCCTGCAGGCAGTGGCTCTGTTGGCGCTCCTCACCACCGACAGCTTCTCCCTCCTCCTGCTCTACTCCGCCCTCACGAGCCTCGCCGATCGCGGCTCCAACGTCCTCACCAAGCTGTACGCGGCCCGGATCGCGGGCCCCGACCGCACCCGCTACCAGGCAGTGCAGCGCACCGTGTCCAACGCAGGCTGGGCCATCGGTGGCCTGGCAGGGGCAGGAGCCCTCGCCGTGGGCACCACCCACGCCTACCAGGCCCTGCTCATCGGCAACGTCATCAGCTTCCTCGCGGCGGCGGTGCTCACCGTCCGCTGCGCCGAGCCGCCTTCCCCTTCCCGGACGGTCACCGACTCCTCACAACCGGCCCCGCCCGCCCCACCCTCCAGCCCCTGGCGGGACCGCACCTACCTCCTCTTCACCGCCACCGAGGCGGCACTCTTCCTCGACGACGCGGTACTCCAGGTCGGCATGCCCCTGTGGATCGTCCACTCCACCGACGTCCCGCACGGCATGATCCCGCTCCTGATGGTCCTCAACTGCGTCCTGGTCGTCCTCTGCCAGGTCCCGCTCTCCCGCTTCGGCGGCACCCCCGACAAAGCAAGTGCGCTCCTCCTCCCGCTCGTCGCCGTCTTCGCCGTCGGCTGCGCCGCCATGACCGCCTCGGTCGCGGGCGGCACCTGGCTCGCGATCACCGCCCTCACCGTCGCGGCCGTCGCCTTCACCTTCGCGGAGATACTCCACTCCATCGCCTCCTGGGAGCTGTCCGTGGCACTCGCCCCCGACGACGCCCAAGGCGCCTATCTGGGAGTCCACGGCCTGTCCTCGTCGGCCCAGCGCAGCGGAGGCCCCCTGCTGGTCACCGCGGTCATTGCCGCGGGCGCCTTCGCCTGGCCGCTGCTCGGCGCAGGCGTGGTCGCCACGGTCGTGGCCCAGCGCCGTCTCGTACGCAACAGGCTGCCCCGCCGGGCACTGTCAGTGACGTCGGTTACGGTGAGTGAGCATTGATCGCAGAGCTCAGGGGGAGCCATGGGACAGACGAAGAGCAGGAAGTACACGACCAACACGAGGAATCCGTCCAGGTCCATGCGACGCGCACTGCGCCGTGAGGCGCCGAGCACCGTCGGCCTGCTCGCGGACGAGCAGGACTTCGCGGAGATGCGGCGGTACGCCACGTTCACCTTCGACGACCACCCGGCCTATCTCGCACAGGTCGACGGCCTGCTCAGAGCTCTCGCCGCGCAGGGCCTGCACGCGACGGTCGCCCTCTTCGACCCGCAGGATTACGCGGAATTCTGCGACGCGTCCGGACTCGACCCGGACTCCGCCGACAGCAGGACGCGGTTCACGGCGGACATCGCGGCAGCCGGAGCATCCGTCCCCTACAGCGGCCAGCCCATCGAGCACCTCGTCCCGCAACTGATCAACGCAGCGGTGAACCAAGCCACTTGGGAGTACGCGACGATGCTGCTCGCCGAGGTGGGGGAGTGCGCGGAGTGCGGCGAGGACATCGGAGAGTCCTCCTACGGCCACGCCTCCCGTGCGCTGCTGCACCTGCTCGACGGAGCGGGCTCCGGCATCCACCATCTCGTCTGCAGTGTCCCGACGGAGGACGAGCCGCTCCTGGCGGTCCTGCACGCGGAACGCCTGACGGGAGAGCCCGCCAGGATCGACCACGCGGACGGAGCCGCGTTCCTCACGGTCCTGGCCGCCGGAATCGCGATCGAGAGCCCCGGCGGAGTGGTCCTGCGCACCCGCAGGCCAGGCCGGCCCGACCAGGTCCACGGCTGGAAACTGGACCGTGGTCACCTGGCGCCCCTCACCGCGGGCGAGGTCTTCAACGCGTACTGCACGGACGCGGAGACGGGTGACCCGGTCGCCCCCGAATCGGGCGTCGAGTACTGCGCGGGCTTCCCGCTCCCGGAGGAGGAACCCCGTCACTGAAAAGCCCGAGGGGGGCTTTCCACCGGATCCGGCGGAAAGCCCCCCTCGGGACCGACCTCACATCACTCTGCTTGCCCGGTCACTCGCCGGACAGCACCGCCTGAGCGGCGACACGAGCCTCTTCGGCGCTGTCAGCGGCCCGCGCGGCAGCAGCAGCGCGCTCGCACTGGGCGAGCGTGTACTTCGCCAGCGTCGCGCGCACATACGGAATCGAAGCGGCGCCCATGGAAAGGCTGGTCACACCAAGTCCGGTCAGCACGCAGGCGAGCAGCGGATCGGAGGCGGCCTCGCCACACACACCACAGCTCTTGCCCTCGGCAGAGGCGGCCTCTGCCGACATCGCGATCAGGTCGAGCAGCGCGGGCTGCCACGGGTCCTGCAGCCGGGACACCGCACCGACCTGACGGTCGGCGGCGAAGGCGTACTGCGCCAGGTCGTTGGTCCCCAGCGAGAGGAACTCGACCTCCTGCAGGATCGACCGCGCCCGCAGAGCAGCGGACGGAATCTCCACCATCGCGCCGAACTTGGCCTGCAGCCCGGCTTCCCGGCACGCGTCGGCGAATGCCTTGGCGTCGATCCGGTCGGCCACCATCGGCGCCATGACCTCGAGGTACACCGGCAGCCCCTCGGCCGCCTTGGCCAGCGCGGTCAGCTGGGTGCGCAACACATCGGGGTGTTCGAGGAGCGAGCGCAGCCCGCGCACACCGAGGGCCGGGTTCGGCTCGTCGGCCGGCGTCAGGAAGTCCAGCGGCTTGTCGGCGCCCGCGTCGAGCACCCGCACGACCACGCGGCCCTCGGGGAAGGCCTCCAGCACCGCACGGTACGAAGCGATCTGCTTCTCCTCCGACGGGGCCTTGGCCGAGTCGTCGAGGAACAGGAACTCGGTACGGAAAAGACCGACGCCCTCGGCACCCGCCTCGACAGCCGCGGGCACATCGCCCGGACCGCCGACATTGGCGAGCAGCGGCACCTTGTGGCCGTCGGAGGTGGCACCGGGCCCGCTCGAACCGGCCAGCGCGGCCTTCCGCGCGGCCGCGGCGCTCTCCATCTCCGCGCGCTTCTCGGCGCTCGGCTCGACGAAGATCTCCCCGGTGCTGCCGTCCACGGCGATGACCGTGCCCTCGGCCAGCTCACCGGCGCCCGGCAGAGCGACGACGGCGGGAACCCCGAGCGCACGCGCCAGAATGGCGCTGTGGCTGGTCGGCCCACCCTCCTCGGTCACGAACCCGAGCACCAGCGCCGGGTCGAGCAGAGCGGTGTCGGCAGGAGCAAGGTCCCGCGCGATCAGCACATAGGGCTCATCGCTGTCGGGCACGCCCGGCATCGGAACACCGAGCAGCCGCGCCACGATCCGGTTCCGTACGTCGTCGAGGTCCGCGACGCGTCCCGCCATGTACTCACCGGCGCCGGCCAGCAGCTCCCGATAGTGCGAGAACGCGTCGTACACCGCCCGCTCGGCGGTGGACCCGACGGCGATCCGCCGGTCGGCATCAGCCATGAGCTCCGGGTCCTGGGCAATCATCGCCTGGGCCTCGAGCACGTGCTGTGCCTCGCCACCGGCCAGATTGCCGCGCGCAATCAGGTCAGCTGCCACAGCTTCCACGGCCTGCCGAGCGCGCCCCTGTTCGCGGTCGGCCTCCTCCGTCGGAATCTGCTTGGCCGGCGGCTCCAGAACCGCCGTACCCATGTGCCGAACCTCGCCGATTGCCACACCGTGGCTCACGCCGACGCCTCGCAGCGTTGTCTGCATTTCACCCGTCTCCGATTGTTGCGGCGAACCGTTTCGCCGCGGTGGATGTCCAACTCGCCGTCATGACGGCGCCGAGGTCACTGCCAGCCGAACAGAACGTCGTCGACCTTGACGTCGCCGTCCTCACGGACGTCGGTGAGTGACTCTGCGGTGGCCTCGAGCGCCACGATCGGGCACACGGGAGACTTGCCCGCGGCCTCGACGGCTGCCGGGTCCCACCGGACGATCTCCTGGCCGCGCGTCACCGTGTCACCCTTGTTGACGAGGAGCTCAAAGCCCTCACCGTTGAGCTGAACGGTGTCGATGCCGAGGTGCGTCAGCACCCCGTGCCCCTGGTCGTCGACGACGACAAAGGCATGCGGGTGCAAGGACACGATGATGCCGTCGACCGGAGACACGGCCGCAGACGGCTCGCGTACGGGGTCGATAGCGGTGCCGGGGCCCACCATCGCGCCGGAGAACACGGGGTCCGGCACTGCGGCGAGTCCGATGGCGCGTCCGGCAAGCGGGGACGTCACGCTGGTCATAGGGAGCCTCCCAGGGGGTGGAGATTCGTGTGCCGCCGTCGCTACCTGTCCAGGACGGCGTACTGTTCAGAAGGGTAAGTCATAAGAAGTCCCGGTTCCGCCTGAGAGCGACCGGTTGGCGGACCTAGGGGCGTACCGCAAACGATTTGCCTCGTCTGCTGCCACCCTGTACTGTCGTACTCCTGCCTGACCCCAACGCGACTTTGAGTCGGGGGTCGGCGGCCTCTAATTAGCCCAGATCCTAACCCGGATTCCGCTTCTGCATGTCTGCAGAATTGGTGGTCAGGGAGAGCGAAAAGGCCTGATAGAGTGGTGGAACACCGAATGGGAAGCGCCCGGAGGGCCCAGTGAAATGGGACCAAAGGAAGCGTCCGTTCCTTGAGAACTCAACAGCGTGCCAAAAGTCAACGCCAGATATGTTGATACCCCGGCCTCATCTTCGATGGGGTTGGTGGTTCCTTTGAAAAAGCCCTTCCCTTTGCCGGGAAGGCAACACAGCGAGGACGCAGTGAACGAACAGTCCTATTCCGACTGCTCGTTCCGCTCTTCCGATGTGTGATCCCGATTACGGGAAAACATTCACGGAGAGTTTGATCCTGGCTCAGGACGAACGCTGGCGGCGTGCTTAAC